>CAZDSH010000030.1:0-18243 GCA_964508195.1 uncultured Clostridiaceae bacterium
CTCCCACCTCCCACCTCCCACATCCCATTTCCCATTTATAAGCATAGCTTCGTATCCCATGGAGCAAGCGTGGGGCTGCGGGTATAAACTCAGTTCCGGACGGCCCAATACCTATTTCCGCCTTCAATTTTCAACTACTAAATTACTAATTACTAAGCTGTTCGGGGCTGTCCTGATACGTGGAATGTTGTGAATTATATTGATTTATTTGCTGATACTTGTTTAAAGTATCCTGCCCCTTTGCACATCGTGCAACCTGATCCCTTATTACGGCGATGTGCTTTTCCTCGGCCTTAGCCAAGTCCGCATATAGCGCGGCCATATCCTCGTTCTGGCTATCCTGGGCCTCCCGCATATATCTTACGTACTGTACGAGGGCCTGTTCTTTTTGATGCAGGGCCTCTTGTAAATGGCTCAAAGTATGCACGGCTTTCCTCCTTTCTTAAATATTATTCGTGCCCGGGGGCTTAAATATTCCCTACGCGGCCTATACACGATTTAGAAAATACAGGGAGGAGTTTCCAATCTTTTATTGAATATTTAACAATAGGTATATCGAAGAAGGGAGGGCCCCTAATTCTATAAATGGCGGTAATATGCCACTAAAGGTGTATCGGGGACCTTATTAATAAGGGTATAGGAGCGTAAAAAAATATGGGTATCCATGCCGGTCACAGGAGTAGGGTTAGGAATAGATTCATTTTAGAGGGTTTAGATGCCTTTGAGGAGCATGAGGTATTGGAGCTGTTGCTTTTTTATTGTATACCCAGGCGGGATACAAACGAACTGGCCCATAGAATGATTAAAGAATTTGGCTCCTTGGCGGGCCTTTTCGAAGCGGAGCCCGAAGAAATAAAAAAAAGGTGTAAGGTCAGCGCAAATACCGCCATATTGATCGCACTTATTCCCTCCTTAGCCAGGAAGTATTTTACTATTAAATGGGGAGACAGACCGCAATTGAACTCCTCCACAAAGGCCGGGGAATACGCCACCTCCCTTTTTGCCGGAAGGACCTACGAAGCGTTTTATATAATATGCCTGGATTCACAAAACAGGGTAAACTATGCCGCCCTTGTCCAGGAGGGGACTTTAACCGAAGCGCCGGTATATCCTAGGTTGGTTGTAGAGGCGGTATTACGCCATAGGGCAAGTAGTGCAATACTAGCCCATAATCATCCCGGCGGCAGCCTACAGCCTTCGAAGGCGGACATCGAAGTGACAAGCAGGGTAGAAAAGGCCCTTGAAACGATATCGGTAAAGGTTGTCGATCATATAATAGTTGCCGGGGACAGATATTTTAGCTTTAAAGAAAATGGCCTGCTCTGATTATCAAAGCAGGCCGTGATATATATTTTGGAGGTTTTAATATGCCGGACTATCCATTAGCCGTACATAATTGAGTAGTTTTGTCTCCCTTGAAAGCCAAAGTCCGATGAATCCTTTTTCGATAAGTTTCAACTGCGGTTCTATATCAATAAGGGGTATACTGAAAAGATCGCTCGTCCTTTCCTCGGGCCTCGGCGTCAGGTCTTTATGCAGGATAAATCTCCAAACACCGTCGTTTCCGTTCTCATCAACACCATATTTCTTTTTGAGCGCCCTCACCCGCAGGCCGTTTTTCATTATGTTGTAAAGGCTATAGATGTTTTGCGGCGATACGGTGCAGAACAAATGATTGTATCCAAAGTCTTTTATCATAGGCACAACCTGTTGCAGCGTCAGGCTCTGTAAAGAGTTACCCCTGTATTGTGGATGCACAACGGTAGTTTCCAGATGAGCAACCTTTGGTAGCTCCTGCTCCGGCAGGTCTATATCATTACCTAAATTTTTAGATGCCATACCGGGAAACCCTATATGGCGGTATGCAATAATGTCCTTTGCCTCGTTAAACACCCCCACTACTTTAGCTCCTTGTTCCATATCCTCAAGTATTTCTTCATAAGTGTCTAAGTAGAGAACCTGTTTATTGGGCAGTTGGTCATAGACATATTTTTGCAGTTCCATCACATCTTTAAGTTCGCCAGTCGATATCAGGCGCATTACGTAGTTTTCCGTCTCTCTTTTGTCCTTCGTCCGCTTTATTAATTGTCCCGTTTTTAATATTGTCATATGACTACCCTCCTTTTGGAAATTAAATACTATATTGTACTAACCCTAACGTAACAACTTGCACTCTATTGTTAAGTTGTATCAGCTACCCTATATTACCACATACTACTTGAGCGTGTCAAGTAAGTTGTTAGAGAAAAATAAAAAAACTGCTTCTTTTTTAAGAAAGCAGTTCAAAAAGCAATACATATATAAGATGTTAATGAAATGGTATCTATTTATGTGCAATTCCAATGTGTGGTAAAGCCCGAAGGCCCCATCTAAGGGTAACGAAAGCGCGCCCGCTTATGTGCAATTCCAATGTGTGGCAAAGCCCGAAGGCCCCCACCTAAAGGGTAACGAAAGCGCGCCCGCTTATGTGCCATCCCAACGAGGCCAAAGCCCGAAGGCCCCATCTAAGGGTAACGAAAGCGCGCCCGCTTATGTGCAATTCCAATGTGTGGCAAAGCCCGAAGGCCCCCACCTAAAGGGTAACGAAAGCGCGCCCGCTTATGTGTCATCCCAATGTGTGGCAAAGCCCGAAAGCTCCACCTAAAGGGTAAGTTCCTTAGCTTCGCCCGAGGCGGATGACACAGTGGCGCTAAAACCCTATTTCGTTCGGTTTACGAACCGTTTCATCTTATCGGAGACCTTCGAGCCGTTTCCTACATAAAGGATAATATCCTTGGCATAGAAGACCATCTTTGGACCCGGGGATAGATACAGCGTCCCTGAACGGTTTATACCTATTATAGTCGCACCGGTATGATTCCAAAAACGTACTTCGCCGATGGATTTACCTACCAGATGACTTTTTTTCGGTATTTTTAACTCCAGCGGATATATTATCCCGATATTTCTAAGGAGCATTGCCTGTTCGATTATGGAATCCAGCCTGTCTAATACGGCATTTTCTATGGATTGTTTTTCTTCATTTAGTTTGACAATCTCTTCCCGCATGGACAGGATCCTATCCTTAGTCTGATACTCCTTTATAAAGGTATTGGCGGATTCCTTCGATTCGATTAAAACGCCCTTTTTATCTATTACATTAACGACCCGCAATTCCTCTAGGAGGGCCATGGACCTCCTTATGGTTTCCGGCGAAACACCGTATTTACTGGCCAATGTCGAGCGACCCGCAACGATTTCCCCGACCTTCCATTCATCATTAACGATGCTATAGGCAATGTCCAGTGCTATTTTTTCATATTTCGGAACCTTAGCCCCTCTATCCTTAACCGGCTTTTTCCTACTCATAATAAGCAAGCACCCTTTACATTTTATTAATATTTCTACTACTATTCTTCATTTTTTGCATGCAATTGTCAAGGATTTTGACACTTATTAGGCGATACACAGCCTAACACGGGGCCGGGCACGGTTTTAATCCCCATGTCGGCCAATAATAAGGCGAGCTAACCCGGGAACCGGATACGATGTAAATACATTTCTAACATGAAGGAGCAGCGACCGTCATGGCTATTTCAATTTCCATTTGGGCTCTCTTTTTTCAAAGAAGGCTTTCACACCCTCGTCGGCATCCTCCGTAGAACATAAGATCGCAAAATGGTTGCTCGTTAATTCCAGGGCTTTACTATATTCTAAATCACACATCTGATAAAAGGATCTTTTGCCCAATTGGACGGCCAGGGGACTCTTGGCAGCTATTTTTCGTGCTAATTCTAATGTCTCACGTTCCAGGTTTTCTTTAGGCACTACTTTATTTATAAGGCCAAGGCGCTCCGCTTCAGGAGCATCTATTATATCCCCGGTTAACAATAATTCCAATGCCTTTTTTCTGCCCAAATGCCTGGAAAGGGGCACCGCAGGTCCCATACAGAATAGACCGACGTTTACGGCCGTCGCACCAAAACGAGCATTATCAGAGGCTACGGCGAGGTCCGCCGATGCGACCAATCCTATTCCGTTAGCAACGGCTACACCCTGCACCGAAGCGATGACAGGTTTCCCCATCCCGGCGATAGTAAGGCTCATTTTTTCCATAAGTTCCACCCATTTATACAATTCCAGACTGTTCTTTCCCTTTATCTCGTTAACGTCGATGCCCGCACAGAAAGCCCTGCCCTTAGCGTTAACGATTACAACCCTAGCATCCTCATCTTTTTCAAACCCCTCCAGGGCATCGTTTAGCTCATGGGCCAGGGCGGAATTAAAGGTATTAAGGTTATCCGGGCGGTTTAAGGTTATCACGCCGATGTGTTCATCCTTGTTCACTAATACCGTTTCATAATTATTTTTCATTTTAAACGCTCCTTTGTATAATAATTTTTAAAAGTCGAATCCATGTATTTTTATAGTTTCGCCGGCGGGGGTTACTACCCTTAGAGTTCCGTGGAGAATGTGTTCGGATGTTCGAAAATGTGGCAAACAAAACGTCCCCTTGCCACATTCTCCGTGCCTTATATTCCCGTTATAAATAAGTAAAGATTAGTTGATCTTATGTCTAGTTTGTCGGTTTGTGTATCTTTCCAGCTATCTATACTTTTGAAAATATAAAGAATCTCAATATCCTCATTAGCATCAATATAGGACATTTGACCGATAGCGTACCGGCCGCTATTGTCTAAATCATCATGTAGCTTACGGACTATTGAAACTAAGTCCGCATTATAAATTTCCCGCCCCCCCTTTGAAACAGTTAATTTCGAATCCCCAGGATGATAGGAAATAATATAGGGCCCAATGACGGCGTTAAAATCCATACGATCATTTAGCGTAAGGTCTGCAAAACAATCATACCCACTTATATCCAACAACACTTCATTTTCATCGATATAATAATTAAAATATTTTCTCTCAACCGGGTACCCCTTGTAATAATCATATTCAAAGCCAAAGATTTTCTCCATATCCCCTAGGACAAAGCCTTCGGGTAGGTATCTTACATCCTTCAAACTATGATACCTGTCAAAATATCTTATTATCGCGCTTATCTCCTTTTTATCCTCCATAGCCAATTCCGCATCGGTTTTAAGGATGCCATTATTAACGATCATACCGTGCCCTTTTAGAATATTTTCGAATCGCTGGTTCTGGCTATACTTAGATATACTATATGCGCTCCAGGGCCCTGTAACCGTCAGGGTTGCTACAAGGGCTAGGGAAACCGGCAAGAACACATTACGCGCATCCCTTTTAAATGCGTGGTAAATAAAGCTTATCGTAACCCATAGACCCGTTGCCAGGACGAAATATCGGTTTTCGGTTACACCATAGGCCTTGATCCTGATACCCATCGACAGGAACATCATAAAAAGTAACGGAATAATGAGCTTGGGGAAATAACGTGCGAAGGTTTTAACCCATCGGTTTTCCCGGCGTAGGGGATATATAAAAAACAGTACCAGTATGCTGATGAAGGAAAACCATAAAACGAGGTGGGATACCATCCCTTCGGGCCATTGGCGTGTTATTATTATCTTTGTGAAATATAAGTACAGCACTGCGGAGTAGGCTATAAGGAGGGGCATCACTATATAAAGCAGCAGCACTTTTATGACTTTAGGATAATAACGTGCCGGCACCCCTTCATCATAAGACGGGATGTCCGCGAGGAAATAAACAGGAGCGAATATTCCTGCTACTATAAGCCATAGGTCCGAATAAAGCTCGCTGGGTATGTCCAGCGAAAAAAGAGAATCTATAGTAAAGAGTATTGCAACAAGGCCGAGGAACAGCACCGCCGAATAAAGGTACGTAACGGAGAAACTGGCAAATAACTTCACACTGTATAGCTCATAATTTTCCCTTTTATAAAAGTAGGGTATGAATGTGAAGGAAAGGTACAGTACAATGTTAAGGGCTATATATCTTGTTATTGATACCATTTCAAAGTCCTTTAGAAAGAATAGATAATATATTATAAGCCCCCCGACGGCGGCTAGGGAGGCAAGGGCCCTTGCTATGGGTTTTGGACGGGGAAACCTTTCAAAAATTGTCTTTATGCATAATGTAGAAGGGATTCCCAGGGCAAAGGTCATAGCAAGTCGTATCAAAATGTCCTCCGCCTCATTGGATATTTCAAAACGTAAATGATTAAAACAAATAAGTGTCAATACCGTTAATAAGGCGAACAGTATCGTTTCGGAAAAGCGTTTAAGACTGGATGAAAGTTTCTGTAATAGGGCTTTAAAGGCTGCGGCTATTTTTTCTTTCATGTATTGGATTCCTCCCTTGTATTGTCGGTAGCTGGAACAAAGACATTCCGTGAATATATCACTAGGTCGAACCATAGCAGTCCCGCCTCGGGAGGCCTTTATTCCTTCAATGATTATTTCGACATTGTAACTTTTTCTCCTTTAAATAATTAGCGTAGGGGATGATCGGCCGTGCGAAAGCTGTCCCCACATCTCATGGAGATCACTTTGTTTTAGGGTGTTTTTTTGTATGCAAAAAGGGCCGAGGTATGCCCCTCTACGATTGAAAGGGCATACATTTTATAGTAAAATGGTTCCAAACAGGGAACAATCAATAGGAGATTATTCCGGGAGGTAAGGGCTGTGGGAACAGATATACGATGGAAACAAAGGTATTCAAATTTCAAAAAAGCCAGTTTACAGTTGCAAGAATTCATTGATAAAGAAGGACTTAATAAATTCGAACTCCAGGGATTAATAAAATGTTTCGAATATACTTTCGAATTGGCTTGGAAGACTATGAAGGATTATTTAGAACGGGAAGGGTTTGAAGTGAAAAGCCCCCGAAATACAATTAAAATAGCTTTTCAGACGGAACTTATAGCGGATGGCCATACTTGGATTGATGCCTTAGAAAAAAGAAATTTGATGGCACATACCTACGATGAAAAGATAGCCAAGGAAGCGGAAGAACTGATAAGGTATAAATATAATAAAACTATACAGGATCTTAGCAAGAAGTTTAGGAGAATTAATATGAACATGGGTTTAAGCCAAAATGATAAAGACTATATAATTAATATTTTACAGCGTTTTAAGGAGATTGAAAGGGCTAAGATATTTGGTTCTAGGGCGAAGAACAATTATAAAACGGGTTCAGATGTGGACATCGCTATTTATGGTGATGGTATCACCCTTAATCTTATATCGTCCTTGCGTTGGATGTTAGAAGAAGAGGGGCCTCTCCCTTATTTTGTTGATATTGTGGATTATACGCATTTGGACCAAGGGGAATTGAAAGATCACATAGATAGAATAGGTGTTTTAATTTACAGTAAAAACAGCTAGAATGTGATACCGAAATCCTCTTCCGAGTCTTATCATTCGTAAAGAGGTGGTTTTGATGGATAGATCCATAGAAAATGAACGGATATCGGAAGTACAAATCGTTTTTATGCTACCGGGGGGAAATGAATTATGGTAGAATGGTTTTGAATGAAGGTTGGTTCTATGGGCTTATGCCCTTATTTTTTAGTGTTTTAGATATCCGCGAGGGCGGGCCAAGGGTGGACCGCGGGAATCATCCCCGCGGTCGCGGTGAAAACCGTCCCTGTGGTTGCACGGTTGCGGTGAAAAGCGTTCCGGTGGTTGCACGGTTGCGGTGAAAAGTGTCCCCGTGGTTGCGTGCCCGCGGTCGTGAACCAAGGGAACCGTCCTGTGGTTGTGCTCGCGCGGTTGCGAACCAAGAGAACCGCCCCCGGGGTTGCACGGTCGCGGTGAAAACCGTCCCTGTGGTTGCACGGTTGCGGTGAAAAGTGTCCCCGTGGTTGCGTGCCCGCGGTCGTGAACCAAGGGAACCGTCCTGTGGTTGTGCTCGCGCGGTTGTGCAAATGCAAGAACCGTTGCCGCGGTTGCTGGTTGCGTCCCTGTGGTTGCACGGTTGCGGTGAAGGGTGTCCCCGTGGTTGCGTGCCCGCGGTCGTGAACCAAGGGAACCGTCCCCGGGGTTGCAAACATGTTGCAGGAGGTAAAAGGACTCTTATGAAACTATTCGAAGTATTGCCCCACAACTTATTTTCGGTGCTTACATCGAAGAATAAGGAAATATATACAGAGGCCCTGTTCGTAATACGAAGGGCCTTTAAACAGGAGATGTCCATAAACAAATCAGACCTTGTATCCATGCTCATAGCAAATTTAGACGAGATAATTTATAATATGGATCTATCCGAGGAAGAGGACAACGATAGCGGGGATATATACGACGAAGGGGATGGCATAAGCCTGTCCGCTACGGCCCATTTTATATTGCGTCGGCTAAGGGACACCGGCTGGATAGAGAACGAGTACCAAATGGATTCCTTCGAGGAGAATATAACCCTTCCGGACTACTCAATAAAGCTTATAAATGTCCTTCATTCCCTTACCGATGACAGCATCCGGGAGTACAATTCCTACGTTTATTCCACATATTCGGCGTTAAAAACTGCAAACCAGGAGCAGGATGAATACATGTATAATGCGCTGCTCACGGCCCATAGCAATACTATAAAGCTCGTGGACGAGCTTAAGACATTGCATAACAATATACGCCGCCACCATCAGGCATTGAACGAATATGCAACGGTGAACGAGATACTAAGGGCCCATTTCGATGAATACAAAGACTTTATAACGGATAGAACGTACCATCCGTTAAAGACATTGGATTCGGTTCCTCGGTTCAAAAACCCTATAATCCAAATACTAAGCGGCTGGATTAGGGAGCAAAGCATAAGGGAGAGCTTAGAAGAACAGGCGATATTACGGGGAAGGTACGAATCGAAGGAAGAGGCTGCTATGGATATTATGCAAAGGATCCATGAAATAATGGATACCTATGAGGGCCTCGATCGTATGTTAGAGGAAATTGACAGGAAAAATTCCGCCTACACGAGGGCGTCCGTAGAAAAGATGCGCTATATGCTGCATATTGACAGAAGTATAAAGGGTAAACTCGTGGAATTACTCAGAAAAACCGCGGGGGATGCAGAAAAAGGCGGCGGCGATACATTAATAAAAAAATTAGCCCACTATACAGATATTTTTAAACAGGAATACGTATCTAAGGATTCTTTGTACACGCCGAGGGTACGAAGGATAAGGACTGACGAAAAACCCTTGGCATTGCATCCGATAGAACACGAGGCCGGCGAGAAGGCCTTTAGGGAATTTATAGATAGGGCAAAAAAGAGCTATAGCCATGCCCGGGTGATGGACTTTATGCGCGCTGTCATGGGTGAAAGGGATGTTTTAACCGCAAAGGAGATACCCCTTAAAGATGGTGAGGATTTTATACTGCTTATATTAGCCGCTATAAAGGGCGGCGACCAAAACGCCTTTTATAATGTGGAATTCATAAAGGGGTATAGGGACAACAACGGTTACAGGATACCTAACATGCGGTTTGTTAGAAAACGCGCTTTAAAGCCCGTGCAGGCGCAGGGGGAGCGGGCCTGATTTTCAATGAAAATGGTCTAAGGAATGATGATGCACATTAGGGCTAACGCGCTACAGGCGAAAATAGTTTAGTCCGCGGCGAAATGGTCTAGACTCCGGTAAAGGGATACAAAGGGAAAAGCGTTACTGCGAAGTCGTTGTGAAGAAAGCGTTACTGTGAAGCCGTTGTGAGGAAAACGTTACTGCAAAGCCGTTATGTCGCGAAGAAAAGGGCCCGGGCCTAAGCGAAGGAAATAGATTGTATATAGAAAGGGACGGCATAATATGTGGAATGGATTGTACGAAAAGCTAAACAATTCGGATAAGGAAGAGTTCAGGAGAATAGTTAACGTACTATTATCCCGGACATTTATGATACGGGATATATACGATGCCCGGGAAGGAATGATAAAGATCAATCCGGAGTACGGGTTTGTAGAAAGAAACTACGAACTCTTTACGGATTATCTGTTTTATTCGGGATGGCGGATACAAAAAGACAGCAGCTACGGCGTCATATCCCTTATAAATGAGTACGAATACAACCGCGTAAAGTTAAACAAGGGTACAACCCTCATCCTGTATACGCTGAGGCTGATATTCGAGGAGGAGCGGGAAAAGATATCCCTACGAAACGAAATATTAACCACCACCGGGCAGATGGTACATAAAATGATCACATTAGGCGTCGTTCCTAGGAAACCTTCGGATAGGGACCTAGCCGACGGGCTACGGCAACTGGCCCATCATAATATAATCGAAAAACTAGAGGGCCCCTGGGAGAAGGCGGACACAAAGCTCCTTATACTGCCCTCCATACTCTTTGTAATTACGAACGAGAAGATAAGCCGCATATACGAAACATTAGAAAATGGTGAAAATAACGGGTACAATGGGGTCGGTACTGACAATGACAGCGACGGCGATAGCGAAGATAGCAGGGTTATAAGGGGAGGAGATATGGAGTGAAACTTCTAAAAAAGATGCTCCTTATAAATTGGCATTATTTTTGGCATGAGTGTATTGAATTTGAAAATATAAATTTCCTAACGGGTAAAAATGCCGCAGGGAAATCCACTATGATTGACGCTATGCAGCTTTTACTTCTAGGGGATACAAGCGGTTATTTTTTTAATAAGGCCGCGAACGAAAAGTCCGCTAGAAACCTTAAGGGTTACTTAAGGGGCGAAGTCGGCGACGATGGGGATGTGGGGTTTAATTATTTAAGAGATGGACGGTTTACAAGTTATATCGCCTGCGAGTTTTATGACCATTTGAAAGACAATTATTTTACGCTAGGCGTAGTGTTCGACTGTTATGAGGACGGCGACCACGATCATAGGTTTTTTGTGTTAAATGACACCATCCCCGATAACGGGTTCGTGGTAGAGGGCGTGCCCATGTCCTATAAGGATTTACGAAATTATTTTAACAAAAATTATAGCAAAAGAAAGTTCGATTTCCCGGATTCGAACAGGCGTTATCAGGATATATTGAAAGGAAAACTTGGGGGCGTGAAGAACAAATATTTCAGCCTTTTTAAAAAGGCTGTACCCTTTTCGCCTATAATAGATATCGAAACCTTTATAACTGAATATATATGCGATGTCAGAGGGCCCGTGGATATCAGTTTTATGCAACAAAATATCCGGTATTATAAAAGGCTCGAACAGGATGCGGAGTTGATGGAGGAGCGGATTTCTGCTCTACAGGATATAGCTTCAAAGTATGCTGCATACAGCGACGAAAATCAAAGGCTCAAGGTGCAGACATATATAGTGGATCGGGCGAACCATCAGGCGGCCCTGGATAATTTTAAAACCCTTCAGGGGGAAATGAAGTCGAAGGCCGAGGCCATGGAAAGATTGGAGAAGGAGCAAAGGGATATCGAAGGCCGTATGAGGGGCCTAAAGGTCGAGCGGGAAAAACTGGTGGCGGATAAGATTGGTTCAGATATATACCGTAAAATGGAGGAGCTAAGAAACCGAAAGGCGGAGATACAGGAAAAGCTCGAAGGCCTTAAAGGGAGGCTTAGGGGAATCGTCAAGGATATGCGAAAATACGGGCTCATTTGGCGGGAAAACATAAATGCCCTTAAAAGGGCGGAACCGCCGGCGCCTGGAGAGGCCCACGATAGAGGTAGGCATTTGCAATGGGCGGCAAAGGATTGGGCAAAGCTTGATGTGGCAGCGGCTAAGGCCATAAAATATGCGAATATTTTAATAGATGCCGATGAGGATAAGCTACTGGATATCGCCGGTGTTAAAGGTGGCGTCGGCGTTGGTGATGCTAGGGATATCGCCGGTGTTAAAGGTGGCGTCGGCGTTGGCGATGGCGACGGTGGCGTTGAGGGTGATAGTGGTGGCGGTGATGCAGGTGGTAACATTGGCGTTGGCGCTGGCGATGCCGCCGGTGCCGTCGGTGGTGGGTTCGCCGATATAAGGGAATCCATAGACAACCTAAAAAACATTGTATCTAGGGTAGCCCATTCCCATTCAGAGGCTAAGGAGGGTATGGCCCAAAGGCTCGGCGAAGTAAAAGAGCAGGTAGCGGGCCTTGAAAGGGGCATAAAACCCTACGACGGAAAGCTGTTAGAGCTAAAGGACGAGATAACCGCCGCGCTTAGGCTTAAGTATGGAACCGCCGCCGACGTTCACATACTAGCGGATCTCCTTGAGATAAAGGATGCCCGTTGGCGAAACGCTATAGAAGGTTTCCTTCATACGCAAAAGTTTTATCTCATAGTGGAGCCGGAGCATTTCACAGAAGCCCTAAAAGTATACGATAGGCTCAAATTCGAAAAGAATTTCTATGGTTGGGGACTTGTGGACATCGAAAAGCTTGCAGCCAAAAGGCCGGAACGTTTAAAGGGTAGCCTCGCGGAGGAAGTGGCTACGGATAACCCCTTTGCAAGGCAGTTCGTGGATTATGTATTAGGCCGCCTTATAAAATGCGACGATGTAGCAAAGCTGCGAAATTATGAGCGTTCCATAACCGATAGCTGTATGCTTTACCAGGGCTTTGTTGCCCGGCAGTTACATCCCGGGCGCTGGGAATACCCCTATATAGGGCGTAAATCCATAGAGGAACAAATAAAGGTAAGACGCCGGGAAATGGCGGACCTTGAAAGGGATATTGTCATCTGTGAGGACAGGCTCCACGTATTAGAGGGCCTTATTTCCATGGAAGCGGTTAACCATAACGAGGCCCAGAACATTGTAGAAACCCTTAAAGGGGCAGGGGTTATACCGGTCCTTGAAAAAAAGCGAAGGGAAATAATCGATGAATTAGGCACCCTTGATCTTACATGGCTTACGAAGCTGGATAAAAAAATTGATGAACTCGATAGGGTAATAGACGAGTACGGCGCAAAGGAGAAGTCCCTTATAAAGGAAAGCGCCCGGCTGGAAACGGAGATAAACGGCATAAAGGCCGAAAAGATGCCCGCTGCGAACAGTACCGCCGAGGGGATGTGTAGCCAGATTGAGGAGAGTTTTTCCGAAGGATGGGTAAAGGAACACGGCGAGCCGAGGTTTCAAAAAGAGCTTAAGTCCAGGAAATGTGCCGCGGATGTAGCGCGGGCATTTTATAGTCAGGTAGCGCGCACGAGGAGCCAGGCACAGAAAAAAAAGGACGATCTCGTTGGGGCCAGGGCAGATTATATAAGGGATTATAGGATGCCCTATGACGTAAACGCCGAGGATAATTCCGTTTACCAAAGGGAGCTTTCGCAGCTTCAGGACGTAAAGCTACCGGATTATAAGAATAAAATACAGGATGCCAGGGAAAAGGCCTATGAACAGTTTAGGGATGATTTTTTAGCAAAATTAAAGTCCAACATAGACAACCTAAACATTCAGATGGATGAGCTAAACGGGGCTATCAAGGAATTCAGCTTCGGCAATGACCGGTATCGGTTCGTATCTAAGCCGAAACTGGAGTACAGGCGATACTACGATATGATCACCGATAATATGCTCCTTGAGGGCTATAATATAAATTCGCAGATATTCAGGGACAAGCACAGGGATGCGATAGACGAACTATTCCGCCAGATCACCGATGTGGCTTCGGAGCTGGATGCCGATGCAAGGGCGCAGCTTGAAAAGAATATTAAAAGGTTTACCGACTATAGGACTTATCTCAGCTTTGATCTACAGGTAACCGATGAGGAGGGCCAAAAACAGCGGCTGTCCCGGACATTGCACAAAAAATCCGGCGGCGAGACCCAGACACCCTTTTATATATCCGTTTTAGCGTCCTTTGCACAGCTTTACCGTATAAGGGAACGGGGTGAGGCGGGGAACACGATAAGGCTTATAGTGTTCGATGAGGCCTTCAGCAAGATGGATAGCGAAAGGATACAGGAGAGCATAAGGCTTTTAAGACGCCTTGGGCTTCAGGCGATACTATCGGCGCCGACGGAAAAGATCGGCGACATCGCGCCCCTTGTGGATAGAAACCTGTGCGTCATAAGGAACGGCAATTCCTCCTTTGTAAAGGCCTTTGATTCTAAAAGGTTAGGAGCCTTTGATTATGAATCCTAAGACAATTATACTAAACCGGCTGCTGGATAAATACGAAAGGAGTAAAGCGTACCTTCACGGTAAGACCACGAGAAGGATAATGTTAAGGCTCTGCTCCGGGGACATGCCGGAGTACGATTTAGGAAACACGCGTATCCGTGAGCTTATAAATTCGACGGTACAAGGCCTTGCAAAGGCCGGTATAGTTAAATACGAATGGATGAAATTCGAGCGGGGGAATATAATCGACAGGGTTTGGCTTTGTATAGACAGCGTGGAGGACGCCTATCGAGAAGCAAAAAGGACGCCTAAGAAAGAAAAGGCGGAGCTTGTATCCGGGGAAATAAGGAAAGCCCTACCGGGGATAAAACAGCTATGGATAAAAGAATTCCTGGAGGAGGCTTTAGGGGATATAGACAAAAATAAAAGTATCACGCCGCATTTTCCCGGGGATACTGATACAGCCTTAAGTCTCATCTATGCCCTTGTGGAAATAGATTCCCTCGGTGGCGAAGAATGTTCTGAACGGGTATTTAGCATAAAGTGTTTCGGGGGTTCGAAATATTTTGAAAGAAATGTTAAGAAAAAGATCGCGGGGATCATAGGGAAATACCTCCTAGGGGAAAAGGATACCGTAGAAAGGCCTGCTGATGAAGAGATGCTCGCCCAGGTAGGGATAGTAAAGGTCTTTGGGCAGGTAGAGTTTTGCGGGGATATTTTAGGGAATATCCTTGGAAAGCCCATAGATTTTTCGATCTTTCCCCATGGCATAGCTATGAACTCCCATACTGTAAAGGGCCTTAGTATAGAGGACGTTGGCCTTATAAAGAGTGTTTTGTTTATAGAAAACAAGACAAACTATATGGAGTACGTACTTAACAAGAAAACCGCCGATGAGCTAGTTATATACCACGGCGGGTTCTATAGCCCTATAAAGGGCGAATTTTTTAAAAAGGTGTATGAAAGGGGGCGAAGGGCCGGCGTGAAGTTTTATCATTGGGGGGATATAGATATAGGGGGCTTTAGGATGTATAGGCGGTTAAAGGAGAATATCATACCAGATCTTAAACCCTACAGGATGGATAGGGCGGCCTTCGTATCGAAAGAAAAGTATCATTTGCCTATTAATAAAAGGTACCAAAGATCCCTCGAAGCGATGCTCAAAGATGATAGCTATGCAAAGTTTCATGAAGTAATAGAAGCTATGCTCAAAGCGAAGGCTCGGCTGGAGCAGGAAGCCTTTCTTTAGAACCGCAACCGCGGACAACGGCGGCAAACACGGGGGCGGTTATTGTGGTTGCGGTTGAGGCCGTTCACAAATACGGGGACGGTTATTGTGGTTGAGGCCGTGGCCAAACACGGGGACGGTTATTGTGGTTGCGGTTGAGGTCGTTCACAAATACGGGGACAGCTGTTGTGGTTGAGGCCGTTCACAAATACGGGGACGGTGGTTGCGGTTGAGGCCGTTGGGAAACACGGGGACGGTGGTTGCGGTTGAGGCCGTGGCCAAACACGGGGACGGTGGTTGTGGTTCAAACACGGGAATGTGCAAACACGGGGGCGGTTGTTGTGGTTGAGGCCGTGGATAGCGCCAAGAATAGTTCCCGTGGTTTAATATATAAAATACTGGGGGAATAAATATGTCTGAGGTGCTTGCCCATGTAATGCGGGGTAAAGAAATAGAATCAATCCATCGGGGGGATATTGTAGTAGTAAACAAGGATTATGGTATTGTGTACGCTGTTGGGAATCCGGAGAAAAGGACATATTGGCGTTCTGCGGCAAAGCCCTTCCAGGTGCTGCCTATGATAGAAGCCGGCGGCGTTGAGGAATTCGGCTTTGGAGATGCCGATATTGCTATTATGGCATCCTCCCATGGGGGGGAGGAAAGGCATGTAAAGAAGGTGCAATGCGTTCTTAGCAAAATGGGCTACAAAGAAGAAATACTGGACTGTGGTGCGGCGGCACCTATGTATTATCCTGCGGCGAAAAAACTATTAAAAGAGGGCAAAGTTTTTAAAGCTATACATAACGCCTGTTCGGGGAAACATAGCAGTATGATCGCATTGGCCCTTCTTAAAGGGTATGAAGTAAAGGGCTATATAAATTCGGATCATCCGGTACAAAGGGAAATGCTTGATGTCGTGGCAGACGTCACGGGGATGGCGAAGGCCTCTATCGGGCTGGGCGTGGACGGTTGCGGCGTGTCGGTGTTCGAGCTTCCTGTATACAATATGGCCGTTGCCTATTCAAAATTGGCCCTAGCCAGGGATGTAAAAACCTCCGCACGGGAAGAAGCTATTTCAAAGGTAGCGGAGGCCATGGCTAAAAACCCATATTATGTAGCGGGCAGCGAACGGCTGGATACGTTGCTTATAGAGACAACCAAGGGTAGGCTGGTGGCAAAACTAGGGGCCGAAGGCGTTTATTGCATAGGCGTTATGAACGAGGGTATAGGTATCGCGCTTAAAATAGAGGACGGCAACACAAGGCCGATAGACGCAATTGTTTTAAAACTATTAAAGAGCCTCGACCTTATAACTCCTTCGGAACATGAGGAACTTAGAAGGAATTGCATGAAGGGAATAAAAAACCACAGGGGAGAAATTATCGGCGAAATAAGAGCGGCCTTTTAACAGCACTTCGATTAGTTAAAGGTCATATTATAGTCAAACGAAGAATCGTTCCCATGTTTGTTCAATGAATGAAAGGACGGACTATGATAACAAATATAGAAATTTACGGCGAAAAAAGAGAGGCGAAGTTCATAGAAAGGCTTAATCGATTCGAAGCTATAGTGGAGTACGCCGGTACAGAAATTCTGTGTCATGTTGCAAATACCGGCAGGATAAAGGAGCTCCTTGTGCCCGGCAGGGGCGTTATAATCAGAAAAGCAAAAAACCCTAACCGCAAGACAAAATGGGATTTAATTATCTCCCATTCCGCTGACGGTGTGCCGGTATTTATAGAATCCATTATGGCCAATAGGCTAATATTTAAAGCCCTTAAAGAGGCAAAACTTAAAGAGTTTGAAGGTTGGCCCGATATAAAACGTGAAGTGACTTTCGGCAACAGTCGTTTTGATATGCGGCTTACCGATGGTGAGCGTACATGTTACATCGAAATAAAGAGTGCAAACCTTGTAAAGAATGGCGTAGCGATGTTCCCCGATGCGCCTACCCTAAGGGGTACAAAGCATGTATTGGAATTAATAAAGGCGAAGAAAGAGGGGTTTAGTGCCGCTATTGTAATCGTATCGCAAAGGGAGGATGCGAGAACCTTTACCCCAAATAAGAAAACGGACCCCGAGTTCGCCAAGGTTGTCGCGCAAGCAGCGGCGGCAGGCGTTGGGATTTATGCCTATAGATGTAGCGTAACGCCGGAGCGTATTACCATGCTAAATAGGATAGCCGTAGACATAGGATAATCTCCCCGATACGGCATATTTCCATCATCATACTGTTCATTTTAGGCCGTGCAGTAGCGGTTACTGCGTTGGCGGGGCTTATAATCCGGGTCATGATAGTGACATGACCCTCTTAACCATACGCACACGCAATACGCATGCGCAAGGGAATGTAAGTTTGGGAATGGCCCTGGATGTTTCGTCCAGTGGCTAAGGTAACCGGCATATCGCTATGCGTATTGTTTGCCCATGGGGTATAACTATTGGGGTTTGGGCACTAAGTATGATAAATAAAATGTTCCCGTGCCACATTGAATCCTGTACTATGGGAATACTATTTCTATAATATGGACAATTATACAAGTGTTATGCTAAACTATAAAGAGTATAATTATAAAAATGAACAGGGTGATTATAATATGGAAATACGGGAAAAAGTTATGGTGCCCTTAGGCTATGGGAAGTTTATGCGTTCGGACAAGATAATAGGTTTTCAACCTATAGAGGATGATAGGGGGCCAGGAAGGAGAACATTGGTGTATATAGAGGAAGTAGAAAGCCCCATAGTGGCATCCCGTACGGAAAATTCAATACTGGCCGGTATGGTAGAGGTGCCCAGGGAAGTGTTAGAGGCGACCGCCGCTTTGGAATTGTTGCAGGATATCGGAGACGATTTAAGCCAGATAGGGCCCATGCTAAGAAAGAGCATCAAAAAAGAAGCCAACCTCGACCTGGATAAGATCGAAAGACAGATAAACGAAATATTGAGACACGAGATTGAATTCGACATTGAATAAAGACGAATAAAAATGTGGCAAGGGGACGTTTTGTTTGCCACATTCTTAGAATGATTCTTACTTTGTGGC
>CAZDSH010000031.1:0-17629 GCA_964508195.1 uncultured Clostridiaceae bacterium
AAGCATAGCTTCACATCCCATGAAGCAAGCGTGGGACTGCGGGTGTAAGCTCAGCTCCGGACAGCCTAATGCCTCCCACTTCCTACTTCCCACTTCCCATTTCCCACTTCCCATTTATAAGCATAGCTTCACATCCCATGAAGCAAGCGTGGGACTGCGGGTGTAAGCTCAGCTCCGGACAGCCTATTGCCTTTCACTTCTCACTTCTCACTTCTCACTTCTCACTCCCCACTTCCCATTTCCCACTACCCACTAATCACTTCTCACTTCACATAAATGTGGCAAACAAAACGTCCCCCTGCCACATACCAAATGTGGCAAACAAAACGTCCCCTTGCCACATACCAATAACTTTTCACAACCCGCCGCGGCAGACGTTGCATTTGCGGTAAAAATTCCTGTTTCTACAGCTTGTATTGAAAATGGCGAAATGATAAACTAGGAAAAGCAGAGTAAATGCTACGGCTATATAGTAATAATGGGCCTAATCAAGCGATTACGGTGTATATCAAAATAAGGCTAATGCATCTAATTGGACATGTTTAACACAGGAGAAAAGAGTGAAAGTGGGGAATAATACTATAATTTGGGAAGCGAAGTTCAAATGACCAGATATGATAAAGTATTAATTTTGGCGCTCCTTGCAATAGCACTTTTTGGGTTTTATCAAAACATTACTAAAATGGTATCCCCTAGGGGCAACTATGCGATAATAATGGTAAACGGGAAAGAACACAGCAAAATAGATCTTAAAAATAACGGGCCTAGGGAATTTACCATTACCACTTCCCGGGGTTATAACAGCATAGAGGTGGGCAACAATAGGATAAGGATAAAGGAAGCATCCTGCCCCGACCAAGTATGCGTTAAGGAAGGGTGGATCAACAAAGTGAATGAGATGACGGTATGTATACCCAACAGGGTATATATAAAAATAGTGGGTCGGGAAACAGAAATAGACGATATTGCTTATTAGTTTACAAGACAAAAACACTACTAGGGGGGATAGGGATGAGATTAAGGGCTAGGAATCCATGGGTGCTGTTAGTATTACTTTTGACCGGAGCCGTAATAGGCGGTTTCTTAGGACAGTATCTAAGTCAGTATTTTCCGTTTTTACAGTATAATTATCCGATCGGGATCAGGGAGCCATTTTTCCTTGATTTAGGGTTTTTGTCGATTATATTTGGGTTCGTGGTAAATATAAACGTAGCGGGGATGATTGGTCTTATAGTTGCAGTACTCGTTTTTTTTAGAATATAACTATGGCAGGTGTTATAATGAAAAGGCTGGTACTCGCATCCTGTTCGCCTAGAAGACGGGAGATTTTAGAACAATTAGGCCTGAAGTTCGAGGTAGTACCCAGCGGTATTGATGAAATTATGCCCGAAGGATGCGCGCCTGAGGAGATCGCTACCGGCGTAGCATTGCAAAAGGCGAAATATGTAGCGAAGGGATTGGATTATCCCGCCTTCGTTATAGGTGCCGACACTATAGTGGTTTTAGACGGACGAATAATGGGTAAACCGTCGGGTGCTAAAGAGGCCATAGAAATGTTGAAAAAGCTATCCGGCAGGGTGCATACAGTAATAACAGGCGTAGCGGTAATTGATAATGAGAGTATGGAAAGAAGAAGCGGGCATCAAAGGACCCTGATAAAGATGAGGGACATTCATCCTGAAAGGATTAAAAGATATATAGCCACAGGGGAGCCCCTGGATAAAGCCGGGGCCTATGCCGTACAGGGGAGGGCGGCGATTTTTATTCATAGTATAAGGGGCTGTTATTACAATGTAGTGGGTTTACCTATAACGAAGTTGGATGACTTATTCAGCTCCCTAGGTATGGATCTGTTCAGACTTTGTAAATTTGACAAAAGTTAAGGAAGGGGTATAGCACATGGGAATATTCGGCATATTCTCCAGGGATATGGGGATAGATCTAGGAACAGCTAATACACTGGTCTATGTAAAGGGAAAGGGCGTCGTAGTAAGGGAACCTTCAGTGGTAGCGATACAAAGTGAAACTAAAGAACCCCTTGCAGTGGGAAGTGAGGCAAAGAAAATGATCGGCAGGACACCGGGCAATATAATAGCCATAAGGCCGATGAAGGATGGTGTAATCGCCGATTTTAATATAACACAAAGTATGATAAGAAATTTTATAAAAAGGGCTTATCCGAAAACGTCACTGTTTAAACCAAGGGTGATAGTATGCGTACCATCGGGGGTTACCGAGGTCGAGAAAAGGGCCGTTGAGGAGGCCGCGGAACAGGCCGGGGCTAAGGAAGCCTATCTCATAGAGGAGCCGATGGCTGCCGCCATAGGTTCGGACCTGCCCGTGGCGGAGCCAAGGGGTAGTATGATAGTGGATATTGGCGGCGGGACCACCGAGGTAGCTATAATATCCCTCGGCGGTATAGTTACAAGTAGGTCCATCCGCATAGGCGGCGATGAGCTAGATGAATCCATAGTACAGTATGTAAAACGTCAGTATAATCTGTTGTTAGGTGAAAGGACCGCAGAAAGGGTTAAGTTAACTGTGGGCTCGGCATCGCCGGTCAATAATAATGATCGTATGGACGTTAAGGGGCGAGACCTCGTTACGGGTTTGCCTAAAACCATTGAGATTACCTCCGAAGAAATAAGGGGAGCCATAGCCGAACCGGTGAACAATATTCTTGAAGCTATTAAATTTACTTTAGAGAAGACGCCGCCGGAGCTGGCAGCGGACATTATGGAAAAGGGTCTTGTCCTTACCGGCGGCGGAGCACTCCTTGCGGGTATGGACAAAAGGGTGAGGGATGAAACGGGGATGCCCGTTAATATTGCAGAAAATCCCCTAGATTGTGTGGCCATAGGAACGGGTAAAGTGCTGGAGGAACTCCATCTATTAAAGAGGGTATTGGTTTCCACGAGAAGAAATAGATAGAAAAGGGGGGGAGCGATGTCAAAATTTTATAAAAACAAAACAATAATAATGGTAGCATTAGCGGCTATCATTATTATTGTAATTATTGCTATTACCTCCATGGACAGGCTACATGTATCAGAACCGGAAAATCTTGTCGGTACTGTATTAAAACCTTTTACCGGAGTAGTCACATCTACAGTAAACGCTATTCGCAATTCCGTAACGGGCTTGGCGGAGATAGGGAGCCTAAAACAAACAAACGAAATGCTCAACCAACAGATAATAACGCTTCGGGCACAGATACGGGAAGTAGAAGCACTGATACAGGAAAACGAGCGACTCCGGGAAATGCTCGATTTCAAGGATACCCATTCGGAGTTTGATTTAGTCGGGTGCAGCATAATAGGTAAGAGCCCGGAGAATACATCCAATATATTTATAATAAATAGGGGTTCGGGAGACGGCGTTACAAAAAATATGCCCGTCGTTACTAATAAAGGGTTAGTAGGACAGGTAATAGAAACGGGTAAAAGGTGGTCAAAGGTGATGCCCTTAAACGATCAAAGAAGTTCTGTGAGCATAATCGTAAACAGGACGCGGGATAATGGTATTCTAAAAGGGGATTTAGGCCACGGTCTCATTGGTTATCTGCCTCCGGAGGCGGCTGTTGTCGAAGGTGATGATCTCATTACATCTGGTATGGGGGCCATATATCCCCCGGGGCTTTATGTAGGCAAAATAACCGGTATCAATACTGGGGATAGGGAGCTTTTAAAAAATATAATGGTAGGGGCAGCGGTGGATTTTAATAAATTAGAGGAGGTTTTTGTACTTAAACATATAGAAGAGCTTCCCGTCGAAGGGGAGACGCTAAATTGAACGGATGGGTTGCAGCGCTTATACTCTTTTTAAATTTCATATTACAATGCACAATGTTTCAATATATAGCCGTGATAGGTATTAAACCGGATACCGCCTTAGCTATAGTTGTTGCCCTGGGCATCCTCATGGGAAAAAAGGAGGGCGTAATTATCGGTATAGTCGCAGGATTAATTCAAGATACGCTCTTTGGCAGCCCCTTAGGTATCATAACCCTCTCATATATGCTCATCGGATATTTAGCCGGCGAAAACAGTATAAAGGTGTTTAAAGAACATCTGATAGTGCCCCTTATATTTACAGCCGTTGCAACGGTTATAAAATATATAGTACTTATATTTTTCGATTATGCCCTGGGGTTCGAACCCCCATTGATCGTATACATAGGGCACTATCTACCTGTTGAACTGGTATATAATTGTATCGTTTCAGTAATAATCTATAAGTTTTTACTCCTTCTGTTTGAAAGAAAAAAGCTCAAGGGCGGGTTACGTATAAAGAAGTAGAAAGGATAAACAAGGGCGGTGCAAAGATGGTCCGAAAAAGGCTTAGGGATAGGAACAATGTAATAGCAATTCTTTTAGTGGGTTTTGTCGTAGTTCTTATATTTAGGCTGATACAGATTCAGATCGTCAGCGGAGAGTATTATAGCGATCTTTCGGAGAACAAGCGTATAAGAATAATAGATGTAGAGGCACCTAGGGGATTATTTTTAGATCGGTACGGCCGTGAAATCGCGGGCAACCGCCCGGGCTATGTCGTGGAAATAGTAAAGACCGAAGTGGTGCAGGAGAGCATAAGTTACGTCGCCCAGGAGCTTGTACGGATTCTGCATAAAAACGGCGAAGGGGTGCGGGTGGATTTTATCATAGATGCCGATCCGATACGGTTTAAACTGGGGGATCGGGAGGCGGAGTTTAAGTGGAAAAAGGATCACTCTGTGCCCGTAGGTTACGATGCCGGTGAGACGCTTGAATTTTTGAGAGATAAGCATAATATATCCGAAGACATGTCCGATGAGCTGGCTTTAAAGGCCCTTGCAATATTGTACAAAATAAACGAGCAAAGTTACTTGGCATACCAACCCCTGGAGATCGCAAGGGACGTGTCTATGGCTACTGTAGCGCAGATAGAGGAAAGGCATTTGGACCTCTCCGGCGTTAATGTAATGGTTAAGCCTATTAGACATTACAAAAAAGAAAGTCTGGCCTCCCATGTCCTAGGTTACCTAGGTAGCATAAACCGACAGGAATTAGAAAACCTCAGGGATAAAGGATACACACAAAACGATGTAATAGGCAAATCTGGCTTAGAAAAGGTTTTGGAAGAGGAGTTAAGGGGCATAAGGGGTGCACGGCAGGTGGAGGTAAACTCCAAAGGTCGACTTATAAGTACCCTAGGGGAAAGGCCGCCTATATCAGGTAACAGCGTATTTCTTACATTGGATTTAAGGCTACAAGAGACAGCGGAACAAGTCCTTCGAGAGACGATGGAAAGGATTCGGACCGGTGAAATGGGCAAGGAATACCCCAATGCGAAGTCCGGTGCCGTTGTGGTTTTAGACGTGCATACCGGCGAAGTATTGGCTATGGTAAGCTATCCGGCATATAATCCCAACCTGTTTGTAACGGGTATATCGGAGAAAGATTGGGAGAAATTGAATCCGAAGACCGAGGACCCTTTAGAACCGCGGCCCCTTTATAATAACGCAATCCAGGCTGCGATACCGCCGGGTTCTACATTTAAGATGATACTAGCCCTTGGAGCGTTACAGGAGCAGGTGATAACCCCCGAGACCATAATAGTGGGAAAAGGTATATATAGGGGTATTCCAGGGGCAAGCCCCGCCTGCTGGATATGGAACCAAAACCGGAGGGTACACGGACCTGAAAATGTAGTCAGCGCTATAAAGGATTCCTGTAATTATTTTTTCTATGAAGTGGGCAGATTGTTAGGGATTGATAAGATAGAGGAATATGCACGTAGATTCGGCCTTGGTCAGCGGACGGGCATTGAGCTAACGGGCGAGGCCGCAGGTATTATAGCTGGACCGACCTATAAGACAGGTATTTGGAAAAACGTCATAAAAAGATATATTTCCGACGAAATGAATATCCACGAACAGGAGATAGTGGATGATGTCTTTAACCTTTTGAATGTACAGTTCAGCACTTGGACGCAGATGCGAAAAGCCCTGGAGGATATCGGGATAAACGGGGCGGAGCATATAGACAAATTGATAAGCTATATAAATGCTAGCCGATGGACCGCGGGCCAGACTCTGAGCGCGGCCATAGGCCAGGGTGAGCACATGTACACGCCCTTGCAAATAGCAAATTATATTGCCACCATCGCAAACGGCGGTACAAGGTATAGACCCCATCTCATAAAAAAGGTGTTCGATCAACAAACGGGAAGCTATCGGTACGTTGAACCGGAGGTATTAGATAGTATAGATATATCGCCGGAAAATTTAAAATCAATATTTGACGGCATGTTAGCCGTTACAAACCCCGGTGGCACAGCGGCCTCGGCCTTTAGGGATACTGCCGTTAATATCGCCGGAAAAACCGGTACAGCACAAAATCCGGGCTATGATGGATACGCATGGTTTGCAGGGTTCGCGCCCTTTGAGGATCCGCAAATAGCAGTAGCGGTTGTTATATTCCAGGGTGGTTCGGGGAACTATTCCGCCCCCATTGCGAAGGCCATAATAGAAGAATACTTGAAGGTTAACAGTAGCGGTACCGAAATAAAACCTGGTAATAACCTGGCAAGGTAGACAAAAAATAGCAGGGATTTTAAGATTTATGGAGAATATTAAACGGAGGTACAATCAAGGTATGCAGGAAACCAGCTTAGAGTTTAAAGGTTTGAAAAAAGGACTTTATGCAGTATACAAAGGTGCAGGCAGTTTTGAAGTCTTCCTTAGGACGCTGGAGGCTAAGCTGAATAAATCCGGCGATTTTTTTGCCGGCGCTATTTTAGCGGGTATCTATGGCATAGAGCTGGACGATATCGAGGAGGATATTTTAGTCCAAACCCTTGATGAAAGGTACGGCATGAAAATGAAACGACCTGTTACAAGGGGTATAATACGGACTCCATCACGGAGCAACAACGATAGATACATGGATACACGGTTCGTTTACTCAACGCTACGCTCAGGGCAGAGGGTTTCCAGCAAAGGTAATGTAGTCGTTTTAGGGGATGTCAATGCAGGGGCGGAGGTGGAGGCCGGGGGTAATATAGTGATTATGGGATCCCTTCGCGGCAATGCCTGGGCGGGGGCACCGGATAATTATGAGGCCTTGGTATCCGCCGTGATGTTGCAGCCTACGCAGTTACGAATTGGGGGTATCGCCGTCCGATGGCCCGACGGAAAACAGCCTATAGAGGAGCCTGAGATGGCATACGTTGAAAAGGGGAAGGTGTACGTAAGATCAATTTATGGAATTAAATAAATAGTATAGCAGACAACGTAAAAGGAGGATAAATATCTATGGGTGAGGTAATAGTCATAACTTCCGGTAAAGGCGGAGTAGGCAAAACCACCGCCACGGCTAATATTGGGACAGCTCTGGCTGTTAACGACAAGAAGGTGGTTTTGGTGGATGCTGATATAGGGTTAAGAAACCTTGATGTGGTTATGGGTTTGGAAAACAGGATTGTATACGATATTGTGGACGTTGTTGAAGGGGTGTGCAGGTTACGTCAGGCCCTTATAAAGGATAAGAGGTACCCGGATTTGTTTTTACTCCCTGCGGCCCAGACAAAGGACAAGGACGCTGTTTCACCTGCCCAGATGCAGGAACTCTGCGAAAGGCTTAAACAGGAGTTTGATTTTGTGTTAATAGACTGTCCCGCGGGGATAGAACAGGGTTTTAAAAATGCCGTAGCCGGCGCCGACAGCGCTATAGTAGTAACTATACCCGAGATATCAGCGGTACGGGATGCGGATAGAATAATCGGCCTCCTTGAATCCGCGGATCTATATAACCCTAGGCTCTTGGTTAACATGGTAAGGGTGGATATGGTAAAAAAGGGCGATATGATGAATACGGAGGATATGATAGATATTTTGGCGGTGGACCTTCTAGGCGTGGTGCCCGATGACCAAAGCGTAGTGGTATCTACTAACAGGGGCGAGCCGGCGGTAGGCGACGATAAGTCTATAGCAGGTAAAGCCTTTAGTAATATCGCCCTTAGGATATTGGGCCTAGAGACACCTTTCCTGGATTTAGAGGTGGATGAGGGCTTTATAATGAAACTTATAAAGCTTATCAGCAATAGAAAATAACGGGAGGGAGGGGTTAGTATATGAACCCGTTCAGGACTAATGTACAGCGAAGTGAAAGCAGTAAAAACATTGCCAAGGAAAGATTAAAACTTGTCCTGGTCCATGATAGGGTTAACGTTTCTCCTACATTTTTGGAAATGGTTAAGGGGGATATAATACATGTGATATCCGATTACATGGAAATAGATGAGCACAGTCTAGAAGTCAAAATAATCAAGACGAAAAGGGATGAAGACGATACGATGGTTCCCGCATTAGTAGCCAACATACCCATAAAACGGATGAAGGGTGCCATAAGATAAAGGGGATCCCTTAAGGGCGTAATAGCTCGGCTGAGGAAGGGGGGGATGATGGGTTGCTTGAGAAAAAACTTATTAAAAATATAGATTATACATTATTGTTTATCGTGCTGCTACTATTATGCGTAGGCATACTGCTAGTCAGTAGCGCAACCCATGCACCGGATACCGGGAACTATGGCCTAGTTAAACGTCAGATTGCCTGGGCAATAGTAGGCCTTGTAATTGGTTTTGCAGTGATAATTATAGATTATAATACCCTTGGACACCTAGCCTATATAATTTATGCCGGCAGCGTTTTGCTATTGTTACTCGTGAAAGTACCTGGCATAGGAGTGGTACAGGGCGGTGCTAGAAGGTGGATTGATCTGGAGCTTTTCTATCTCCAACCCTCGGAATTTGCCAAAATAGGTTTAATAATATCCTTTGCTAAGCTTTTAGAATCCCGTGAAGGGGATTTCGGCACACCTAAGGATATAATAACATCCCTTATTTTTGTAGGTTTTCCCATGGCCCTTGTGTTTAAGGAGCCGGATCTCGGCGGGACCCTCGTATTTGCGGCTATATTTGCAGGCATGGTGTTTGCCGCGGGTATAAGTTATAAATTAATTATTTGTAGCATAACCGCGGTATTTGTTGCCATACCACCCGCATGGTTGTTTTTGTTGACGGAACGCCAAAAGACAAGGATCATGGTTTTTTTAAACCCCGGCATGGACCCCCTAGGTGACGGTTATCACGTGATTCAATCTATGATAGCCGTTGGCTCAGGTAAGTTATTAGGCAAGGGCCTGTATAACGGTACCCAAAATAAGCTAAATTTCCTGCCGGCCCAGCATACGGACTTTATTTTTTCCGTCCTCGGCGAGGAGCTAGGTTTTATAGGTACACTAGGACTTGTATGTTTACTTTTTTTCATGCTTTACAGGATACTAGACACTGCGCGCCAGGCTAAGGATAGGCTTGGTTATTTCATTGCCATAGGCGTCCTTTCGATGTTTACATTCCAGATAGTAGAAAACATAGGCATGACAATAGGTATTATGCCCATAACGGGTATTACGCTACCCTTTGTGAGTTATGGCGGTAGCTCCCTTTTGACGAACTTGATTGCAATAGGTCTCGTAATAAACGTCGGAATGAGGAGGCAGCTTATCAATTTCTAATAGCCTTCATATTCTCCCATCGGTATAAATATATTATATAAATACCTTTTGGGAGGGAAACCTATGAAAAGGAGTTTTAGAAGGAGTATAGGACGGTTTAAGCGTAGAGACCCTAGGAGAAAATATGGTACCGTCGGCGGTGTAAGGGATAAAAAAAGGTTAAAAAACAATCTACGCAGTTTAACGCTTTGTATTTCTGTGGTCATAATAATGTTATTTATAAAGAGTATGGACTTTTCCTATGCCCACAGGATTACAGGGGGCGTAAAATCGATAATAACCAGAAAATATGATTTAAAGGAAAGGTTTATAACCCTAAAGGATACGATCCCCGGTATAAGGGATAAAATAATAAAGTTAAGAGGTAAAGGCACTTCTAACGGTTCAATGATTATGCCCGTCCAGGGCGAAATAACGTCGGGTTTTGGAAAGAGATATCATCCAGTGTTTAACGTCGAAAGCAAGCACGGGGGGATCGATATAGCCGCCGCTGTAGGTGAACCCGTTAGAGCCGCCCTTGACGGGGTAGTTATAGAGGCGGGAGTGCGACCGGATTATGGCAATGTTGTGATAATAGAACACAGGGATTCTTTGAAAACGTTGTACGGGCATTTAAAGGACATCAAAGTTGTAAAGGGTCAGGAAGTTTATCAGGGGGATACGATAGGCACCGTGGGTAATACAGGGCTTAGTACCGGTACGCATTTACATTTCGAGGTATGGCAAAACGATAAACCTGTGGATCCTATCCATAAACTAAACCCGGATTTGGAATTATTCTAAAGGTGTAGGAAAGGGCGCGATATTACCTATGACAAAGGATAAGGACATAGAGGAGTTGCTTCGTCAGGTAGAAAAGCCCGCTAGGTATACCGGCGGCGAATATAACAGCGTGTATAAGGATGCGAAGGAAGTGGACATACGTTTCGCCTTTGCTTTCCCCGATCTGTATGAGATAGCTATGTCCCATTTAGGGCTTAAGATACTGTATTATCTGTTAAACGAAAGGAAGGATACCTGGTGCGAAAGGGTATTTGCACCCTGGACTGATATGGAACGGCTTATGCGGGATAGGGATGTCCCGTTGTTTGCCTTAGAGAGCAGGGATTCTATAATAGAGTTTGATTTTGTAGGGTTTACGCTACAATATGAAATGAGCTATTCCAATATCGTAAATATGCTTGACCTAGCGGGTATACCACTTCTAAGCGGCGAAAGAACAGATGGCCAACCCTTTATAATAGGCGGGGGCCCCTGTGCCTATAACCCTGAACCCCTTGCAGATATATTCGATTTTTTTGTATTAGGTGAAGGGGAAGAAGTATTGAATATTATACTCGATACATATAACCGCTGGAAGGGGACAGGCAGTAGCCGACGGGAGTTTTTAAAGGAGGCGGCCCTTATCGAGGGTGTGTACGTACCCTCATTATACAGCGTTAAGTATAACAAGGATGGTACTGTAAAGGCACATCTCCCCATAGACCATGGCCTTCCGACGAGGATTAATAAAGTTATAGTAAAGGATATGAACAACGCTTACTTCCCGGATAGGACTATAGTGCCTCTTATGGATATAGTTCATGATAGGATCGTCCTTGAGATATTTCGCGGCTGTACCCGGGGTTGTAGGTTCTGTCAGGCGGGGATGGTGTATCGCCCCGTCAGGGAAAAGAGCCCGGAAAGGCTAAAGGAACAGGTTGACCGGCTAATAAAGAATACTGGTTATGAGGAAGTAGCCCTTGCATCCCTTAGTACGAGCGATTACCCGTACTTAGAGACCCTCGTAAAGGATTTTATGCAGTGTTATGGCGACAAAAAGGTTGGATTGTCACTGCCCTCCCTTAGGATAGATAATCTTTCACTGAACCTCATAAAGGAAATACAAAGGGTGCGAAAAACCGGTCTCACCTTTGCACCGGAGGCCGGTACCCAAAGGCTACGGGATGTGGTGAACAAGAACATTACGCAGAAGGATATTTTGGATTCCGTTAAGGCGGCCTTCAGCGCCGGCTATAATAATATAAAACTTTATTTCATGATAGGTCTTCCCACGGAAACCATGGAGGATATAAAGGGGATTGCAGATTTGGTTCATAGTGTAGTGGATAAGTATCATTCGTTAGGGGGCCAAAAAAAGGGTAAAGGACCAAGGGTTACGGTGAGCACTGCATGTTTTGTACCGAAACCCTTTACGCCGTTCCAGTGGCAACCCCAGGCGAGTATAGAGGATTTTAGGACAAGGCAGGGGGAGCTAAGGGAAATGTTGAGGCGTAAGTCTATAGGATACAATTGGCACGAGCCGGAAACTAGCTATATGGAAGCGGTGTTCGCAAGGGGCGATAGGAGGCTAACGAAAGTGCTTATAAGGGCTCAGGAACTGGGCTGCCGGTTTGATGGCTGGCAGGAACACTTTGACTTTGCCCTATGGCAAAGGGCCTTCTCAGATTGTGGCATAGACCCAGATTTTTACGCAACCCGTCCTAGGGATTATGAAGAGGTTTTACCCTGGGACCATATAGATGTAGGCGTGTCTAAGGGTTTTCTGATAGCTGAGAACGAACGGGCAAAAAAGGGTACAACAACTCCCCATTGTCGTAATGGTTGTATAAATTGCGGCATAACGAAGCTATTCGGTGGTGAAGTATGTAATGTCAATGATTAGGGCACAGTTTTTCAAAAAAGGCGTAACAAAATATATATCCCATCTCGACCTTATGAGGACTATACAAAGAGCTGTAAGGAGGGCGGCGTTACCCATTGAGTATTCAAAGGGGTATAATCCCCATTCGAAAATTGCCTACGGCCCCGCCCTGGCTTTAGGCGTAAGCAGTGATGGCGAGTTTTTGGATATGGAATTTAAAGAGCATCTTACTAAGACAAGGTTTATCGGGGAGTTAAATGCGAATTTGCCCACGGGATTGGGAATAATCGCAGCGGAATACGTACCCGATGGTGCCTTATCCCTCACCGCGATTATAAATGCGGCGGAATACGTTATAACCGGCGTTTTAGGAGGGCATGTCGTGGATGCTAAAAAACACGTCAGGGATTTTTTTGACTCTGAGGATATGTTTATAGAAAGGGTAAATAAAAGGGGCGGAAAGAGAACGTTGAATATCATGCCCCTCATATCCGATGTTATGAGTATTGATGTAAGGGATAAAAGACTTACGATACGGGCCATAATTGATACGGGGAGCAGGTCCAATCTAAGGCCGACGGAGCTTATAGACGCGCTGGAGCGTTATGTCGGAGTATCCCTTAAACATAGGGATATACACAGAAAAAAACTTTTAATTAGGAGGAATGGAGCGTATTTCTCGCCATTAGAGATATTTAATTAAATGAAAGGACGCAATGTCCCTCGGGAGTTGATTATTATGAACGAAATTATTGTGGATGTAAGTTTTGACCAGGCCCGGGTTGCGCTGTTAGAGGACGATGAACTTAGCGAAGTATACATTGAAAGGTTTGATTGCAGAAGGAATGTAGGTAGCATATTCAAGGGGAGAGTCGAAAACGTGCTGCCGGGCATGCAGGCAGCTTTTATTAATATAGGCCTGGAAAAGAACGCGTTCCTGTACATAAAGGATGTGTTCGTCGGGTACGAAGATGTCTACCATGCAGCGGGTAGTGGCGAGAATGTATCAATAAAGGATTTATTGAAAAAGGGGCAACAAATAATGGTGCAGGTGGTAAAGGAACCCCTAGACGGTAAAGGCGCGAGGGTTACAACTAATATAACATTGCCCGGGAGGTATATGGTGCTTTTGCCTAACTCCAATTATGTAGGCATTTCAAGGCGTATATCCGATGAGGCGGAGCGGAATAGGCTAAGGGAGATGGGTCTTAAGATAAGGCCCGGCAATATGGGCATCATAATAAGGACCGCCTCTGAGGGTAAGGCCATCCAGGACATCAGGCGGGATCTGAGGTTTTTGCTTAAGCTGTGGAGGGTTATAAGAAAAAAGGGCAGAACCTATAATGCGCCAAGGATAATCCATAGGGATTTAAATCTCGTAACGAGAACCGTAAGGGATATGTTTACCCGGGAAATAGATCGATTTATTATCAATAGTAAAAGCGAGCACAAAAAAGTTTTAGAGCTTTTGGATCTTATATCCCCCTCGTTAAAGAAAAGGGTAATACTATTCGATAGGGATGAAAACATATTCGATTACTACGGCGTAGAACCTAAGATCACAAGGGCCCTTAGTAGGAAGGTATGGCTAAAAAGCGGCGGGTACATAGTGATAGAAAAGACCGAGGCTTTAACGGCTATAGACGTTAATACCGGCAGGTTCGTAGGTAGCCTGAACCTTAAGGACACGGTACTTAGGACGAATCTCGAGGCTGCCCAGGAGATAGCAAGGCAACTTAGGCTACGGGATATAGGCGGTATAATAATAGTAGATTTTATAGATATGGATGATAAAAAAGACGGAAAACGTGTGCTAGATAGGCTCAAGGAAAGCCTTAAACGGGATAGGACGAGGAGCAATGTGCTGGGCATGACGCAGTTAGGCCTAGTAGAAATTACGAGGAAAAAGGCAGGCAGGAGAATAGATGCTATATTACAAAAGGAATGTCCCTTCTGTGAGGGTACCGGCAGGGTACTTTCTGAAGAAACCATGGCAAACCGTATCGAAAGGGAACTACAACGGGTATTCACTGACTCCGGTGATGAGGCCGTATTAATAGAAGCCCACCCTTCGGTAGCGGCTATGGTAATAGGTAGTAGCGGTGAGCACCTTGCTGATTTGGAAAAACGCTTTCAGCGGCATATATATATAAAGGGGAGGTTAGATTTGCACCCCGAGGACATAGAAATAAGGGTAACGGGTAATAAGGAATACGTCAGCGAACATGCGCTGCCGGTAAAGACCGGCGATATTATAGACCTTTTTATATCCGAGATGCACACTACAAACAATGATGACGGGATAGGTCGGCTTGAAGGATACGTTATCAACGTCCGGGGGGCGGGGAAAAGAGTCGGCAGGAAAGTAAGGGTAAAGATAACAAAGGCGTACAAGACCTTTGCAAAGGGCGAGCTTGTTTGACAGAGCGGTTTTGCGGTGGTATAATTAAAAAGTTCTATGTAGCCGCGCGGGTTGGGTTTTAAAACGCTAAGAAGGTTTGCGTACCTATATCCGGCGAGACTGGATTGGGGAGGTGCACAATAAAATATGTATGCTTTAATAGAAACCGGTGGCAAGCAGTATCGTGTGCAGGAGGGGGATGTCCTTTCCGTGGAGAAACTAAGCGTAAACGAAGGCGAAAAGATTAATTTTGATAAAGTTTTGCTGATCGGTGACGGGGCGGGGACAAAAATCGGGAAACCCTACGTCGAAGGGGCGACCGTTGAAGCTGAGGTACAGTTGCACGGTAGGGGTAGAAAAATAATAGTATACAAATACAAGCCGAAGAAAAACTATAAAAGAAAGCAGGGCCATCGTCAGCCCTTTACCAAGGTTAAGGTAACGAAGATAAACGGGTAGATAATGATCAGAATATATGTGAAGCGGGATAAAGAAAACAATATTGTGGAATACAATGTAACGGGGCATTCGGGGTATGGGAGGCATGGCAGCGATATAGTGTGCAGCGCGGTCTCCGCCCTTACCCAGGCGAACATAATCGGCCTTATAAAGGTACTTGGGATCAGTGGCGTTGAGCATTCCACAAGGGACGGGATGTTGCGTTGTATAATGCCCCCCCTAGACGGACGTGGGAGGCATGAAGCTAATATTTTATTGGATACGATGTTCTGTGCCTTAAAAAACATTGAGGAGAATTACCCCGGAAATATTCTGATATATGAAGAGGAGGTGCAATGAATGTTTAAAATAGATCTGCAACTGTTTGCTACTAAAAAGGGAGTAGGAAGCTCTAGGAATGGAAGGGATAGCAAAGCCAAAAGGTTAGGCGTTAAAAGGGGGGACGGCCAATACGTGCTAGCGGGGAATATACTAGTGCGTCAAAAGGGAACGAGGATACACCCCGGCAATAACGTCCGAAGGGGTAAGGATGATACGCTGTTTGCGATAAAAAGCGGAATAGTATGCTTTGAAAATAAGGGTAAGAAGCGGAAAAAAGTAAGCGTATACGAAGAAGCAGTGATGTAACGCAATAACCCGGGCCTTCCATTTCAGGGGAGGCCCTTTTTGCACGGTTATTTCCAGCAGTATCAAAGTAACAGGAGGTTGTGAATATATAAAATTTACGGATAAAGGGCTTCGTGTATTGGGGATATTTAACGAAGGTGGTGGTTTAATTGTTTGTGGATATGGTGAAGGTGCATATCAGCGCGGGGAACGGCGGTCATGGTGCAGTTTCTTTTCGTAGGGAGAAGTATATACCCGCCGGGGGGCCCGATGGTGGCGACGGTGGTCGCGGCGGAAACATAATATTTGAAACAAAACCCGGTATGAGGACATTATTAGATTTTAAGTATCAACGGCACTACAGAGCCGAAAATGGTCATAATGGTGCCGGAAATAACAAAACCGGTAGGGATGGAAAAGGTCTTGTACTCGGTGTGCCCGTAGGAACTATGGTTAGGGATGCGAAGGAGGGTTTTCTGATAGCTGATCTAACAAAACCGGGACAGCGGTTGGTAGCGGCCGAGGGCGGCGATGGCGGTAGGGGAAATGCACGGTTTAAAAGTTCAACGAGGCAGGCACCTACCTTTGCCGAAAGGGGTTACGACGGCGAAGAAAAACATTTGATCCTAGAGCTAAAGCTGTTGGCGGACGTTGGCATTATCGGCTTTCCTAACGTGGGTAAGTCTACGATACTCTCGGTGGTAACGGGGGCCAGGCCGAAGATCGCTAATTATCCCTTTACGACTCTTACACCGAATCTAGGGGTAGTGGAGTTAACGGGGGGTAGGAATTTCGTATTGGCGGATATACCCGGTCTTATAGAGGGTGCCCATGACGGAATGGGGTTAGGCCACGGATTCCTAAGGCATATAGAAAGGACAAGGCTTTTGATACATGTTTTAGACGTATCCGGCTCAGAAGGCCGGGATCCTATCGAGGACTTTTATCAAGTAAATCATGAGCTTAGGGAATACAGTGACGAACTGGCGAAAATGCCGCAAATAGTTGCCGCAAATAAGATGGATCTTCCCGATGCCAAGGAGAATATAGCCGAAGTTAGGACAAAACTGGAGGCGGAGGGTATCGAAATTTTCGAAGTATCCGCTGCCACGAATACCGGATTACAGGATTTGATGGATAGGGCTTTTGAAATGCTAGATAGTCTCAATAAGGAAAGGGTGTCGGGGGAGGATAGGGATATAGGACCAGTGCGGGGTATACGTCGGTACAGGTTTAGGCCGGAGGATGCGTTTTCCGTTAAAAAGGCTGGAGATGGCTCCTTTGTAGTAGAGGGTAAATGGATTGATAGGCTAATGGCGGGGGTTAATATTGATAAGGAGGAATCTTTGAAATATTTTCATAGAGCCCTTCGTAGGAGGGGCGTTATCGCAAGGTTAAAGGAACTGGGCATGAAGGAGGGGGACACCGTAAAAATCGGCCAAAGGGAATTCGAGCATATAGAATAAGGCATAGAATAAGGCACGGGGACGGTTTGAATGTGGCAGGGGGACGTTTTGTTTGCCACATTTTTAGAATGATTCTTACTTTGTGGCAGGGGGACGTTTTGTTTGCCACATTTTTAATGTGCCGGCATTAGGCTATCCTCGCTTCGCGAACCCGCCGGTTGTGTATGAATGAGCTCGAGGGCTACGGGAATTTCCGCAAACTAGCCTATCGGCTTCGAACAGCGGAAATTCTGATCCTTCGCCCTCTGCGCTCTTTTTATTATGCGGGTGTAAGCTCAGCTACGGATAGCCTAATGCCCTTCACCTCCCACCTCCCACTTTCCCCTCTCCGCTTTCTACTTCCTACTTCCTACTTCCTACTTCCTACTTCCTACCTCCCATTTATAAGCATAGCTTCGCATCGGCCCCAAATGTGGCAAACAAAACGTCCCCTTGCCACACGATAAAGACTTTACATCTTCTAGCGTATCATCCTGGGCGTAGTACTAGCGTGTCA
>CAZDSH010000032.1:122-17018 GCA_964508195.1 uncultured Clostridiaceae bacterium
TGCTACGCCCAGGATGACACGCTGGTGCTACGCCCAGGATGACACGCTGGTGCTACGCCCAGGATGACACGCTGGTGCTATGCCCAGGATGACACGCTGGTGCTACGCTCAGGATGACACGCTAGAAGATGTAAAGCCTTTATCACGTTATATATATTAAGGGGCAGATCTTTGATAATTACTTTTGCAATAGCAAAAAGGACTGCCCCTGGCACTTATACTGTGAAATGGGAGCTGAGTTCCTTCAGGAACCACTCAACATCGCTAACTATGCCCACTGCCTGATGGGAACCCCGGTCCGTTAGCTTTGTCACTGTGGCAGGGTTAATATCGACGCAGACCGTTTTGACGCGGGCAGGGAGCAAATTCCCCGTAGCAATGGAATGAAGCATCGTCGAAAGCATGAGTACAATTTTTGTTCCTTTTATGCTTTTTCTCATCGCTTCCTGGGCCTCAACGGAATCCGTAATAGTATCGGGTAGCGGACCGTCGTCCCTTATGGAGCCGGCTAATACAAAGGGGACGTTGTTCGTTATAAGGGCGTGCATAATACCTTTTTTAAGGATCCCCACCTCAACGGCCCTATGCAAGCTGCCGTATTTTCGTATTTCGTTAATAGCGATTAAATGATGCGTATGCCCCATGGGTGCTGGCGTGCCGTCCTTTATATTTATCCCTAGGGATGTTCCGAGTAACGCAGCCTCCACATCGTGTACCGCTACAGCGTTACCGGTAAGAAAGGCATCAACATAACCTGCATTGATAAGTGCCTCTAAGTGTTTGCCCGCCCCTGTGTGGACTACTGCAGGCCCGGCAACTATTAAAATATTACCTTCGCCTTTTCGCACATCCTTTATTTCTTCAGCTATTTTTTTAATCATAAGGGATTTTTGCCTCTCGCTTGATACATCGCTTCCCATGAAAGAAAATCCCTGTTCATCCCCGGCAACCCCGCCCATTGTGGCAACACGTATACCCCTATTACCCGTTACCACATGTTCACCCTTTAAAAGGGATGCTATGGGGCAGCATCGGGCCTTAATGTTTACTGTATCCACTACTATAGTGCAGTCCATTTCTATATCCTCGACGGGGATCCATTTGCCGTCCACATTTATATATGTATCAATATTAGTGCTGGAATAGAAACCCTCGGGGCTCACGCCGTCCTTTGTAACGGGGGATAGCGTAGCGGGCTGATCATCCGTAGATGAAGCACCAAATTCTTTTAGCTCCTTTAAGATTTCATCGAGCTGCTCACATGTCGGGGCACCTATTTTTATTTTTGTATAGTCCCTGTCCCCATCAGAACTGTCCATCTTTGTTTCGTCGAGGTTGAACTTGCCGTCCATCTTCATTACCTTATCTATAATACGCGATAATAACATCGTATCCATAAGCTGCTCCGGGATTAGGATGTCAGTTGTATACATTTATCCATCACTCCTCTATGGGTATTTCCGGCGGCTTTTCACGGGATATTATATAAAAGAGGGTTCGTGATTTTTAAAACCATGAACCGGAATCCTTTTACCAATTATATCAGGCCTATTCTATGAAAGCAAAAATAAAAAAATAGGAGTTGACATACCATTTTTTTTGTAATATTATTGATGGAATAATAAAACAAATGCGATGACGGGGAAAAGTAAGGCGATTCTGACTTACAGGGAAAAACCATTGTAAACTGAGAGTGGTTTTACGAATCAGGGTCCTCTGAAGTTCTCCCTTGAGCACACCCGTTGAACGCTTGAGGCTTTTAGACGAGTGCGTATGCCCCACGTTATAAGGGCGGGATATCGGAGAAATCCCGTATCTTTTTAAGTGCATCATTTATTGATGAATTTGGGTGGTACCGCGAAACATAGAGCTTTCGTCCCTAACGGGGACGGGGGCTTTTTTGTTTATAAAGCTTAATGTTAGGGGGAAAAGGTTAATGATCATTTTATCAAGGTCGGGAACACAGCGTAGGGAAATCGATTTGTCGGTACATAACACAGCAGCCTATATAGGTGCCCCGGGCTCCTTTACCTATGAGGCTGCCCGTCGGATCTGCTCCGATGCGATATTAACGGGTTTTGAAAGCGTCGACGATGTGTTTGATGCCGTGCTAAAGGGTAAGGTAACGAGAGGGATAGTACCCTTTGAAAACACTCTAGCGGGGGGTATAGAAGAAGTAAAAAAACGTATTCAGGACGGGGACATTGAAATTTTTGGCCGTTTAAAATTAAAAATATTTCAAAGGCTTATGGCTCCAAAGGGTACAAAATTATCGAATATTAGAAAGATATATTCCCATTATAAGGCTTTAGAACAGTGTAAGGGTTTCCTGGCCACTATGGAAAACTGTCAGACGATACCATATACTACTACCTCCGCCGCCGCTGCAGCCGTGGCGGCCCTTAATGATAAACGTTCTGCGGCTATCGCTAGCGGGGCTGCAGCAAGGTTAAACCGCCTCGTCATCATAAAAAAGGAGATTCAAGATAGCCCGGAAAATTATACGGAGTTTATTGCGTTTAAAAAAAAGTAAAGGGTAGCGAATCATGAATTGAACCGGGGAAGGGATACCCAATGCTGTAGCTATCACTTTTTAGCGAAGAGCTTTAAGTATTCCCCGTATCCCTTCTTTTCCAAGTCCTTTATAGGGATAAATTCCAAGGCGGCACTGTTTATGCAATACCTCAATCCCGTCGGGGCCGGGCCATCGGTGAATACGTGACCTAGATGAGAATTGCTTCCTTCGCTCCTTACCTCAGTTCGCACCATACCAAGGCTGTTGTCCAGTTTTTCTACAATATGTTCCTTACTTATCGGCTTTGTAAAGCTAGGCCAACCGCAACCGGAATCGTATTTATCCAGGGAGCTAAAAAGCGGGCGGCCGGTGAGTATATCAACGTAGATGCCCTCTTCATAATGGTCCCAATATTCGTTTTTAAAGGGCGGCTCCGTGCCATTTTCCCGGGTGACTTTATATTGCATAGGCGTAAGTTTTTTACCGGTTAATCGTTCAGATTTGTTGTTATCCATATTAAGCAAAACCTCCGTTGATATATATTTTGTTCTATTAATTATACCCAATACCGGCACTTCGAATTCCATAGGGGATGTAATAAAACCGTCACATAATGCCGTATAATAGCATTTTGTTAACGTATAACATAATGTAGAATTTTTTGAGCTTTAAACATCGTTGACAACAGGGGAGTTCTGATGTAAAATTTATAGGTGCATCGGCCCTTAAAGGTCGTCCTAAAATAGTAACATTAGTTTGGAGAGATGGCTGAGTTTGGCTGAAGGCGCTCGCCTGGAAAGCGAGTAGACGGGGACACTTGTCTCGCGGGTTCAAATCCCGCTCTCTCCGCCATTTTTATAGATTTGGCCGTGCTAGACGGGGATGTAGCGGCGCCCTGTAGCCTGCAAACCGCTATAGCAGGGTTGAATCCCTTTCTGAGGCTTATACTTTGCGGGGCTGCCCCGGGTAAGTGGTGTCGAAGGTTGGGTCCTACGCAATGGAAATTCATAAACCCCGTCAGGTCCGGGAGGAAGCAGCGGTAAGTGAATCTATTCCATGTGCCGTAGGTAAGCCTGGCCGGAGCTAACTGTCCGGGTAACGCCTGTGGAGATAAGTCGGGGGAAGGTGCACGGCCATTAAATTTATTCGCAGCTTCGAAGGGGATGATTCTCCTTCTTTTTGTTTTATACTTTTTAAGGTATAATCATTAAAGGTGAGTATAAGCGCCTATAGAGAATTGATCCATAAATACCGTTATATCACGGTGAACCAACGCTATGGATATCCTTTTTGAATAATATAACGGTTAGGAATACCGTTATATATGGGATTTTTACTAAAAACATAGAAAGGTAAAAGGGTGTGGATATATGGGCTATACTGCTTTGTATAGACAATACAGACCTCGGGTTTTTGATCAGGTAAGGGGTCAATCTCACATTATTACAACTTTAAAAAACCAAATATCCGGTAATAAGATTGCCCATGCATACTTGTTTGCAGGCACCAGGGGTACTGGTAAAACCACTACGGCCAGAATATTTTCAAGGGCGGTTAATTGTATTAAACCGGAAAACGGAAACCCGTGTAATCAATGTATCGTGTGCGAAAAGGCCCTAGCGGGCAATCTTATGGATATTGTCGAAATAGATGCGGCCTCTAACAGGGGTGTGGATGAAATAAGGGATCTACGGGAAAAAGTGAAATATCCCCCTACCGAGGGGCGGTTTAAGGTATATATAGTGGATGAGGTACACATGTTGACTACTGAGGCTTTTAATGCGCTCTTGAAGACGCTGGAAGAGCCGCCATCGCATATTATATTTATACTTGCAACTACGGAACCCCACAGGTTGCCGGCGACGGTGTTGTCCCGCTGCCAGAGGTTCGATTTTAAAAGGATATCCATCGCCGAAATTGCTGATCTACTAAGGCAGGTTGTCAAAGAAGCCGATATTGATATAGATGATAAGGCCTTAGAACATATAGCAGGCCGTGTTGACGGGTCTGCTAGGGATGCCCTCGGCCTTTTGGACAAATGTTACGCTTACGGGGAGGAACGTATTACCCTGGATAAAATAATTTCGGTGCTGGGCATAGCCAGCGAAGGGTTACTTTTTAATTTAGCCGAAACGTTATCCCGAAGGGACGCCGCCGGCTGTATAACATTGCTAAGTGATGCTATAGGCGATGGAAAGGATGCCGGACGGCTTTTTAAGGATATAATACATTATCTAAGGGATATGCTCGTCGTAAAGGTATCCCCTTTAGCGTCTGTAACTATATCGGAAACAAAAAGGGATGCCCTCTTAGCCCTGGTCAAAAAAATTGAAATAAACACCCTCATAAGATGGATAAGTATCCTTTCCGAGGCGGAGGCTAAGGCTAAATGGAGCACGTATTCCGGGGTACTCCTTGAGGTGGCCCTTATCAAACTTTGCGAGCCTACTATGGGGACATCCTTAGAGGGAATTATAGATAGAATATCGCGATTAGAGAAGATTGTATTAAAGGACGAGGCGTATGTTGATACGGTGGCCGGGCGCGGAAAACGGGACACGGATACGATGGCGGCACGGGGGTTGCGCCGGGGGGAGTCCCCGGGCAAAGGCGAAAACGAAAAAAATGTTCCAAAGGGGTCGGAGTTCAACGGGGATAGGGATGCAGGAGTAGCGGATGATAAAAAATCCGATAGCAACGCTAAGGATGAAACTACGACGGAGAAAAAGCCGTCCCTGGAAGAGATCGCAAAGGGTTGGGACGGCACATTGAAGCGGATTGAAAAGACTAAAAAAGGACTTTACACAATAATAAAGGGTTCAAGGCCCATAGAGGTGAAAGGGGCCACTTTGGTAATAGGATGTAAAGCATTAACCGGTATATACCGTGAAATAGCCAACCGAAAAGAGAATAAGGACGCTTTAAAGGATGCCTTGGCCTCAACTATAGGGATGCACTTTAATATACAAATCGAAAATATAGCCGACGATAAACAAGAAAGGCCCGCTGAATCAGAACAGGGGGATCAAAGTTTATACGCCGAAGCTGTAGAGATCTTCGGCGAAGAAATAGTTGGTGAATTATAGCAGGATGATATTTTAAACGTGGAGGGATGCTAGGTGGCAAGGGGTAGAAGGCCCGGAATGGGCGGTAATATGGGTAACATGATGAAACAGGTACAAAAAATGCAACAGGAAATGACGAAATTGCAGGGGGAGTTAGAAAAAAGGACCGTAGAAAGCAGTGTCGGCGGCGGCGTGGTAAACGTCGTGGCCACGGGGAAAAAAGAAATAAAGGATATAAATATAAAGCCCGAAGCAGTAGACCCCGATGACGTGGAAATGCTAGAGGATTTGATTCTGACAGCGGTTAATCAGGCATTACAAAAAGCCGAGGAAATGGTTGCCGGTGAGATGAATAAGATTACAGGGGGGCTTAATATTCCGGGGCTTTAGGATGGGAGTGAGTTCGTGGATTACTACGCGGCATCGGTAGCAAAACTGATCAGTGAACTATCCAGGCTTCCCGGGGTAGGGAACAAAACCGCCCAGAGACTGGCCTTTTATATATTGGATGCGCCACCCCAGCAGGCGGAAAACCTCGCACGGTCCATAGTGATCGCTAGGAGAAACATCAAGAACTGTTCCGTATGTTGTAACATGACTGATACTGATCCCTGTAGGATCTGTAGCAACAATGGGCGGGATAAAAGTACGATTTGTGTTCTGGAAAGCCCCAGGGATGTTGTGGCTATGGAAAAAACAAGGGAATATAAGGGCCTTTACCACGTGTTACACGGGGCCATATCCCCTATGGAGGATATAGGACCCGATGATATAAGAATAAAGGAACTATTACTTAGATTGCAAGACGAGGTGGTAAAGGAAGTTATACTTGCCACTAACCCCACCATTGAAGGGGAGGCCACGGCTATGTATATTTCAAAGCTATTAAAGCCCTTGGGCGTAAAAACTACCAGGATAGCCCACGGTATACCTGTAGGTGGCGATTTGGAATACGCCGATGAAGTTACGCTGGTAAAAGCGATGGAGGGGCGGAGGGAAATATAAAAAAAGAGGCCGGATATGTCCGGTCTCTTTTTTTGTAAAGGCTTCCATAAGCGCCTAGGGGAAAGGGCTTAGCAAAAAGAGAAGGAAGTGCTTTATTTGCTCGGTATCAATTCATCATTTCTTTCAAAGGGTAAGCTGTAATCCAAAGCGGTATAATAATCAGTAACAGGCTTTCCCTCTATCAATAAGAACACATCTTCAATGTCAAGTTCGGTTAGGGTATTTACTAAGGAAAAGACCTGGAATAACTTCCTATTATTATTGTAATTATTATTAATAAAATCCTCTGATAAATCGACGGTAGCCGTAGTACCGTGGAGTTTAAAGGACAAAATCTCCGTATCACGTTCGATTATCGATCTCATCGCATCATTCGAAGTACCTTTAATAAGCTCCAATAGGGCTAATTCTGCTAACTCCTGTAATTGTATATCCTCTTTTACCGTTATTTTTCTAAACTCGGGTAATAAAAAATTATCGTCCCTATCAGGGAAGAACAGGAGTATTTCCTTTTCTACGATGGTTGGCTGCTCTTCGAAGGGCTCATCCGCCGGCGGTTCCGGATCAATTTGCGGATCCTCCCTTTTGCAACCTAGGGGGAAAGTAACTGTTAACACCAGAAAGAGACACAATGCAACGTATTTTCTCATTTGATTACCTCCATAAAGTTTTTGGAACCAGTGACCCCATTATACCATATACTGTGTTGAGTTAATTGAATAATTAGGCAATATTTAAGTATAGGTAATATTAAACTGTGAATAATAAATATAGGAATAGGGCACTTTTTGGGGGTGTTGTTATGGGTAAAGATTTAGGATCCTATTTGGAAAGGTTAGGCGACAGGCTAGGAAGCGTTTTCAACGATACCCATGGGGATGTAGCGAGCCAAGAAGCTCGTGAACTAATCGGTTATGTCAAGCAAGCTATGGAGGAATGGAACCGCGCTGAGGAATTTTTCGAAAATGTATCTGAACCGGATTTAGTTGATTATGCAATCTATAGGGTTGAGGCATCAAAGAGAAGGTATATGTACCTTTTGAAACAGGCGAAGGAAAAAGGTGTAAAGGTGGATTGTTGCTGAGCGGTATAGGCGGAGAGTCCCTGGATTTAAAAAACTATGAATAATATCTAAATAAGTGTAATATATGTATAGCGATAGGACTTGCCGTTAAGGGGTGGGGAAATGGGTATCAGCATCAATTTTAGCGTTATATTGGCCTATGCCTTTGGGCTTTTGCTTCTATATGTAATAGGCTGGCTTTTGGTTGTACCCATTAAATTTGTTTTACGCTTCTTATATAATGGAATCGTCGGCGGATTGATGCTATGGCTCCTTAACCTTGTAGGCAGTCTTTTTAATATTCAAGTAGCGATAAACCCCGTTACGGCATTAATAGCCGGTTTTTTAGGCGTCCCCGGCGTATTGCTTATAATCGTTCTTCAGTACATCTTATAGGGTGCGGTATAGCCTATATTATTTACTATGCTATACCCGGTATCATATCCGCTACATGTTCCCGTAGACGGTTTTTCTAAACAATTCTTTAGGGGATCATGCGTAATGAGATTATTTCTAAGGCCCCAGATATACTATATATAGATTTGGTTGGAGTAAATCATACAATATATAGTATATTTTTTATTTTTACGATAAAAGCACAATAACAGCGCAAGTTAGAGTAGTAGCTTCATAAACGGCTTCCTTCGTTCTTTATCTGAATTTATTTGTCTAGCTCTATAAGGTACAATAAAAGTAGCGTTAAGAACAAGCATAAAGGAGGCAATGGTATTGCTAAAAAAGATACAGAAGCGTAATGGGGAGATTGTAAAATTTGATATTACTAAGATTGAGAATGCAATATTTGCCGCGGTTCAAGCGGTGGGCGAGGGGGATAAGGATGAGGCGGTGCGGCTTGCAGCGATAGTATCGGATATTGCTTCGGAGACCCATGGCGCCGGGATACCTACGGTGGAGGATATTCAGGATATAGTCGAGAGGGTTTTAATAGAAGAGGGGCACGCTAAGATCGCCAAGGCTTATATACTCTATAGGAGAAAACAGGAGGAGTTAAGGGATGTAAAGAATCTCCTTATGGATGCGGAGAGTATGGTGGACAAATACGTATCCCTCGAAGACTGGCGGGTTAACGAAAATGCAAATATGGGGTTTTCCCTCCAGGGGCTCAATAACCATATAGTGGAGAGCATCTCTAAAAAATACTGGCTGAACAAAATCTATAGGAAAGAGCTCAGGGATGCCCATATAAACGGCGATATACATATACATGACCTGGGGATTCTGGCGCCCTACTGCTGTGGATGGGACCTGGAGGCTTTTTTGCGAACCGGATTTAAAGGTGCAAAGGGTAAAGTAGAATCAACGCCGCCGAAGCATTTCGAGTCTGCTTTAGGGCAGCTTGTGAACCTTCTGTATACGCTCCAGGGTGAAGCGGCAGGCGCCCAGGCAGTATCCGGTTTTGATACATATCTCGCTCCCTTTATCTATTATGATAACCTGGGATACGAGGAAGTAAAAAAGTCTATAGAAAGGTTCATTTTTAATCTCAATATACCTACACGGGTAGGGTTTCAAACGCCCTTTACAAATATTACTTTAGATATTACGCCCCATCCCTTGGTAAAGAATATGCCGGCTATCATAGGGGGCAAAAATGCGGATAAATGTTATGGCGAATTCCAAAAAGAGATGGATATACTAAATAAGGCCTTCTGTGAAGTGATGATGGAAGGGGACGGTGCAGGTAGGACGTTTAGTTTCCCAATACCTACTGTAAATATTACGAAGGATTTCCCATGGGAATCCGAAACAGTTGGCGTTATTATGGATATGACTGCAAAGTTTGGCACGCCCTACTTCGCTAATTTTGTCAGCTCAGACATGTCCCCCGAGGATGTACGGTCTATGTGTTGTAGGCTTAGAATAGATAACCGTGAACTCAGGAAAAGGGGCGGAGGCCTATTCGGTGCAAACCCGCTGACGGGGTCAATAAACGTTGTAACCCTTAATATGGGCAGAATCGGATATTTAGCTAAATCCAAAGAGGATTTTAAAAGGCGTACCCGGACACTAATGGAGCAGTCTAAGGAAATATGTGAAACAAAACGAAAAGTCCTCGAAAAATATATGGAGGCGGGATTGTACCCTTATTCACGTTTCTATTTGAAGGACGTTAAAGAGGAAACCGGCGAATATTTCAAGAACCATTTCTCGACGATAGGCCTTAACGGGATGAATGAGGCCTGTGTGAATTTACTGGGTAAGGATATTGCCACGGAGGAGGGCAGGGATTTTGCCCGGGAAATAATGGAGTTCATGAATAGGGTCATCCAGATCTATCAGGAGGAGACCGGGAGTCTATGGAACCTAGAAGCCTCCCCCGCCGAGGGTGCGACTTATCGGTTCGCTAGGCTTGACAGGAAGATGTATCCGAAGATATTTACCCAGGGCCACGAGGAGCCCTACTATACAAACTCTACCCAGCTACCGGTTAATCATACCGAGGATGTGTTTGAAGCCGTGGAATTACAAGAGGAGCTACAGACACAGTATACCGGCGGTACGGTACTCCATTGCTTTATCGGTGAAGAAATAGATGACCCGAAGGTATGTAAACTATTTTTGAAGAGGATATTCCAAAATAGTCCCGTGCCCTATGTTACTATAACGCCGACGTTTTCTATATGCCCGGAACACGGATATCTTAAGGGAGAACATTTCACGTGCCCCGAATGCGGCAACGAGGCGGAGGTCTGGACTAGGGTAGTGGGCTTCCACAGGCCGGTGCAGTCATGGAACAAGGGTAAAAAGGAAGAGTATAAGGACAGGCTTGAGTTTGCCGTAAGTTAGACGCTCTGACCGGGGCCCCGCCTCCCTAGGGCGGCGACCCCGCCCCAATAAACGGACGACGATAAACTGCCGGGAGCCGCCGCTATTTTATGATCCTTCTTGCGACGGTTGTTGCTCCGGCGTTTTTGATTGATGGTTTTAACCACGGAGGTGAAGGGGTTGAAGTTTTTAGGACAGGTTAAATCATCCTTTATAGATTACCCGGGAAAAATTTGCGCTGTGTACTTTACCGGGGGATGCAATTTCAGATGTCCCTATTGCCATAATGCTCCCCTTGTAAAGGGTGAGGGGGATGAAATAGACGAAGAAGAAGTCTTTGAGCATTTAGAAAGGCGGCGGGGGATGCTGGACGGCGTGTGCATCTCCGGTGGCGAGCCTACCCTACACCCTGAACTGAGTTCCTTTTTCAAAAAAATAAAGGAAAGGGGTTTCCTCGCCAAATTAGATACGAATGGAACCGCTCCGAAGGTTATCGAAGGGTTAATAAAAGCACGCATAATTGATTATATAGCGATGGATATTAAGGCACCCTTCGATAAATATAGTGAGATCGCAGGCAAGATGGTAGATATCGGGGCAATAAAGGAGAGCATTTCCCTGATAAAGAATAGCGATATCGAATATGAATTTAGGACAACGGTATGTGAAGAATTGTTAAACGTTAAGGACATTATGGAGATTGCGCAACGTATAAAGGGTAGCAAAAGGTATGTGATACAAAACTTTAAGGATTGCGAAAACGTGCTTGCAGGAGAGGGTAAATTTTCTCCTTTCTCCATTAAAAAACTTAAGGATCTCGAGGAAATGTTACAGGGTTTCTTCGTAGAGTTTAAAGTGCGTTGAAGGGGATTGTACAATGGTATACAATCCATTGACAGGGAAAGCAGACTCTGCTATACTGATTTATAACATCTGTTACATAGGACAAGACGTTCCGGACATTGGGTTTACATAACTGTTATACTTGCACCAAAGGGCTATCGTATAACAGTTATAGTTTTCAACAGGTGTTATATAACAGTAAAGGAGCCAAATGAAGGGAGGAAACAAGGATGGACAAAACCATTGAAATCCGCTGGCACGGTCGGGGAGGCCAGGGTGCAAAAACTGCATCCCTATTGCTGGCAGAGGCCGCATTTAATACGGGCAAATACATTCAGGGTTTTCCGGAGTATGGGCCTGAAAGAATGGGCGCCCCTATTACGGCGTACAATAGAATAGCAGACAGTAAGATCAGGATTCACAGCAATATTTATGAGCCGGACTATGTGGTAGTGGTGGATGAGTCCCTTATAAGGGACGTGGACGTAACCGCCGGTCTTAAGAAAGACGGAGCAATTCTCATAAACACACAGAAGGAACCTGCAGAGATGAAAAAACAGCTTAAGGGTTATGAGGGTAGGGTTTACACTGTTGATGCATTGACCATATCCCTAGACGCCCTTGGCAGGTATTTTCCTAACACTCCTATGTTAGGGGCCATTATTAAAGTAAGTGAACTAATGAGTGAAGAAGAGTTTATAGACAGCATGGAGGAATCCTTTAAGCACAAGTTCGCAACAAAACCCGAAGTAATAGAAGGTAACATGAAGGCGATTAAGAAAGCTCTTCAGGAGGTGAAGGGGATATGACAGAAAGGCGCAGAGTTATTGAGCCAGATGTAAAATGGTCGGAAATAACTAGAGGCGGGATCATATACGATGCAGGCAACGCGAAGGATTTTAAGACCGGTTCCTGGAGATCAATGAAACCGGTATTCCATCCGGAGAAATGTAAGCAATGTATGTTCTGTTTTTTGATGTGTCCGGATTCGTCTATTGAGATGGAGGACGGAAAAGTAACAGGCATTGATTATGACCACTGCAAAGGTTGCGGAGTCTGCGTAGAAGTTTGCCCCTTTGACGTGTTTGACTTTATTAAAGATGAGTAAGGAGGGAGATATAATGGCTATTCGTGAAAGATTAAGCGGTAACGAAGCGGTTGCTACCGCTATGAAACAGATTAACCCCGATGTGGTCGCAGCTTTCCCCATAACACCGTCTACGGAGGTTCCCCAGTACTTTTCCCAATTTGTCGCGGATGGGGAGGTAGACACCGAATTTGTTGCAGTAGAATCCGAGCACAGCGCGATGAGTGCTTGTGTCGGTGCCAGTTCAGCCGGCGCCAGGGCGATGACCGCAACTTCTGCTAACGGTTTAGCGTTGATGTGGGAGATACTTTACATCGCCTCATCCAATAGATTGCCTATCGTAATGCCCTGTATAAATAGAGCGCTCTCCGGTCCGATAAATATACACAACGACCATAGCGATTCTATGGGGGCCAGGGATTCCGGTTGGATACAGCTTTATTCTGAGGATAACCAAGAGGCCTACGATAATATAATCCAAGCGGTAAGGATAGCTGAGCATAAAGATGTTTTGCTACCCGTTATGGTGTGCTTAGATGGGTTTATCGTTAGCCATTCAGTTGAAAATATAGAACTGCAAGAGACGGAAAAAGTAAAGGAATTCATCGGGACTTATGAGCCCGATGAGTATCTCTTAAATGCGGAGTACCCGGTGACTATGGGTCCTTTGGATCTGCCGCCGCATTATTTTGAGCATAAGCGGCAGCAGGCTAAGGCCATGGAAAATGCAAAGGAAGTAATATTGCAAGTTGCAAAGGAATATGAAGAACTTACGGGTAAGAAGTATGGTCTGTTCGAAGAATACAGGATGGAAGACGCCGAAGTCGGGATAGTTATTCTTAATTCCTCCGCCGGAACTGCTAAAGAAGTCGTGGACAAGTTAAGGGATGAGGGCGTAAAGGCGGGGCTAGTAAAAATAAGGGTATTTAGGCCTTTCCCGGTGGCGGAAATCGCAAAGGCCCTATCGGGGCTAAAGGCTCTGGCAGTTATGGACAAGGCCGATAGTTTCTCTGCAGCGGGGGGACCGGTGTTTACGGAGGTAAGAAGTGCCCTTTACGGCGTTAAGCCGGGGCTCGAAATCGTAAGCTATATTTACGGTTTAGGCGGCAGGGATGTAACGATGGATGACATAGAAGTCGTATATAAAGAACTCATTGATATAGCTAAAACAGGTAAAGTATCCGAAACTTATAATTATGTCGGAGTAAGGGAATAGGAGGTGTGGAAAATGGCATATAAACTTAAGGAAGTTGTCCGTAAGCCGGAAAGGCTAAGCGGCGGACATAGAATGTGTGCCGGATGCGGTGCACCTACCATTGTTAGGGGAATACTCAGGGCCTTAAAGACCGAGGATAAGGCCGTAATAGGTTCTGCGACGGGATGTCTCGAGGTGGCAACTACGATTTATCCCTATACTGCATGGGAAGATGCCTTTATACACAACGCCTTTGAAAACGCAGCATCAACTATGAGCGGCGTAGAGGCGGCTTACAACGCATTGAAAAGAAGGGGGAAGGTCACCGAAGACTATAAATTTATAACTTTCGGCGGGGACGGCGGGACCTATGATATAGGTATACAGGCCCTTTCAGGGGCAATGGAAAGGGGCCATGATATGGTGTACGTATGCTATGACAATGGCGCCTATATGAATACGGGTATACAAAGGTCTTCGGCTACACCCAAATATGCAAATACTACGACATCTCCCTCGGGGAAGGTATTGCCGGGTAAGATGCAATATAGAAAAGACTTGGCGGGTATAATGGCTGCCCATGAGATACCCTATGTAGCCCAGACTGCCATAACACAGAATATGAAGGACCTTTACGAGAAGGCGGAAAAGGCTATATATACTCCCGGCCCAGCGTTTATAAACACCCTGGCTCCGTGTCCGCGGGGTTGGAGATATGATACGCCTAAACTTCTGGAGATATCCAAACTTGCAGTAGACACCTGTGTATGGCCGATGTTTGAAGTAGTCAACGGCGAATGGAAACTTACCTATAAGCCGAGGAAAAAGCTCCCTGTTGAGGAGTGGCTGAAACCCCAGGGTAGGTTCCGACACTTGTTTAACGGGAAAAATGATCATCTTATAGAGGACCTGCAAAAAGAAGTTGATGTAAGGTGGGAAAAACTGCTTAAGCGCTGCGGAGAGGCATAAAGCGGATAATGTGCCGAATCTAAGGCTATATAGCTTATTGCATAAATTAAATATATCATAGACGATATTAATCAAAGGGAAGCAAATATTTGCTTCCCTTTGATTAATTATACAAAAGGGTTAAAGGGCTGAATGAAAGGGTTTAAAAATAATACAATAATGACATAGTTGATAGAAGAATTATTTTTAGGTATAATAATCTATGTACTATATAAAGGAACACAGCGTTATTTTAGTTTTGAATACAAACATGAGCAGCCTGCAAAGTAGATATTCATATCCAAATCCGATGCTACTCATAGTGTACAAGGAGGAAATTATGATGGAGGATACAAAGTTAAAAATTTTAGATCGTGATGAAAAAGGTACCAGTGCGGCTAGAAATACCAGACGTGAAGGTTTTGTACCCGGAGTTTTATATGGCATGGAAAACCTGAGTCAGCCGGTAAAGGTAGAAAACGCAAGCCTAAAAAGGATAATAAGCAGAATGGGTAGTAGCGCTATATTTGACGCAGAGTACGATCGCGAACCGAAATTGATAATGCTAAAAGAGGTGCAGAACGAGCCTGTAAGCGGGGAAATACTGCACGTAGATTTGTTCGAAATAAGCGCAGATGAAGCGATTGCTACTGCCGTACCCTTATCCGCAGTTGGCATCGAAGGAATTGGCGAAGGAGGGGTATTGCAACAGATGATGAACGAGTTGCAGATTAGCTGCCTGCCGAGGTTTGTGCCTAATATGATAGAGTTCGATGTTGCGGGCCTGCACATAGGGGACGCTGTATATGTTTCGGATCTTAAGCTAGGGGAGGAAGTCGAAGTTTTAGATGATCTAGAGGATATGGTTGCAAATATAATCGAACCTAAGGAAATCATCGAGGAAGAGGAAGAGGAAGAGGACGAAGAAATGGAAGTAGAAATGGAAGAGGGTGCCGAAACGGATGAAGAAGAAGTAGAAGGCGGCGGCGAGGGGGAATAATTCTAAACATCTATGCAAAAAAGAAACTGTCGCCTATGGGGGGATTTAGGTGCCGGAATGGGACGAACTAGAAAGGGCATGTAATGGCTGTAAAAGATGCTCGCTACATAAAAGCCGTAATAAAGTAGTCTTCGGCAAGGGGAATAAAAAGGCCCCTTTGATATTTGTCGGGGAGGGCCCGGGCCGGGATGAAGATGCTACGGGCATACCCTTCGTAGGTAAAGCCGGGCAGCTTTTATATAGGATACTGGCGGCGGCGGAGATTAAGCGGGAGGATATATACATAAGCAATATAGTCAAATGCAGACCCCCCGGGAATAGGATTCCTACCCCTAATGAGGCTAGGACATGTATTCCCTATTTAAGGGGCCAGGTCCGCCTGATAAAGCCCAAGATAATAATATGCCTCGGCGCAACGGCAGCTAAATACATTATAGACAAGGATATAAGGATCACTAGGGAACGGGGCAAATGGTACGAAAGAAAGGGCTATTTGCTTATGGCGACGTATCACCCGGCTGCTTTACTTAGGGATGTATCTAAAAAATATCCCGCGTGGGAGGACTTTAAAAATATAGCGATAAGGCTTGGGGAATTAAAAACCCATTAACGAGGGATGAAATATTGCGACGAGAACCATCGGCGATGCATCGCCGGCTAGAAGAAAAGTACAAGGATCTTTTATCAAAATATAGCCCGGTGGTCCTGGGAGAGGGTATAGGAAGGGCTACTATATTTATGATAGGCGAGGCCCCTGGAAGGAACGAGATAGAAGAAAAGAAACCCTTCGTCGGCGCCGCCGGTAAAAACCTGGAGGAATTTTTAGATATCCTTCAATTAAAGAGGAAAGATATTTATTTAACAAACGCGGTTAAATTTCGTCCCGTAAAAGAAAACTTGAAGACGAAAAGGTTATCAAACAGAGCCCCGACCTCTAAAGAAATCGAGCTGTTTCGGCCTATGCTAATGGATGAAATAGACATAATAGAACCTTCTATAATTATTACACTGGGCAATGTACCGCTTTTTTCCCTTACGGGTAAGAAACAAAAAATAGGCGATGTTCACGGCGTTGTTACATACTTTCTAGGTAGGATCTTGTACCCCTTATATCATCCCGCATCTATAATATATAGGCGTGGATTGAAGGATATTTATATACAGGACTTAATACGCCTTAAACATCTACTGCGAACATTGTAGAATAAACGATGATTACAGGGATTAAAACTCCAAAACCCTTTCGGGTTCTTAATTTTAAATGGGTGTAGCGGTTGCATATCTGCACATAATATGTTAAGATAATATTTGCTGTCGCACGAAATATATATCGAAAAATTGTATATTGACAGCACAAAATATATATGCTAATATATAAAAGTCGCTGC
>CAZDSH010000033.1:0-16972 GCA_964508195.1 uncultured Clostridiaceae bacterium
TTCTATCATATTTAGTGAAATTATGGAATCGTTTTCCGAGTTTTCACACAGTCTGCCGTCCCCGTGCCACAGATGTGACACTACCCCCGTCCCCATGACATATAAGTGCCATAAAACTGATAGCGCCTTTGACATGTATTACAAAAACCAACTCATTCGGAAACGGTTTTTGTGTGAGATTCATTTAGGGTCTTGACGGAGTTGAGCTTTACTTTTATGTTTATCATAACAGGGAGGTTCACCTTCTTTAAATAAATAAAAAAACGCCAGTCCTAGCGTGTATTGCTTATTAGATATACGACATAAATTACCGGATTAATGCTAAAATCTGCTGACGATATTAGCTGGTCTCAACAATAAGGGAACAAATCCCCTTGGATTTCGACTAAAAGTATAGAAGATGATAGGAAAAGGGGATGATGTGTTTATGCAAAGTGATAAATTGAAGAAAACGCTGTTTGTAGGGTTTGCGTTGGCGATTTTGATGGTTCCAACATTAGCTTTAGCCGAAGGTATAGGGCCTACATCCGCGGGAACAAGGGACATTATCCCGATAAGTTATGGGCCGGCGAAGCATTGGGCCGAGGTCTACGTAAAACAATTAATAGAACAGTTTGATGTACAATCGTATTTTGTGGACAAAGAACTTGATGATACTATCGATGCCGAGGGTTTTCAAGGGTTAGTTAAACTGATATTGGATAAGGAGTACGGTGGTACACCAGATACGATTACGCGGGAGGCCGTTGTCTATGAATTGACGAATATATGGGCACAAAAAACCGGACAAAGGCTAGGGGAGATCCCTATTATAAAGATGCTCGTGTATTCCGATACCGATAAAATGGATGCAAAATATATGCAAGGCTTAACCCTAGCCTATATGAAAGGGATAGCGAAGGGTAGAGGAAAAGGGATTTTCGATCCTAAGGCTGACGTCACATACGGCGAATTTGCGGCTTTGATATGCAATACGCTCGAAGCGATAAAAAACGAGATTGGGGCGGAGGATGAATTCGAGATAAAGAATAAATTCGAAACCCGCGGAAGCTACGATATAAAAGATGATAAGATAGTGTTCAATTTTGAGCTGGTGAATTTATATGACGATATCAAAGAGGTTATGTTCAGTTCGGGACAGCAGTTCGAATTGACGATAACTGACGATAAAGGCCGAGGGGTCTATAGATTTTCAGAGGGAAAGTTTTTCACGATGGCCCTTATATTTAAAAGCATTGGCCCAGGAGAGGCTATGAGATGGCAGGATGAGTGGGACATGACGGATAAAAGCGGTAAGAAATTAACCTCCGGAAAGTACGAGGCGCTCATACAAATATTGGCTAAGCCGCAGGGAAAAGGAGAACCTATTAAGCCAGAGGAATTAACGACTACGATAGAATTTAACTTGAACAAGCAATGAGCACCAAGAATATATGGGGATCGTGTTCCCGTGTCCTCCGCTAGGTTATCGTAGGACGGATTTGCGCGGTTATTGTACAAAGGGTCGTTTTCTTTATTCGCGGGACGATTTTTCTATAGAGACTGTTGCCCATGCCCATCGTCCCGCGATTTCGTTATATGCTTCTCCAAGGGCAATCGAGAAGATACATTTGTATCTTTTTTACTGTAGAAGCTTTATTATTTCATCCTCTGAGGCTACCCTGCCTGAGACTTTAACCTGCTCGTCCACAACGAGGGCCGGCGTCCTCGTCACGCCGTAAGCCGTTATTTCCTTTATACCCGTGACCTTTTCCACGGACGCGTCTATACCAAGGGTTTTAATCGCCTGCCTTACATTTTTCTCAAGCCTTCTGCAGTTAGCGCAACCGGAACCTAATATTTTAATAATCATTTTTTCCCCTCCCTTATATTTGGTTTATCCCCACACCGTACCAAAAATCATACCTGATAAAGTGGCCGTAATTATCACCAGCAGGATATAAACAACAGTCTTTTTGTTGCCAATAATGCTGCGCGTAACCAACATACTGGGCAGCGATAGAGCCGGGCCTGAAAGTAAAAGTGCTAGGGCGGGCCCCTTGCCCATGCCCGCACCTAAAAGGCCCTGGAGTATCGGGACTTCAGTCAAGGTTGCAAAGTACATAAACGCCCCCGCTACCGAGGCGAACAGGTTAGCTCCCAGGGAGTTGCCCCCCACTAGGGATATAACCCATCGGGATGGTATTATACCTTCATTACCGGGGCGTCCTAAAAGGAACCCCGCCGCCAGAACGCCGCCGAATAAAAGAGGCAGTGTTTTTAACGCAAAGTCCCAGGTAGAAAGATACCACCCATTGCGCTCTTCTTTGTTATACCATTTAAATATCGAGAACAGTGCCAGTATAAAGAACATGCCGGAGATAGCCCCCTTGATTTTAAATATTGCCGCCCAAAGGCCAACGTTTTCTATGGGCCTAGCCCAGTTTATGAATACCAAAAACCCTACCATAGAAGCAAAAAACACCACATCTTGCCACAGGGTTCGGTTTTTTTCTATCTCCTTTTCAAACATATCCTTATCCTTTTCGTTCCGGGTTAGCTCCTCTTTAATAAATATAAGGTGCATCAAAAGCCCTATTACCACGCTAAAAAGTACAGCGCCTACGGCCCTGGCAATCCCAATTTCAGGTCCCAGAACCCGGGCCGTAATTATTATGGCAAGTATATTTATGGCGGGGCCCGAATATAGGAAAGCCGTTGCAGGCCCAAGCCCTGCACCCCTTAGATAGATACCTGAAAAAAGCGGCAATACGGTGCAAGAGCATACTGCCAATATAGAACCCGATACCGAGGCCACGGAATAGGATACCCATTTCTTTGCCATAGGCCCCAGGTATTTCATAATCGAATCCTGGGAAATGAATACGGAAATGCCTCCGGCTATGAAAAATGCCGGTATAAGGCATAGGAGCACATGCTCCCTAGCGTATTCGTGGAGCATTGAAAAGGCTTCAATAAGAGCTCCTTTGACCCGGGGATCCGATGCGGGCAAAAAATATGCCGCTAAAAACACGCCTAGGATCAACAAAAATTTACTGCGCTCACTCATAGACAATACCTCCAACTAATAATCCCTTTATATATTCTTTATGACTTCCTTTTCCTTACCATGGCGCTTTGTGATTATCTTATCTATACAGTTGAAAAAGACGTTTACGCAGGGCGTCCTAAGATTATAAAACACCATGGACCCGTCCTTTCTTGTCTCAACTATGCCTGCATTTCTTAAGATGGCCAGATGCCGGGACACATTTGATTGTTTTTCCCCTAAAAACTCTACTATTTCGCAGACGCATTTTTCGTCATGTTCCAAAAATTCTACTATCGCAAGACGAATAGGATGGGAAAGCGCCTTCAGTATGTCGGCTCTGTATCTGTACAATCCTATATTGTTCTGGTAAATTTTTATCACCCCTATACCCTACATATTATATTACTATATTACTATATGGTAATACAATATGCAATATTTAAAATAACTTTTTAAAGTAAAAAGCATTAAAAAGTTAGGCCTGTCCGGAAAGAATATGCTATAATAGCTTTATGTATTTAGTTATCCGTACAAATATTGGTTTCGCAAAGGTTACCCATGTAGCTGTACTTATTACAGTCTAAAATACTGTTAAAAACTTTTTTAAACCAATAAAAATGTATAATTTAAAACCAAAGGGGAGGGTAACGATGTTTAAAATCCAAGAAAGGCAAGACCTGGCACCATCAATAAAACTTTTTATCATAGAAGCACCCCTCATAGCACAAAAAGCCAAGCCCGGTCAGTTCGTAATACTGAGGACAAAACCCGGGGGCGAGCGTTTCCCGTTAACTATAGCGGATTATGATGCCGAAAAGGGAACAGTAACCGTTGTGTTCCAGGAGGTTGGCAAATCAACCTTAGAGCTTGGTACATTAAAGGCCGGGGATTATATCGAGGACTTTATAGGTCCCCTGGGGGTAGCCGTTGAGTTTCCCAATCATAAGAGGGTATTAGGAATAGGCGGCGGTCTAGGGGTTGCGCCCCTTTATCCAAAACTGAAAATGCTCCACGAGCAGGGCGTTGAAGTGATCAGCATAATAGGTGCCAAATCCGATGAACTGTTGATCATGGAAAAGGAAATAGAATCCGTCAGTGATAAATTATACGTATGTACCGACGACGGTTCGAAAGGTCATCACGGGTTTGTTACAGTTATATTGGAGGAATTATTAAAAAAGGGTGAAAAGTTTGACGAGATCATTATAATAGGTCCGGCGATTTTAATGAAAATCGGTGCGGAGATTACACGTCCCTTCGGGATCCCTACTATGGTAAGCCTTAATCCTATCATGGTGGACGGTACCGGGATGTGTGGTAGCTGTCGGGTGACGGTAGGCGGCGAAACAAAGTTTGCCTGTGTAGACGGGCCCGCCTTTGACGGTCATAAAGTTGATTTTGATGAACTTATGAAACGGCTTAACACTTATAAAGATGATGAGCAAATATCGATGCAAAGATACCGCGAAGGGGGAGGATGTAAATGCGGTCATTGAACAAAAGTAAAATAAAAACGCCTATGCCCGCGCAAAAACCGGATGTCAGAAGTAAAAATTTCAACGAAGTAGCCCTTGGATATAGTGAGGAGGATGCTATAAACGAGGCGCTGAGATGTTTGCAGTGCAAAAAACCTACCTGTGTAGAGGGATGCCCGGTAAATGTGCAGATCCCACAGTTTATAAAACGTATTACGGAAGGGGATTTTGAAGGGGCCATAAAGGTTATTAAAGAGACAAACAGCCTACCCGCTATATGCGGTAGGGTTTGTCCCCAGGAATCCCAGTGTGAAGCGAAGTGTATTTTAGCGAGGCGTGGTGACGCGGTAGGCATCGGTCGCCTTGAACGCTTTGCTGCGGATAAAGAACGGGAAATGGGTATAAAAAACCCTGAACAGCGGAGTAACGCTAATAAAAAGGTTGCCGTCGTCGGTTCCGGTCCCGCAAGTCTTACCTGTGCCGGTGACCTTGCAAAGGCCGGTTATGATGTGACCATATTCGAAGCATTGCATGAGCCCGGCGGCGTATTGACCTATGGTATACCGGAGTTCAGGCTGCCAAAGTCCATCGTAAGGGCCGAGGTTGAATTTATAAAAAAACTCGGCGTGAAAATATCTACGGATATGGTTATCGGCAAAGTGTTGTCCGTAGACGACATTTTTGATATGGGTTATGAGGCACTGTTCATAGGGACCGGTGCGGGGCTTCCCAGGTTTATGGGGATACCCGGGGAAAATTACCTCGGCGTGTATTCGGCGAACGAATTTTTAACGAGGATAAATTTAATGAAGGCATACAGCTTCCCCGAAACCGATACACCGGTGAAGGTGGGCAAGAAAGTTGCCGTAGTAGGGGGCGGTAACGTAGCTATGGACTCTGCAAGATGCGCTTTAAGGATGGGTGCCGACGAGGTGCATATAGTATACCGTCGTTCGGAAAAGGAGATGCCCGCAAGGCAGGAGGAGTTCGAACATGCAAAGGAAGAGGGCATAATATTTGACTTTTTGACAAATCCCCTTGAAATAATTGCCGATGATAAGGGATGGGTAAAATCTATAGAATGTATTAAGATGGAGCTAGGGGAGCCCGACGCTTCGGGAAGGCGTAGACCGGTTCCCATAGAGGGTTCCGAATTCACAATGGCTGCGGATACAGTAGTGATGGCTATAGGGACAGGGCCGAATCCGCTCTTGATAAACAATATAAAGGGCCTAGAGCTAACGAAACGCGGTTATATAGCCGCAAAGGAAGACGGTAAAACATCAAGGGAAGGCGTATGGGCCGGTGGCGATATCGTTACGGGTTCCGCTACCGTAATCCTAGCTATGGGCGCGGGTAAAAAAGCGGCGGAGGGAATACACGAATATCTACAAGGTAAATAATAAACAATCCCCCCGTTTTTAAAAGCGGGGGGATTATTAAAGGGGATATTATTCGTTAATATAGCTGGCAACTGATTCTTCAAACTCTTCAGTAGGCCTATAACCCTTTTCCATTAAGCCCTTTATGTAGGTTTTGTTATAAGTAAATGCGAATACTAAACTAATGACGAAGGCACCAATTCCAATGGTGAAAAACCCTACTATGGCCTGTAAAAGGAACATAATTGCCGCCCATTTTAAATCTCCCCTTATTAAAGGAACTAAAAGGCCAAAAAAGAATACCGTCCAAGAAAACCCTCTCTTTACTTCCTTTGTCACGCCGGACTCATGTTCTAGCGTTACCTTCACAGGATCCCCCCCTTGTTTAGTTTATTACATAAGTCTACAACAATGCTTATATTATAACAAACGTTGACATTTTATACAATGAAAGATCGGGGTTAGCCATCGATAGCAACAGGTAGTTATACGAACCTTAAGGGAAATTAAAGAATAGGAGATAGAAGAAATGGAAAAGAGAATTACGAAATTTTATAATATATTAAAGCGTGAAAAACTAGATGGGATATTTCTCATATCCGCACCGAATATAAGGTATTTAAGCGGCTACACCGGCGTGGATTCCTACGCCGTCATATCCCCGATGGGCAATGCCTTTATAACGGATTACCGGTATATAGAGCAGGCACAGAGGGAATGTAAGGGCTACGATGTGATGTTGCACCAGGCGCCGGATAGAAAAATGACCGATGTTTTAAAGGACTATTGCCATAAAAAAGGCATCAGATCGTTAGGTTTCGAGAAAAAGTACGTATCCTACGAACTATACAAAACCCTTAAAGATAAATTTAAGGATATAGAACTTATACCTGTATCGGGCCTTGTGGAGGAACTTAGGGCGGTAAAGGATGATTATGAACAGGATTGTTTGAGAAAAGCCTGCGCCATCACGGATGAAGTTTTTGAAAGGATACTTAAATTTATAAAACCCGGGATGACTGAAAAGGAAATTGCCCTGGAGATGCAGTATTTACTCTGTAAATCAGGTGCCGATGATAGTTCCTTCGATATTATCGTGGCTGCGGGCAAAAACGGTTCATTGCCCCATGCTATACCGTCGAAATACAATATTTCTACGGGGGATTTTATTACCATGGATTTCGGGGCCCTTTATAAAGGGTTTCATGCGGACATGACGAGGACAATTATTATCGGGGACCCTTCTGAAAAACAAAGGGATGTCTATAACACCGTGAAAAAAGCCCAGGAAACGGCATTAGCCAAGGTTAAGGCCGGCGTAAATGTAAAGACCCTTGATAAGACTTCGACGGATATAATCACCGCCGCCGGTTACGAAGAATATATGGGTAGAGGCTTAGGCCATGGTATAGGGCTTATGATCCACGAAGAGCCCTTTGTGTCCTCTAATAGGGACAGTATCCTAAGGGCGGGGAATGTGATAACAATAGAGCCGGGAATTTATATCCCCGGTTGGGGCGGCGTCCGGATAGAGGATTCCGTTATTGTAAAGGAAACCGGCTACGAGGTTATCACGAATTCCGCTAAGGAATTGATCAGCCTTTAAGTTGTATATATGACGTATTTTGATTTTTACGTTTTCCAGTACGTAATAGCCTCCCCCGGCCCGGGGGGGGCGTTTCGTAGGAACAACTAAAACCATACCCATGTTCTTAAGTGGGCAGGCTATACATCCCTTTTTGATATCTTTCCTTATTTTTAACTGATAAAATACTGCCTATATTGATGATCTGTTCCTTCTATTGATAAAGGCACCAATGTAGTATATATTTGATAGGGTACTTTCTTTAATACTTCATATAGGAAAAGGTATAGATAGGGACAACTGCATAGTTGATAAAGCCAATTCCTTTTAGATTTTTATACATGGGAAACGGGGGTGGGAATGTGATCGGATTTCGCGAACAATGGAAATTCTATATTGTTATTCCTATAATTATTTTATTAATAATAGCCCTTTTACCGACTGGATATATTTCCGGGCAGGCCCGGCCTACCCAGGAGGTGCAACAAAAACTTGAAGGAATATCACAGAATGAAAAGATAGTCTTGGAGGATCTTTTTGATCTTTTACAAAGGATCGAAGATATGGACAGGGAACAGATTGATATAACACAGGAAATAGAAACCTTGAAGGACGAAATAGAAGTCCTTCGCAAAGAGATAGAAAACCAACAAAGGGAATATGAAAGCGGATTAAACGTCTTAAAACAGTTCCTTAGAAGCTATCAAAGGCGCGGCCCCACTTCCTATTTAAACATAATCCTAAGCTCTAAGGATCTCGCTTCCTTCCTACGAAGTATAAATATAATAAAGGATCTTACCGGGAATGTCGGTGAATTATTACATACCCTCGAACAAAAAAAGGAACAGCTTTTAAATGAGCAGAAAAAACTATCCATAAATATTGCCGATGCAGAGACCAAAAGGGAACGGCTCGAAGATGCTATAGACAAAAACCTTCGGCTACGGGAAGAACAAGAATCCTATTTGGCTTCCCTTAGGGAGGAGGAGGCGAAATATCGGGACCTGTTGGTTAACCTCCAGGAAATGTGGGATGAAATAAAGGCCCTGTTGCCAAGGATTGCAAAGGAATTTAGCCGAATAATCGGGGAAAACAAATTCCCGGCGGAGGATTTGAACCTAAGGTATGGTCTATTGAATATGGTGGGCGTTATCCATGAAGACACATTAAATGATGTGTATAGGGAAAATTCGGACCTTACAGAGATGATATTTCATTTCCACCCTGAAAAGGTCGTGCTGGAAATCCCGGAAAAACAGATAGTTTTAAGGGGTATGTTTTCTATAGCAGGGGGTACGGCTTTAAAGTTTAAGGCAAAGGAAGGCAGCTTTTATGGTATGCCCTTGGAACCGTCATCTATTGATGAATTGTTTCGGGATGAGTATTTGTCCATTGATTTCGGCAGGTTTATACAAGGTGTAACCCTTCAAAGGATAAATTTGTATGACGGTTATCTGGAATTCACGATAAAGCCAAATTTTTAGCATATATTAGTTGGGGGTGAGGGGATGATAAAGGCGCAAAAAGTATCCCTAAGGTACCCGGACGGTACACTGGCGCTGAATGATATTGATCTGGCCGTAGGTACAGGGGAGCTTGTATATATCACAGGTCCTAGCGGTTCGGGTAAGACAAGCCTTTTAAAAACTTTTATAGGCATGGAATACCCGACTTCAGGCACTTTAAGGGTATTGGACCAGCCTATGATCCATGGGAAGGAAAAAGAAATAAGGCGAATACGGAAAAGAATTGGTCCTGTATTCCAAGAGTTTAAACTCGTCCAGGGTAGAACGGCGTTGGAAAATGTTATCATGGGGATGCGGTTCTTCGGCCTTCCTTCTCGGCAGCTTAAAGAAAACGCTATCAATACATTAACGGGTCTAGGTTTAGGCCATAAGGTACTGACCAAAGTAGAAAACCTATCCTGGGGTGAAGCCCAAAGGGTAGCCATAGCCCGGGCTGTAGCAAGAAAGCCCGTATTAATACTGGCGGACGAACCTACGGGCAATTTAGATCAGGATAATGCGCTGGTAATACTGCGTTTATTGACCTCCTTCAGGGATGCTAATACAACGGTGATAATAACGACCCATGCGGTTCATCTAATCGAAAATGAGGAAAAGGCAACCTTTTTACGGATAGATAACGGAAACATTACGGTAGAAAGGCGGAGGAAGGCCCATGAGACATATCTTAAATAATTTTGGATATTTTCTGAAGGAAGCTAAAAGGATTATCGGGCTAAACCGGCTAGCCAGCACTTTCTCATTTATTAGCACAGGCCTCATACTTTTTATTTTGGCCCTAGTGATCTCATGCTGGGGTATCAGTACCCAGCTTATTAAAACTCTGCAGGGGGAGGCGGAAATAAGTGCGTATATTGATAGCGGTATTGATGCCGGGGATGTGTATCGGCTTATTGATATTATAAAGGATATAGATGGGGTACAGGATGCTCGGTTAATAGGCCAAAACGAGGCCCGGGAAAGGATGGAGGCGATCCTCGGCGATGAAGCCCGGGTTTTAGAATTATTCGACGAGAACCCCTTCGAAGCTTTTATAGAGGTTAGGGTGCCCCTAGATGAAATAGAAGGGGTGGCGGAAAGGATAAGAGGCCTAAAGGGGATCGATTATGTAAGGGAGAACAAAGAAGTCCTAGGACGCGTCCAAAATATAGCCGGGGGATTAAAAAAGTTAGGATACCTGGTTATAATCGCCGTGGGTATCAGTACCCTTGTAATCGTTTCACATATAATTCGTCAGGGTATATATGATAACCGGGTACAAATCAGTGCCTTGAGGCTTTTAGGTGCGCCGGATAGTTTTATCGGCTTTCCCTTTGTATTGGCGGGGCTGTTATTAACCTTGGCAGGGGGATTGGTGGCATCAGTGTTTATAGTGTTTCTAATTAATCAGGCCTATAATGGTATCGTGGTTTCATTACCCTTTATTCCATTGCCCCCCCAGGGCCTGCTAATATCGGGTTTAGTTGTTTTAACGATAATGATAAGTATTCTGCTAGGCACTTTAGGCAGTCTGTTCGGGTTATCCTCTATAAAATAAAGAAAGGCAACCTAATGCTATACATAAAATATTGATGAGATTATATCCCTTCAATTTTACCGACAACGCCTATGGAAGCGAGATGATATATAGGCATTGCCTGTAGGCTTAATTGACCCCACATACTAAAGTGTGGGGGGCCTTTTTATTTAAATTTGTTTTGTAATAGTTACGGTTTTACTACTTTTGATGAAAAGCATGATAAAAAAACTAATGGAGCTTAACGAGGTAGATGGCGTGGGAAATCCTATAGACGGGGATAGTTTTTGCATGGTGCTTAATTTTATGTTTAAGGGTAGGTGTACAGGGTATAAATGGTTTAAATATGCCTTTAAAATGTCATAAATATTATAACAGTCTATAAATTCAAAACCTTCATGTCTTCATAAAATCTACATACATTAACCCAAAATATTTATAATTGTCACCCTTTACCATAATGCAAAGGGGCGGGTAAAGTGATGCAAAGGGTATTTAAGGAGCGAAGGTTCAAGGAAATAAAAAATTATGTCCAGGAGATAGAAAAACTTTATCTCATTTTGGATTCCGTCTTTGAGGGGATATATGCCGTCGATGCTGAAGGGATCTGTACCCTCTGTAATGCCAGTTGTCTAGCCATTTTAGGCTATGAAAGAAAAAGCGATCTGGTAGGCAAAAAGGTCCATGGTCTTATCCATGGCAGATACCCCGATGGAACGGTTTACCCCGAGGAGGAGTGCCATATATTTAGAGCCTTTAAAAAAGGTCAAGGTACCCACGTAAACGATGAAGTGTTTTGGAGGGCTGACGGGACAAGCTTCCCCGTTGAATATTTTTCTTATCCCAAGTACCGTGACGGCAAGATAATAGGTGCAGTGGTGACCTTTATCGATATAACCGAGCGCAAGAAAGCCGAAGGGGAGCTGAGGGAAAGCGAGCGTAGCAAAGGGGTACTCCTATCCAATTTGCCGGGGATGGCCTACCGGTGCAGTTACGATAGGGACTGGACTATGCAGTTTGTATCCGACGGGTGTTTTCGGCTTACGGGTTACCATCCTAAAAGCCTACTTTATAATAGGGAGTTATCATATAATTCGTTAATTGATCCGGACTATCGGGAACGTATTTGGAAAGAATGGGAGGATGTGCTTTCGAAAAAAAGTATGTTCAAATACGAATACCCAATAAATACTGCTATCGGGGAAACGAAATGGGTATTAGAACAGGGGCAGGGTATCTATGACGAAAAAGGTGAAATAGTGGCCCTTGAGGGGCTCATCATAGATATAACCGATCGCAAAACAAAGGAGGAAGAGATAAAGCGTTTATGTAACCATGACTTTTTAACGGATCTATATAACCATAGATATTTCGAGGAATCTAAAAAGAAACTTGACAACGAACAAAACATGCCGCTGTCGGTAATTATCGGTGATATTAACGGCGTAAAACTTATAAACGATGCCTTCGGCCATGCAGCGGGGGATGCCCTTATACTCAGGACGGCGAAGGTCATAAAGAGCCGTTGCAAAAAGGATAATATCGTTGCCAGGATAGGCGGCGACGAGTTCGGAATCCTTATGCCCAATACGGATTTAGAGGGTGCGCATCGGTTAGTAGAGGGGATTAAGAATGCCTGCGATGAGTATAATAATTCTATAAACGGTGAGATATTTCGTATTGACCTATCCCTGGGATGTAGCACAAAAAATTCAATGGATGAGGATATAGAAGAAGTAATAAAGAACGCAGAGGACTACATGAATAAACGTAAACTCTTAGAGTCGAGGAGCTCCCACAGCGCGATACTTTCGTCTATCGTAGCGACTATGTTTGAAAGTAGCCAGGAGACTAAGGAGCATGCGGAACGCCTTGCTGAAATGACAAAAATCGTGGGCAAACACCTAGGGCTTACCCAGGTGGAGTTAGATGAGTTAGAGCTTTTGGCTACATTACATGATATAGGGAAAGTCGGCATAGAGGATAGTATATTGAACAAACCTGGTAAGCTGACCGATGAGGAATGGGTAGAGATGAAAAAACATCCGGAGATAGGCTATAGGATTGCGATGTCTTCCCCGGATTTGGTATCCATTGCCGAATATATACTGTATCATCACGAACGTTGGGACGGGAAGGGTTATCCCCATAGGCTAAAGGGTGAAGAAATACCACTCCTTTCGCGGATTCTCGCCGTTGCCGATGCCTACGACGCGATGACCCAGGACAGAACCTATAGGAAAGCGATGTCTAAGGAGGAGGCTATAGCGGAGATAGAAAAAAATGCCGGTACCCAGTTTGACCCAAATATCGCCGAGATTTTTCTTAAAAAAGTATTAGAGGTGGCGTGATTTTTCCGGCGTTTAATATAGCCTTTGCCCTGCCAAATAAGCCATAAACATCCCTCGGTTTTAGCATTGATTTAATATAATGATTATAGTATAATTGATAATGAATATCATTATCAATTGTTTATTTTTTGCTATTAATCTCTTAATTATACTATAATGGAGGACTTGTTTATGGATTTATACAAACAGCCCGAGGGCGTCTTCGGCATAACATTGGACATGGCCCAATCGGGACAAGAATATATCGTAAAGGGTATTTACGGTGGTTGCAGGCTAAGGCGGTTGCTCATGGAAAGGGGACTAACCGAGGGGGAAAGAATAAAGCTAATAAAAGGCCAACCTAAGGGGCCTATTATAATAGAATTCAGATCCTCACGGATAATGTTAGATGGAATGTGCGCGCGTAAAATAATAGTCGGAACCGGTGATGAAAAAGAGGGCGGGTTTATGCCCGTCGTGCCCTGTGAAGGCAAAGGAAAGCGCTGGCATCGCGGGTTCAGAGGTCCATGGCGTAACCGTCATGGACGTAAGGAAAGGGGTGTGTGAGGATGTCCGGTTTAACGGTAGCTTTAGCGGGTAACCCGAACTCAGGTAAGACGACGCTCTTTAACGCCTTGACCGGGGCCAGGCAACATGTGGGCAATTGGCCCGGGGTGACGGTGGAGAAAAAAGAGGGCAATGTGCGGTATAAGGGCATGGATATAAGGATCGTAGATCTGCCCGGTACCCATAGCCTGAACGCATACTCCATGGAGGAGGTAATAGCGAAGGATTTTATCGCCGATGGCGGTCCCGATATAGTCGTTAATATCGTAGACGGTACAAGCCTAGAAAGGCATCTGTACCTTACGGTGCAATTACTGGAGCTTGGGGCGCCGGTAGTGCTGGCCCTTAATATGATAGATGAAGTAAAAAAGAAAGGGTATCGTATTGATTATGATAGGTTAAGCGAAATGCTCGGTATTGATGTGGTGCCGATTACCGCATCTAGGGGCATTGGCGTAGATGATCTCCTTGACAGAATCATGGAAAGGAACAATATTGATATAAAACCCGTATCAAAGGGTGCTGCTTTTAACGAGTATAATTTAGCAATTTCGCGGCGGATAAAGGACCCGGATACCGAAGAAGGGGCCGAGGAGCTTATACAGGCGAGATATGGATTTATCGACGGTATCCTGGAAGAATGTCTCATAAAATCTAAAAAAGAAAAAACAACCCTCGGCGACAGGGTGGATGTATTAGTAACTCACAAAATACTGGGAATACCGATATTTTTGGGATTTTTATACCTTATGTTCCAGTTTACATTTGCGTGGGTAGGCCAACCCCTGGCGGATGCGCTGGAGATGTTTTTCATAGATGTTTTATCCCCGATGGCGGAGGGATTGCTCCAGAGTCTTGCCGTTGCAGGCTGGCTTAGATCCCTTATCATAGACGGAATAATAGGCGGCGTCGGCGAGGTAGTGACATTCGTGCCCCTTATATTTGCCCTATTCTTATTTATAGCGGTTCTAGAGGATAGCGGGTATATGGCCCGCGTAGCATTTATAATGGATAGGGCTATGCAAAGGATTGGCCTTTCGGGTAAAGCCTTCGTGCCGATGGTCGTAGGTTTTGGGTGTACGGTGCCCGCGGTAATGGCTACGAGGACATTAGAATCCGATCGTGATAGAAAGCTCACTATGCTGCTCGTACCCTTTATGTCATGCGGTGCAAAGTTGCCGGTATACGCATTATTTGCGGCGGTGTTTTTCCCCGGCAACGAAACGAACGTAGTATTTTCTTTGTACCTCCTAGGTATACTGGTAGCTGTAATAATGGGTATATTGTTCAAAAATACGCTGTTCAGGGGCGAGAATTTGCCCTTTGTTATGGAGCTACCCCCCTATCGTATGCCCGTTCTAAAGAGCCTTGTGCTCCGCGTATGGGACCGGGGTAAGGAATATTTACAAAAAGCCGGGACTATTATATTTGCGATGTCCGTAGCAGTATGGTTTTTATCTAGCTTTAATTTAAACGGCCCTGCGGATATCTCCGATAGCTTGTTAGCGACGATGGGCAAAGGTTTGGCGCCGATATTTAAAACAAACGGATTTGGTAATTGGCAGGCTTCGGTGGCCCTTTTAACGGGCCTGGTGGCTAAGGAAGTGGTAGTGGCCACTATGGGAGTGGTGTACGGTGTAGGGGAGTTGGCTGTGGGGGCATCGGCGCAGTTGGGTACAGTATTATCGCAGCAGTTTTCTACCCTCTCCGCTTATGCTTTTTTGGTCTTTGTGCTGTTGTATACCCCCTGTCTTGCAGTCATAGCGGTTATGCGAAGGGAATTCGCCTCATGGAAATGGACAATTTTCGCCGTGTTCCATCAACTAGCGGTAGCATGGATAGTGTCCGCCGTTATATATCAAGGGGGAAGGTTGCTAGGTTTTTGAAGAAGGGGGAGGAGTGTTATCATGGTAGGGCAAATAATAAGCATTATTATAGGGGCGGTTATAGCCTACTTTGTGATTAGGATATTTATAAAAACCTTCAAGGATGCAAAGGAAGGAAAGTGTGCAGGTTGTAGCAAAGACTGTAATCTATGCGATGATTTCGAGGTTTCTAACCGTTAGCCCGGGATTTAGCGCCTATATCGTACCCGGAGGTTAGTTTTATAATGCCTATATAAAGGAATGTAAATATTAATGCCGCCAAAAAACGGCTAGTAAGCAGTATTAGGCCGTTGGCGCCTACTGCGGTAAACACGATCGTTTCCTCTATGACGCCATGGCATATACCTATGAACAGGAATAATACGTTTATTTGGGCCTTTGTCATTTCGGCCTCTTTTCGTACCTGCATTATAACTCCGGAACCGAAAACGATACCTACAAAAAGGCCGATTATAAGGCCGATAGCGGATTCGCCTGGCAGCCCAAAAAACCTCGTTACGTTGTGGGAATGGGCTGCTATCTTTTCTAGCCATCCGATGTCTTTAAGGCACTCTATCAGTATAAGCAGCGGTATTACAATAAACGTTATTTTTAGTATTATTGAATAGCTTGATTGGAAAGTTTCTATAAACACTTTAGACCAGTCCATTATTAAACCCCCGGAATAATCATATTTAAAATAAATCCTGTGAATAATGCTGCAAGCAGCCTAAAGCTAGCATTTAGCAATGCATTAGCGCCGCTTTTGCTTATAACCGCCGTTTCCAGTACAATAACGTGGAATATACAAAGGACTGTACTCATTATAGTAAACTGTTTCGCCGTAAAATCCAATATAGCAAGGGCGGCGATGCCGTTGTAGATCGTCACCTGGCCGAATAAAAACACGAGGGCCCCCTCACCGGGTACGCCTATAAAGGCCATAACCGGAGCAAAAAAGTCCGCTATTATCCTAAGGAGTCCGGAATGTTCCAATACCTTCATTATAAAGATCGAAGGTATTATAAATATAAGGAGATTAATAACTATTTTTATTGCCTTGTTTCCGCCGCGGAGGATCGTTTCACGCGTGATCATTATATGTTACCTCCCTAGGTTGATGAATAAACGATACAATCTATGCTACCTTCAATATTTCGACACCATGAGTCGTTCTCCTGCATCCCTTTCTACTTTCTATGTGGCAAGGGGACGTTTTGTTTGCCACATAGAACCCGCGAATGTGGCAGGGGGACGTTTTGTTTGCCACATTTAGGCACCGGTTCGTAAAGGCCGCCCTCGCTTCGCGAACCACCCATAGGGGACATTTCTCATACTATAGCGCCTTACCCTAGGGTAGAGATGTGTCCCCTTACCATTTGTAAGAGCTTGAGGGCTACGGGAATTTCCGCAAACTAGCCTATCGGCTTCGGACAGCGAAAATTCTGATCCTTCGCCCTCTGCGCTCTATTTATTATGCGGGTGTAAGCTCAGCTACGGACAGCCTAATGCCTTTCACTTCCCACTTCCCACTTCCCACTTCCCACTTCCCACTTCCCACTTCCCACCTCCCACCTCTCACCTCCCACTTCCTACTTTCAAGCATAGCTTCGCATCCCATGGAGCAAGCGTAGGGCCATGGGTGTAAGCTCAGCTACGGACAGCCTAATGCCTTTCACTTCCCACTTCCCACTT
>CAZDSH010000034.1:0-16950 GCA_964508195.1 uncultured Clostridiaceae bacterium
ACTCTCTCCTTTATTCTAAATTATTAGCCATAGGATTTTTTGCGGAAACTCAAACCCCCGTCCCCTTGACACACAGGATTTATATACCTAAATCCTGACGAACTTCTTCCTCCGATAGCCATTCATCACCTGTTATGATTGCCTTTTCTGCCTCCATCAATTTGGATAATAACTTAATTGTAGCCTGGTTTTTCTGATATTCCTTAATATCCTGGATTACATATTTGCCTCTCCCATTTTTAGTTAAAAAGACAGGCTCACCAACCTCTATATCCCTTAATACCTCATTATAGCTTCTTAAATCCGATACCGGCTTTATATTTGGCATAAAGTCAACTCCTTTGTTGACATTATTATAGCCTTATCTTACTTAAAATACAACTACAAATTCATCTGCACTTAATTTAAAACTTCTGGCGGAATAATCTTATCAATGAAAAATAAGGTGATTCTATAACTCATTGCCGTATTCCCTATTAATGCTTTCAGCTACTTTATTAGTAGATATAATTCTCCCTGCCATTAAATCATCAAAACCTTTTTTAATCTCATAGTTAAATTCTTCTTCTGTAAGATCGCCAAGAACTACTGGCCTATTTGGGGCAATTTAAACCTCAAAAGGAAGTCCATTTTGCAAGATAATCTGCCTTAGAAAGATATTTATCACATTTGACATTGGTATGCCAAGTTTATTTAAAACTATTTCCGCCTGTTCCTTGATTTCCGGTTCCACCCGAGCATATATACTTGTGGTTTTAGACATAGGTATCCCCCCCTTATGATAAGCAAACCACAAGGGAGTATCTGTGTCAAAACCCCCGTCCCCGTGACACGCCCTCACCAATGTGTCAACACCCCCGTCCCCGTGACACACCCCCGTCCCCGTGGCACTATTCCCATTCTATTGTGCCCGGGGGCTTTGCGGTTATATCGTATACGACCCGGCTTATACCGGGAACACTATCCGCTATCCTCGAAGTTATCCTATCGAGCACTCCATAGGGAAGCCTTGCCCAGTCCGCCCGCATACCGTCGCTGCTTTGTACCGCCCGTACAGCTAATACATGACCGTAGGTCCTTCGCCCTTTCATAACCCCCACGGATTTCGCATCGAGCAGCACCGCGAAGTACTGCCATATATCCCTATCAAGGCCCGCGGCGATTATTTCTTCCCTGACTACCCTGTCGGCCTCCTTTAACACTCTCACCTTTTCCCTAGTGATGTCCCCTATTATCCTTATGGCAAGGCCGGGTCCGGGGAAGGGCTGCCGCCACACCAGATGCTCCGGTATACCAAGGCCTATCCCCACCCTTCTTACTTCGTCCTTATAAAGGTCCCTTAGGGGCTCTATTAGCGTCAAGTTTACATCCGTCGGCAGTCCGCCTACGTTGTGATGGCTCTTTACCATGGCCCCGCCACCGTCGCCGCTTTCTATTACATCGGAGCGTATAGTGCCCTGTACCAAAAAATCCACACCCTTAAGCCCCCGGGCCTCCTCCTCGAACACCCTTATAAATTCTTCCCCTATTAGCTTTCTCTTTGCCTCGGGATCGGATATGCCCTCCAGCCGACCCATGAACCTATCCCTGGCGTCTATGGCGATAAGTTCAATATTAAGGAGCTCTCCGAAGAGCTCTTTAACCTGCGTCGCCTCGTCCTTTCGCAAAAGCCCATGGTCTACAAATATACAAAGGAGCCTATCACCGATAGCCCTGTGTACTAATACCGCTGCAACGGAGGAGTCCACGCCGCCGCTTAGGGCGCAGATCGCTTTTTTATCACCTACCTTATTGCGAATAATCTCCGTCTGTTCTTCTATGAACTTTTTTATATCTTCATTGTTTTTTAAATTATAGTTATCAGATTCTCGGCCCAACGCCTTCCGCTCCTTCCCTAGCCTATGCTATAATTAGGTGCCTCTTTAGTTATGCTAACATCATGGGGATGGTTTTCCCTAAGCCCTGCGGGGGTTATGGATAGAAATTTTGTATTGGCCTTAAGCTCCTCTATCGTCTTGGTGCCACAGTACCCCATACCGGCCCGCAACCCTCCGACGAGTTGATACACGGTATCCGCTAGGAGCCCTTTATAGGGCACCCTTCCCTCTACGCCCTCGGGTACAAGCTTTTTGTTCCCCTCCTGGAAGTACCTATCCACGCTACCGGAGGTCATCGCCGCAATAGAGCCCATACCGCGGTACACCTTAAAGCTCCGACCCTGGTATATCTCTATATCGCCGGGGCTTTCCTCGGTACCGGCAAATAACGAACCGATCATCACGGTATCCGCGCCGGCGGCTATTGCCTTCGTGATATCCCCCGAATACTTGATCCCTCCGTCGGCTATGACGGGGACATCGTATTTAGCCGCAGCCTCGGCGCTATCCATTATAGCCGTTATCTGCGGCACACCTATACCGGCCACTACCCGTGTAGTACATATAGAGCCGGGGCCTATACCGACCTTTACAGCGTCGGCACCGGCCTTTATAAGGGCTTCGGCACCTTCGTAGGTGGCTACATTGCCCGCTACTAGTTGGAGATCGGGGTAGGCGGATTTTATCCTGTCCACGGCTCTAATAACGCCGGCGGAATGTCCATGGGCCGTATCCAGTACAACCACATCCACCTTCGAAGATACGAGGGCCTGTACCCTGTCTAACATGTCCTCGGTAACGCCTACCGCTGCGCCGGCTAACAATCTACCCGTTGTATCCTTAGCTGAGTTTGGGTATTGTATAGCCTTTTCTATATCCTTTATAGTTATTAATCCCTTGAGATTCCCGGCCTCGTCTACGATAGGGAGTTTTTCTATCTTATGTTTCATAAGCGTTTTCTGTGCCTCGTCAAGGGTTGTACCCTCCGGCGCCGTTATAAGCCCCTCGCTGGTCATCACGTCGGAAATCCTTTTCGTCATATCCGTTTCGAACCTTAAATCCCTGTTCGTCAATATACCTATAAGTTTACCCTCCACGGTGATGGGTACCCCGGATATACGATACTTCTCCATAAGCTTTAACGCATCTAAAATAGGCCCATCGGGTCCTAGATGAAAGGGATCCACTATCACGCCATGCTCTGAACGCTTCACCTTATCTACCTCCGAAGCCTGGTCCTCTATGGAGATATTTTTGTGGATTATACCGATGCCGCCCTCCCTAGCCATGGCAATAGCCATCCGGGCTTCTGTTACCGTATCCATACCCGCGCTCACTATCGGGATGTTTAATTTTATTCCCTTCGTAAGCCTGGTATTTAACACCGCATCCCCGGGAAGTATCTCGGACATTGATGGTATAAGCAATAAATCATCGAAGGTAAAACCTTTTTTTATTACTTTATCTTCGTACATATCTAAGCATCCCCTTTTTTTATTATATCGGATATTTTGTGTATTATAATTAAACAAAGATGTCTTGTCAAATGTCTTTAAAATACCAAAAGATTAGTACTATTATACCAAAGATACGAAGAAGTATAAAAAAAGAAGCCGGGATTCCGGCCTCTTTTTTTATACTTCTTCCGTATTACATCATATCCATGCCGCCCATACCGCCCATGCCGCCCATACCGCCGCCGGGCATTGCATCTTCCTTCTCGGGGATATCCGCAACAAGGCTTTCGGTGGTAAGCACCATCGCCGCTACCGATGCTGCATTTTGTAGGGCTGATCTTACTACTTTCGTGGGGTCTAGTATACCCGCTTCGATCATGTCTACATATTCGTCCTTATAGGCATCAAAGCCCATGGCACCTTCAAGGGCCAGAACCTTTTCCACTACGACGGAGCCCTCTGCGCCGGCGTTGTTGGCTATTTGCCTTACGGGTTCTTCTAAGGCCCTTCTTACTATCTTGGCACCGGTCCTTACGTCGCCGTCGGTACTTTCAATTACCTCATCCACCGCCGTTATAGCCCTTAGGAGTGCTATGCCGCCGCCGGGCACTATGCCTTCTTCTACCGCTGCCCTCGTTGCTGAAAGGGCGTCCTCGATCCTTAGTTTCTTTTCCTTTAGTTCAGTTTCCGAGGCTGCGCCTACTTGGATAACGGCTACGCCGCCGGATAGCTTTGCAAGCCTTTCTTGGAGTTTTTCCTTATCGAACTCGGAGGTTGTCTCCTCTATTTGTACCTTTATCTGTTTGATCCTATCCTTTATATCCTGTTCGCCGCCTGCGCCGTCTACTATAATCGTATTCTCTTTAGATACCTTTACCTGCCTTGCTTTGCCCATCTCCTCTAGGGTAGCGTTTTTGAGTTCGAGACCCAGTTCTTCGGAGATCACCCGCCCGCCGGTAAGGATTGCTATATCCTGTAGCATTTCTTTTCTTCTGTCGCCGAACCCCGGGGCCTTCACCGCTACGCAGTTAAATGTTCCCCTGAGTTTATTAAGTACTAAAGTTGCAAGGGCTTCACCCTCTATGTCCTCGGCTATTATGAGAAGTTTTTTGCCCTGCTGTACCACCTGCTCAAGTACGGGCAAAAGGTCTTGAATGTTCGTTATCTTTTTATCGGTAATAAGTATATGCGCATCGTCTAAAACCGCTTCCATTTTATCGGTATCAGTTACCATATAGGCGGAGATGTATCCCCGGTCAAACTGCATACCCTCTACGGTTTCCAGCGTAGTGCCCATTGTTCTGGACTCCTCCACCGTTATAACGCCGTCCTTACCCACCTTTTCCATAGCGTCGGCGATGAAACCGCCTATTTCTTCATCAGCCGCGGATATCGTAGCAACCTGCGCTATAGATTCCTTTTTATCTATGGTCTTACTTTGTTCCTTCAGGGCTTCTACGGTCTTTTCTACGGTCCTTTGGATGCCCTTTTTGATATCCATTGGATTAGCCCCGGCTGCGACGTTTTTGATACCTTCCCGTATCATCGCCTGGGCAAGGAGAGTAGCGGTAGTCGTACCGTCTCCGGCTACGTCGTTAGTCTTAGTTGCAACTTCCTTTACAAGCTGTACACCCATGTTCTCGTAAGGGTCCTCTACCTCTATTTCCCTTGCTATGGTAACGCCGTCATTGGTTATAGTCGGGGCGCCGAATTTTTTTTCGAGAACTACATTCCTGCCCTTTGGACCAAGGGTAATCTTTACTGTATCCGCCAGCTTATTCATTCCCCTTTCCAGGGCTCTCCTGGCTTCTTCACTGAATACTATCTGTTTGGCCATGTTCATTCACTCCTTTTATTGATTTTCCTTACACGATTATCGCTAATATATCGCTCTGCCTGAGAATTAAATATTCCTCATCGTCTATCTTTATTTCGGTTCCGGCGTATTTGGAATATATAACCCTGTCTCCTACCTTAACTTCGAGGGGTTCCCTTTTGCCTTCTATTAGTTCCCCGCTTCCCACCGCGAGGATTTCACCCTCCTGGGGCTTTTCCTTCGCAGCCTCAGGGAGTACTATCCCACTTTTAGTGGTTTCCTTTTCTTCTAACACCTTTACAACGACTCTGTCTCCTAATGGTTTAATGTTCATACTTTACCCTCCTTACCAATATGTATAGTTTCGTATCGTATTGTTAGCACTCGTCGTCATCGAGTGCTAATCACAATTATTATGATAATAAAAGCTCGCCGACTAATCAAACCCGATTATCACATAAAATCGAGTATATAATGGCGTATTATAGGATTATAAGCGTATACCTCATTATATCTTTCCATACCTATTATTTATGCCCAGGCCTATATTTCCCGCCTCCTTTTAACACTTCGGCCATGTTTTCCCTAGCGTAATAAAACAAATACTGCTGTGCTATACCCGCTAGGGGCCCGAATCTCTCCTCGGCAAACTTACGTATTTCAGTTAAAGGTGTGTCCTTTTTTAGATAATAATATTCCATGACCCTTTTTATCCATAGATCCACGGGAAATACATCGAATTTCGCCATAGCAAAGAGCATAATACAGTCGGCTACCTTAGGGCCGATGCCGGGAAAACCCATAAGTACATCCCTTGCCCGGGTGTTATCCATATACTGTAACCCGTACAAATCTACCCGGCCCCTCGCCACGATTATCGCCGATTGGAGTATATACCTTGCTCTGTACCCGCAGCCGCAGGCATATAAATCCCCTTCGGTAGCGGCTGCCAACCGCGACGGCCCCGGGAAATCATAATAGGTCTTGCCATTAGAAACAAAACTTTCGCCAAACTTATAGCATAATCTTTCGATGATATTTTTAATCCTCGGTATATTGTTGTTAGCGGAAATAATGAATGAGATAAGCGTCTCCCATACGTCCTGCTTTAATACACGTATGCCGTCACCATATTGCACCGCCTTTTTTAATACAAAGTCCACGGACAGCCTATCCTTAATAGAGCCATAATCCCTTCCGAGGTCGAAATATTCGGCCCAATATTTTATAAAATCCCTCTCACCAGCGCCGGATAAAAGCATATCTTTACCGATTCTTTTAACCCTTAGCACCCTTCCGCCGGCGATACCTTCATAGCCCCCGCTAGGCGTCCTATTCCAACGAAAACATTGGCCACATTCAAATATGTGCTCCGGCTTAAAGTCCGTCGCATTTTTTAACAGTATGCCCTCTTTCGTTTTGACATAGTTCATAGGGTCCGGTCCCTCCCTATACGCCTCTATCCACTTTCGTAAAAAAAGGCCCTATCCTTCTATCCTTTGGTAACTATAGCGTAACATTAACCTACAAATATAAAAAGGGGCCCCGCCTGGGAACAATATAAAATAATCGTCCCCCTGCGCCCCCTCTTTGCTAATCGGCTTTGCGATCCCACGCAGGTTTTATTATACCGCCACATCTTTTTTGTATCGCTTTCGACGCCTATATATAACACGATAAAGGCCCTACGTTACTGTCGCCCCGCGCGGGATGGCGGATCTACTTTCCCAGCACCTATACATAATCCGAAAGTTTCATATCCCCTTCCTTAATATGGCCTGTCCTTCGCATAGCGCCGGCGATAAAAAGGGTAATAATTGCCGGAGCTATAATATGCAATATCAATATCTTCCACAGAATTATAGGATCTATGCCCATAGCCGCCACGGTACCAAACTGCCCCACTAACCCGGCGGTACCCATACCTGCACCCTCGGGTATGTTCTCCATACGGAATACGGCGGTAGCAAAGGGGCCTATTATGGCCGAGGCTAGGGTCGGCGGTATCCATATTAGCGGATTCTTTATTATATTGGGTACTTGTAGCATCGACGTACCAAGCCCCTGGGACAAAAGGCCGCCCCAGCCGTTCTCTTTGTAGCTGGCTATGGCAAAGCCCACCATCTGCGTACTGCAGCCTACCGTCGCGGCACCGCCGGCAAGGCCGCTTAGGCCGAGCATTATAGCCAAAGCAGCACTGCTTATAGGCAATGTAAGGGCCATACCCATTAAAACCGAAACGAATATACCCATAGGTATAGGATGCAGCTCAGTGGCCCACATTATCCATCGGCCAAAACCCGTCATAAGGGATGCCATAACTGGGCCCACTAATATACCCGCTAATACGCCGGATATTATCGTAACCGCCGGCGTAACGAGTATATCCACTCTTGTTTCCTTAGATACCATTTTGCCAAATTCCGCTCCGGCGACCGCTGCTACAAAGGCACCTACGGGGCCGCCTAGCTGGTTCCCCACAAAGCCTGTTATAGTAGATGCAAACAGTACAAGGGGCGGCGCCTGGAGACCGTAGGCCACCGCCACAGCTATAGCGGGGCCGGTCATCTGCACCGCCGCTGGATAAACAGTCTCATAAAGAAAGGGAATACCTAAATTTTCTCCGATAACTTTAAGAATAAGTCCGATAATAAGCGTAGCAAAGAGCCCCTGGGCCATCGCGCCAAGGGCCTGTATACCGTACCTATGCAGCGATATCTCTATGTTCTTCCCCTTTAAAAACCCCGATGCCTTATCCATTTTTCTACTCTCCCCATTCCCTATATTGTACAAGGGTGATAGCTTGCTGTATATACACCTGTCTTGTCCCGTATATAATATCACCCTTGGTCTAAAAGTCAAGAAAAATATAGGTAATAGGAATCACCGTTAAATAAAAATGAGGTAGGCTCCCTCTATTTGAGCCTACCTCATTTTTATGGTCTAGATCCAACCTCGCAGTTTCATAGCCGTTGCAACTCTCTTTATCGCGATCATATAGGCAGCGGTTCGCATACTAACGTTTTTCTCTTCCTTGAGCTCCCATATATCATTGAAGGCCTTTTCCATGGCTATTATTTGTTTCTCCTGCACGTCCTCGAAGGTCCAGTAGTAGTTTTGCAGGTTCTGTACCCATTCGAAGTAGGAAACGATAACACCGCCGGAGTTACAGAGTATGTCTGGGAATAGCGGTATTCCCCTTTCCTGTAAAACTTTATCCCCCTCTGGTGTAGTCGGACCGTTTGCCCCTTCTACTATCAGCTTAGCCTTAACATTAGCCGCAGTCTCCGCGGTTAATTGGTTCTCCATGGCACAGGGACAAAGTATATCCACTTCCATGCCTAATATGTCTTCCCTAGGCAATTCCTTAGCGGCACCGGGGAAACCGGTTATTAGGAATTTATTCTTCTTTGCATATTCCATTAGAGCCTTAACATCTATTCCATCTTCATCGTACAATGCGCATGATACGTCGGATATCGCTACTACTTTGCCGCCGAACTCGCTAAGATATCTACAGGTAAAGCTACCGACGTTTCCGAAACCCTGTACGGCTATGCTGGCACCTTCAAACTTTAGCCCTACCTTAGCCGCAGCATTCCTCGCCATCGTAGCGATTCCGTAGCCCGTTGCCTCGGTCCTTGCGAGGGAACCACCAAACTCGACGGGCTTACCGGTGATAACGCCCATTTCGGTGTATCCCCTTACCTTGCTTATCTCGTCTACCATCCAGGACATAACCTGACCGTTAGTACCTAGATCCGGGGCCGGAATGTCCTTATTGTCGCCGATAAAATCGGATATCGCATGGGCATAACCCCTAGACAATCTTTCGAGCTCACCTTCGGACAGTTTAGTCGGGTCAACTATAACGCCGCCTTTACCGCCACCGTAAGGTGTGCCGGTAACGCCACACTTAAACGTCATCCACATTGACAGTGCCTTTACCTCATCCATCGTCACATCTTGATGGAACCTCACGCCGCCCTTTCCCGGTCCTACCGCATCATTGTGCACTGCCCTATAACCTATGAATGTTTTAACCTCGCCGTTGTCCATCTTCACAGGTATACACACTTCGATGGTCCTAAGGGGCTGTTTTAACATTTCATAAACAGCCGGTTCCGTCCCTAATTTGTCACATGCCGCCTTGATCTGTTCCTGGGCAATTTCAAAAGGGTTCATAGTCTTTTCTGTCATAGTACGGCCTCCTCTTTTTATATTTTTTTAAAGTAAGTGTAAAACCCTAAAAAGCTTTTATGTTCACGGAAGAGCCTAGCCAGATGTTACGCCGGACGTGCTCCTATTTGAATTATAACATATTAAAAAAGATTGTAAACCTTAAAAAAACATTGTAAAAATTCTATGTATACATGTGCACAATCATCTCTAATCCAATACCAAGTCTGCTACTAAAACATTAATCGCTAACACATTCAGCGAGGTCATATATTCCATTTCGGATTTTACCGTACTTCTCATCTGTGCTATAGGACCTTCCATAACGATACCGTATTTTACGGCTACATCAACATTCAATACTATGCCATGGGGATGGGCGGTTATATCGACGTTGCATACCCTCTCTATGCCATCAATATTCCCCGCGGCGACCCTGACTATGTGTGCAATAGCCCGGCGATATATAGTATATTTTCCTAGATAACTATAGGTAGGCCGTACTACGGTCTTTTCATCAACTACTACGGAATCATCCCTTTTTTTGCTGAATATTTTTAGGGTATCGAGGAAGTAACCGGAAAAGTCCTTTTTAACCTCTAGGGTAGGGACGGGTATTATATGTTTGCCCTGCTTGAGCCTTTGTTGCCTAGCAAGCTCTATCTCCCCCTTCGAAGCTATATCCTCGATGTAGAGCCTCGTCTCAGGGATGGGTATTTCAAGGGCTTTAGTTATCCTATCCACCATCCCGTCGGAGGTACCTAGGATGAGTATGCTATCGGGATTATGCCGTCTAATAGCGCTTTTTACCTCATCCCGGTGCCCCTTTTCCATAAAAAGGGCTCTCCTTACCGCAGCTATCTTAGTATGTTCTTTTTTCGCCGATGCCCCGGCTATGACCTTATTGCCCTTTATAAAAAGGCCATCATCTATCAGGTATTCGATGTCGTTTTCCTTCGCAACGTGCAACGCTCTATAGCTCTTGCCGGTACCACTTGTGCCTACTAAGGATTTCACCCGCATAAATATTCTCCTTACCCGTCTTTTTTATTCATCATGTAGGCTAAAACCATAAGGCTTTCGCTAAGATGAACATTTTCCACTATGACATCCTCGGGTACATAAAGGTCTGTAGGGGCAAAATTCCATATAGCTTTGATCCCCTCATTGATTAACCCGTCGGCGACGGCCTGAGCACCTTCCTTAGGCGTACAGATAATACCTACATCAATGTCAGCATTTTTTATTAGCTCGCCCATTTTATCCATACCCGTTATATTTAGACCCTTGATAGTGGTACCTATAAGCTGTGGCTTTATATCGAACATAGCCTTCAATATGAAACCGGAGCCGCTAAACCCACTATAATTCGCTATAGCCTGGCCTAGATTACCCGCACCGACTATTATGGCGTTTTTGGGTTTATCAATGCTCAGTATGCCGGCAATCTCGTCCCTTAGCTCCCGGGCGTTATACCCATAGCCCTGCTGGCCGAAACCACCGAAATAGTTTAAATCCCGCCTTATCTGTGAGGCGGTAAAGCCTAATATCTCACCGAACTCCTTAGAGGATATACGTGTAATTCCCTTTTCCGCAAGCTCGTTGAGGCACCTGTAATACTTCGGTAGCCTCCTAATAACGGCCATAGGTACATTAAGCCTTCTCTTGTCCATTCCAACCCTCCCCGTATAACGAGTTTGCCGCACCTTTTATAGAACGAAGTCCCTACTTGTATTTTCTTTGTTTAAATGAAATACCGAAACTTAAGCCTTTTCGCCATAGAATCGATATTCGAATTCATGTCTGATCTTTTCCGTCTTAAAGCCTGCTGATAGAAGTACTATTAGCTTTATGCGCGCCTTCCACGATGTGAGATCCTCACCGAATATTACGCCGAGGCTACGAAGATGCCTCTCGCCGCCGTCGAAACCATAGGTATCCGTGAGCAAGCGTCCTAGGGGTACCCTGGATGTAAGTACCACCGGTATATCCTTTTTAATGGCCTCCTTTATACCGTCTAGCATATCAGGCTGCACGTGCCCCGCTCCGATAGCGTCTACAACGATGCCGTCGGCACCCTTTTCGATACTGCTAAATATCATACTGGAATCAGCGCCTACATAACTGCTTATTATGTCCACTTTTTTATCCGCATCGGACAAAGTATAATTTTCCCTTATAAGGGGTTTACGGTACCATATAACCCTGTCATTGTTAACGGCCCCTAAGGGACCAAACTCCAGGCTTTTAAACGTATCTACCCGCGTCCTGTGAAACTTTGTGGCTTCCCTTGCGGCTACTATTTCTGAAGCAAAGGTGATAACCGTTCCCATACTTGGTGCATCTTCATCCGCAGCGGTAAATATCGCGTCCATAAGATTAACGGGGCCATCGGAGCTAATAAGGGACGGATTCCGTTGGGCGCCGGTTAGGACAACTGCTATTTCATCCTTTATAGTTAGATCTAAAAAGTACGCCGTCTCCTCCATCGTATCAGTACCATGGGTTATAACTACCCCTTCATAGCCGTCATTTTTTAACCCCTCGACGAAAATTTTAAGCTGAGCAAGGTCGTCCATTGTCAAATAGGCACTTGGTATATTTTTAAAAGCAAGTACCTCTATATCCGCCCTACCCTTCAATGAGGGTATCGCGGCGACTAGGTCGCTACCGCTTAATGCGGGGCTTGCAAAGCCGGTATCGTCGGCCTGCATGGCAATAGTTCCTCCGGTTGTTACTACAGCTATTTTTTTGATTTTAACCACTCCTCCTCGTATATATTAAATATAATATTATCATTACCCGTTTTTTTAAATCTCTGACATTCTTTCTACGTTAATCCTCGAATTCTTTATATGCTCCACGAGCACCCTTTCCCCCATCGCTATATCCCGTTCTTTAAAAGCCTTTACTATAGCCTTATGTTCCTTTAGGGATTGCGCTGCCCTACCGGGGGTTTTTAGCGATCTAAGCCGTATGTTTTCTATGTAATATTGGAAATCACTTAGAACCTGCATGAGGGGTTTACTTTTTGTAGATTCAAAGATAATATCATGGAACCGTGAGTTCAGCTCCCCTACCTCGTCTAAATCTCCTTTATCGGTGTAGAACTCCATAAGATCGCATATATCCTCTAATTCTTTAAGGGACGCTTCATCCATTCTCTTTATAGCCCATCGGGCCGCCAACCCTTCTAAGGACTCACGTATCGCATATATATCCTCAATATCCTGTCTAGTTATACCTTCGACGAATACGCCCTTATTGGGAATACTAGATACCAACCCCTCCAACTCCAACTGCCTTATGGCCTCACGCACCGGCGTCCTACTTACATCCAATTCCTTTGCAAGCCTCATCTCCACCAGGCTTTCGCCGGCCTTGTATTTACCGTCAAGTATGTCCCTACGCAGCTTTTTAAATATCCTCTCCCTAAGGGAATATCCGCCCCTTCCGCCTCGGCTTACCCCTTTATCCATAGCTGCCGAAACCTCCTTATCAAATATATTGTATACAATTCAAAAATTCGTGTCAACGTGCTCGGTATTCTCCGATCGTTAACCATTATTAATGTTACGGTTGACAGTACTAGGCTTTGTATTTATAATAAATTTATAAAATGTAATTTTCCATAGTTACAAAATTTCATACAAATTGGGAGGAAAACTTTATGAAAATCAAGGAAATGATTCTAATCTCTATGTTCGCCGCTCTGACGGCAATATTTGCCCAAATTATTATCCCGTTGCCCATTAGCCCCGTACCTATAACATTGCAGGTATTGGCAGTATGCCTCGCCTCGGCTATCCTTGGTAGCCGTTTGGCTATGCTTTCACAGCTAATATACATTGCCCTTGGCCTTATCGGGATGCCCGTGTTCTCCGGCGGCACCGCGGGCCTTGCCCAGATAGCGGGGCCTACCGGCGGCTATATAATCGGATTTTTGTTATCTTCCTTCGTTATAGGGAAAATAGTGGAACAAAAACCCTACCCCACGACAATTAATACATTCTTAGCCATGCTATGCGGGCTGTTTATTATCTACGGTTGCGGTATGCTACAGCTTTCTATTGTAACGGGTATACCTATAAAGGCCGCCTTCATGTCAGGGGTATTACCTTTTTTAGGTGGGGACCTTATAAAAATTGTGCTAGGTGCTGCCGTTGCGTGTTCCGTGAGAGCGGTTCTTATTAAACAAGGATTACTTAATATCCCCGGTTAAAGGAATCATTTTTAGTTGCATAAATATTATGGGCCTTCGGTTATTGTGGATAAGTATTTTAAATTTCCACAAAGTATCCACACCGTCCACAAGTTTATCCACAGTGCTTTAGGCCCTTTTGCCACCGCTAGGGGGTAGCATGTCCACAATATCCACATACTTGGGCATTAAATTGCTAACAAAGAACCCCCAGAAACGGTAGACATAAAATAAAATGTTAATAGGAATCAATCTCCGTTGAGGCTATAGCGTTAAGGGTCATAGGGCTCACAAGGCCCTTAATAAGCCTGTAATAGCCCGCACTCCCTATCATAGCTGCATTATCGGTACACAACAGCTTTGACGGATACCTCAACAAAAATCCCTCGGCAACGCACCGATTTTCGAACTCTTTGCGCAATTCATCGTTAGATGCAACACCCCCGGCAATAGTTACGATCCTGACATCACTTTTTTGTGCCGCCGTTATAGTTTTATTTACGAGCACTTCTATTACAGCCCTTTGGAAACTTGCGGCGACGTCCGGGATGTTTATCCTTAGCCCTTTTTGTTTTTGCGCGTTAAGATAGTTTAAAACCGCTGTTTTAAGACCGCTGAAACTAAAATCCAAACTACCCCGTTCGAGGTAGGTCCTTGGAAAGTCAATCGCCTCGGGATCTCCTGTCTCCGCCGCCTTTTCCACGAGCGGGCCACCGGGATACCCAAGGCCTAAAGCCCGGGCAACCTTATCAAAGGCTTCCCCCGCTGCATCGTCCCGCGTCCTGCCGAGTATCCCGTAATCGCCATAGCCCTTTACGTGTACGAGATGGCTATGGCCACCCGATGCTACAAGGCATACGAAGGGTGGCTCCAAATCCCTGTGTTCTATGAAATTAGCGTATATATGCCCCTCTATATGGTGTACCCCTATTACGGGCAACCCTAGTGCAAAGGCCATAGCCTTAGCATGGGACACGCCGACTAACAGCGCACCTACGAGGCCCGGTCCATTTGTAACCGCGATGGCGTCAATATCCGCCAGGGATACTTTTGCCCCTGTTAGGGCTTCATCCACTACATAATCAATTAATTCTATGTGCTTTCTCGAGGCTATCTCCGGCACGACGCCGCCATACTTTTTATGTATATCTACCTGTGTGGATATCACATTAGAGAGGGCCTCCCGCCCATTTTGCACTATTGCACAGGAGGTTTCATCGCAGGAAGTTTCTATTGCTAAAATAGTTATATTACTATTTTTTTTAAACTTTTTTAGTTTTTCCTCGACCCTTCGGCTATAATCCAAGGTCTTTACACCACCTAATCCTTTAGTTTCAACCACATTATTATGGCATCATCACCGGTATCGGCATAGTACCCTTTTCTTATGCCGGCCTTAACGAAACCCATTGTGCTATAGAGCCCTATAGCGGTAATATTGCTCTCCTTTACCTCCAGCGTAAAGCTTTTTATACCGTTAAATATACCAAGATTTATCATGCTCTGGAGTAGTTTTCTGCCGAGACCCCGACGGCGGTACTCAGGATGCACCGCGATATTCGTAATATGTGCCTCATTAAGTATAAACCACATACCGCCATAGGCTACCACCCTGTTCTTTTCTTTAAGGGTAAGATACCGGGCGAACTGGTTTTCACAAAGTTCATTTTCATAGGCTGACCTCGGCCAGGGGGTATCAAAGCTAAGATTTTCGATGTGCTCTACATCATCTAAATCCCCAAGCTCCATAGGTGCTATTTGAAAATTATTCATTGTAACGGGCCCCCCGGTTCCGATCTTTTTGTATACGGGCGCCCTGTCGGGTTTTTTTTAGCGTACTCCCTTTCGGCCTGGGATTTTCTTAAATAAAAGGGTACGAAGGTGTGCCCTTTTTGGGCACCGTTCTTTTTTAGTATATCTAGCGCAAGGGCTGCGATAGACGATGCCCTTTGACGGTTTGCATTGTTCGGCGCAAAATATGCCCGATCTTTCAGTGCCCCTTCGATAGTATCACGATGCACCGGCACGCCATCGCCTAGGAATATGACTCTTTCCTTTAGTGTTTTAAGATTCTCTATCAATTCCAAAATAGACACGGCGCAATGGGGTTTAATTTTTAAAAAACTGTCCCCATCCCATTTATAAAGGGCGGTATAAACCTGGTCACGCCTTGCGTCCATTATAGGACATATTATGCCTTGGCAATAGGGCAGGTTAAAGGCTAACCCATCGAGGGTGGGCACCGCTACGACCTTTATACCTAGGGCGTAAGCGAGTCCCTTAGCGGTGGCGGCGCCTATCCTGAGCCCGGTAAAGGATCCGGGGCCGTTAGCCACGGCTATAACGTCAATGTCCTCTATGGATGTTTCGCAACCTTTAAGGGTTCTTTGTATTATAGGCATCAACTGTTCTGAATGGGTTTTTTTGTGGTTTATCGTATACTCCGCTATAAGTTTTTCTTCGGCCATTATCGCAGCGGAGGCTACCATGGACGAAGTGTCAATAGCCAGTATCTTCACAGCCCTTATCCTCCTTTCCATAACCCTTTGATGTATTTACAGATCCTTCGGTATAGCCTAAAAAACCGCTGGTTTCCCCGTTAAAATGCTTTAAAATTTCTTTATGGTGTTCTGTGACCATGATTTTAATATGCCTTAGATATGCATTATTCTCTGACAGGCCGAAATAGATCCAGATACAATCTTCGGGCAGGAGGTCTTTAGCCCGGGATGCCCATTCTATAACCGATACGCCTTGCCCGTACAAAATGTCCTCGCCGCCTATATAGAATAATTCCTCGCCATCCTCCAGCCTATAAAGGTCGAAATGATAAAGGCTAACGCTATCCCCTGAATATTCGTTTATGAGGGTATATGTGGGGCTTGTAACGTTGCCCTTTATACCGAGGCCCGCGGCTATACCCTTCGTAAGGATCGTTTTGCCAGTTCCCAATTCCCCCTCAAGGCATACAATATCGCCGGGACTTAATAGCCGTCCTAGGTTTTTTCCAAATTCGTAGGTTTCTTCGGGACCTTTACTAACAAAGGAAAACTGCATGTCTTCACACCCTTCAATATATGACCCGGAGATGTGGCACGGGGACGTTTTGTTTGCCACATTCTTAGAATGGTTCTAACTTTGTGGCAGGGGGACGTTTTGTTTGCCACATTCTTAGAATGATTTTAATTTTGTGGCACGGGGACGTTTTGTTTGCCACATTAAACTATATATAACGTGATAAAGACTTTACATCTTCTAGCGTGTCATCCTGAGCGTAGCACCAGCATGTCATCCTGAGCGTAGCACCAGCGTGGCAGCCTGTGAGCATAGCACCAGCATGTCATCCTGGGCGTAGCACCAGCGTATCATCCTGAGCGTAGCACCAGCGTGGCAGCCTGTGAGCATAGCACCAGCATGTCA
>CAZDSH010000035.1:0-16851 GCA_964508195.1 uncultured Clostridiaceae bacterium
CATTAATATAAGTCCCTTTTTTAGCTTGGGTATTACGTTTTGCGGAAACTCAAGTACTTATGCCTTGACAGTTGTGCCTTGAAGTGTTAAAATTTAAACAATCTAATAAACATGGTTCTCATCTAGAGAGGTGGAGGGACTGGCCCAATGAAACCTCGGCAACCTTTCAGCGGTTTTTAGTCTGAAAAGGTGCCAATTCCAACGACGGGTATCGTCTATATCCGTTGAAAGATGAGGGAGGCTAAGGGCGTCAATTTTTTACCTCTTTCATCGGAAAGGGGTTTTTTTATTTGTATAAAAGCCCCGCAAACAAAAAGGAGGCATAACAAATGTCTAAGTTCAACAGATCCTACGAGGAGATAAACGAAAGGATTAAAAGCGGTAAGGCCATTGTATTAACCGCCGAGGAGTTCAAGGAAATGTCCAAAGAACAAGGCGTAAAAGAGGCAGGCCGGAAGGTGGATGTCGTCACAACAGGGACCTTCAGTCCTATGTGTTCTTCCGGGGCTTTTATTAATTTTGGTCATAGCGATCCGCCGATAAAGATGTCTAAAGTATGGTTAAACGACGTGCCCGCTTATGGGGGCCTTGCGGCAGTGGATTCCTATATAGGTGCCACGGAGCTAGCGGAAAACAAAAAAAACCTCTACGGCGGTGCCCATGTGATAGAGGATATCGTCCGGGGTAAAAAAATTAGGCTAAGGGCTATGGGCGCTAAGACTGATTGCTATCCGAGGGAATACATAGAAACTTGGGTAGACAAGGATACCCTTAACGAGTGCACATTGTTCAACCCTAGAAATGTCTACCAGAACTATGGGGCCGCAACTAATTCTACAGATAGGGTGCTCTATACTTATATGGGTACATTACTTCCTAATTTCGGAAACATTGCCTATTGTACCGCTGGCGAATTAAGCCCCCTTATAAACGATCCTAAACTGAGATCCATAGGCATAGGCACAAAAATTTTTCTAGGCGGTGCAAAGGGGTACATTGCTTGGAATGGCACCCAATACAACCCCGATAGGCAATGTCTAGGGAATGATACACCGGTGGGCCCTGCTAGGACATTAAGCCTTATTGGCAACTTAAAGGCTATGGATCCAGCTTTTATTAAAGCGGCAACATTTCATAAATACGGTGTTAGCCTTTTCGTAGGTGTAGGGATACCAATACCGGTTCTCGATGAGGAGATGGCGGAGCACCTGTCCGTAGGGGATTGGGATATTAAGACTTCCCTAACGGATTACGGTATACCAAGGCGGGATCGGCCAACCCTTAGAACGGTGAGCTATGGAGAATTAAAATCCGGTTCGGTGAAGCTGCATAATAGGGAAGTGCCCTCCTCACCCCTATCCAGCCTGTATAAGGCTAGACGCATAGCCCAGATCCTTAAAGGCTGGATAATAAAGGGTGAGCTACAATTACATCCGCCGATAGATTATCTTCCTGAAAGGGGAACAGTGAAGCCCCTAAGGGAGGGGGGACATTTAGTGTTACGAACAAAAAAATCAAAGGTGCAGTCCGTAACCGTTGATGACGGCATAAGCATAAAAAGCGAGGAATGTGTGCACTGTGGCGCCTGTACCGGCGTCTGTACCGCTGGTGCCCTTAGGATGACAAAGCCCGATTGGAAACTTGTATTTAAACGGGAAAAATGTACGCTCTGTGGGCTTTGTGCCACTGCCTGCCCTTTAGGTATAATCAATGTAATGCCAAAGAGGCGCTATGCAAGCAATGAATAGCAATTATGAGCCCAGATTTTATAGGGGCATTATGGGGGCGGATCGCTTTAAAAGCTTCGCCGTAACCTTTAAAGAGACGGACTTATGGATAGGCGTCGATCCTAAGCATTATTGTACCGGTATGAAAAATTACACGCAGGATCTCCTTAAGGGGCTGAGGGCTTCGCTGGAGGGGTATATACGAAGGGAGCCGGATTTCTTTTACTCCCTTACGCCTTATAAGGTTTCGAAAAGAGCACCTAATATTGTTACTACTATGGCTAGGGCCGCTTCTAAAGCAAAGGTGGGCCCCATGGCCGCCGTAGCCGGCGTGTTCTCGCAATGGATCGGGCAATCCTTGGAAAGGGCCTACGGCCTAAGGGAAATTATAGTCGAAAATGGCGGCGATATATATATAAATACGAGGAAATCAGCAACTTTTTCCGTCTATGCCGGGAAATGCGGCCTCCCGGATCAGATAATGTTCGAGGTGCCCTCTTATTTGTTTCCCGTAGGGGTTTGTACTTCGTCAGGGACCCTGGGCCATTCCTTCAGTTTTGGGATCGCCGACGCGGTGACGGTAATTTGCAAAGATGTAGGTTTGGCGGACGCCTACGCAACGTATTTCTGTAATGCCGTTCAACCGGGTAAAGATATAATGGATGTACTCGAATTGTCGTCGCAATACGAAGACGTTATTGCAATAGTGATAATCTCCGAAGGGAAGTTCGGCATCCGTGGCGATGTAAGGATATTACCTAGGTAGTAGAACGACTAAGGGGCCATACCTTTATGGTGTATGGTCCCTTCGTCGTTCTGAATTATTATCCCTTCATACATGCCCAGGTACTGCAATTACTGCAGCTACCTGCCCCGCTGCAATGACCTTTACCCCTATTGCCGACGGGGTACGTAGCTTGTTTTTTATCCGTTGACCACCCGATAAGGGCGGTAATGGATTTAACCGGTTCTAGAAGATAGCCCGGTCCCACAGTTATATCGGGTTTTGTGTCCAACAGCTCCAATATCCCCGGTTGGTCCCTGAGGGACCAGTCACCGTACCCCGGGCTAAACCTTAGGGAGGGATAAAGACCCTTGTTACCCTTAGTCCTTGCCATTAAATTATAAAACCTATCCACGACGGCTTCTACGGCGAAGGAACCTAACATATCGGATACGGTGCCTTCCCATAGCGTACCCTGTTTCATACAGGCTTCGCTATAGCGGGGCAGGGCATGCCCCAGAGTCGCGGCTACTAATGTACCCTCGACATATCCCCTAAGGCCTTTGGATACGTAAAAACTGTTTACGGTTAAAAGATTATCCCCTAAGATTATGCTGCCTTCATTACGGGCTTTTAACGGGGTATCAATCCAATAGACCTTTGGTCGTATATAGTTTGCCAGTTTCTCCGCTATATTCTCCGCGCCCTTTAGTTCGGGATGGGCCATTATTATGTCTACTATGTCGAGGTTTAAATTTTTATTATATACAGTGGGCCAATCCTTCATCGTTTAAACCTGCTCCCTTTAATATTTCTTCCGTCAACGCCATATCCCCCATAGGGAAAATATGCACCCCGGATACCAAGGGTTTCATATTATGTATAAGCTCCCTGGCTATATCAACGGCCGCATCTCTACCCTTTGTGGATACCCTGTCAATGAGGCCCTCGGGCACATCCATGCCCGGCACATTTTTGTTAAGGTACCGTGCAAGTTTGGCACTTTTTAAGGGCAATAGTCCGTATATTATTGGTGCCGTTTCTGGGGGCAGTTTTTCCTGGAACTCTCCGAGCTTATCCATATCGAATATAGGCTGCGTCTGAAAGAACTTTACACCGTTTTCCATCTTACGCTGCATCCGTTCTATTTCGGCATCTAAATCATCGGCACCGGGATTTGCCACAGCACCTATGAAGAGGTCCGTCTTATGTTCCAAGGGATTATTCATTAAATCGTATCCTTTATTAAGCTTATTGGCTATACCCGCCAGACCTATGGAATCCATTTCGAACACGCCCGTGGCATCAGGGTGGTCACCGGACTGTGGCTTATCCCCGGTTAACGTTAATATATTTTCTACGCCGAGGGCGTATGCACCTAGGAGTTCCGATTGAAGGCCCATAATATTTCTGTCTCTACAGGTTAGGTGAAAAATAGTTTCCAGTTCGAGTTTCTCCTGGATGAGGTAAGCTAATGCAATAGGGCTCATGCGCATATTGGCCATAGGGCTATCCGCGATATTAACTGCATCTACGCTCCGTGCCAGCCGCCATATACTGTTATAAACATTCCAAGGGCTTGACCCCTTAGGCGGATCAATCTCCATAGTTACAACAAACCTTTTTTGTTCTAATTTTTCTCGCAATGTGACTTTCATGTTATTGCCTCCTTAATTTTTCTATTATATTAACTGCATCTACCGCATCTTTGCCGTATCCATCGGCACCGACCTTTGATGCAAATTCCCGCGTTACCACCGCGCCGCCTATTATAATCTTTATGCCGGGGGCAGCTTTTTTCAAGGCTTCTATAGTTCCCGGTATTTCGACCATAGTCGTCGTCATCAATGCGCTAAGGGCTGCATAGTCTGCTCCCTCTTTCAAAGCAGCCTTTACGAATTCCTCGGGCGGAACATTTTTACCAAGGTCTATTGTTTTATACCCATGATTTTTTAGCATAACCGCAACCATGTTTTTACCTATATCGTGTATATCTCCCTTAACGGTACCTATGACTACTGTACCTTTGTTAGGTACTTCGCCGCCGGCTATGGCGAAATAATGTTCTAAAACACCGAAGGCTTTTTGTGCCGTCTCTGCACTTAGCATAAGCTGTGGCAGGTAGTATTCACCGATCTCATATAAATGTCCGACGGCGTCTAGGGCCGGTACAAGACCTTTATCTATTATCTCCTGGGGTTTCAATCCGTCAGTTAATAATTTTTCTACTAGGGGCCCCACGTTTTGGAATCCTTTTACGATAGCCCTTTTAATTGTTTCAATGCTTACCGGTTCATTCTCGTCTCCGTTGACGTCCTCGACGGTTGTTTCTTCCTTTGCCCAGGTTAAAAACTGTTCGGCGTTTTTGTCCCTCCCGGCTAGGAGCGATGCCCCGCGCCATGCCTGCATAATGGAAGCGTCCAGGGGGTTTATTATCGCTGCGTCTAAGCCATTGGCTATGGCCATCGCCAGGAAGGTTGCGTTTATAATATCCCTCCGAGGCAGGCCATAGGAGATATTACTTATGCCGAGGATAGTGTTTACATCCAAATGTTCCTTTATCATGTTCAACGCTTTTAATGTTTCAATGGCGGCGGTCCTATCGGAGCCCACTGCAAGGGCGAGGGTATCTATATAAATATCCCCTAGGGGGATGCCATAGCGTTTGCATGCATCCACAATCTTTTCGGCGACTCTAAAACGTCCCTTTGCGGTGTTAGGGATGCCTTCTTCGTCCAGGGTAAGGCCTACTATTGCGGCACCATAGCGCTTAACCAGGGGAAGGATACAATCTAGACTTTTTTGTTCGCCGTTAACCGAATTTACCAGGGCTTTTCCGTGGAACGTTTGAAGGCCCTTTTCTATGACCTTCGGATCGGTGGAATCTATAACAATAGGTATCCCTACGCTCCTTTGTAATATATTTATTATCCGATACATTGCATCAGCTTGATCTATATCCGGCGCACCAACATTGATATCTAGGATATGGGCCCCGGCGTCCTTCTGGGCCTCGGCCTCTTTTTGTATCCTTTGATAGTCTTTGTTTACCAAGTCCCTGATCATAGATTTTCGGGATGTGGGGTTTATCCTTTCGCCGATTATAAGGGGTGGTTTCGTTGGTATAGCCTTTATAACCCTATTACAGCTTACAAGATAACCGCCGCGTTTGGCCTTTTTCCGTGGCGGGCTTTTGGTACAGGACACCCTTTCCTTAAGAAGGCGCGTATGTTCCGGGGTGCTACCACAGCAACTGCCTAAAATATTAACCCCCGCGGCGATATACTTTTCCATAGCCCCTAAGAAAGCTTCAGGGCCAAGGGGGTAAATCGTGTCATCCCCCTTCATATAAGGTATACCTGCATTAGGTTGCACTATAATGGGGAGGTCGGTATGCCTTTGCATTTCAATTACATTTTCGTATAATTCTTCGGGACCCCCGGAACAGTTTGCTCCTAGGGCCGCGGCACCCATACTCTCTAATACGACGGCTGCAGCGGCGGGGCTTACGCCCGTTAGGGTATGGCTACCGTTGTATGTGAGGCAGCAGATAACGGGAAGGGCACAAACATCCTTAGCTGCCAAAAGTGCCGCCCTTATTTCGCCGAGGTCTCCGAAGGTTTCAAGGAGTAAGAAATCCGGGGCGCCATCGACTAATGCCTCGACCTGTTCCCGAAATACGTCGTATGCAACAGTGAAGGGCATATCCCCCGAAGGGGTTACAAAACGACCCGTGGGGCCTAGGGATGCGGCGACATAAACCGTTGTTCCCTCCGTCGCCCTTCGGGCTATTTCCACAGCCCTGTAGTTTAATTCTTTAACTTTATCCTGTGCACCGTGTAAAGAGAGCTTTATCCTGCTACCACCGAAGGAATTCGTCGTTATAATGTCGGCCCCTGCCTCGATATAGGATTTATGAATTTTTAGTATGGTATCCGGCGATTCTATATTCATAAGTTCCGGGCAATGGCCAGCGCGTAGCCCCTCGTTTATAAGCATAGTGCCCATAGCTCCGTCAAATGTAAGAACCTTATCCAGTATATTAATATCCTTTATTTTAGCCCCCCCCTTAGAAATCAAAAATCCCTTCCTGGTAAAAAGGAAGGGTACCTATTAAATCCTTATCTACCAGAACGAGCGTTCTGCTGGAATTGGCACCTTTATAGACCTAGGTCTAAAGGTTGCCGAGGCTTCATAGGGCCAGTCCCTCCGCCTACTCTCGATAAGAGCAAAATTTAGTTTTGTTTGTCTTAGGCTGTAGCTGATTATATTAATAAATATAGTAACAGTTTGTAATGCCTTTGTCAAATGCGTGCTGCCAACAATTTATCTCCTTTAGGTTATATATATCCGACAGCACAGTATATACATTACTTTGCAACGGGGCACCTAGGTTATTTATACTGTATAGGATATTTCATTGGGCTTTTAATTTACCCCTTATCGGCCCCTTTGTTTTTGTAACTCGCCGGGCATTTTTAAAATTTTTTAAAAAACTATTGCATAATAATACGTCGTAGTGTATAATTATGATTAAAATTATGAAAGAGGCGTATTACTATGAGCGTTAATCTATGGCAGCATCCAGAAAGTAGCCTGTTTAAGGGGAAGGACCTTTTGAGTTTATACAATTTAACGAGACCTGAAATAGAGGAAATATTGAAAAAGAGTGAAACTATCAAAACTATGCATAACCTCGGTGCCGATTACAAACCCCTTAAGGGTAAGACTCTAGGTATGATATTTGAAAAGCCCTCGACCAGAACACGGGTATCCTTCGAAGTGGCTATGTGGCAGCTAGGGGGTTACGCACTATTTTTAAGCGGCAACGATATACAAATAGGCCGTGGCGAAATATTGCCGGACACAGCCAGGGTTCTAGCGCGATACGTCGATGGCATCATGATAAGGACCTTTAGCCACGAAGGTATAGAAACCTTAGCAAAATATGCGGATATACCGATAATAAACGGTTTAACGGATTACGTTCACCCATGCCAGGTACTAGCGGATTTGTTTACTATTCAGGAGAAAAAGAAAAAACTTCGGGGTTTAAAACTTGCCTTTATCGGAGACGGCAAAAATAACATGGCGAATTCCCTCATCTTCGGCTGTTCGAAGATGGGCATAGATATTGCCATAGCCGCACCGGAGGAGTTTTTCCCGGATAAAGAGGTTGTGAATAAGGCAAAGGTTGATGCCGAAGCCGAGGGCTCGGAAATAATCCTAACGGCGGATGTCCATGAAGCGGCAAAGGATGCCGATGTCCTTTATACCGATGTATGGACTAGTATGGGCCAGGAGGAGGAGACGGCCTACAGGAGGAAAGTGTTCGCCGGGTATCAGATAAATCAAGGTACAATCTCCGCTGCGGATAAAGATGTGATAATTATGCACTGCCTGCCCGCTCACAGGGGCGAAGAGATAACCGAAGAAGCCCTAGAGGGCCCCCATTCCGTGGTATTCGATGAGGCGGAAAACAGGCTACACGTGCAAAAGGCTATCCTTTCGCTGACGATGGGTTAAAGTATTTATCGTAATGGGAAACAGGAACAAAAGTGTATGAAACTGAGGTGCCGAAGAAAAAACAGGTAAAAGTTTTGTTGAAAATAGATAAAACTATGATATAATTTAATTAAATATAAATATTACAGGGGAGCTGGGTTAAGCCGGCTGAGAGGGATAACATTCCGACCCTAGTACCTGATCTGGGTAATGCCAGCGTAGGAAGTACATATTTGCTGCCCATTACCAGGCAAGGTGCGGGCAGTTTTTTTATTCGCCGGCGGGTTGCCGGAAGGGGAATCAGTTACATTGCTTTAATACGGCAACCTAAAAAGGGAATATATAGATAACCTTAAAGCCTAACTCCGAAAGGGGAGGTGAATTTAATGGCTGATGTTAACGTTAGTTTACAAGTGTTGCCGGTAGTGCCCGAGGAGCGTATATATCCCGTGGTGGATAAGGTTATAGAGATGATAAAGGAAAGCGGCGTTAAATACGAGGTAGGTCCTATGGAGACTACCATGGAGGGGGATTTAGACCGTTTACTTGAAATAGTGAAAAGGGCCCAGGAGATATGCACCGAGCAACGTGCAAAAAGGGTAGTTTCCATAGTGAAGATTGATTACCGTAAGGAAGGCGTGACCATGGATGAAAAGATCGGCGGGTACAGGAAATAAGCATGCCCGGGGGCCGCGGCAGGAGCCCGGTTTTTTGGTAACGAAACCGGCGATGCCCCGGCGCCCTAGAGGTGATTTCGGACCCCAGATAGCGGCGGCGTTTATTGTTATAGCATTATGGGAGATCGGCGTAAGACTTGGGAACGTGCCGGATTTTGTATTGCCCACACCCTCGCGGGTAGTGGTATCCCTTATAAAGAGTGCCCCGCTTATATTGGAACACGCCAGGGTTACCCTTTATGAGGCGGCGGTGGGGTTTATCATTGCAGTTGTATTCTCCTTTGCCCTGGCTTTTATCATGGATAGCGTACCCTTTATAAAAAAATCCGTGTATCCGGTTTTGGTTGTAAGTCAGACGGTACCTATAATAACCGTAGCTCCGCTTTTTGTCATCTGGTTCGGGTACGGGCTGCTGCCTAAGATAATCGTAGTCTCTCTAGTATGTTTCTTTCCGATGGTCGTCAGCTTTATGGGGGGCCTTGGCAGCGTAGATAAGGAGATGTATAACCTGCTTAAGAGTATGGATGCAAGCCCTATGCAAATATTCCGGCTGCTTAAACTGCCCGGCGCTTTACCTTCGCTGTTTTCAGGTATGAAAATATCCGCGGCCTATAGTATCACCGGCGCTGTTATCGGCGAATGGCTAGGCGCTAAAGCGGGTCTAGGTGAGTTTATGCGAAGGAGTATGCACTCCTTCGCAGTGGACAGAACCTTTGCGGCTATAATAGTAATAACGGTTTTAAGCCTCATAGTATTCGAACTTATAAAGCAGCTTGAGGCCAGGTTAATGCCCTGGACAAAGTACGTGGACAAGCAGGAAGAATAAATAATGTGGAGGGGAATATTTTGAAACGAAACAACGTTAAAAAGATTATTCTGGCAGTGTTAGCTATTGCGTTAATGTTCTCAATCCTTTCATGTAAAAAGGACGAAGATAAGATAACTCTATTATTAGAATGGGTTCCTAATACGAACCATACGGGCCTTTATGCGGCCCAGGGGCTAGGTTATTTCGAAGATGAAGGGTTGGATGTAGAGATACTCCAAGGCAGCGAAGGCGGTGCCGCCCAGTTAGTGGCCGCGGGCCAAGCGCAGTTCGGCCTGAGCCATCAGGAGGAGATGACCTATGCCCGGGGGGAGGACGTACCGGTAGTGGCGATAGCCGCTGTAGTGCAGCATAATACTTCAGGTTTCGCATCCCCGGCGGAAAAGGGCATAAAAACCCCTAAGGATTTTGAGGGTAAAAAGTACGGTGGCTGGGGTTCGCCGAACGAGGAGGCCATACTTAGGGCCCTAATGGATAAGTACGACGCGGATTTCGATAAACTGGAAATGGTGTCCATAGGTGCTGCGGACTTTTTTACCAGTGTGACCAAGGATGTGGATTTTACCTGGATTTATTATGGTTGGGACGGTGTAGCCGCGGAATTAAGGGGCATTGATTTAAATTTTATAAACTTAAGGCAGGAGGAAAAGGCCCTTGATTTTTATACCCCGGTTATTATTACAACAGAGGATATAATAGATAAGGACCCGGAACTAATAGAGAAATTCCTAAGGGCCGTGACTAAAGGGTACGAATACGCTATAGCTAACCCCGAAGAGGCGGCGGAATTTTTACTTGAAGCATCCCCGGAACTCGATCGGGAATTAGTATTAAAAAGTCAGGAATACCTTAGCAAGGAGTATCAATCCGATGCAAAGGCCTGGGGGCTAATGAAGCGAGAAGTTTGGGAGGATTATGCAAGATGGCTACACGAAAGGGGCCTTATTGAGAATATGATAGATGCTGATAGGATATTCACAAACGAATTTCTACCTGGAGAATAATTATGAAAAAGATCGAGGTTATTGGCATATCCAGTGAATACGAAGGTTTAAAGGTGCTGGATGGGGTATCCCTTTATGCAAAGGAAAGGGAACTTGTATCTATCCTAGGCCCCAGTGGCTGCGGTAAAAGTACCCTTTTTAATATCATAGCGGGACTTCTAAAACCCGACGGAGGGGAAATAATAATAGAGGGCTTAGAACATACGGGTAAAGCCGGGCGGGTAGGGTATATGCACCAGAAGGATCTGCTGTTCCCTTGGAGAACTATTATGGCCAATGTATGCATTCCCCTTATAGTACGGGGCGAGGATATCGAAAAGGCCAGGGCGGGAATAGATAAATATTTTAAGGTCTTTGGGTTAGAAGGTTTTCAAGATAGATACCCTTCACAGTTATCCGGGGGCATGAGGCAGCGGGCCGCATTGCTTAGGACCTATATGTTTAAAAGCGATATAATGTTACTGGATGAACCCTTCGGCGGGTTAGATGCCATAACTAGGAGGGATATGCAGGAATGGTTGCTTAGGGTGGTTAAAAGGCTAAACAGTACTATACTGTTCATTACCCATGACATAGATGAGGCCATATTCTTGTCCGATAGGATATATCTTTTTACCGAACGGCCGGCATCGGTAAGCCGGGAATTTGTAGTAAACATACCACGGCCCCGGGATAGTAAGACCTTTACTTCAGGGGAATTTAACCGCCTAAAGGAAGATATATTAGAATATCTATAGGGGGGATGTGTTATTATGGCTGTTTTTGATTCAATAGCAGGGGATTACGATAAATGGTATGCTGACAAACTAGGTAGGTTTGTCGACGAGACGGAAACCCGCCTTGCTCTAGGGCTCTTTTTACCGAAGAAACATCAAAGGGTGTTAGATGTAGGTTGCGGTACCGGCAATTTTAGCCTAAAACTTGCGCGGCTAGGTTGTAAAGTAACCGGTATAGACTTATCGAAGGAGATGCTAGCTCGGGCGAAGGAAAAGGCGGGCAAAGAGGCGTCGGAGATTGATTTCCGGCGTATGGATGTGTATGATCTACAATTCCCGGATAACCATTTCGATGGAGTGTTCTCCATGGCCGCCTTCGAATTTGTTAAGGAACCCCAAAGGGCTTATAATGAAATGCTTAGGGTTTTAAAACCCGGTGGTAGCATGCTCATAGGAACTATAAACCTTGATAGTAAATGGGGAGATCTGTATTTAAGCGAAGATGTTCAGAAGAACAGCGTATTTAAATATGCAACCTTTATGACCATGGAGGAACTCAAGGGCCTTGATACGGAGAACCTTAAAGGATCAGGGGAATGCCTTTTTGTGCCCCCGGATGCTGCGGAAAAGGATATATCCTGGGAAGAGGAAAAAAGGCTTTCATCTACGGAAAGGGGGGGATTTATATGTGCGCTATGGGAAAAACCGATTTAATTTCATGCCAAATGAGTCTGTACCCCCTTTGCGTCGAGGACTGTATAACCCCTATAAAGGATGTGGTAAAGCTCATAGACGATAATAGACATATATCAAGTAAAGTAAATGATATGTCTACCGTAATCAAGGGTGAAAGGAAGGCGGTTATGCAGCTTATTGAAGACATACAAAGGCGTATGGAACAAAATGGCGTGCAGTACACCATGGTACTTACATTGTCCAATATTTGCGGGTGTGAGGCTAGGGATTAATATTTAAAGGGTTATGGCGCAGGGGGTTGTTTTGGCCCCCGCGCCATAAATTTATCGTGGTTTTTTGTCCCGCTTTCGCGAATCCGGGGGGTGTTTAACAGAGATTGCGTCAGTATTAGGTAGCTTAACGTTTAGATTATCCCCCTCATCCGATGCGAAAGCAACTAGTCCCTTGCTCTTGTTCCTGTTTTTATCCTTTGATTTAGGTTTCGCCATTTCCCTTGACACCTCTTTTGAAGTAAATATTAGCGTATCTACTTTAATGGGATCCTATCTATGCTTAGGTTTTGCGAAACCTTTAAATATTATTCCCCTATTGTAGAGGGTACTTTATTATATTATTCTTGCCGGAGGTTCTCACTAAGCAACATTTCACCTATTCTGTGCACATCCCCCGCCCCTAACGTTAACACTATATCCCTATGCTGTAGATTTTCGGATAAATAGCGGACTGCATCCACGAAGCTTGGCATATAAACCGCTTTTTGCCCATGGTCGTTAATCGCTTCTACTAGGTGCGTAGCATGAACCTCATCGTTATTCTGTTCCCTGGCAGCATATATATCCGTTATTATGACTTTATCGGACTTTGCAAAACTCTTGGCAAAATCCCTGAGCAGGATTTTCGTCCTTGTATAGGTATGGGGTTGGAATATGCTCCAAATTCTATTATGGGGAAAATTTTGTGCTGCATTAAGGGTGGCCCGGATCTCCGCAGGGTGATGCGCATAATCATCCACCACCGTGCAGCCTCTAAAGGTTCCCTTTATCTCAAATCGACGATGGGTGCCGGTAAAGGTCCCCAACGTGGATTTTACAGTATCAATATCTATATGCAATATACAACTGACGGCGATAGCTGCCAATGAATTCAATACGTTATGTTCTCCGGGTATGGCCAGATGTATACTATCTACAAAGCTACCGTTGTTATAAAGCTCGAAGGTTGCGCAACCTTTTTCGTCGAAGGTTATATTCCTCCCCTGAATTTTAGCACCCCTATCGAGACCATAGGTAATGACTTTACAGGGAACGTCGGCTATAATGTCCATAACTGCTTTATCATTATGGTACGCGACTACCCAACCGTGTTTCGGTACAAGGTTTGCGAATCCTTTGAAGGCGGATTTTATGTGTTCCAAATCCCTAAAAAAATCTAGATGATCTTCATCGATGTTCAATATTACCGCAATATAGGGATAAAACTTTAAGAAGTTTTCTCTATACTCGCAGGCCTCGGTTATCAAGTATGGGCCTTTACCGGTTTTAACGTTGCCGCCGATACCGTCTAATTCTCCCCCTATAAGCAACGTGGGATCGAAACCGGCCCTTTCCACTATAAGGGATATCATTGAGGTGGTTGTAGTCTTGCCATGCACCCCCGCTATTGCTACATTGTACCTGTATTCCTTCATAATGAAACCGAGCATTGTAGCTCTATCGACGGTTTCAATACCCTTTTCCCTGGCGGTTGTAAGCTCAATATTATCTTGGCTCACCGCTGAGGTATAAACTACAAGATCGGGGCTATTTATATGTTTGGGGCTGTGCCCTTTATAAATAGTCGCTCCCCTAGCCCTTAGTTTTTCGGTAATGGTCGATGGGGTTTTATCCGAACCGGTGACCCTGTGGCCTTTGCTCAGAAGAATATGTGCAATGCCGCTCATACTTATTCCGCCTATACCAATAAAATGTATATGTAACTTTGAACCCTTGTTTAAGTCCGGAATCATAAAAAACCTCTCCTTTATTTCGCGATCGCTCTACTATTGCTTAAAAATATCCTTTAGCTATTTATACTTTTGATCCTATTCGGCGGGTTTATAACCGCTTATAATATATTATTACCTGTTGCGGTGGGATTTTACATTTTTATAAATTATACCACAACATTTAGTTGAATGTCCGCAAAAAAGCGAATAAGATTATATATAAGTACAAGAACATTCGCATGGAGGGGTAAGTTATGCATAGGTTCAAAAGGAATGAACGGATTGCCGCCTTAGTTAAGATATTATCCGATAACCCAAACAAGGTTTATTCGCTAAATTATTTCGCGAAACTTTTAAACGCCGCCAAATCCACTATAAGTGAAGATATAGTTATCGCTAAGACCGTTTTTGAGAGGCTGGGGCTAGGCGTAATAGAGACTATATCCGGGGCCGCCGGCGGAGTAAAATATGTAAGCAAAGCCAATGCCACGGAGGGTATGGAATTTCTACAGCGAATAGCCGATATTTTATCCGATCCCGATAGGATAATCACCGGTGGTTTTCTTTACATGGCCGATGTGATATCCAATCCAAGAGTGGCCTATTTAGCGGGGAAAATGTTGGCGGGCTGTTTTGGAAAGGAACCGGTCCAATACATAGTAACCGTCGAAACTAAGGGAATACCTATATCGCTGATGACGGCCCGAGCCCTAGGGGTGCCCCTTGTTATTGCAAGGAGAAATAGCAAGGTCACAGAGGGCTCATCAGTTAACATTAATTTTTTATCGGGGTCTACGGGCAGGATTCAAACTATGTCCCTTTCGAAACGTGCTATAAAACAGGGCTCCAGGGTGCTTTTAATAGACGATTTTATGAAGGCCGGGGGTACCGCAAGGGGGATGGCGGATCTCATGCAGGAGTTTGACGCAGTAGTTGCCGGTATCGGCGTAATGATTGCTACCACAGAACCGAAAAATAAACTAATCTCAGATTATATTTCCCTTATGTACCTTGAAAAAGTGGACGAGGAGGCAAAAAAGGTATACATAAGGCCTAATGATTTATTAACTTTTTAATAAATTTAATAAATTTACGAAATTTAGCAGGAAATTGTTGGTCAATATAGAATAGTTTAAAGACTAAGTATAAGTATGACGGAAGGTGGTGATTTAATGCAAATAACAGATGTCAGGGTTAGAAAAATAAATTCCGAGGGGAAAATGAAGGCGGTCGTCTCCGTAACCTTTGATAATCAATTTGTAGTACATGATATAAAAGTCATAGACGGACAAAATGGCACATTTATCGCTATGCCCAGTCGCAGAACACCTGACGGAGAGTTTAAAGATATCGCCCATCCCATTAACTCAGAGACAAGGGGAATGATTCAAGACGCAATACTAGAAGAGTTCGAAAGAATCGTTGCTGAGGAAGAAATGGAATAATCAACCTATCCTATTTTTAAGTCCCATACTTTTTACTATATAACAATTCACTGAAAGCCTCGATACGAGTTTCCACACCTGTCCTTTCTATATGCTCATCAATTGTTAACGACATGATGGGTATTCTTTTTTTACTTGACACCCTCTGAAGTATCTGACAGCTAACTATTTCCGGCGTACATGTTACGGGGAATATATGTATTACGCCATCATAACCGCCATCAGCAGAATGTAACGCATGGTATACCGTATCTAGTGCAAAGCCGCCTATACACTCCTCTAAAAAACCCTTAGCGGAGGATATTGCTCTATGATGATATTTTCTTTTCCGCCAGGGTAATAGCATATTTTTTACCCAGGTACTCGTATAGATCGAACGATGGGTTTCAATGCCACACTCTATTAAAAGGGTTTCGATGTTCTGATTTGAATAGGGTTCGTTTAATGTATAAATATCGCCTACTATCAGAACCTTCGGAAATTCAGCGGAGCGGGGGCTTAAACCCTTTAAACGGTTGATGCTACCTAAAGTCAGTTCCCTTACCCCGGGAATATTGCCACAGTTAATTATGCCGTCTATCCCCCGGCGGAATATTTCTTCAAACCGGTTTTTATCATAGGTATACGGAATACGGGAATGGTATTCTTCCTCTAGCCTGTCGACCATCACTAATTTCGTCCATGCTAGTATGAGTCCGTTTAAAAGGGTACGCACGTTACACTTTGCAACCTTTTTGAAAAGAGCTATATCCTTCGGCAATGTAGAGGGTTCAAGGCATATAAACGTAAAATCATAGCCGATATCCTTTAAAATTAAGTTTAATAACTGACCAAAGTATCCAAACCGACAGGGACCTGAACCACCTAACATTATTACAGTATCGGCCCCTTGCTCAAGGCCATTTATTACATTACCCAATATAAGTTTAAAGGGAAGACACGCATACTCCGGCGCATATTTACAGCCGATATTTTTGATTCCGTCATTATTAAAGGGAGGGATAACTGCCTCTATATGCAATGCCTCAAAAAGGGATTTTAACGGTATATATATATTGCCCATGTGAGGAAAAGTAATCTTCATAACATGATTTTATCCCGCCACAAAGAAAATATACAATACAAGTACGGGAACGGTTTTCCCGGAATGTGGCAAGGGGACGTTTTGTTTGCCACATTTGCAGCAAACAAAACGCCCCCTGCCACATTTGTGGATAATGCGAAGCTATGCTTATAAGTGGGAAGTGGGAAGTGGGAAGTGGGAGGTGGGAGGTGGGAAGTGGGAAGTGGGAGGTGGGAAGTGGGAGGTGGGAGGTGGGAGGTGGGAAGTGGGAGGTGGGAAGTGGGAGGTGGGAAGTGGGAGGTGGGAGGTGGGAAGTGGGAAGTGGGAAGTGGGAAGTGGGAAGTGGGAGGCATTAGGCTGTCCGTAGCTGAGCTTACACCTGCATAATAAATGGAGCGCAGAGGGCGAAGGATCAGAATTTTCGCTGTTCGAAGCCGATAGGCTATATATAACGTGATAAAGACTTTACATCTTCTAGCGTATC
>CAZDSH010000036.1:0-16579 GCA_964508195.1 uncultured Clostridiaceae bacterium
ACACGCTGGTGCTATGCTCACAGGCTGACACGCTGGTGCTATGCTCAGGATGACACGCTGGTGCTATGCTCACAGGCTGACACGCTGGTGCTATGCTCACAGGCTGACACGCTGGTGCTATGCTCACAGGATGACACGCTAGAAGATGTAAAGTCTTTATCACGTTATATATAGTAATAGAACTATCCCAATGACAGCCTATCCCTTCGGTGGTTGCACTACAGTAGTATGGACAAAATTACGGTGGTACTTTACACCAATATTAATAATAAAAAGGAGATGATCATTAATGAGGATCGAATTTCTAGGGCATGCATGTTTCCTATTAGAACACGATGGTACAAAAATACTCATAGATCCGTTTTTGACGGATAACCCCCTAGCGTCAAAGACCGCTGAGGAGGCGGAGGCGGATTATATATTCGTTACCCATGGCCATGGCGATCATTTAGGGGATACCTATGCTATTGCCAAGAGAACCGGGGCGACTGTTTACGCGGTGGTAGAGTTCGTAGACGGGCCCATGGCCAAGGAGGGTATAAAAACTGCCCGGGGCAATATAGGCGGCAAGCAAGGGACACCCTTCGGTAGCGTAAAATATTTCCCCGCCGCCCATGGTAGCGGTGTACCCGGGGCCTTAGCCTGCGGTTTTGTCCTTAAAATCGGTGATAAAAAGGTATACCACGCAGGGGATACGGGGCTTATGTCCGAGATGGCATTTTTAGCCGATGAAAATATAGACGTAGCCCTGCTACCCATAGGGGATTTTTATACGATGGGCCCAAAGGACGCGCTAAAGGCGGTTGAACTGATTGCACCAAAAAGCGTTATACCTATGCACTATGATACATTCCCTATTATAAAACAAGACCCCGTTAAGTTTAAAAAGGCTGTAGAAGATAAGGGACTATGTGAAGTGAAGGTATTAAAGCCCGGTGAAGCCATAACTATTTAGGGAGAAAGGACGATAAGGCTACGAAAGCCCGGCCATTTCTACGGCGGGGACATTCGGCTGTCAAAAATAAACATGGATTGACAGGCGTGCTAAGATTAAGTTAAAATGTAATTAACAAATACATAGCTCCGAATTCACATGCCTTATGGCTTAGGCCGATGGATGTGGATCGATAGGGTGCAACAGGAAACGGTTGTGCCTCCCGGTATGGAAAGGAGACTATATATCTTTTTTTAGGTTTAACGATGGATAAATGCGTCTTCTTATAAGGAAGGCGCATTTTGGATATAGGGCACGGATTACTAGGGCTCTAAAGGGGATATAAAGATGACAACAAAACCAAGGGCTATTAATATAAATATTGATGCGAAAAAGATAAGGGCCCTTGAAACCGTTACTGTAGATGTGACGGTAGGGGGTGCCCCCCGCGGCGATGGGAGACGCTGTACTGCTACGGGTCCGCTACTTGAAAACCTTTTAAATGAATACGGCAAATCCCAGAAGGATTTTGAAGGTATCCGGCTGACGGCGGAGGACGGCTATTCTATAGAGATACCGCGGAGGGTGCTACAAAGATGCAATTTAATAATCGCCCATACTATAAATGGCTACCCTCTGGGCGAAGGGGCCGATCGTTTTAGGATTATCGCCCCGGGTGAGAAACCCGTATACTGGATAGATAATCCCGTTGAAATGGAACTACTTAGAAAAACTCCATATCCTAAAACGGGTACGCTGTTCATCTTCGAGGGCCTTATATCACAAACCGAAATCATGGATTATACATATCGTGGAAGCACCGACAAGGCAGTAAAAATGAAGGATCTATTGAGGCTACTATACGAAAAACCCTTGTCGGATACAGCTTCCTTTTTAGCCGTTGATGGTTTCAAAAAGAATGAAAAGTTGGACATATTATCGAAGGGCTTTATAAAATTTACAGGTAAAGATGCACCGATATTCTTAGCCCCGGACTTGCCCCAGGGGATGCACATAAAGGACATATACCTATGCACGATAGGTGATATAGCTTTAACATTTTTGTCCAGTGCTATAAAGCTATGGGGCAATGGTACGGCGGCATACAAAAAAGGAATAGCTCTAAAGACACTGATAAGGGATGCAGGGTTTTGGGGTACGGGGAAATATCGGCTGATTATGGATAGGGAATACAACCGGGTATTTAACCGGAAGGATTTGGAGGGGGGTATAATTGTTAAAAACAATAAAGGTCAGGCCGACGTATTGATGGGCGACGCTACGGAAGAAAGTTCCCGTATAGAGGATGTTATCTCTATAGTAAAGTGTACGGAATAGTTCACGGTTTAAACCGGAATATCAAAGTTGCGATGAAGGACGATAATAAAACTATTAAAAGGGGGAAAAAACGTGATTAATAAACACAGGGTAAAATTTTGCTTGATAGCGGGTTTTGTGGTTTTGGGCCTAATACTGACGGGTTGTAGCGGGCCGGGGCCGACGGAGCAGCCTTCGGAAGAACATTCCATGGGCATGGAAGAATGGAGCATTAATATCGAGGTAATAGGCGGCGATACAATAGAATTTACTAATGAAGACGCGCTGGTTATAGGGCCCGTTGAAATAAAGGTAGCGGAAAAGGATAAGGATACATTTAAGGACGAGGAACTGTGGATCGGAGTTTTGCTAAAGGACATCCTGGAATACGCTGGGGTAACGGAATTCTCCGTTGTATCAGTAGAAGCTGCAGACGGCTATTCAAGGGAATACGACCCGGAATTGGTAAACAGTGAAGGCACGGGCATCGGCTGGAATCGCGACGGCGAGCTCCTGGGCGAGGAGGAAGGTTTTGTGAAACTGGTAGTAAGCGGTAAGGGGAAGAATTGGCAGATAGAAAATGTTTCTAATATAACCGTGGTACCTTAATACAATACTATGAAGAAAAAACTGACAGCTATAGGTCTTGTAACGATCCCGCTCTTACTTATTTTAATATCCCTTTTTATAGGAAGGTACCCGCTAACCCTAGGCGAAGTTGTAGGTGTTCTAGCGCATAAGGCCGGTTTTGCCGGCCTTAAACCCCCTCCCGTACACATAAACGTAGTATGGGATATTCGTCTTCCAAGGATAATATTAGGCGCCTTCGTCGGAGGTAGCCTAGCTGTAAGCGGAGCGGCTTTCCAAGGGATCTTTAGGAATCCCCTCGTTAGTTCCGGGGTATTGGGCGTAAGCGCCGGCGCAGGGTTTGGTGCCTCCCTTGCTATAGTCCTTTTCGGCAGTGGTAACATCTATATCTATATCTTCGCCTTTTGTTTTGGATTCCTAGCAGTGGTTTTAAGCTATATAATAGGGACTCACTATACCTCAGTCCCGACGGTTATGCTCGTCCTAGGAGGGGTAATAGTATCGTCGGTATTTTCATCCTTGGTGTCACTATTAAAATATATCGCAGACCCCTATGAACAGCTACCCAGTATAGTGTTCTGGCTCATGGGCAGTATGGCGGCAACGAGGTTTAGGGATATTGCCATCTCTATAATGCCTATGGGCGTAGGCATGGCGGGCCTTATTGCTATGCGCTGGCGGCTGAATGTCCTTTCGATGGATGATAAAGAAGCCCAGGCCCTGGGCGTAAATGTTATCGCCGTGAAGGGGATCGCGGTTTTGTTTGCAACCCTGGCCACCGCCGGCGCTGTTTGCGTAAGCGGCGTAATAGGATGGATCGGTCTTGTGGTACCGCATATCGGAAGGATGTTAGTAGGCAACGACAATAGACTGCTTATTCCTACAAGCCTTTCCATAGGCACGGGCTATTTAATCGTAGTCGACAATATTGCAAGGACTCTAACCGGTTCCGAAATACCCCTAGGGATCTTAACGTCTATTATAGGGGCACCGTTTTTTGTATACCTGTTGAAAAAGACAAAAGTACAGGGGTGGTAAAGCATGCCGATAATAGAGGCTGAAAATGTATCCTTTGCCTATGGACGGCAAGAAGTGTTGAAGGGTATCCAACTGAAGGTAAGGGAAGGAGAGGTGTTTTGTCTATTCGGGCCGAACGGCTGCGGCAAGACTACCCTTATTCAGTGTATTCTAGGTATACTTAAACCTCAGAATGGGGTAATCCGTCTACAGGATAAGGACATAAAGTCAATGGATATAAAGGAAATAGCGAAAAAGGTTGCCTATATACCCCAAATACATGAAAAGCCCTTTCCATATAAAGTTTTAGACGTAGTGCTCATGGGCAGAGTGTCCTATACGAGCCTTTTTTCGTTGCCGAAGAAACGAGATATAAACGCGGCAAAGGAGGCCCTGGCTAGGGTAGGTATGCTAAGCGTTAAGGATAAGCCCTATACGCAATTAAGTGGCGGCGAGACACAACTAGTGATGGTAGCAAGGGCCCTTACGCAGCAGACACCGGTGCTTATAATGGACGAACCTACGGCACACCTTGACTTTAGGAACGAGCTTAGTTTTTTAGAGACTATAGTTCAACTCGTTAAGGACATCGGATTAACCGTAGTTATGGCGACCCATTTTCCTAACCATTCCTTTTATTTTGAAAACTGCCATATAAAATCCCGGGTAGCGCTGATGAGTGAACGGATGTTTTATGCCCAGGGTAGACCCGGCGAAGTTCTAACTGAAAAGAATATGTATGATATATTTAAAATAAAATCAAAATTCGTATCCCATCAATGGAAAGATGGAAGGTATAGTCAGATAATACCCTTAAAGACTCATTTACAATAATTTTTTAAAGGGGGGGAGCTTTATGAGAAATCTGGTCGGAAGATCAATAATCTGTATAATGGCTGTATTACTGATAATATCCGGTTGCGGCCCGGTCGCTGATAGGGATTTAGCGGACACACCGGCACAGGTATCGGGGTTTTATATAAAGGATTGTTTCGATAGGGAGGTTTTTGTACCCGACGGGGCCAAAAACATTGCGGCTTTGTACTCCTTTGCCGGCTATGCAGTAAGCGTCCTGGGTAGAGGTGGCGATCTCGTGGCGGTCCCCGGCGGCCTGCAAAGGGACGTTATACTGGTAGATATGATACCACAGATAGCCGAGGCATCGGTACCGAGAAGCTCCGGCAAGATAAATATAGAAGAGCTATTAAAAGTAGAACCTGATATTGTTATCGTCAGAGGGGACACCGCCTTGGACGAAAAGGAAACGGAACAGCTTGATAGAGCTAAGATCAACTATATAGTGGTTGATTATACGAGTATTGGGGAACAACAACGGGCTATACACGTTATTGGGGAGGCTATTGAACGACAAGAGCGGGCTTTAGCCTTCAACGAATATTATGCCGACGTTGTAAAAAGGGTTGCAGATGTCGTAAAGGATATACCAAAGGAGGAGCGGATAAGGGTATATCATTCGGAGAATCAGGTATTGAGGACTATTCATAGGGATTCGTTACCTGCTGATTGGTCCAGGGCCGCCGGCGTTATTAATGTATCCGTGGGCGAGGAGCTGAACTTTACGAAGGATAATTATTTTGCCTCATTAGAACAGGTGCTTTTATGGAATCCCGATGTTATAATAGCAAATGAGACGAGTGCTGTTAAATATATACTGGGCAATCCCCAATGGTCCGGTATAAAGGCGGTACAGGAGGATAGGGTATACCAATTACCCCAGGGCATATCCCGCTGGGGGCACCCCGGTTCAGTGGAAACACCCCTCGCGCTCCTTTGGATGGCTAAGACGGCTTACCCAGATTTGTTCGAGCATATTGATCTTGGGGCGGAGGCCCAATATTTTTATAAGGAGTTCTTCGGTTATGAACTCCCACAGGAAATGGTAGAACAAGTATTAAGGGGCGAGGGACTAAGAAAGCCAAAGGGGGAATAACTGTATTGAAACTTTTAATCTGTATAGATGATACCGATACGTTGTACAGTATAGGTACCGGCACCCATGCCCTGATTATTTCGGAAAAGATCGCTGATAGACGTTGGGGACGATCTAGCTTTATATCCAGACACCAGCTTTACGTTCACAGGGATATACCCTATACGTCCCATAACAGCACGATGTGCTTTGAGGTATATGACGTAGGGGATGGGGATCTAAGAAGGATAAAAGAATTTTGTATGGATTACCTTGAAAGGGAGAGTGCCATCGGTTCGGACCCGGGGCTTTGTATAGTGGTCGCCGATACCCTTAGGGATAGGCAAAGGCTTATAGATTACGGCAAAAGGGCAAAGGGGACTGTGCTTACAAAAAAGGAAGCCTATGATACAGCAGCAGCCCTAGGCGTACATCTAAGCGAGCACGGGGGCACCGGCGGCGGCGTAATAGGTGCCCTGGCAGGGCCCGGATTGAGGCTTAGCGGAAACGATGGCCGGATAAAGGGTAAATACCTCGAAGGACACCATGGTGAGGTGTTTACCGTAAAAGAAATATTGCATAGGACTAATATAGACGAGATACGGGAAGAAAGGAGCAATATGCCGCTGGGGGAAAGGGAAGAAATACTAATAGGTAAGAAAGTGAAGGGCGTATTTTTAGATAATAAGATTATACTCCTCGTCGAGGATACGGGGGAACCCATTAAACAGGGTGCGAAGTGGCAAACCTTGCCCAGGTCGAAGGTAGGGAAGTATTAGATAGGGGCTAAAGGGAATATTAACCCCGTTCTGCGGGATGCACGGGAAAGGAGCGTAAGATGCGGGTATTTTCAGTATTTGGCGTCACTAAATCCGGTAAAACCACCACGATAGAAAATTTGATACAAGGGCTGAAAAAGAGGCGTTATTCAGTGGGCTCCGTAAAGGAGATACATTTCGAGGGCTTTGCCATAGATGACGAAGGCACTAACACATACCGACACCGCATGGCAGGTGCAGAGCTCGTAACCGCAAGGGGATATAAAGAGACCGATATACTGTTCCAAAGGAAACTTTCCATAAACGAGATACTTAAATTCTACGATCAGGATTTTATCATCCTAGAGGGTGTAACGGACTGTAACGTACCGAAGATAATTACCGCCCACAATACCGCGGAGATCGATGAAAGAATAGACGGGTTAGTGTTCGCCATATCCGGCAAAGTCGCCGAGCACCTAACTGAATATCGAGGTATACCTGTCATAAATGCTGTAGACAACGCGGAAAAACTTTTGGATCTTATAGAAGAAAAAGTATATGAAAAACTGCCGGATTTTCCGGTAGAGTGTTGTGATGCCTGTGGTTGTTCCTGTCGCGGTTTAGGGGAAAGAATATTAAGGGGCGAGGCGAAACGCGGGGACTGCATATTATCCGATGCATCTATAAAACTTGTAATAGATAATAAAGAAATAGATATGGTGCCCTTCGTACAGAGGATTTTGTATAATTCCGTCGAAGGCGTTATAAAAGAGCTAGAGGGCTACAAAAAAGGTGCAGAGGTAGAAATCAGGATAGGTGGTATTTAGATGATAGTGGAGCAGGGGTTTTTAGATCAATGGGATATCAGCGAGTACCGTATAAAAAAACAATTTCCCAGTAAAAAAAATAGGGTGTATCTCGTGAAGGGTCGCTACGATAGCGGCGGTACGCTGAATTTTGTGTTAAAGGCATACAACGATGATATAGAATCATCAATACAAAGGGAGGCGGACTTTCTGGAAGGTCTTCATCGTGAGGGCGTGAACGTACCTAAACTGTATTATAGGGGCGAGCGTTCGATAATGATGGAATACATAAAGGGCGCAACCCTCATAGATACGATGACCGATGTGGAGTACATTGCGGGTAAAAATCGGGATTACATAAATGTAAAGGGTATCGCAATGCATATGGCACGTTGGTTAGACAGCTTTTACCAAGGGGCAAAAAAGCTAACCGGTAAGGACACGATATTATGGGATGTAAACCTTAGAAATTTTTTAATAGATTTCAAACTCTACGGTATAGATTTTGAAAACTGTAGGGAGGGGTATGTTGAGGAGGATATAGGTAGGCTTATGGCCTTTATAGTAACCTATGAGCCGGCTTTTACCGATTTTAAAGTACAGTTTGCCCAGGAAATATATAACGCAGTGCAAAGTAGGTTACCCGTCGATAGGGATCGAGTAAAGGAAGAAATATTAAAAGAATTTCATGCAATAGAAAGAAGAAGGGATATAAAGATCCCCGGGGACATAATGAAAAGGGTGTTCGCCTAATAACGAGGGGGGATTACAAAACATTTCAAAACATTTCAAAATAATGCTGGACAACGATCCAAAGAGGTGGTATCATTGTTTAGGAAGAAAACCGGATTCCTTTAAATTGGTACCGTGAGACCGGCAAGGAACTTGGGAATTGATATTATAAAGAACTTCTGCTATGTCGAAGCTTCCTTGCCGCTGATGGGGAGCTTTTTTAGCATTAAAGGGCAGGTGTTCAAATGAGGATTAAAGCGATTATTATGGACGAGAAGACTATAGAGCGGTCGGTAACAAGAACCGCCCATGAAATATTGGAGAAAAACAAGGGTACTGAGAACCTAGCACTTCTAGGTATAAGGACGAGGGGCGTGCCCTTGGCCCGGAGGATTCTGAAAAGAATAAAGGAAATAGAAGGTGTGGATATACCCTTCGGCATACTGGATATCACGCTATATCGTGATGACCTAAGTACCATAGCAAAGCTGCCTATAGTAAATGCAACGCAGATAGATTTCGATATAAATGGTAAAAAACTTGTATTGATCGATGATGTACTATACACTGGCAGGACAATAAGGGCGGCTTTAGATGCCATAGTGGATATAGGCAGGCCAGCAGCTATACAGCTTATGGTATTAGTGGATAGAGGGCATAGGGAACTTCCCATAAGGGCGGACTTTGTGGGCAAAAATGTTCCAACTTCAAAAAAAGAAATTGTTAAAGTGAATCTAGAGGAGATCGACGGAGAGAATTCCGTGTTCATCGCAGAGATGTAAAGAGGATAAGTCCTTTAATTTGGTCCTGTGAGACTAAAAAGGGGGAATAAAAAATGTCAAAACCAAGCCTTTATCGCTACGTGCATGGTAAAAATTTCGGATATGGATAGGGAAGCAGTAAGTCGCAGCCTATATAAAATAGGCACGGCTACTGCTATTTTTATTACGTAAATGCTAGGATATATACTCGTTTTAATGGTTTTATAAAGGGCGGAGGTGAACTTATGGGCATGAAAAATCTTCTAGGTATAAGGGATTTAAGCAATGAAGAAATATTGCGAATATTGGATACAGCAGTTTTGATGCGGCCTATTATGGAGACGAAATATAAAAGAACTAATTACCTACAGGGAAAGACTATGGTTACTTTGTTTTATGAACCCAGTACCCGTACAAGGGTATCCTTCGAACTAGCCGCCAAGTATTTAGGTGCTACTATAGCCGGCGTTGCTACATCAGTTAGCAGCGTTATGAAGGGGGAGACCCTTATAGACACGGCGCGTACCCTTGAGGCCATGGGCGTAGACGTTGTGGTCATGCGTCATCCCATGACGGGGGCCCATCGCCTATTAGACAGCCATCTCGACGCCTGCATCATAAACGCAGGGGATGGCATAAACGAACATCCTACCCAGGCATTGTTGGATATGTTCACCATAAGGGAGAAAAAGGGCACGCTAAAAGGGCTAAAGGTCGTAATTTCCGGCGATATATTACACTCAAGGGTCGCCCGTAGCAATATATGGGGCCTTACAAGGCTTGGTGCCCATGTAGCCCTAGCGGGCCCGGCAACCCTCATACCAAAGGGCGTGGAAAAGATGGGCGTAAAGGTATATTACGATATAAACGAGGCTGCGGTGGATGCCGATGTGATAATGGGGCTTAGGATACAATTGGAAAGACAAAAAAGGGGCTTGTTTCCCACGCTACGGGAATACAACATGCTCTTTGGCATAGATGAGCACACGTTGGAAGTAGCAAAGGAGGATGTCCTTATCATGCATCCGGGACCGACGAACCGCGGCGTAGAGATGTCCAGTGAAGTAATAGACAGCGAAAAATCCGCTATAGTAGAGCAGGTTACGAACGGCGTAGCGATAAGGATGGCAATACTATATATGCTAACAAGGGAGGGGTTTCCCGATGAACAGAATATTGATAGAGGGCGGAAGGTTAATTGATCCGGCAAGTAATACCGATGATGTTAAGGATATTTTAATAGAAAAGGATAAAGTGATTGCAATAAACGATAGTATAGACGTCGAGGGTGCTATTCTAATAAAAGCCGAGGGGATGCTCGTGTTTCCTGGGCTTGTAGATATGCACGTACACCTTAGGGAACCAGGATTCGAGCATAAGGAAACTATTAAAAGCGGTACTAAAAGCGCTGCGGCGGGTGGGTTTACAACTATAGCCTGTATGCCCAATACCAACCCCGTTATAGACAGTCCCGCTATGGTTGAATACATCTACTTAAAGGCGGAGAAGGAAGGCAGCGTACGGGTTAAACCCATAGCGGCTATAACGAAGGGACAAAGGGGCGAAGAGTTAGCGCCTATAGGGGAACTCGTGCGATATGGCGCTGTGGGATTTTCCGATGACGGGTTTCCCGTATCAAATAGCAATCTCATGAGACGAGCTATGGAATACGCTATAATGTGGAATGCCCTTATAATATCCCATTGCGAGGATTTGGAACTAAGTTACGATGGTGTTATGAACGAGGGGGAGGTTTCTACGCTACTAGGGATGAAGGGCATACCATCAGCAGCGGAGGATGTTATGGTAGCCCGGGAAATAGCCCTTTCGAAATATACAGGGTGCAGGGTTCATATAGCCCATGTAAGTACTAAAAGTTCTGTGGAGATGATAAGGAGGGCTAAGGCCGAGGGTATAAAAATATCCGCAGAGGGTACGCCGCATCATTTCTCTTTAACAGAGGATGCCGTAGACGGATATGATTCTGTGACGAAGGTTAACCCGCCTCTAAGGAGCAAAGAGGACTTAGAGGAGATTATAAAGGGTATCGCTGATGGTACTATTGATGCTATAGCCACGGATCATGCGCCCCATCATAGGGATGACAAAGAAGTGGAATACAGCGCCGCGGCCTTTGGTATATCAGGCCTTGAGACAGCGGTACCGCTATCTGTTACGCACCTTTTGCGCCCCGGTATTCTTACGCCTCTACAGTTAGCCGAGCGTATGAGCCTTGCACCTGCCAGGCTTTTAAACCTGAATGCAGGGTATATAAAAGAAGGGGGCCCGGCGGACATAACTATAATAGATCCCGAGGCGGAGATAGTAGTGGATACGAAAGAATTTATGTCTAAGGGAAAGAACTCGCCATTCCATGGTATGAAACTCCAGGGGCAGGTTAGATATACCCTCGTCGAGGGTAAAATAGTTTGGGATAAGGTGCAACGATAAATTAAAAATGGAGGCATCTAGCATGTTTGCAGACCGGTTGATGGAGGGCATAAAAGATAAAGGCAACCCATCGGTGATGGGCCTTGATCCAAGGGCGGATATGATACCTCGCTTTATAAAGGATACCTATGAAAATTCGGATATAGGCCGTAGGGTATTCGAATTCAACAAAATTCTAATAGATGCAATATACGATATTATACCGGCAGTGAAGCTACAGATAGCGTTCTATGAGGCCCTGGGTATCAGCGGGCTGAAGGCGTATTCCAAAACCCTGGAATATGCAAAAAAAAGAGGGCTCCTTACCATTGGGGATATAAAAAGAGGCGATATATCTTCTACGGCGATGGCCTATAGGGATGCACACTTTTATGGGTACTTCCGATGTGATGCCATCACCCTTAACCCGTTTCTAGGGTATGATTCCATTGAACCATTCCTTGGGGCCTGTGACAAGGACGGTAAGGGGGTATTCATACTGGTTAAGACATCGAACCCTTCTTCGACGGAGCTACAACACCTCAGGGTCGGGGGGGAGAAATTGTACGAATACCTGGGCAAAAAGGTTGCAAAATGGGGCAGGGATTTAATAGGTAAAAACGGTTATAGTTCCGTCGGCGCGGTAGTGGGCGCTACCTATCCCGAAGAGCTTAAAAAATTAAGGCGTATAATGCCTCGGGTACCCTTTTTAGTTCCTGGTTATGGCGCCCAGGGTGCAGGGGGCAAAGAAGTGGCCTACGCCTTTGACAATGACGGATTAGGTGCCGTGATCAATTCCTCTAGGGCACTTATGGGTGCATATCTACGGGCAAAGGAGCCTGAAAGGATAACCACTGATACATTAATAGAATATACTAGGAACGAAGCGTTAAGGATGAGGAATGATATAAAATATGCAATAAAAAATCGTTAATTGTAACGTCGGAGTACATCATAGAAACCCCGATTACAGTAGTGCCCGGTAAGGTTTATTGCGAAGAGGCATCCAAAGTATAAAGCCCAATATATGGCGGCATTTAGGAGGTACCAGATCTATGACGATGCTTGAACAGATACCGATAGCAGAGAATAGACCCATAGCGAAGAATATCTACAGGTTAAAACTATATAGCCCTGATTTGTGTAAAGAAGGGATAGACCCAGGTCAGTTCTTTCATATAAAATGCGGCAAGGGCAACCTACCCTTCCTCAGAAGGCCCCTAAGCCTTTCCTATAGGCTAAAGGATGAAAATTGTATAGCCCTGGTCTACAGGGTCATTGGTCAGGGTACAAAGGCTCTGGCTAATAGAGGCCCCGGAGAGTTATTAGATGTCCTAGGGCCTTTAGGCAATGGATTTGAAATAAAAAGTGAACATAAAAATGTACTTATAATCGGTGGCGGTATAGGCATAGCTCCCCTTGTGGAATTAACCGCGGCATACAAAAACAAAGCTACGGTGATGATAGGGTTTAAGGAGGAAACATTTTTAATCGAACGGCTAAAGAGGGAAACGATGAAAGTTAGGGTAGCTACGGAGGATGGCGGTATAGGCCATAGGGGTCTTGTAACAGATATTTTTATAGAATATTTAAAGGAGCGGCGGCCGGATATTGTGTTTGCCTGTGGGCCGTGGCCTATGCTCAAGGAAGTGGCAACCCTTTGTAAGGATAAATCCATAGATTGTCAGGTATCCCTAGAAGAACGGATGGCCTGCGGTATAGGGGCTTGTTTTGGGTGTAGCGTAGCTACAAAGGACGGCGACGGAGACGTAAGATATTCGAGGGTCTGCAAGGACGGGCCGGTATTTTGGGCCGAGGAGGTTTGTTGGGATGAATAAAATTGATCTAGGCGTTAATATAGCAGGCTTAAGATTAAAAAATCCCGTTATAACTGCTTCGGGTACTTACGGTTTCGGCCAGGAATATAGCGAATTTTATGACTTAAAGGATATAGGGGCGGTAGTAGTGAAGGGTTTGACGCTGGAACCCCGCCTTGGCAATAAACCGCCGAGGGTTACAGAGACACCGGCGGGTATGTTAAATAGTATTGGCCTTCAGAACCCAGGGGTAGATGCTTTTTTACAAGACGAGTTGCCGGGGCTTTTAGAAAAAGGTGCCTGTGTCATTGCTAATATATCCGGGGCGACGGTCGAGGAATACGGTACCATAATGAAAAGGTTATCGGGCTCCGGTATATCAGCGGTGGAGCTGAACCTTTCCTGTCCCAATGTAAAGGACGGGGGCATGATTTTCGGTCTTAGGCCGGAACCGGTGTACGCTATTACGAGGCAAGTGAAAAAATATGCGGATAAACCCATTATAGTAAAGCTGTCACCTAACGTAACGGATATAGTAGAAATCGCCCAGGCTGCAAAGGAGGGCGGCGGTGATGCAATATCCCTTATAAATACGCTGCTGGCTATGGATATTGATATATACAACAAAAAACCGGTATTAGGAAATGTGTACGGCGGGCTTTCCGGTCCGGCGATTAAACCCGTGGCCCTTAGGATGGTACACCAGGTAACAAGGCATATTGATATACCCGTCATAGGCATGGGGGGTATAATGGGTTGGAAGGATGCGATACAGTTTTTGCTAGCCGGCGCGAGGGCCGTGGCTATAGGCAGCGCAAACTTTGTAAACCCCAGGGCACCGGTACAGATTATAAAGGGCATAGAGGATTATTTAAGAGACCAGGGTTTTTGTTCGGTAAAGGATATAACAGGGGCACTGCTCTAAAGTGTGAACAATAATAGGGAGGGTTAAAATTGGAGAAGAGCATAGCAACGGATATTTTAGTCCGTACAGGGGCAATAATAAAGGGACATTTTTTGCTAACCTCCGGGATGCACAGCGATACATATATACAATGTGCCCAGGTGTTACGGTTCCCAAAGTATACCGCACAGCTTATAGGGGTTATCGCCAAGGCCTTTGCCCGGGATAACATAGACCTCGTGGCAGGCCCCGCAGTAGGCGGTATTATAGTAGCCTATGAGACAGGCCGGCAGCTAGGTGTACCGGCATTGTTCACGGAACGGGAGAACGGATCTATGACGCTACGAAGGGGGTTTGAGGTACCTGCCGGGGCCAGGGTGTTAGTAGTAGAGGATGTTGTCACCACCGGCGGCTCCGTTATGGAAGTTATAGAGGTGATCAAAAACAGCAATGCAGTAGTTGCGGGGGTAGGGCTTTTAGTAGACCGAAGCGAGGGGAAAGCAGACTTTGGTGTAAAGAAATATGCAGTATTAAATCTTAAGACTAATATATATGCCCCCGGCGAGAGCTGTCCAATGTGCCATAGTGGACAGCCCTTGATAAAACCAGGCAGTAGGGGTCTTAGATAACGGTGATCCATTATCGGGTAAATGTAGCATTAATAGTCGCCCCTAGGAATAAAATCTAAGGGGTGATGTTTTTATGGGACCCTTAACACATAAAAAAAGTTGTATATTCGCAATTATAGCGGTTATCTCTATTGTCGTGGCCCTTACCGTTGTTCGCCCTTGGCATCATAGGGAATACGGTATAGGGGATCAGGATATACCTTGTTCGGTGTTACATAGTGCCAACAGCGTTATAAGGCCCGTAGCCGATAGAGCTATTGATATAATAAAACATAAAACCCTAATAAATACGGGCTATAATAAATGGAATAGTCATAGGGACGGGCTACGTGTACTTATCAAACGGACGGCCGGCATCGACGGCGATAGCGGCGATGGCGACGAATTGTTTGTATCCCTATCGCTACCGCCCCGGGGTGCGGTAATAGCATACTACAAAAGATACGGTGGGGCCTTTAAGTACGTAGGTAAAATACCTGACCTGCTACCGGTTACCGGTATACATAACCTGAAAAATGCCCACCTTGGGAACCGGTTACTGGTAGTCAATCAAGTTCAGGATGAGATGTTAGGAGCATTTTTTAATGCACATTACAGCGATATATTCCTTTGGCAGGGGGGATATTTTGTAAGGGTGCTGGGGCTTTTAACGGATTATAACGCTTACTGGAACGAGGGCTGGGATGGGAAGGATAGGGATGCCCATTGGGTATGGCTTAAACAATCCTCAGATATGATATATGCCGATAATGGTGAAACAATAAATATGAATCGTGTTCAAAAGTTGCTCCAATCAATAGAAACAGATACATGTAAAATACCCGCGGTCACCGGTTTTACAACACAGTATTTTAGGACAGTTCGGGAGGAGTACAGATGGGACGGCTGCTATGGACTTTATATCCTCGGCGAGTATACTGATAGGTCGACTGGTGAAACGGTAGCTCTTTTAAAGGATTACAGGAAGGATATATCGAGCTTTATAAGGGGCACTGAATTTGATATGGTAAGGATAATGAATAAAAATAACAGCATAGAAATAATTCCGTCCGATCGTCTACAGATGGAATAACGGATAATAAAAATGATTATCGCCGATGACGGGATACCCTTATTGTCGAGGGGGAGGGGAATTTTATGATAATGGAGAATGTATTGCTCGCTGCGGAGCCCTATCTAAGGGATAGGAAGATTTCGGACCTGATAGTAGGTATATCTTTAATAGGTTGTCAGTTGGATAACGGGAATATAGGCGTGTCCTATGTGCTCCGTGGGGAGTTGCCCCACGGTTGCTCATCCTTTCCCTTTGTAAAGGAGGCTATCGGTAAACCTGCATGGGATATTGCAAAGCTAAGCATTTCTACGGGGGATAATAATATGCAGCGTTCCGTTGCCGCTTCAGTATTGGCTGCCGCTGCCTGTCAACAGGATTTGCCCCGGGATGATATTAAGGATATGCCCTTCGGTATAGAATTTAACAAAACCGATACCCTTTGTATGATAGGTTTTATAAGGCCCTTAGCCTTGCAAATGTCAAAAATGGTTAAAAAAATTATTATATTTGATAAGGGCTTATCCCTCCGCGGAGAGAATTTGGATGTATACCCAATGGAAAAACAACGGGAATTGATTCCGGCCTGCGATATAGTGTTAATAAGCGGTACAGCTACGATTAATGGGAGCATTGACAGCCTACTGGAATTGTGCAAAAATGCACGTCATGTTGTGATAGTAGGTCCTTCCACGCCCATGTTTCCAAAGGGTTGGCGAAATAGTTGTGTATCGGTACTGGCCGGGTCGTGTTGGAATAGGAAGCATAAGGAGGACATATTTAGGTTAATCTCTTTAGCCAGCGGTATTAAACAGGTTAAAGGGTATATGCTTAAAAAAGCTGTAACAGTATATATAAAGTGTTAATAATATTACTTTACTTGTCATTTAAGAGGGCGAAGC
>CAZDSH010000037.1:0-15925 GCA_964508195.1 uncultured Clostridiaceae bacterium
GCCTATAGATCAATACCTAAAAATGTGGCAAACAAAACGTCCCCCTGCCACATCCCCTTGCCTTATTTGTGATTCCGGGCATAATGGATGTTTTAAAGAAATAGAAAAATATGATAATATGATTATTACCGTTATAAAATTCTATGAAGGGGTTTAAATAATAATGAAGCACAATAACCTTTCATTTTTATTTTTAATACTTATTGTGGCTATAATTACCGGCTTTTATTTTTCCGGCACGGGCCTTTCACCCCTACAGCTTGCCTGGAGAATCGTAGTGGCAATATTTCTGATAAATATATTCCTTATCGCGGTGGTAATACTTTTAGAAAAAAGGAACCCCTATAAAACTATAGCTTGGTTACTCGTATTCATAGTCTTCCCCATAGGCGGGTATGTACTTTACACCTTTTTCGGGAGGGATATACGCCGGGATAAAGTCTACAAAAATCTACAAGGTTGTGACCGCTGCGAAGCTATACTCGAATCAAACCGTATAAAGTCACCCGGTGCAGCACCTGCCTGTCCGCTTCTTTCAACGCTTATAGAGAACACTTCTAATATGCCTATACAATACCGTAATACCGCTAAAGTACTTACCAATGGGCCGCTGACCTTCAGGGAAATTATAAAGGCCCTTAAGACGGCGAAACACCATATACATGCAGAGTATTACATAATAAGGGACGACAAGCTAGGCAGAAAAATTAGGGATGTATTGATAGAAAAGGCGAAAACCGGCGTAGAGGTAAAGGTCCTATACGACGGCGTAGGAAGCCTACAACTATCAACTGCGTTTTTTGAGCCCCTAAAGAAGGCCGGTGGCGAGGTAGCGGTGTTTTTACCGTTGAAGTTTCCCTTTTTGGATTACCGTACGAACTATAGGAATCATAGGAAACTCCTCATAGTGGATGGCAAAATCGGTTTTTTAGGCGGCCTAAACATAGGGGATGAATACCTTGGCCGGAGCAAAGCCTTCAGTTTTTGGAGGGATACCCATATAAAACTTAAGGGTGATGCAGTGTATTCGTTACAAGCGATATTTCTACAAGATTGGGCCTGTGCTGTGGGCAGATCAATTAATTGCGTTCATTACTTTCCTCCCCATGATATAGATAACCTAAAACCTATACAAATAGTGGCCAGCAGCCCGGATTCTAAATGGAATTCCATGCAAAACCTTTATATGAGACTGGTAACAATGGCCCAAAACAAACTATATATCACCACTCCATACCTTATACCCGATGAAGGGCTCCTTACAGCGTTAAAAGTTTCCGCGTTATCCGGGGTAGACGTGCGTATATTGGTTCCGGGCATTCCGGACAAAAGGATCGTCCATTGGGCATCCCGTTCTTATTATCAAGAGCTGATGGAGGCCGGCATAAGGATATTTGAATACAAGAGGGGGTTTATCCATGCTAAGGTTGTGCAGGCAGATAACAGAATCGCCTCGGTAGGTACCGCCAACCTCGATATACGGAGCTTGCACCTCGGCTATGAGGTAAACGCCGTAATATATGATGACGGGATAGTAAAAACCCTTGAAGAAGACTTTTTTAGGGATCTAAAACATACGGTAGAAATAAAACCAAATATGTGGGAAAAAAGATCCCTACGTAAACATTTAGCCGAGGCTACGGCCCGGTTGTTTTCACCCCTTTTATAAAACAAAGGGGGTCCCCTTTTACATCCTAGGTTGTAACCCCCAACCGGTGCTAACCTTCAACCATGAAACATTTTTACATCGCCGTCGCCATCGCTTTTATTCCCATGATAGCCTTCTGTAGCCTTCGTTTTTTCCAGGCCCCAGGCATCATTGAACACAAAAACACCTAACAATATTATCGCTGCCCCGACAAACTGCGCGGGGGCGAAGGTTTCGTTAAAAAAGGCGAACCCGATGATCCCCGCCACCACCGGCTCGACGGAGACACAGAACTCCGCCTGGCTTACCTCTATTTCCTTGACCGAATACATGTATAGGAAAAACCCTAGCACCCCTGGAAAGAGCACTGTATATGCGAAGGACAAAAGTTCCTTTGTCCCTAACAAAGACGTATTTATTTCCCATGGATACGCAAAGATAAACAAAAATACCGTCCCCATGGCGAAATTATAAAATACCCCCGTTATGGGGTGATAATCCTCCGTTACCTTCTTTGCGCATAAAGCGGAAACTGCAACAAAGAAGCCCGTAAGGACCCCGTTTAGAATACCGAAAGCATTCAAACTAAAAAAACTGCCGTCGTATATCTTTACCAACAGGGCGCAACCGGTTATAAGGAGTATAAGACCTATCACTTTGCCTTTATAAATCCTTTCCTTTAAAAATAATGCCGCTAACAAAGTCGTGTATATGGGATTTGTATAAGTTAACATAGAGGCAATGGCAAGGGTTGTATATTTCATTGCATTGCTGTAGGTAATATAGCCTAGGGCGGTACCGAACAACCCCATAGGTATTGCATATTTTAAATCCCTTTTCCTTATATAAAACAGTCTTCTGTCATGGAACAATATTATAATAGCTACTGTAAGGCCCATTGCCGCCGTACGATACATGGATATTTGCAAGGGAGTAAAACCTGCATCATAGAGTACACGCATGCACCCCCCTACGGTTCCCCATACAATACCCGCCCCGAGGCCCAATATATGACCCCTTTTAAGATTCATTTTCATCCCGCATAGCTTCCCTTCACGTTTTCTTTCACGACTCTAATATATGGTTAAATAATTGTATTCCTCCCCCAGGGTATCCGCGATATCCCTTTCCCTGTTATGACAGGTCAAAAGTATTATCTGCCGCCTTCTGGCCTCCTCTAACAAGTAGGCAAAAACATTCTCCAAACGGTATTGATCGTATTGCATAAAACAATCATCAAGGATTAACGGCAGGTCCTTGTTCCCGGATAAAAGTTCCGCTACGGCGATCCTTAGTGCAAAATAAAACTGGTCCAGGGTACCGCCGCTTAAAAGCCGGGCCTTAACGTGCCTACCCGTCTCAGGCGCTACCGCCGTTATCTCAAGGCCCTTTGTGACACGTAGATCGGTGTATCTACCCCCGGTTATGTAGGTGACAATACCGCTCACTTTGCGGTTAAGAACCGGCGCAAATTCGTGATGTATCTCGCTAGAGGCCGTCCTTAGCGTCCTTAGGGCCGTCTCCGCCGCCGTCCTTTCAAACTGCAAAGCCCCTAGCCTATCCTTTATCCTTGAGAGTTCCTCCTCCATCTCGGGCAGGGCTGCGGTATCCTTTTCTAGGGTACCTAGGCTCCCCCTGATGTTCTCCATATTACCCACAAGGCGTACCTCTTCCTCCCTTAAAGCCTGAAGCCGCAGCCTCCAATTGTCAAGGGCCGCTTTATAATCCTCCCCGGGGGCTGTAACAATACCCTTTATTCCTATACCCCCTGCCCCGTTCCGTGCCCCCCCGGGGATGTCCCCCATGTCGGGGGCCCCTTTTATTGACTCAGCCCTTGCCTTAAGCGTAGCCATGTCCTCTCCATCGAGCTTTATTTCAAGAAGGTTTTCGGCCCTATCAAGCCTATCCTTTAGCTGTGTATAAGTTTCAAAAGCCATGGCTTTGGCTTTATAATCTTTCGTATCGACGGCATCGGCATTTTTAAGGATAGCAGCAATCTCCCGCTCCCTTTCAAAGAGGGCCCTTTCCTTTTCGCCGATAGCATCTAAGATGTCCTTCCTATACGTTTTGTAGTACCTTAACCTCGCATCAAGCTCGCCAAGGACTCCTCCCTGTTCCCCGGGGGCATTTTTTTGCCCTAGGATACGTGCCATTGAATATAGCAATAATACGATAAAGGGCATCGACAGCATATACAAATATGGATTTTTTAATGTTATCGCCATATATATTGCTCCGGAGGCTATAGATGCGGCTAGGAGACAAATTCCGAAATTTCTTTTCAACCCTTTGCGAGTGTCCTTTTCCCCCTTTGATTTGGTCAGGATAACGCTTTTTTCTGTCGTCTCAATGTTTTCCGTTATATCCCCGGCCTTAACCCGTAGCCCTTGTATATCCCGGATGTCCTGTTCCCTAAGTTGTTCTAAGGTATAAAGCCTACTACTGCTAGTATGGTCAAATCCCCTATACCCGTCATATTCGCGCAGCTTTTCAGTAAGGAGGTTACATTCCCCCCTAAGCCTTTGTATATCCTCCCATCGGTCAAGGAAAATACCCTCCTCACAAAACCCTATATTCTTCTCTATCCTTTTACCTTTTGCCCTTAGGCCTATGTACTCCGTTTCTAGTTCCCGGAGCTGTTTCCCCAGAGCCCTTAGTTCCCCCGCCCTCGCAGCGACTTTTTCTATTTTTTCTTTTAGTTCAGCGGCCCTTTCATGCAACTGGCCGTACTCCTTTGCCCGGGCCCTTTCAGTGCCTATTTCGTCTAAATATTCGCGAATCAGTTTCTCCGCCCTATTTATTGATAAAGACAGATCCATCGCGCTATCCCGATTACCCAATCGAGTCTGTATTTCCCGGGCAAGATCCCCGTCACTTCTGCTACTAAGTTGTCCTATGCTAATGGTATTTTTATATGCTAAATATCCGAGGCCAAGGTGTTCCCGGGCGAACAACACCTCACGCCTTGTTTTATCATAATAAAAATTATTGGTAAGTTCCTCCCCGGATAACGCGTCAAATACCTTTACGTCCTCCCGGCCCTTTTCAAGGTTTCGCTCTACTTTGTACAATCTGCCGCCGGTTTCATACACAAGGCTCCCGCCGTACAGTTCGCCGGTCCATGGACGATATTGGTTGTACTCCTCGGACATGATCCTTCTTTTCATGCCGGGTTTTACGAACCCGAAAAACATCGCCTCTATAAATTGATGAAGGGTGGACTTACCCCCTTCATTTAACCCGTAAATAATGTTTAAATTGTCCTTTAGCGTGAATTTTTTATCCTTAAACCTGCCAAAGGCCATTATATGCAATTCTTTTATATTCACCGGCTTATCACCTTCCTACCCTCTAATGCATCAAGCCCTATATAAAGGGCCCTTTCCAATATCGCTTTTTTGTCCGGATCCCTTTCATGGTCTAACTGTTCCAACAGCTTTGCCGTAAATATCCCTACGATACTTTTTTGTTCGTCCTTGATGAGGGCATCCAGGTCGTAACCGGGGTAGGTATCATTTTTTACCTCTACATAGAAGGCCTTTACCCTTTGTTCTAAATAGGCGGTATCGAACTTCACCCCCGCGTCTGTGCTGCCCTTCAATAAAAATCTGAAAATATTGTTCTTGCCATGTTCAAAGATTTGACGTTCCATGGCATCTATAACGACAGCCGTGTCCCCGGTAGAATCGGCTATTATTTCTTTTATTATAAATTCTCGTTTCGCAAGGGGCAAAAATTCTATATCACAAAACCCTGTGCCCATAGTGCCCATATATACACCATGGCAGCCACCCTCGCTGAAATCCAAGGGTTCGGGGCTCCCACAATAAAACGCTACCCCTTTTCCCCCATGTTTTATTTCTTTACTTCCATGGATGTGCCCTAGCGCAATATAATGGGCACCACAGGCGGCTAAATCCCCGGGGTATACCGGCAGATACTTGGAGCTACCTCCCTTTGATATCACATCACAATGGGCCATCAGGATATTTATCCCATCCTCCTTTACCTTAAAACCCTCTAAGAGCGCATCCTTTATATAACCCCGCTCCCAACCGATACCCCAAACGGTGGTATTCAATCCCTTTATTTTGAAGGGCCTTACTTTGTTCTCCCTAAAGATATGTACATTAGGCTCCCATTGATAAGTATTATAAAAGGAATCCGGTAATGCGGGGTCATGGTTACCCGGGGTTATTAAAACGTAGGTATCGGGTACCCTGGCAAACCTTGCGTTTATTCTTTTTATGTCCGATAGGGTACAGGATGTATATTCGAAAAGATCTCCGGCAATGAGCAAAATATCGATACGCTCTTTCTTCGTTATATCTATAATCCGATCAAAGGTTTCCCAGAGTTCCTGCCTTCTTATCCTTCCCATAGCGGGGGTCAGTTTTGAACCGGTAAAGGACATACCAAGATGCAAATCCCCGGTGTGCAATATCTTGATCCCATCCATTTGACGCACCACCCTTCCTCTATATTTCTAATACCAATGGAGGACATCCCCCATATTTGCAGCCTTACTAAAAAAAAGAGGCATATCTCTGCAATTATATGTATTCGCCAAGACCCTGGGATTACCTCCATTTTCGTAAACTTTACATAATATTGGTAGGTTTTTTAACGGCTTAGCAGGAATAATAAAACCTGAGGAGACATTTTTGTGAATGGGACGCCCAATAATAGTACACCGGCTATAAAACCGTCCATTCAACTTTGAAAGGAGATAAAACAATGACTGTAAAAAGCGATATTGAAAAGGCGATTGCCGCCGAACAATCCTCCGCGGGGACCTATGCGATGTTTGCAGATTCCACCGACGATCCTACGGCTAAACAGATGTTCCAACAGATGCAACAAAACGCCCAACGACACGTTCAGATGTTAAACGGCAGGCTAACTTACCTAAGTGAAAACAATCCATTATATAACGATCCCCCCGGAAACAATCCCTTTGTGAAACCAGGGAAGGATAAGCCCCAGGTAATTCAAACAAATGATAAACAAAAAGGTAAATAGAACTGTCAATCAAGAATCGTAGAGCCAAAAATTTAGAAAGTATGCGGAAATAACCAGCCATCATCAAGGATATAGACTTGAAATGGCTGGTTTTGACGTACTCCCCCGACGTACTTTCCCATGGATGAGACCGGGGATTTTGTGGAACTCTTTCGAATATAGGTACCGCGGACAAAAAACTAATTACACGTAATTATTTACACCCCTAAAGTGGCTACTATATTACCCTCCTCCTTATGGTCCTTATAGCCACCTCATGTTCCCCTAATATCCCATGGATAGATATGTTCTCCTCTAAAAGTGCATCAAGCTTTTCGTTAGCCTCTTCTCTAAATTCAGTTAAATCGGCGGTCTGTTCAATTACCGCGTTAACGCTTCTTTCTATTTTTTCCTGTCTCATGTTTAATTCTTTGACTTCTCCCTTTAATTCCCCGACATCCCCTTTTATGCTTCCTACATCTCCTTTTAGGCTGCCTATATCCCCCTTTAGGTCAACTATATCCCTTTCCATCCTTGCCTGCCCTGATTTTAATGTCTCAATGTCTTTTTCCATTCTCTTCTGGCTTACTTTTAATCCGCTGACGTCTTCCTTCAGGCCGCTGACGTCTTCCTTCAGCCCGCTGACGTCTTCCTTCAGTCCGTTAACGTCTTCTTTCAGTCCGCTGAAATCTTCTTTCAATCCGCTAACGTCTTCTTTCAGTCCGCTGAAATCTTCTTTCAATCCGCTAACGTCTTCTTTCAGCCCCCCCAATTCCTTTAACACCGTTTTCTGGAACTCTTCATTAGTCAATAGCTTTGTACCTCCCCTCATTTATCTAATCCCACGGGATCTTTCAATCCCCTGATTATGTTCTAGCCTTCTAATGCCGTAGCACGCGTTAATTTTTATATGTATCTTCCCTTGCATTGTCAGCATCCCCGCTTTATGCCCTATTATACCATATACTACTCGATGTATGTATTTGTTTTCCGTACCATTTTCCACAGTAAATTTAAACTTTATTCGCATTCTATATGGTTTTTCAAAGGATAATTTTACAATCGAGGTTTATGTCGAAAATTGTTCCCTATAGTGATATAATTAGGTTAACATAATATAAAAAGGGCGTGGGTATAAGCCTCGGCCTATGGCCCTGAAACACAGGCCCATAACATAGAACCGGGAATGTATACGCAGAGCATAGGGCGCGGGTACAAAACACCAGTCAGAGTACGGGTGCGCGGGATATAGTGTGCAAGCGCATAGATGCAAAATACCGACCGGTATGGAGTACAGAATATTTTAGGGGGTAACTGATGAAAAAATCAAGGGGACTTATTTTTTTGTTGTTAATTATAGCGCTGGCGGTATCCATTGTCGCCTGTTCGCCGGGGGATTTATTGTTAATATTTAACCCCTCCTACGATAAGCAGACAGAGGACAGCAGCCAGAAGGGAAAAATACCTGGAACCGATGACCAGGAACAGAGTACGGGTGAACAGGACGAAAATCCAGATACAAAGGACGGGGATCTGGATAATGACGCAAATCCTATCCTTTATGTAAGTGCAAGCAAATTAAACATAAGACAGGACGCCTCTGTAAAGTCCCCGGCAATAGACGCCGTTATAAAGGGTACCGCGGTGAAGGTCCTCAAAGAAGAAGTGGACGATGACGATGTTCTATGGTATTTCGTATCTGACGATAGGGATGGGGCCGAAGGGAAGGGCTGGATCGCCGCGGAATATACAGTAGCGGACAGGTATGAACTTTTAAGCGATGGCCTGAGGGAATTGGATTATTCGCCGCAACCAAAGATAGACGAATACCCGGGTAATCCCAGGGTCAAAGTTAAGGGTATTTACGTAACTATTTATTCCGCAGCGGGCCAAAGGCTCGACCAGCTAATCGAAATGGCTAACAATACCGACATAAACACCTTCGTTATAGACGTTAAAGAAGACAAGGGCTTTATGCTTTTTAAAACGGAAGCCGCGGACAAGTATTGCCCCGACGCCAATAAAAAAGCTACCGTTAAAGATATCAAGGCCCTTATGCAAAAGCTTAAGGATAACAATATATATACGATAGCAAGGATCGTCGCCTTTAAGGATCCCACTTATACAAGTCACCATAGGGATAGGGCGATAGTGTACAAGGCCGATGGCAGGCCCTTTACAAATCAAGACGGTTTAATCTGGGCATCTCCCCACGATAGGATGCTTTGGGAGTACAATATCGCGGTGGCTAAGGAGGCGGCGGAAGCCGGGTTCAACGAAATACAGTTTGACTATGTAAGGTTTCCCGCCTCCGACGGCGGCAAACTCGATAAACAGTTGGATTATCGTAACGAAACCGGAGAAAATAAACCTGAAACTATACAGAATTTCCTAAAATATGCCTACGAAGAACTTTCTAAGAAAAACGTGTATATATCCGCGGACGTATATGGGCTCGTAGGTTCCGTATCCGACGATATGGCCCTGGGACAGTACTGGGAGGCTATAAGCAATGTGGTGGATTATATATCGCCAATGATGTACCCAAGCCATTACGCAAACGGCACCTACAAGTTATCGGTGCCCGACGCCTACCCCTATGAAACTGTCTATCATTCGACGAAGGATTCCGTTGCGAGGAACAAAAATATTGAAACGCCGGCCATTATAAGACCATGGATACAGGACTTCACTGCACCCTGGGTCAAGGGATATATAAAATATGGGCCGGAACAGGTAAGGGCCCAGATAAGAGCCCTATCAGAAAACGGTATAGACGAATTTATGCTATGGAACCCGAATAACAGATATTCCGAAGACGGCGTCAAATAAACGGCCCCTTTAAAACCGTAAATATTTTAAACGCCCTCTTGCCCCTTCTTTCCCCGGGCCTTAGACCTTACTACATAAAATACGTAAGTTCTTTATGTATTTGGACGCCCTAAGGGGGGAAAACTATTTATATCAAATACCCGGGCATTAGAAATATCAAATATACAGCCTAAGCCCCGGGACGGATTATTGATAAAACATTAAGGGAGACAATTGGGTTTGGATGATTCACTTCTTACAATACTTCCGGAGCATATTCCTCCGGTTAATAGCCAATCCTGCCGCCAATGCGAACTCAGCACCCATGGATCTCGGATTATATGGGGAGAGGGTAACCCCTCGGCCCCTGTATTTGTCGTTTTGGATAACCCGGGGGCCAGGGAGGATAAGGACGGTCGGCCTTTTTTATGCGGCACGAGAAAGACTTTACAAAGGGCGATCCACGAATCGGGGCTTAGTCTAGATACGGTCTACGTTACATATATCCTAAAATGTCGCCCTAGACGCGCCTACGATAAGCCCGCTGCGAGAATTACCTGTATTAAATATTTATGGGGTCAATTGGATGCCCTGGCCCCAGATATCGTAGTATGCTTAGGGAATACAGCTTGCCAGGCCTTTTTTGAAAACCCAGAAACCGAGGCAAAGACCTTAAGGGGCGAAGTACATACCGTGAAGGGTTATAAAACAATAGCCTCGTACCATCCCCTAGCTGTTAGAAGAAGGCCCGTGCTTTACAGATACTTCCTTGAGGACTGGAACCTCGTAGCCCGCCAACTACCTGAATAAAAACAAATCCCTATAGCGCTTCGCGGTCTATTACCAGCGCTGCCAATAGGTGCCACTTTTATTCCTAATCCGATACGTTTTTCCCCTGTTCCCTATAGCATAACGAATATTCCGTTATACAGGCCTATTATCCCTCCGTCATTATTGCTTAAAAGACCCGATTAAAATATAATAAAACATAATGAACCTATGGAGATGATATTATCATGCTACCATTAAACAGGATAATCAACGGTGATTGCGTAGAGGTCCTTCGTTCCCTACCGGAAAAATCCATCGATCTGATATTTGCGGATCCCCCCTACAATTTACAATTACAGGATGTATTGTATAGGCCCGACATGACAAAAGTAGCCGCGGTAAAGGATCCCTGGGACCGGTTTGATTCGACAAAGGCCTATGACGAATTCACGGTCAAATGGTTAACCGCATGTAAACGCGTCCTAAAGCCGACGGGTACGATTTGGGTTATCGGTTCCTATCACAATATATTTAGGGTAGGTACGATAATGCAGGACCTCGGTTTTTGGATATTAAACGACATTATATGGATAAAAACAAACCCTATGCCTAATTTCCGTGGTGTACGGTTTACGAATGCCCACGAAACCTTAATCTGGGCAAGCACAAAAAAAGGTGCAGGGTACACGTTTAACCATCAAGCAATGAAAGGCCTAAACGACGAAAAACAGATGCGGTCCGATTGGTGGCTTTTACCCCTGGCAAGGGGCTCTGAAAGGATCAGGGACAAGGAAGGAAACAAAGCCCATTCAACGCAAAAGCCCGAGGCACTATTATACAGGGTTATACTAGCCTCTAGCGATCCGGGGGATGTGGTACTAGATCCGTTCTTCGGAAGCGGCACAACGGGCGCTGTGGCAAAGCGCCTTCATAGGAATTGGATCGGCATCGAAAATGAAAAAAAATATATAGATATTGCAAAGCAGCGTATAGAGAAAATACAGGCTAAACCCTTTGATGATAAAACCTTCGATGTAAAGAGTAAGGCAAAGACCGCCCCAAGGGTACCCTTCTCCACTTTAATCGAAAATGGTTATCTGCAACCGGGTCAGAGACTAATATTTGCTAAGGATCCGGCCCGCTTTGCCACGATTAAGCCCGATGCACGGCTACGTACAGCGGATGGCTTTGAAGGGAGTATCCATCAAGCGGGAAGACATTATATGAATGATGCGCCATGTAACGGCTGGGTACATTGGTATTTATACGTTAACGGTCAACTAAAAAGCCTTAACGATATTCGGAAAAAATACAGAAGGGAAAATATGTCCTAGGATGAAAGCCCGGATTAGGAGCATCTACGTCATCGCCTTCGAGCCCGTGTAGGATCCGGCATCCACGTCATCGATGCCTATAGACTACACTTTCGGCTAATGACGCATACCTTCCCCGGTCACCTTTACGTACTCAGATTTGTAACGCCGTACCGCAACAAAATAATTGTATATAAAGGGCACAAACAGATAAAAAGCAAAGGGTGCTATCTTTGCCAATTGTACATCCCAGGTAGTAGCCGGTATTAGGCCCGCTATGTTCCAGGGTATGGCCGCTGCAAAAAGGACCGCTGTGTTACTTAGATCTATAGCTAATTCATAGCTTTTAAACCCCTTTTTCCTATAAGTGTCCTCCATTATTTCGCTTGCCATAACGATTGCGATGGACTGATTGCCGCCGAAACATGCACTAACGAGGGAGGTACCCGCTGTCGCCAACAAAATCCCGGCCCTTGTACGCGCCTTTTTGAACAGGCCACCGGCCTTTTTAAACAAATCCATCCCTTCAAAGATGCCGGCCATGGCACAGGACACGGACACTACGAAGGCCGCCTGTACCATCGATACTAAACCGCCGCCCTTTATTACGTCCACAAGGGGGTTATCATCCTCTAATACAAATCCGAAGACAAGAGCCCTAAAAATGCTACCTGCAGTGGCTTTTTGCATAACTGCAGCGATAACTATTCCCGTTATAATGCTTACTCCCATGGATTTTCTTACGTTTATCTGGAGGATGCTAAGGGTAAGCATTACAAAGGCCGGCAACATCACTACATAGCTTATGTTAAAACAATTCTTGATCTCCGTTAATATGTCCCTATTTATGTTGTCTAAAGGGTTGGAATAGGACAACACTAGATACATCAGCGATACGATTAAAAACGGTATATAGGTAGTCCTTCTAAAGCCCCTGAGCATAGGGTATAGCTCAATATTTGTTTGGTTCGCTACAAGGGCGGCGCTAGAGGACATAGGCGATGTTCTGTCCCCGAAATAGCAGCCCGAAAGGATTGCACCGGCAGCCAGGTTTAGGTTTATATCCCCGCCCCGGGCCATTATAATTAGCACTATACCTATAGTACTAGCAGCGCCTAGGGAGGTACCGAGCATATATCCCACCATTGATGTGGTCAGAAATGCAAACAATACAAAAAACCTAGGGTGCATAATATTTAAACTATAATATACGATAGATGGGATAGTACCGCCAACTAGCCATGAAGCCGTTACAAGGCCTATGAGGGAAAACATTTTAAGGACTACAAGGGCCTTTTTACCGCCGGCTAGCGCAGTTAACGCTATCTCTTTAGGTGCGCTGCCCAATCTTAACGAAATCAGTACAAAAATTATAAAGCTAAGAAAGATTCCGTACCCGATATATATTCCCTTTAGCACGACGAAGGTCAACACGGCGAACGATAATATAAACCCCGATAGGATCAACATCTATTTTTCCTCCCCTGCCTATACGCGACATATCCATATATAACTATACCAGATTTCGCCGCCCTTCGGATACACTTTACCGTTTAAAAGATAAGGCATAGCCGCCGACCAGCGTCTACACCTTATCTTTTATTCGCTACGCTATCAATTAATAGCCTATTTCGCCCAGATCTCCTCATCCGTCGGCGGTTCGCCTTCCCTGGGATAAGCGATTATACCTATATTTAGCAGGTGCTCATAGGTTAGGTTCTCCGATATGCTGTTCCCGCCCCAGGAGCCACAGCCTAATGAAGGCGTCGGGTTCAGGTGCGTAAATAATCCGCCGCCCCCCGCAGCGATACCCGGCACATTGACTAAAAGCCTTCCTACGGGGAGCTCCGCCGCGGCATATTCTATGTTCGCCCTGTTGTTAGAATGAACCGCCGCCGTATGCCCCGCCCCTTGGTACAATAAATTTGCTTTGGCGATTGCCACCCCTTCCTTGAAATCCCTACATGTTGTTAATATCAGTACAGGACAAAGTTTCTCACCGCACAATACATCCTCGCTGCCCCGGGCTTCAACGGCTACCGCTAATACAGGTGTATCTTCGGGGACGTTTATGCCAGCTTTTTTAGCTATTTCAAAGGCGGGTCGTCCTATTATATCTGCCTGGGGCCTTCCGTCCTTAAATAATATATCCCTTATATCGGCTACTGCGGCTTTATCCTCTATATAATAGACACCCTGCCCTTCCAAGGCCTTAACCATTGCCGTTTTTTTGTCCCCGGGCACTATAACGGACTGATTACAGGCACATATTATACCGTTGTCAAAGCTCCTGCCCATCACTATAAACTGGGCTGCTAAATCTAAATCGTCGTATTCCTCGTCTATTATCGCCTGAACATTACCCTGGCCTACGCCGAAGGCCGGTTTGCCACTGGAATAGGCCGCCTTTACCATACCCATACCGCCAGTAGCTACTATTACGTCGGAGGTTGCCATAAGCTCACGGGTCGCTTCATGGCTGGGATCCTCCACCATCTGGATTACATGCTCCGGTGCCCCGATCTCCATTAGGGCCTTATTCATGTATTCTATGGTCTTAGACGTTGTTTTTATAGCCCTGGGGTGGGGTGAAACGATTATTGTATTTCTACCCTTTATAGCCAGCATTGCATTGCCTAGGGGCGTTATCGTGGGATTGGTAGTAGGCGCTACCGATGCGATTACGCCCTTGGGATGGGCTACGTAAACAAGCCCCTTTTCCCGATCCCTTTTTATTATACCTACTGATTTTTTGTTTTTCATAGTAAGCCATACGCCGGAGCCCATAGTGGTATTCTTTATCACCTTAGATTCTATATCCCCCATATTAGTTTCCTCGACGGCTAACTCCGCCAGCTCCCTCGCATTGTCGCTTACGGCCCTGTTTATTACGCGACACATTTGGTCAACTTCTTCCTGACTACAATTTCGCAACTTTTCAAGGGCTATCCTCGATCTTTTTAACAATGTTTCAAGTTTTTGACTCATTTTCATCCTCCTTTAAGGATTTAATTTTTTTATTTCGTTCATATTTCCCCTGATCACCTGGTTTTACCTTCCCTGGCCCTATCCTCGGAAACAAATTCCCGGGCCTTTTCTAACCCCTTTGTAACCCTTAGGGCACCTAGGGCTAGGGCCTCCATTTCCCTTTCCCCAGGGAACACTTTCACAGGGGCTATAAAACTTACTCGTTTTTTTATCCAATCGGTAAGCATAGCGGAATGGGCTATGCCACCGGTTAGGATAATCGCATCTATTTCGCCGGCAACAACGACGGCTAACTTGCCTATATTCTTTGCCACATTATGGGCCAAGGCCTCGTAGATCAGGGCGGCTTTTTCGTCACCGGCCTCTATCAATTTCTCTATTTCCCTCGCATCGGTGGTACCGAAATAGGCCTGCAATCCCCCCTGGGATCTTACCCTTTTCATCATTTTTTTGTAATCTTCCCCCGGCGAAGTGGCCATCTTTATTACCTGGAATATAGGCAGCCCCCCGGCCCGTTCCGGCGAAAAAGGCCCCTCGTCGTCGGATATCATGTCTATCATCCGCCCATGTTTATGTAAACTAAGTGTGATGCCGCCGCCTAAATGGGCTACCAATAATGTCAGTTCGTCATAGGGTTTACCGATTTCCTCGGCGTATTTAATGGCCGATGCCCTCATGTTCAGGCTATGTCCTATACCCTTCCTTTGCATCCCGGGCAGGCCGGTAACCCTGGCTATAGGCTCCAGCTCGTCCACGGTAACGGAATCATAAATATAGGCCTCTACCCCCAGATCCTTTGCCATGGAATGGGCTATTATAGCCCCGAGGTTGGATGCATGTTCGTTTTGTGGATAGTATCTTAACTGATAAACCATATCTTCATTCACTTTGTAGGCACCGGATTTAACCGGGGGCAACAGCCCTCCCCGGGCCACGATTACGTTAATCTCTTTCATATCAATCCCATGGGCCTGTAGCAAGGATAAGATCGTATCCTTTCTCATTGGATATTGATCCGCGATTTCCGCATACTTAGAAAGCTCCTCCCGACTATGCTCAATAACCTCAACAAACCGCGGTTTGTCGTCGTCATAGACGGCAATTTTAGTCGATGTAGAGCCCGGGTTAATTACTAATATCCCTTTGACCATATAAACCACCCTTTTATGTATATTTTATACTTTTTATTATATCATCCCGGGATATTCAGTGGGAAGTGGGAAGTGAGAAGTGGGAAGTGGGAGGTGGGAGGTGGATAGTGAGAAGTGGGAGGTAGGAGGTAGGAGGTGGGAGGTAGGAGGTAGGAGGTAGGAGGTAGGAGGTAGGAGGTAGGAGGTAGGAGGTAGGAAGTGAAAGGCATTAGGCTGTCCGTAGCTGAGCTTACACCCGCATA
>CAZDSH010000038.1:0-15656 GCA_964508195.1 uncultured Clostridiaceae bacterium
CAAATCTACGGGTTTTCTGCGGACCTTCGGCGAGTTTCCTATGCTAAACCATTTACAAGCATAGCTGCACACCCCATGGAGCAAGCGTGGAACTGCGGGTGTAAGCTCGGCTACGGACAGCCTAATGCCTATACATGTGGACCTTCGGCGAGTTCTTTCCCTATCCTACCTCCCACCTCTCACTTCCCACTTCTCACCTCCCACTTCCCACTTCCCACTTCTCACCTCCCACTTCCCACTTCTCACCTCCCACTTCCCACATCCCACATCCCACTTCCCACTTCCCACTTCCCACTTCCCACTTCCCACTTCCCACTTCCCACTATCCACTTCACACAAATGTGGCAAACAAAACGTCCCCTTGCCACATTATCCACCAAATGTGGCAAACAAAACGTCCCCTTGCCACACCGTCCCACGCATGTTTGTGTTTATTGGCCGAGGATCAAGATAGTGTCTACGTAGGGATCCTGCGTACCCTGGAGCATACAATTTTGTGCCTTAAGCAGCTTTACGTGCTTTACTATATCCTCGGTTATCATTTCCCCTGGAGTTATAAGGGGTATACCCGGCGGATATACCATTATACTTTCGCCGCTTACATTTCCTGCCGCTTCTTTGAGGGGCACTGGCCTTTTGTCGCTGTAGTAGGCGTCCCTAGGGGATACCACCATCTCAGGGTTTTTAAGCATACCCCGGGTTATCTTTCTTCCATCACCATTTCTATAATTTTTTACGAGGTCCTTTAGTGCGTTTACTAGGGCACCGATGGACTCCTTCGTATCCCCTACCGCGGTTATAGCTAATACATTGTACATGTCCGCCAGCTCTACTTGAATATTATACCTCTTTCTTAAAATCTTCTCCGCCTCGTAACCGGACAGGCCCAGCTTCCTTACATTGATGCCTAGCTTCGTATCGTCATAGTCATATACCCCGGGGTTTCCCACCAGTTCTCCGCCGAAGGCGTACAGACCCTCCGCCGCATTGAGCTGCTCCTTCGCATTTAATACCATCTCCAGCAGCCTTTCTAATATTTCCTCCCCCCGGGTGGCTAATTGTTTCCGCGCTATATCAAGGGAGACCATTAACAGGTAGGAGGCACTCGTAGTCTGGGTAAGGTTTAGCGTTGTTTTCATATATTTAGGGTCCAATAAATTACCTTTCATCAGCAGCATCGAACTTTGCGTAAGGGAGCCCCCGGTCTTATGGGTGCTAACCGCGCTGGCATCAGCCCCAAGGTCCATTGCACTTGCCGGCAACCTCGGATGAAATTTAAAATGTGCCCCGTGAGCCTCATCTGCTAACACCGTCATACCCCTTTGGTGGGCAATCTCTACAATAGCCCCAAGGTCCGATACTGCCCCATAATATGTAGGGTGAATCACAAAAACCGCCCGGGCATCGGGATGATTTTCCATCGCTTCTTCTACGCTATCAGCAGTTATCCCCATAGCAATACCTAAATTATCATCAATTTCAGGCTGTATATACACCGGCACAGCACCGCTTAGTATCATGCCTGCAACAGCCGACTTATGCGCATTACGGGGCAATATAATCTTTTCGCCGGGACGACAAGCCGCCATGATCATGGCCTGTACGCCGACAGTGGTACCGTTTACCAAAAAAAAAGCATCCGTCGCGCCATAGGCCTCAGCAGCTAACATTTCCGCCTCCTTTATAACGCCTACGGGGTTGCTTATATTGTCAAGGCACTCCATAGCATTCACGTCGATCTCCAATACCCTTTTGCCCACATAATCCGCCAGTTCGCGTAGGCCTACACCGTGCTTATGCCCCGGTACGTCAAAGGGTGTCACATCCCTTTTATGATAATCCCTAAGGGCCTCGAACAAAGGCGTCCTATCCTGGTTTTTTTGTCTCATATACACTCCTCCCCCATAAAACAATCCATAAAGCATTAATTCATTACAACACAAAACATTATACATTGCAATAGTTTTTTTATTGTTCTGATTTAAACGTATTCGCTAGTTTGCCGCCGGATTTTTTTATAAGTTCTAACACTTTGAAACGGACCCTTACGGGGATCTCCACTCCTTCGCCCTCACAGTTTTCCGTGTTTAGTTCTTCCATTGCTAATAGTTCCTCTATGCGCTCTTGATCTCTGCCTAGGGCCACGGCGTTTTTTGTATCTACAAAACAAAGGGGCGGAAACATGACACACCACCAATTGGCCCCTTGCCCCTCGCCTAACACTATACGCAAAGCCTCGTACTTGCCCGCAGGAAGTACAAGATGCCCGTAGGACCGTGTGGGGAATGGGAAAATACCTACCTCCGCTTTGGCATCGTATTTAACGTCTTGTTCCATCGCCTCTTGTTTAGCTATTTCTTCGATAACTGCTGCGTTATCCCTTAGAAAATCCAAGGCCTCTTCTTTGGTCTTTAGAGCGGAGATCCTTGGCCCCATTTTTTGTGTTATTTTGTCCTTGATTTTTAACTTTAGTGCTTGATCCCTTGGTAAATCGCTACTAGCGACGATATGAAGGCGCAATAAATTGTCCGTTACAAGTGCTCCTTCGTCATCATTATGATACATAAACGCGTATATACAACCTAAAGCTAAGACCAAAGACAGTATAAATATAAGGGTTCTTTTCATTTTATCACCTTAACCTTTATCAACTTCACCAATATTTCTTAGCTTTAGTATTTACATGTAACATATTATTTAAACCATTATTTGATAATACCGACCCTTCTTACCTTTACATCGGCGGAAATGTTTACCTTAACCTCTGGGAATACGTCCTCCCATTGCCACTTAACATCATCCCATATATCGGGGCTAAATTTTTTAATATGGTTTCCTATGCCTAATAGGTCAAGGCGGAATTCGTGCTGCATCCTATCCATTATATAGGCGCATTGCGCCTCAATATCCCCTTTGACACTTGACTCTACCTTTTCGATAAACTTATGCTCCATTACATCCCTTTGCGGCTGCATAGTATAACCGGCAATATTACCCTCGGTCTTTATAGTTATACATAGCCTAATGCTTTCGTCGTCCCCCCTACGTACCTCCATACGACGTTTTAGCCCCGTAAGCTCAAAGGGTACCGAAACGCCATCCACATCGACAGAGATTATATCCTCCCCTGCCATGTTATCAAGCCATTGTATAGCCCGGGTTTCCAGCTCACCAAGCCACGCCCTATGTTTATAATCTTTAATTAAACAGGACCCGGCGATCTTAACCTCATCCTCGGCTACTACCATCCGTGGCATCAAAGCACCTCCGGTTTCACGGAGGCTCGCAACAAGGTGGCCTAAATCCTTGCTGTGTAACCGTCCGGTCTTGCTCTGTTCGATTATTTGCTGTACATAGATCCCGACTATGGGCTCCGTCAAGGGTTCGATAAATAGGGCCTTTTTCGCCCTACCCTTAACGGAAATAAAGTTTACATTTCTTATAATCTCATGGCTTCGTTCTAGCTCGTCGAGGACCCGTAAAAATAGTTCCCTATCGCACAACAAATCCGTCCCCACTAGTATAGCCTTCACATGGCCGAAGAATATATTTCCGTTGAACCGCGTATTAAACTGTCTTATGGCTTCGGAAACATTAGGCGCTACGGTAGATACGGCAAATTTTGCCCCCTTGGGGACAATGGCACCCTCTTCCTTTAAAAGGCCGATATTGGGAAACACTAAGCTGACGGTTATTTGATTGCGGTGGCTGTCGGTCGGTTGGCGTACACTTCCTTCATTGTGTCCGGGCCGTTCCGTATCGAGGCCGGTTTCAGTACCAGGGCCGGCTTTAGGCTCAGTCGCATACGGTTCGAACTTATCTATCGCTATAGCAAGTACAAACACCCTATCATTTATTTCTACCCTATCCCAACAGCCCGTTAATAATAGGATCGAAAGCATAACAATTAGAAGGGGGTTAGCGGTCCTTTTCAATGGGTTTTTCATCATTTTTGTCTCCCCCAAGCCCACACCTCCTTTGCTTTGACGAGCTTTTTTCGGGTAAAGCCGATCCCTTTTCACCTAAATTCCGCATTTTCGCGATAATCAATAAAACGAAGGGCAATATAAAACCCATGGGTACACCAAAATACATTGAGATCATGTCCAGGGATTCGTAGACTTGGGATATATCATCGGGCATAAGGGCTAGAAAGTATACAAAAAAAACCAGGGGCAATACCATAAAAGAATGTTCCTTTAAGGATAAAAGCCGACTTAGTATTGTCACCGCTGCAAAGAAGAATAATGATAATGTAGTATACACCGCCACTACCCAGATAGCCATTATAACGCCATGGATATTTTCTATAAAAGCACCGGGCACTTCTATAGTCCTGTATATAGAAAATGAGGGCCATATAAGCCGCCGCATTTGTACCTCTCCGAACAGGGAAATCGCCACCACCGTTACGAGCATATATATAAGCGTCACCGCAAATAGGGACAACACCATGGCCCGTTTCGTATCCTTCGGCCTGCTCATCATAGGCTGAAACAAAAACAAAGTCTCAAATCCCAGATAGCTCGTTACTATGGTACCTAAGCCCGCTATAAATTTTAGCGGCGGCGTCCTCATAATAGGCAATAGATTCGTTACATCCATCTTCGGGATACCCGGCAACAAAAACAAAAAAGAAGGCACAACAAATACGGGCACCATCATTTCGCTCATCCTACCCAAAGTAGCAATATCTTGCCTTATAGGATAGGAGCAGGATAGCAAAATAGTGACGGTTATTATTTCCGTAGGCGTTTTATCTAACAAAAACTGTTTCGTAACCTCGGCTAATACCCTAGATTGGAATATGCAAGATGCCATAAGATGAAAAAACAAACCAAGGGACAAGATTATACCCAGGGGTTTGCCGGCGATATCCTTAGCGTATTCCACCACTGTTTTCCCCGGAAACATAAGGCCCAGTTTCGAAATGGCCATAGCTGTAATTATAACTATAACTCCGCCGGCCAGTATCAAAAGCCAACCGTCGGGGCCTACAGCTTCGGTAACGGTCCTCGGCAACGTAAGTACCCCTATGCCGATCAGAATGGAAAACATTATTGCCATAAGCTGTTTAGATGTAATTTTTTCGTCGCCGCCCATAGATAAACACCCCTCCTGCACCACCATCGCCACACCACCACCACCATCGCCACACCACCACCACCACCATCGTCGCCGCCGTCGCACCATCACCATCGCCGCACCATCGTCGCACCACCACCGCCATCGTCGTCGCACCACTATACCCACTCCGCCCCTGCAATCCTTATGGCACCCATCTACGCCCCTCTATCCAGATGCCTTGGGTATATCTTTATTTACTCCTTCTGATCCGTATTGCATTCCCCCCCGCAAACGTCTTAGGACGTCTATACATCATGGGTATAGGCATCCTTACGGGGGTATCTTTAAGTTCATAATAAGTATCCCCTACAAGGGGTGCGAGATACGGCACTCCGAAACTTTTGAGGGTGCAAAGGTGCACAAGTATTGTTAAAAGCCCCAGCATCAAACCATAAAGACCTAATATTGAGGCACATATTATAAGAGCAAATCGTAAAATCCTCAAAGCTATGCCCAGGCTGTAGGAAGAAAGGGCAAAGGACGAGATGGCGGTTATAGCGACAACTATAACCATTATAGGACTCACTAGCCCCGCCTGTACCGCCGATTGGCCTATAACGAGGCCGCCGACGATCCCAATGGTCTGACCTATAGGCCCCGGAAGCCGTATACCCGCCTCGCGCAAAAGCTCTAACGTGAGCTCCATTATCATAGCCTCCACGAAGGCGGGAAAGGGCACGCCTATACGTGTACCGGCGATATAAAGGGCGATGCCGCTAGGTATAAGCCCCGGATGGTATGACGTGATGGCTATATATATCGCGGGTAATGTAAGGGCCATAAAACCCGCGGCATACCTAAGAAGCCTTATAAAGCTGGCGATGAACCACCTTTCGTAATAGTCCTCGGATGATTGAAACATAACATTCAAAGTCACCGGCACTAAAAGTACAAAGGGCGTGTTATCTGTCATTATGGCTACCCTACCCTCTAAAAGCGATGCAGCTACCCTGTCGGGCCTTTCGGTATTCTGAATCTGCGGAAAGGGCGAAAACCGAATATCCTCTATAAACTGTTCCAAATAACCGCTTTCCAATACCCCATCTATAACGATATCCTGTAACCTTTTTTCTACCTGTTCCAATACGCCTTTATCCACGATATTGTCCATGTAGGCTATTACCACATCGGTTTTGGAACGTACGCCGATCTTTATATGCCTTACCTTTAAATTTGCATCCCGCAGCCGCCTTCTTAAAAGTGCGGTATTAGCCCTTATGGTCTCCGTAAACCCGTCCCTCGCGCCTCGGATTACCGCCTCGGTCTGGGGCTCTTGGACGCCCCTGTCGGCCCAACCCTTTGAACCTATTACTATTACTTTTTTAAAACCGTCTACCATAAGAAGGGTATCCCCGGACAATAGAGCGGTAATCGATTCTTCTAAGGATTCTTCTTCGTCTATTTCGCCGGTAGTCAGCGCTTTCCTTAGGATGACTTTATAAATGTTTCCGTGTAAAACACCGGTTTTAGGATCGTCGTCCTTCATTCCCAGCATTATGGGCCTTAAAACTTCACGGTTTATCACCTCTTTGTCCGCAAGGCCATCTATAAAAATAAGGGCACATTTAAACCGTTTCCGGTCGCCGGCCGTAAATTCTCTATATATTACATCATCACAATTTTCCAGCTTGTCCTTAAAATATGCTAGGTTTTTATGTAAAGACGCCGACGCACTTTGATTTCTTTGTTTTCCCGCGATTAATTTCCTCCAAAGTCCCATACTGACCTCCTAGAATACCTTTATAAGGATATATAGCACAGCGGCGAATATGAACAAACTTACCCCTGTTATCCTAGCGATTCTTCTTTCTCTGCTGAGGCCCTTTTTGCCATAGTTGGACCCGTCTACGAAATAGCAAAACATGCCTGCACCTATACCCAATAGCATGGTGTATACGTTGTATATAGATTTTGTTTTATGCCAGATATACCCGAATATATCCATAATGCCCTTCATATATGTACTGCCACCCCTACGCTATGTATCCCGTTTATCCGTTAAACATAATGTTTGCACTTCGCTATCGGGTTATTCAGTAACCGGAGCAAAAATAAAAAAACGGCTTTACGCCGTCTGTTAACATATTCATAAAAATCCCTTTATACCTACGGGGGATATCACATTGTCCCCAGACATTCCCTGGCTAGGGACAAATCCCTTATTTTATCCACATCGTTCCCTACCTCCGGATAGGGCGATATTATTGCAGACAGCTTAATGCCTAAAAGCTGTGACATCCTCCGCTCTACCCCGGATATAGTCAGGCTGCCGGTTATGAGCTTAAATACAAAATCCCAGCCTAATACTCTACACATTTTCCATGGTTTCTTTCTAAACCCTACTAACCGCCTTGCTATATCCTCGGACCTTTCTACCACCTGCGGGTTAACATAAAACATGTTGCCGCCGGTAAATGTTCCATCCCGCAACCTCGCATAGGTTTTTTTAGAATCCGGAAACCTCAGCTCGTTGACGCTCCTTTCCACTATAGGATAGCACAGATCCGCACCGGCTTTATCGCTCGCCCGAACGAAATGGTCTACGGCCTCGGGAGTCAAGTATGGAATATCACAGGTAAGCACGAGCACCCTTTTATCATTTTTAAAGGGTTTAAGCCCTATTATCGTATTATCTATAAGATCCCCTTCACCCTCCACAATGCTTGATACCCGTTTTCCTATATGTAGTCCCAGTTTTTCCTTCGACCCTACTACTGTGATGCTGTTAACTAGTTTGCTTTTATCTAGTGCATCTATAACGTATTCGATCATAATTTTGCCCTTTATCCGGACTAACGCCTTTGTAAAGCCCCCGGATAAATCCTTATTTTTATCCCCGGAAAGGATCAGTGCGTTTATCATTTAATCACCTTCTTTTACATTAAAGGATTTTGTAATTATTACCTCATCGTATAATGCCCTGAAATGCTCCGCCGCAGCCTTTATATTTTCGTCGTTCTCAAATAAGCCTATTACCGTCGGGCCGCTACCAGTCATAACGGCCCCTAATGCACCCGCCCTTAGCATACGATCTTTTATATCTAAAATCGCCGGATGTTTTAATGCACTTACTCCCTCTAAGACATTGATCATCCCCAGGGCGATACCTTTTTTGTCGCCCCTTTCCAAGGCTTTAACCATGTTCCCATTATCCGGCCTTTCGCGAATACCCTTTGGGCTGAAATTTTGGTAGGCCCAGGGGGTTGAAATTGTAAAGTCCGGTTTAACCAGAAGAAAATCGAGCTTTACGTTACAATCTATAGGCGTAAGAATATCCCCTATACCCCTGCCAAGGGCTGTCCCGCCCATGATACAAAAGGGTACGTCGGCACCGAGACTTGTCCCAAGGGCCATCATATCTTCGGAGCCTAGGTTAAGCCTAAGGAGTCTATTAAGACCGTATATAACCGCCGCTGCATCGGTACTACCGCCGCCAAGCCCCGCGGCAATGGGTATGTTCTTTTCTATATATATATCTATAGTTCGGTTTATTCCATATTTCTTTTGCATAAGCCTGGCTGCTCTGAAGGCTATATTGGTCTCCCCCTTCGGTATACGGGGGTTATCGCTATTTATCCTGACTGTACTGCCTTCCTTCCCTATGTTTATATTTATTTCATCAGCTAGTTTGATTTGTTGTAACACCATCGCCACTTCATGGTACCCATCTTCCCGCCTTGAAAGTACGTCCAACGTAAGATTTATTTTACCCCGGGCTTTAAGACGAATCTCCGCCATGGTATTCCCCCTTATTTAAAAAGGCTTATTTTTTTCTATTATAAACAATTATATACCCGGCGGCGGGATTGTCCAATAAAATATTTTTGTGAAATAATCCTAGCACAGAATACGTATATACCGGCTACAATAGGATAGCCATGCCCCGGGGTGTGCAGGTATCGGAAACCGCTACCATATTTACCGGGGCGAAGCTATCATAATTTGTACGCTGACCGTTCTATTAACCCTTCGACGATAATTGAAATTTTACTACCCTCGAAATAATAAGTCTGTCACCGGGTACTAAAACATCGGGCTCATCTATCTCGTTTATCTTTATAAGGTCCTCCACGGTAGTATTAAACCGTTTTGCTATGCCCCATAGATGATCGCCGGGTCGTATAAAATATACTACTAAACTGGATTCTGTTGCTTCCTTCGCCGGCTCAACCTCCTCGGCATCGAGGAGCACTTCCTTTTCAAGGGTCTGTTCCATGGCGATATCCGCCTTTACCCTGCCTCTGAACTCGAACAGATCGCCGTCTAATACGCGATACTGCAAATCCGTCGGATACAGCTCAACGTCCAGATCTATATCACTATCGCTATCACTGTCGCTGATCATTTCCGGTAACGGAACGCTATGGCTAAAGGGTATCTCCTCTTCGTAGAGATGTACCGCCTGGGTATGCGCATCGGTTAAATAAAGCACTTGTATAGCCAATATACCCTCTACTACGACTTGATCTTCATGTATACCAAAATCCGTTAGCAGTGGCTTTACCTTTATATCGCATATATCCTTAATAGGCGGCAATCCCGCGGGCAGATCTATGTCCTCCTTTATAATTATGTCCTCCTTTATGCCGTCCAGGGTTTTCTTGAAGTATACCTTGGATTTTACCGTTTCAAGATTTACCGTAGGGGAATAAGCATCCTCCAGGACCTCTACGGGCTGAGTCGTCTCGACCTTGCCACCCATCTTTACTACCGCTTCGTATTCGATGGACTGTTTTTGCTCGCCTTCGCCCCCTTTGACCGTGGAATAAAAGTCCTCCACATAACACCATACCTTCTTTTCCATACCGGGTATCGCCCCGGGTATCTCCATGTAATGGCTGAAGGGCAGTTCGTATTTTATATCGTTTACAGAACCCGAATCGGCGTCGATGTATAACGTAGTAACCATTAAAATGCCGTTTAGGGCTATCTTTCCCTCTAACACGCTACTATCCCGTTCTCCTAATATAATATCGGTATATAGTATTTCCTTTATAGCGGGTTTATCATCGGGTATTACAAAATCCTGTTTAACTGTTACCCTGGACACATCCCCGCCGATAGTATCCTTTGTTTTAAGATATCCCCTTAATACTTGGACGTCGTCTATACCCTCTATATCCTTTATTACATCTATTTGTGACCTTTCAATAACTTTGCCACTGAAATCTAATACACATTTAACGTTAAGTTTTCTACTGTTAATCATGCTGCTGTCAATATGCTCTATAATAGCTTTAACCTCCGTGTCCATCCAACTCTTTACATTAGGTAGATCCAATTGCTCATTAAACCCGAAGCTACCCTCCATATAATACAATGATCGCTCCCCCTCCCGGGAGATATAGAGCACTTTAACATTAATGACCCCCTCAACCGTAACTATATCCTCTGCTATTTCCTTATCAATTATAACTACATCGCCGTTTATGCTAAGGATCCTGTCTGCATCGGGTTTATTGTCCGGCACTACGACATCCCCCTCCACCACCGCCTGGGTCATCCCTTTCCCAACAATCTGGTCTACCCTGACCAGATCCCTTATAAGTTCAAGAGTCATATCCTTTCCCCCCTACCTTTTCTTTTTAATACAACCTATTAGAATAGTATTAATAAACTTAAGAGAATATGTTAGAGCCTTTGAAAAAACAAATGCTGCAAAAAGCCGTTTTAAAAGCCCGGGGGGGGGTTTTGCATAAAGAATTATAAAACCTATTGAGATATTGATAAAGGTAGGGCCGCCTCGACAAATGTTTCAATAGGTTTACAAGGGGAGCCTAAGGCAAATATAGAAGGGGTTATTGTATAGGAAATATAAGGGGCTTCTCGGTTAGTTTACTTTACAACTGGGCAAATATTGATAAAGGTTGGGCCGCCTCGACAAACGTTTCAATAGGTTTACAAGGGGATTTAAGGCAAATATAGAAGGGATTATTGTATAGGAAATATAAGGGGTTTCTCGGTTAGTTTTCTTTACAACTGGGCCTTTGATTAAAATGTTTTTGTAAATGTTGGCTTTGAACCTATATATCTGATAAAATATAAAGTTAACGAATAGCCCCGGCACAATCTGGGGACAGAGGAGATGAGATACAGTGGATATTTTTGAGGCAATATTAACCCGCAGAAGTATACGCAAATTCACCGGAAAGGTTATTTCGGAAAAGGACCTTGAAACATTGCTCAGGGCGGCGTCCCAGGCGCCATCCGCCCATAACCGGCAACCATGGCACTTTGTCGTGGTAAGGGATGGGGAAAAACTTGAAAGCATCGCCGATTTTCATCCCTATGGCAAAATGTTGCCCCAAGCTCGGTGCGGCATTGTTGTATGTGGTGATAACGATAAGCAAAAAAATACGGGGTTTTTAATAGCGGACTGCGCCGCGGCAATACAAAATATATTGTTAGCGGCCCACGGTATAGGCTTAGGGGCCGTATGGTGCGGCTTGTACCCGAAACAAAAGCTCATGGAGCCTATGGCGAAGCTATTCGGCATACCGTCGACAGTTATTCCGGTAGGAATAGTCGCCGTGGGGCATGGGGCCGAGCAAAAAGAGCCTGTGGATAGATACGACGGTGCGAAGGTCCATTTAGAACGCTGGTGATTTGTGTAACTATATCCCGAACCCGGCTACTCCGGTATCCGGCAGGTTCTTATAATCAAGGGCTCGTCTAAAACGCCGCTATTTGGCGGCCATTGTAATCGTTGAAAACTAATTTCTTATTATAATTATATTGTTTATAAGGAGGTATCTCAATGAACGGACCACTTTACGATAAGGCATACATGGACAGGATAAACCGGCTGAAAAAAAGGGTCCTTGGGACCCGTCCGGAAATAGATCTGGAAAACGCAAGGATACTTACGGAATCCTTTAGGGAGACCGAGGGGCAACCGCTGGTACTGCGAAAGGCGATAGCCTTTAGGAAACAGTGCATGGAAAAGACCATAGATATCTGGGAGGATGAGCTTATCGTCGGCTGCTCCGGTAGCAAGCTCCGAGGCGGTATCCTGTGCGCCGATACTTGCTGGTCCGTCCTCGACGATGAGCTGGATACGATAAGCGAAAGACCCTACGATCCCTTTTATTTGAGCCCCGGGGACAGACATATTTTTGAAAAAGAAATACGTCCCTACTGGAAGGGGCGCTCTAATTATGAAGAATGGCTTGCGCAGATACCCGAGGACACAAAAGTGCTACGGGACCATGGAGTTATATACATAGACAGGAAAGCCGTCCGCGGCTGGGGTGAGACCACCGCCGGATATGAATGGCTCATCCGGGATGGCCTTGTAGGTATAATGTCCGACATAAAAAAGAAAAGATCTGAGCTCGATACTACAAGGCCCGGCGACTATGAGAAAGACTATTATCTGAAGGCACTTCTCATAGCAGCGGAGGGGATAATAGCCCTTGCAAAACGTTATGGTGCTAGGGCGGCACAACTGGCGGGGGCTGAACGTGATGCCGCGAGAAAGGCTGAACTTCTTGAAATATCAAAAATTTGTTACCGTGTACCTGAATACCCGGCGCGTACATTTAACGAGGCCCTTCAATCGCTGTACTTTTATCAGACCTGTATATTCATGGAACAAAACGCCGCCAGCTATAATCCCGGACGAATGGATCAATATTTATGGCCCTATTATAAGGCGGACCTCGAGGGGGGACGCATTACACCGGAAAGGGCCCAGGAACTGCTTAACTGCCTATGGATAAAGTTTGCTGAGCCATGTTTGTTCCAGGATGCGGTTACGGCGGAATTTGCCGCGGGGTATCCTATGTTCCAAAACGTATGCGTAGGCGGCGTGGATGCAAGCGGCCGGGATGCCGTTAACGATCTCTCATATATGATGCTCCAGGCTACTATGGATGTGCAATTATACCAACCTTCTTTATCTGTGCGCTATAATCTGGCCAAGAACCCTAATTCTTTCCTTAGAAAAGTGACGGACCTTATAAGTCTCGGCACGGGTTTTCCCGCGTTCCACAATGACGAGGAAGGGATAAAAATGGTGATGAACAAGGGCGTCCCCCTAAGGGAGGCCTATGATTGGAACCCCTGCGGCTGCGTAGAAACCAACCTATCGGGACGCATGCGACAATATACCGCCCTAGCTGATATAAACCTAGGTAGCGTAGTGGAGTTCGCCCTTTTAGACGGAATGAACAGAAAGAGCGGAAGATACATTTCGGTGCGGACCGGTGATCCGCTAGATTTTGAAACTTATGAAGATTTCCTCGAAGCGGTAAAGGAGCAAATAAGATATATAGTCCGGGTCGTCGTAAAGGGTAGCCACGTGATAGATGAAATTGGCAAAAACAGGCCCGTACCGGCCCTATCCCTTACATTTCGCGAGTGCATACAAAGGGCTAAGGACTACGCCTGGGGCGGTGCTAAGTATAATGCCGGAAATGGGATAATATTAATCGGTGTTGCGGACCTGGTAAACAGCCTAGCGGCAATACGGCATGTGGTGTATAGAAATAAACAGGTCACAATGGCCGAGATTTTAGATGCCCTTGACAATGATTTTGAGGGCTATGGGGACATTCATAGGCTATGCCTTAGGGCGCCTAAATACGGCAATGATGACCCATTAGCCGATGATATAGCCGCGGAGATGTTTACATTCATCGCCGATGAGATAGAAAAATACGAAAGCAAATTCGGGCCTATGACGCCGGGTATATTGCCCGTATCGGGGAATACACCCTTCGGGCTCGAGGTTGGGGCATTACCCTCGGGGCGGCGTGCCTGGAAGCCCCTGGCCGACGGGATAAGCCCTAGCGGTGGCACGGATTTTCGCGGCCCTACCGCCGTATTGAAATCTATGGCGAACATTCCCCATGCGCGGTTCGTACAGGGTACACTATTAAATATGAAAATAGATCCGGATATGCTATCAACGGACAATGGCATTACACAGATGATGGCCCTTTTAAAGAGTATGTGTAGCCTTGGTATATTTCATGTGCAGTTTAATGTGATAGACGGGCAAAAACTCTTGGCCGCCCAAAGGAACCCCGAAGATCATAAAGGACTCCTTATTCGTGTAGCCGGTTATACCGCCTATTTTGTAGAGTTAGGCAGGGACGTCCAGGATGAAATAATAGGACGTACCACACAAAAAAGCCTGTTAAAGGCGTGAGGATGGGGAACATGGACAGAGATAATAGTATGACGGGCCTCGTTTTGAAGATAGAACGGGCCTCTATCCACGATGGCCAAGGGCTTCGTACGGTATTGTTTCTTAAGGGGTGCCCCCTTAGGTGTAGCTGGTGTTCGACGCCGGAGTCCCAGAGCCCCCTGCCGGAAAGGGGCTACGATAAGGACCGGTGCGAAGGCTGCGGCCGGTGTATACTCGCCTGCCCCGAAGGTGCCCTTTCTAGGGTGGATGGGCGCGATGGGATACGGAGGGATGCGGACAAATGTCGTAATCTTTTTAAGTGTGTGGACGAATGCCCAACAGGTGCATCGAAAAGGTATGGAGTTTATATGTCGGTGCAGGACGTAATTGACGAGATCAGCAAAGATGAAGTGTTCTTTTTTCATTCCGGAGGCGGCATAACTATAAGCGGCGGCGAACCCTTAAACCAGCCACGGTTTACTGAAGCGGTTTTAAAGGAATGTAAAAAGCTTGGCATCCATACTGCTATAGAATCCTGCCTTTATGCACCCTGGGATAGCCTAAGTATGATTTTACCCTGGCTTGATCTGTTATACGTCGATATGAAACTTATGGATAGCGACCTTCATAAAGAATGGACCGGCGTTCATAACGGGCTAATATTGGAGAATTTACGAAAAATAGATGCCTTGGATTTAAATATCGAAATAATAGGGCGGGTGCCGATGATACCGGGGGTAACGGATTCCGATAAAAATTTGGCGGATACGGCGAGGTTTGCAAGATCGATAAAACAGATTAAACATATAGAGCTTTTGCCGTACCACCGCCTGGGAACCGGTACTTATAAACACTTAGGGAGGGAATATAGTCTGCGGGATCTTGCTGTGCCGTCCCCGGAAACGGTTGCAAGAAAAGAGAAATATCTATTACGCGTATTCGGCGAATAACAACATAGCCTAAGGGATTTCGCCTCCATTATAAAAAACCCAAACATGTGGCAAGGGGACGTTTTGTTTGCCACATGTTTGGATAATGTGGCAAGGGGACGTTTTGTTTGCCACATGCTTAGAAGTGGGAAGTGGGAAGTGGGAAGTGGGAAGTGGGATGTGAGAAGTGAGAAGTGAGAAGTGGGAAGTGGGTAGTGGGAGGCATTAGGCTGTCCGGAGCTGAGCTTAACCCGCATAATAGAAAGAGCGCAGAGGGCGAAGGATTAGAATTTTCGCTGTATATTTTTCCTTATCCTCACGCTTGCTTCATGGGATACGAAGCTATGCTTATAAATGGTTTAGCGAAGGAAACTCGCCGAAGGTCCGCACATGTCGGCATTAGGCTGTCCGGAGCTGAGCTTAACCCGCATAATAGAAAGAGCGCAGAGGGCGAAGGATTAGAATTT
>CAZDSH010000039.1:0-15438 GCA_964508195.1 uncultured Clostridiaceae bacterium
GGGGTTTTGTCCTTTCAAATTTCGCCTTTCCCATCCTTCATTCCTCCTCTTTAATATATATGAATTTTATAGGAGTGCCATAGCCCTTGGCTGATACCACCCCTTTTGTTGTACTATTTTAAAATTTGATCCCTTATACTTTGGGGTACCGTTTCGTAATGGCTAAAATGCATGGTATAGGTTCCCCTGCCTTGGGTTTTCGACCTTAAATCCGTGGCATAACCGAACATTTGGGCAAGGGGGACAAAACCCCTTATAACCTGGGTTTTCGCCCTAGGCTCCACGCCCTCTATCCTACCCCTTCTGCTACCTATATCAGACATAACGTCACCTAGATAATCCTCGGATACTACCACTTCAACCTTCATGATAGGCTCTAAAAGTATCGGCCCGGCTTTTTTAATACCTTCTTTGAAGGCGATGGAACCGGCTATCTTAAAGGCCAATTCGGAAGAATCCACCTCGTGGAAGGAACCATCCACAACTGAAACTTTTATATCTAGCATCTGGTAGCCGCCCAATACCCCGTTTGCCATAGATTCTATTATGCCCGCTTCTATAGCCGGTATATATTCCTTAGGTATTGCTCCGCCGACAATTTTATTTTCGAATTCGAACCCCCCACCGGCTTCCAAGGGCTCTAATTCCAGTACGACATGGCCGTATTGACCACGGCCACCGGTTTGGCGTATAAATTTGCCCTCGTTTTTGACCTTTTTTGTAATCGTCTCCTTAAACGATACCTGGGGTTTACCGACATTGGCATCGACTTTAAATTCCCTTAAAAGCCTTTCGACTATTATTTCAAGGTGGAGTTCCCCCATACCGGAAATTATGGTCTGCCCTGTTTCGGGATCGGTATAATTTTTAAAAGTGGGGTCCTCCTCGGATAGTTTTTGTAGTGCGATACCCATTTTGTCTTGGCCCGCCTTCGTTTTCGGTTCTATAGCAACGGATATAACGGGCTCCGGGAAAACCATTGATTCTAAAATGATTGGATGCCCTATATCCGTGAGAGTATCCCCGGTACCGGTATCCTTAAGACCACCTACTGCCGCTATATCGCCGGCATAAACCTCGGTAATCTCTTGGCGATCGTTAGCATGCATCATGAGTATCCTGCCTATTCTTTCCTTTTTGTCCTTTGTAGCATTATGCACGAAGGACCCCGCTTTAAGGGTCCCGGAATACACCCTAAAGAAAGTTAGTCTACCTACGTAGGGATCAACCATAACCTTAAAGGCCAATGCCGAGAAGGGCTCATCATCATAGGGATGCCTTTCTTCGTATTCATCGCTATGGGCAACTTCGCCCTTTATCGCATCGACGTCCACCGGTGAAGGCATATAATTAACTATGGCATCTAACAGAAGCTGGACACCTTTATTCCTATATGAAGAACCGCACAATACCGGTATGACGCCCACTTTTAGTGTTGCCCCTCGTATAGCCCCTATAATATCTTCCTTGGATATATCTTCCCCTTCTAAATACTTTTCCATGAGGTTATCATCATAATCCGCAATAGCTTCGAGCATATAATTCCTATATTCTTTAGCCTGCTCCATCATTTCATCGGGTATAGGTCTTTCTTCGCTCTTTTTTCCCAAATCGTCTAAATAATAGACGGTAGTCATGCTAACGAGATCTATTATACCCTTAAAGTCGCCCTCACTTCCTATGGGTAGCTGTACGGCAACAGGATTTGCGCCCAACCTTTTTCGCATCATCTCCATTACATTGAAGAAATCCGCTCCGGTTATATCCATTTTATTTATATAGGCGATTCTCGGTACATTATACTTATCCGCCTGCCTCCATACTGTTTCCGATTGGGGCTCCACCCCCCCCTTTGCACAAAAAACCGCTACTGAACCATCGAGAACCCGTAGGGATCTCTCGACCTCCGCGGTGAAGTCCACATGGCCTGGCGTGTCTATAATATTTATTCGGTAGTCTTTCCAATAGGCTGTAGTAGCAGCGGAAGTAATGGTGATACCCCGTTCCTGCTCCTGTTCCATCCAATCCATAGTAGCCGCACCATCGTGTACCTCACCCATTCTATAGAGCCGGCCGGTGTAAAACAGTATGCGTTCGGTGGTAGTGGTCTTTCCTGCGTCAATATGTGCCATTATTCCAATGTTTCTTATCTTTTCTATAGGAAGTTGTCTAGGCACTTCATGTGCTCCTTTCACTTTAAAAGATTCCTTTTATATACAACCTTTTAATATAGTTTTTCCTGTGTAAGGTCCTCTATAAGGCCCTTTATTGTTCGCCGGGGGGGGATACACGAAATAACATTCACAATATTATCTCGTTTATTCCCGTGCTTCGGCACTAACCCCGCTATTTTTCAATTAATACGGGAGCCATTCCCGTGTTTATTTACCATCTATAATGGGCAAAAGCTCTGTTTGCCTCCGCCATCTTATGGACGTCCTCTTTCTTTTTAATGCTGGCCCCGGTATTGTTTACGGCATCTAATATTTCCGCCGCCAGTTTCTCCTTCATCGTCTTTTCTCCCCGGTTACGGGTAAAGTTAACGAGCCATCTTAGGCCAAGGGCTAAACGTCTATCCTGTCGTACTTCCATAGGTACTTGATAAGTCGCCCCTCCGACTCTCCTTGCCTTAACCTCCAGCACAGGCATAATATTGTCCAGAGCCTCGCGGAAAACTTCTAGGGCATCCCTATCAGTTTTTTGTTTAATTATATCAAAGGCATCGTATACAATTTTTTGCGCTATGCCCCTTTTCCCGTCCAGCATTATATAGTTTATAAGCCTTGTCACCGTTATGTCGTTATAGACCGGGTCCGGCAACAGTACCCTTTTAGGAACGCTTCCTTTTCGTGGCACACTACTTCCCTCCTTAATAATATAAATTATTCATCGGTACTCGACGGCGTTATATAGCCGCCGTTGTGCTCTGTGTACTCTATATAAAATGCACAGTGGCACAGTTATTATTCAATTATTTTTCCTTAGGCCTTTTGGTACCGTATTTCGATCGGGCCTGCCTTCGGTCCTCGACGCCGGCGGCATCAAGGGTTCCCCTTACAACATGGTACCTAACCCCGGGAAGGTCTTTGATCCTGCCGCCCCTTACGAGCACTACAGAGTGTTCCTGCAGATTATGGCCTATCCCCGGAATATATCCTGAAACCTCTATTCCGTTTGTTAGCCTCACTCTAGCTACTTTCCTTAGAGCCGAATTAGGTTTCTTTGGCGTAGTCGTTTTGACGGTAGTGCATACACCTCTTTTTTGTGGGTTTTCCTTAAGGGCCGGTGATGCTGATTTGTACTTAATAACCTTTCTCCCTTTCCTTATGAGTTGATTAATCGTTGGCATATTCTCACCTCCTTATACTGATGTATCATAAAAACAGCCCTTCCCGTGGGAAGGGCGGTTGTTTCGTTTTGCCATAGCCTAAGCTATGTCGGCCTACCGGCTACGGTTTCAATACAACGGCGGATGCGGCTTTTACTTCTATGCCGCATATATCGCCCAACTCTTCCATGGTGTTTACTCTTATAATCTTTACGGATTTTTCAGCACAAAGCTCCTCTAACTGTTGCACTATATGACGGTCGGCATCCTGCGCAATGTACGCGGTAAGGGCATTTCCTTCCCTGACCGCCCTAGCCGATTGTTTTATTCCAACTACTTTTCGGGCAGTCTTTAATCCCTCTAGCATACCAAAACCTCCATTTCTTTCAATTGCAACATTATATATATTATCACTAGTGCCGGCACGTGTCAATCACATTATTCTGCGCAGGCCCCCTCGGGGTAAGGGACCTCGTTTTTTATCTCCCCTTCACCGGGTATGCAAACTTCAATATTTCTATATCTACTCATACCGGTACCTGCAGGGATGAGCTTCCCTATTATTACATTCTCTTTAAGACCCACTAGGGGATCGGTCTTCCCTTTTATGGCGGCTTCCGTCAACACCCTCGTAGTCTCTTGGAAGGATGCGGCGGATAAGAAGGATTCTGTAGCCAGGGATGCCTTCGTAATACCTAGCAATGCCCTCTGTCCTTTAGCAGGCGTCCCCCCCGCTGCTTCTACCCTTTGGTTCTCTTCTTCGAACCTAAATATATCCACAAGGCCGCCGGGTAATAAAGTAGTCTCTCCGGCGTCCTCTACTTTTACCTTTCGCAGCATTTGCCTTATGATTACCTCTATATGTTTATCGTTTATATCGACGCCCTGGAAACGATAAACCTTCTGGACTTCCTGTAAAAGATAAGTTTGGACACCCTTAACTCCCTTTATCTTTAATATATCATGGGGGTTTACCGAACCTTCGGTAATTTCGTCCCCGGCATCCACTACATCCCCGTCCTTTACCTTTATCCATGCACCATAGGGTATGAGATAGTTTTTGCTGTCTCCGTTGTCGGCCTCCAACGTCACTTCACGTTTTTTTCTACTTTCGCTTATATGAACAGTACCGGACATCTCAGCTATAACGGCTAAACCCTTAGGCTTTCGCGCTTCGAACAATTCTTCAACCCTAGGCAGCCCCTGGGTTATATCGTCCCCGGCTATGCCCCCGGTATGGAATGTACGCATAGTAAGCTGTGTACCGGGCTCTCCGATGGATTGCGCGGCTATTATCCCAACGGATTCCCCTACATTTACACGATCGCCGGTCGCAAGGTTTACACCATAGCACTTTGCACAAACGCCGTACCTCGAACGGCAGGTCAATACTGAGCGTATCGGCACTTTCTTTAGACCTGCTTCCGCTACTTTAGACACGTAATAATCGTCTATTAAAGTATCCCCGGGTATCACTATTTCCCCCGTTTCGGGATCTAATATATCGTGTAACGTATACCTTCCCCAAATCCTATCGGCGAGTTTTTCTATAACGTCTTTGCCGTCGAGTATATCGCTTACCTCTAAAATCTGGTTTGTGCCGCAGTCCTCTTCCCTTACAATAACATCCTGACTGACGTCTACGAGCCTTCGTGTAAGGTACCCGGAGTCCGCAGTCCTTAGGGCCGTATCCGCAAGTCCTTTCCTTGCACCGTGGGTAGAGATAAAGAACTCTAATACCGTCAACCCCTCCCTAAAGTTAGCCCTAATAGGAAGTTCTATTATTCTGCCGGCGGGATTAGCCATAAGGCCCCTCATTCCCGCTAATTGACGTATCTGGTTTTTGCTACCCCTTGCCCCGGAATGGGCCATCATAAATATAGAATTCATCGGATCAAGGCTTTTCATAAGGGCATCGGTAACATGTTCCGTTACGCCGGTCCATGTTTCTATCACTTTTTGGTACCTTTCATCATCGGAGATAAGTCCGCGCCTGTATTGTTTTTCGATGGTATCTACTTCTTCATCGGCTTTAGATAGAATCTGCGCCTTCTCCGTAGGGATGTACATATCGGATATTGATATGGTTATTGCGCCCCATGTGGAATATTTAAACCCTAATTCCTTCATCCGATCTAATACCACGGCGGTCTCCGTATTGCCATAAAGCCTATAACATCGATCTATTATCTTGCCTACCATTTTTTTGTCCACTAATTCGTCCACTTCCAGCTTGAATCTGTTCCCCGGTTCTTCCCTGTCCACAAACCCAAGTTTTTGGGGTATGGCATTATTAAAAATAAACCTTCCAACGGTACTTTCTATTATACCGGTAGAGCCGTCATCTTTGTCAGTCATCCTCACTTTTACCTTGGCATGAAGATCTACAACACCACATCTATAGGCCATTAACATTTCATTATAATCACGGAATACCTTACCTTCGCCCTTTTTGCCGGGGACATAGGCCGTCAGATAATAAAGGCCAAGTACCAGATCCTGGGTAGGGCTTACTACGGGTTTGCCATCCGTAGGCTTTAAAATATTGTTAGTGGATAACATCAAAATCCTTGCCTCGGCCTGGGCTTCTGCGGAAAGGGGCACATGTACCGCCATTTGATCGCCATCAAAGTCGGCATTATATGCCGTACATACCAACGGATGTATCTTTAACGCCCGGCCCTCTACCAATACTGGTTCGAAGGCCTGTATCCCTAATCTATGCAATGTAGGTGCCCTATTAAGCAACACTGGGTGCTCACCTATAACTTCTTCTAAAACGTCCCAGACCTCTGGCCTAACCCTTTCTACCATTCGCTTAGCGCTCTTTATATTATGGGCGTAGTTTTCGTTTACGAGTTTTTTCATTACGAAGGGTTTAAACAGCTCAAGGGCCATTTCTTTTGGAAGCCCGCACTGGTACATTTCCAGTTCCGGGCCTACAACGATAACTGACCTGCCGGAATAATCCACTCGTTTGCCCAACAGATTCTGACGGAATCGTCCCTGTTTACCCTTTAACATATCCGATAACGATTTGAGGGCCCTGTTACCCGGTCCCGTTACCGGCCGTCCACGCCTCCCGTTGTCTATTAGCGCATCCACCGCCTCTTGTAACATTCTCTTTTCGTTCCTTACGATTATGTTCGGGGCCCCTAGGTCCAGGAGCCTTTTTAAGCGGTTGTTTCTGTTTATAACCCTACGGTACAGATCATTTAAATCCGAGGTAGCGAACCTACCGCCATCCAGTTGAACCATAGGCCGTAGCTCCGGCGGTATAACCGGTATAACGTCTAACACCATCCATTCGGGCTTGTTACCCGATTCTCTAAAGGCTTCGGCTACTTCAAGCCGCCTTATGGCACGGATTTTTTTCTGGCCTGTGCTTTCACTTAGCTGCGCCTTTAATTCGGCTACCATCTTTTCTAGGTCTATTTTCCGTAGCAACTCCTTTATTGCCTCGGCACCCATACCATATTTAAACTTATTCCCGTATTTTCCAATAGCATCCCTAAATTCCCTCTCTGTCAGCAATTGTTTTTCCGCTAAATCCGTAGTCCCGGGATCAATTACTATATAGGATGCAAAGTATAAAACCTTTTCTAAAGACCTCGGCGACATATCCATCAAAAGCCCCATACGGCTGGGTATACCTTTAAAGTACCATATATGTGACACCGAAGCCGCCAATTCAATATGTCCCATCCTTTCACGCCGTACTTTAGAACGCGTTACCTCTACTCCGCATCGGTCGCAGACAATACCCTTGTATCGCACTCTTTTATACTTGCCGCAATGACATTCCCAGTCTTTTTGCGGGCCGAAGATTTTTTCGCAGAATAGGCCCTCCTTTTCTGGTTTTAATGTCCTATAGTTTATGGTCTCCGGTTTTTTTACCTCACCTCTGGACCATTCTCGGATTTTTTCCGGTGCGGCTAATCCGATCCTAATAGCGTCGAAGCAATTTAATTCGAACAAAGGGTCCTCCTCCCTCCATTAATAGTCTAAATCTTCGTCCTCAAAATAAGAGTCATCAGTTTCAATGTCCTCATCATCTATAGACTGTATATCATCGAGGCTAAGCTCCTCCTCCAATTCCTCCTCGTCCTCTTCATAGGCTTCCTCATCATAGGAAGAATCGTCCGGTTCATCCCCTTCAATGTTTACAGAGGGCACACCTATATCATCCTCGCTGTCCTCTAATTCCTTTAAAGCTATTTCCTCATTTTCCGCTGAAAGGACCTTAACGTCTAAGGCCAGGCTTTGTAACTCCTTGATTAACACTTTAAAGGATTCAGGAACTCCCGGTTCCGGAATGTTCTCGCCCTTTACGATAGCTTCATAGGTTTTAACCCTACCTACAACGTCATCGGATTTTACGGTTAAAATCTCCTGTAACGTATGGGAAGCGCCGTAGGCCTCTAGAGCCCAAACTTCCATTTCGCCGAACCGTTGGCCGCCAAACTGTGCTTTCCCGCCTAGGGGTTGTTGCGTGACCAATGAATAGGGTCCAGTGGAACGGGCATGGATCTTATCGTCAACAAGGTGGGCCAATTTCAGCATATACATATATCCTACGGTAACACGATTGTCAAAGGGCAATCCCGTTCTGCCATCGTATACGGTCAGCTTCCCGTCCTCGGGTAGGTTCGCCTTACGCAGCGTAGCGAATACGTCCTCTTCACTGGCACCGTCGAAAACCGGCGTAATAATTTCCCAACCAAGGGCCTTAGCTGCAAGGCCCAAATGCACTTCAAGCACTTGTCCTATATTCATCCTGGATGGCACTCCCAAAGGGTTTAACACTATCTCAAGGGACGTACCATCAGCGAGGAAGGGCATATCCTCCTCGGGCAATATCCGCGATATTACCCCCTTATTCCCATGGCGGCCTGCCATTTTATCCCCTACGGAGATCTTTCGTTTTTGGGCTACGTATACCCTTACGAGGTGATTCACCCCCGGGGGCAGTTCATCGCCGGTATCCCGTGTAAAGACCTTAACATCAACTATTATCCCAGATTCGCCGTGGGGCACCCTAAGGGATGTATCCCGCACCTCCCGTGCCTTTTCGCCGAATATAGCCCTAAGGAGCCTTTCCTCCGCAGTAAGCTCCGTTTCGCCCTTTGGCGTTACCTTTCCTACTAATATATCCCCGGCCCTAACCTCGGCTCCTATACGTATTATCCCCCTCTCATCGAGGTCCTTTAACGCATCCTCCCCTACGTTAGGTATATCCCTTGTTATTTCCTCGGGGCCTAATTTCGTATCCCGGGCCTCCGCCTCGTACTCCTCTATATGAATCGATGTGTACACATCGTCCTTAACGAGTTTTTCGCTTATAAGTATTGCGTCCTCATAGTTATATCCCTCCCAGGTCATAAACCCAATAAGCACGTCTTTGCCCAGGGAGATCTCGCCCCCTTCTGTGGAGGATCCATCGGCGATAACTTGACCTTCTTTAACCCGCTCCCCGAGGGATACTATGGGCCTTTGATTTATACAGGTACCTTGGTTAGAACGCTTAAACTTAAGCAATTGATACACGTCCACATTTTTATCGCTGTCCCGGCATATTTTTATTTCTTCCGCCGTGACACTTTCCACTACGCCCGATGCCATAGCGACTACTATTACCCCGGAATCCCTGGCAGCCTTATATTCCATGCCGGTACCTACAATAGGCGCCTTAGGTTTTAATAGGGGTACCGCCTGCCTTTGCATATTTGCACCCATAAGGGCCCTGTTTGCATCATCGTTTTCGAGGAAGGGGATCATGGATGTGGCGACTGAAACCACCTGTTTGGGCGATACGTCCATAAAGTCAACCTTCGATGACGGTACCACTACTATATCCCTTTTAGAACCGGCCCTCGCGGTGACCCTTTTATCCATAAACCGACCTTCTTCATCTAGGGGTTCATTGGCCTGGGCCGTTATATATTCACCCTCCTCGTCTGCTGTCATATATACTATCTGATCGGTAACCACTCCCCGTTTGCTATCAACTTTCCTATAGGGTGCCTCTATAAATCCATATTCGTTTATCCTGGCATAGGTACTTAGGGAGCCTATAAGCCCGATATTCGGCCCCTCGGGTGTCTCTATGGGACATATACGGCCATAGTGGGAGTTATGCACGTCCCTTACCTCAAACCCGGCCCTCTCACGACTTAGTCCGCCGGGCCCCAAGGCGGATAACCTCCGTTTATGGGTAAGCTCCGCTAGGGGATTAGTCTGGTCCATAAACTGTGATAGTTGGCTACTACCGAAGAATTCCTTTATTGAGGCTACAACGGGCCTTATATTTATCAATGCCTGGGGCGTGACGACGTCTACATCCTGTATCGTCATACGCTCCTTCACTACCCTTTCCATCCTGGAAAGTCCAATCCTGAACTGGTTTTGCAAAAGTTCGCCTACGCATCTTAGTCTCCTATTTCCTAAATGATCTATATCATCAACATCGCCTACCCCATAGAGGAGGCCAAACAGAAAGTTTACCGATGCTATAATATCATCGACTATGATATGCTTAGGCGACAGCTCCGCCGCCCTTTCTTTAAAGTTTTCCTTTAATTCCTCCGCAGTCTTGCTAGTATCCATAATCTCTTTTAATACCGGATAATACAGCATCCTACTTAATTTAAGCTGGCTTATCTCCGATATGTCAAAGGGAAGATCTAAGGAATTTATGTCCACAAAATTGTTACCTACAACCCTTATTTCAGAATCCTCGTGCCTTATATCAACAGAATTTATGCCTAGGTTCTGTATAATCTTTGCCTTATCCTTAACGATTCTTTGACCTTTTTCTACGATAACTTCCCCCGTAGACGGGTTGATTATATCCTGGGCACTTTCCTTGTCCCATATCCTAGACCATAGGGATAGCTTCTTATTGAACTTATATCTGCCTACCTTCGCCAGATCGTATCTTTTTGGATCAAAAAACAACGTATTAATAAGGGACTGGGCACTATCAATAGTAGGCGGTTCGCCGGGCCTAAGCCTCCTGTATATATCCAAAAGCGCTTCTTCAGAATTTTTAGAATTATCCTTTTCGAGGGTAGCTAAAAGCCTTTCACTAGGTCCTAACAGTTTTATTATCTCATTATCGGTATCATACCCCATAGCCCGTACTAACACCGTAATAGGTATCTTCCTTGTACGGTCGACTCTGACGTACACTATTTCCTTAGAATCCGTCTCGTATTCGAGCCATGCGCCCCGGTTGGGTATAACGGTAGCTGCAAAGAGCCTTTTACCGGTTTTATCAACTTCATCGGAGTAATAAACCCCGGGGGACCTGACGAGTTGGCTTACTATGACTCTTTCAGCTCCATTAACGATAAAAGTACCCTTATCCGTCATCAAGTGAAAATCCCCCATAAAGACTTCCTGTTCCTTCACCTCACCCGTTCCCCTGTTTATGAGACGCACCCTGACCTTCATAGGCGCAGAATATGTAACGTCCCGCTCCTTGCACTCCTCCACCGTGTACTTAGATTTGTCTTCAAGGTGATAATCCAGGAACTCCAATACCAAGTTTCCGGTATAATCCTGGATTGGGGAGATATCCTCGAACACTTCCCGCAAGCCCTCTTCCAAAAACCATTGGTAGGAATTTTTTTGGACCTCGATGAGATTTGGCATGTCTAAGACTTCATCGATCTTGGAATAGCTCATTCTAGTCTTCTTGCCCACCTGAACAGGATGTATCATAAATAGTTCACCTCTCGAAATATAAAGTAAAATAGCGACTTAGTCGCTGCAAACATAGGCCGCTCATTTCCCAGTCCGTATCATTACAAAAAAGAAAGTCCAGCATAGGGATAAAATATAAATATTGCCCCTTCAGCAATATCGCCAATATCTGTTGTGCTTTAGCCGTTCCTTGCATAATTGGGCAAAATCCATCTATTATACTATCTCCATATAATAAATATTTTATTCATTAAGTATATGATGCGGGGACAGGGGTATTGTCGCCCCTTTTGTCACCGGGTCATCTTCTGGAATGGGTAATAAATAGCGCTAAGTTACTGAATAACAGCCAATTTTGTTGGCTATTATCCTACAAAAAACTGGGCACTTTATTTATATCAATGCAATTTACGATATTATCATAATGTCGTATTATTGTCAACTGCATGTAACTTTTTTTTTGAAAAATAAAAAATAAGGGGCTGGACATTTTCCCTCCACGCCCCTTATATCCGTTTTGAATTAGGTTTTAGTTATTTTATTTCTACCCCTGCACCGACCTCTTCGAGTTTCTCTTTAATGGCCTCGGCATCTTCCTTTGATATACCTTCCTTAACGGGTTTCGGCGAGTTGTCTACCAGGTCCTTCGCCTCTTTAAGGCCAAGGCCGGTGATTTCCCTAACAGCCTTTATTACTTTGATTTTTTGTTGCCCTATTTCGGCAAGTACTACGTCAAATTCGGTCTTTTCTTCCTCCGTAGCCTCGGCTGCCGCACCAGCAGCGGGCATTGCCGCCATAGCCACAGGCGCAGCCGCGCTTACACCGAATTCTTCTTCAAGGGCTTTTACCAGTTCGGATAATTCCAATACAGTTAAATTCTTTACTTCCTCGATAAGTTTTTCAACCTTTTCCTTTGACATTGTTTATTTCCCTCCATAATTTTTGTTCTTTAAGCTGTTCTTTGTTCGTTTACGGCGTTAAGCACATATACGAGATTTCTTATGTTACCTTGCAACACGTTAACAAAACCGGTAATAGGTGAATTCAAACCGCCAAGTACCTGGGCTATTAATACTTCCTTCGTCGGTAGATCAGCAAGGGCCTTAACACCATCGGCATCAACAAAGGTCCCCTCTACTATTCCGGCTTTTATCTCCAGTTTGCCATAAGTCTTAGCAAAATCCGAAAGTATTTTGGCCGGGGCCACCGAATCGTCATAACCAAAGGCTATAGCATTTGGCCCGATTAATTGGGGTATAAGATTTTCCTCGCCTAGCTCATTTAATGCCCTGGTCATAAGGGTATTCTTATATACCTTATAGTCCGCCCCGGCGTCCCTGAATCTTTTTCTAAGCTCCGTAACTTCTTTTACATTCAAGCCCCTGTAATTAACTAGTACAACTGACGTGGCTCTTTCAAACTTATCTTTAATTTCGCTTACAATTTGTTGCTTTTTATTTTTGTTTTCCGCCATTAATTTTACACCTCCTCCGATAAGGACAAAACACACCGGTTATACATCATAAAATTAAAACCCCCGCCAAAAACAGACGGGAGTAAATGAGCTTCGAATAAGCTTTCATCTAACACCTCGGTAGGATTATTTAAGCCTTGGGCTCCTACTGTCTTTGGTGAATTTTATATTTAATTTTATGGGTTTTTGCAAGGCAAAACCCGGCTTTGATCAGGCTTGCTATACCGTTTTAGCCTGTAGGTTTTGCCGTATTTATTTTAACCCCGGGACCCATAGTACTCGCTATCACAATACTCCTTATATATTGCCCCTTTGTAGCGGCGGGCCTTGCTTTTACAATGGCCTCCATAAGGGTTTTATAGTTTTCCATAAGTTTATCAGTCCCGAAGGATATTTTCCCTATTACGGCGTGTATTATACCGGTTTTATCCAGCCTATATTCTATCTTGCCGGCTTTTATTTCGCCTATTACCTTATCCAGTTCGAAGGTAACCGTCCCGGATTTAGGATTGGGCATAAGACCCTTTGGCCCAAGTATCTTGCCTAATCTACCTACTACATTCATCACATCCGGCGTAGCTACTACAACGTCAAAATCAAACCAATTTTCGTTTTGTATTTTTTCCGCATATTCTTCAAGGCCTACGTAATCCGCCCCGGCATCCTCGGCTTCTTTTATCTTTTCGCCCTTAGCCATAACGAGTACTTTTTTTGTCCTGCCGGTACCATGGGGTAATACTACGGAACCCCGTACCTGTTGATCAGCGTGCCTTGAATCTACACCGAGTTTTACGGATACCTCCACTGTTTCATCGAAGTTTGCCTTTGCAGTCTTTTGTACGAGTTCTATACCCTCCGCTAAGTCGTATTCCTTTTGCCTATCATAGGTTTCTATGCTCTGGCGATATTTTTTACCCTTCTTTGACATTTTTCTTTCCTCCTTTGTGGTACCAACGGTAGTTATACCTCCCACGTAAACGTCTACAGAATTTATTGTTCTACAATTAAACCCATACTCTTCGCCGTACCCTCTACCATTCTCATAGCGGCATCGAGGTCCGCCGCGTTTAAATCGGCCATTTTAAGCTCCGCTATTTCCTTTATGTTGGCCTTTGACACCTTGCCCACTTTAACCATATTAGGTTCTCCAGACGCGCTATCTATCCCCGCAGCCTTTTTAAGTAGCACAGGAGCAGGGGGGGTCTTGGTTATAAAACTGAAGGACCTATCCTGGTATATAGTAATAACCGCCGGTATAATTAATCCCGCCTGCTTTGCAGTCCTTTCGTTAAACTCTTTACAAAAGCCCATTATGTTCACGCCATGGGGACCTAATGCGGTACCCACCGGCGGTGCCGGGGTCGCTTTACCTGCGGGTATTTGCAATTTTACCATTCCAACAACCTTTTTTGCCATGCTTTCACCTCCCTATCTTATTTTCTCAATTTGAACGAAATCCAATTCAACAGGGGTTTCCCTGCCGAACATAGAAATCAAAACCTTTACCTTATGCTTATCAATATTTATCTCTTCGATGGTTCCTATAAAGTTTTCGAAGGGCCCACTTACTACTTTCACCGAATCTTTAACTTTGAAATCTATTACTATTTGTCTTTCTTCGATGCCTAGATTGAATATCTCATCATCGGTAAGGGGGACGGGTTTCGAACCGGAACCCACAAAGCCGGTAACACCCCGCGTATTGCGCACAATGTACCAGGATTCATCATTCATGATCATTTTTATAAGTACGTAACCCGGAAATATTTTCTTCAGCGTTTTTTTAAGTCTATTATCTTTACGCTCATAATGTTCTTCCATGGGAACTTGCACTTCATTTATAACGTCCTGCATACCCCGGTTCTCCACGGCCTTTTCTAGATTAGCTTTAACTTTATTCTCGTAGCCGGAATAAGTATGGATCACGTACCATTTAGCTTCCTGAACTTCAGCCATAAACTTAAGGGCCTAACGGCCCTCCCCTCCTTTTATCCGATTATCAATCCCAATGCCTGACCGAAGGCGAGATCAATCACAAATAATAATAAAGCAGATATAATTACGGCGACAAAAACCACCGAAGTAAATGAAACCAACTCTTTTCTGTTAGGCCATATTACCTTTTTTAGTTCTGCCCTTGTTTCCTTTACAAATTTGGTAACCTTAGAACCAAAGCCCTTCTTTTTCCTCGCCATATATTTCACACCTTAAATATTTTTTTGCCTATCATCTTGTTTCCTTGTGGAGCGTATGTTTACCACAAAACTTACAATACTTGTTCATTTCGACTCTATCGGGATTATTTTTCTTGTTTTTCATTGTATTATAATTTCTTTGTTTGCATTCGGTACATGCAAGGGTAACTTTTACTCTCATGATCACACCCCCCCGAAGCCCCTCCGGTCAGTTTTATCAATTCAGTTTTATCAATTCAGTTTTATCAATTCAGTTTTATCAATATTGATTAGTCAATACACCTGCCAGTAGAATTTACCACAGTTTGATTTAATTGTCAACGTGTTATGCCTCCGCCCCACATATGGGTACGGTTCCACGCTTGCCCCGTGGGATGCGAAGCTATGCTTATAAATGGTTTAGCAAAGGAAACTCGCCGAAGGTCCATACGCATAGGCATTAGGCTGTCCGTAGCTGAGCTTACACCCGCATAATAGAAAGAGCGCAGAGGGCGAAGGATCAGAATTTTCGCTGTCCGAAGCCGATAGGCTAGTTTGCGGAAATTCCCGTAGCCCTCAAGCTCATACATACACTTCCGGCGGGTTCGCGAAGCGATAGATAGCCTAATGCCGAAACCAAGCTTTACGAGCCGCTCCACAAATGTGGCAAACAAAACGTCCCCTTGCCACATATATTGCTGGCGGGTTCGCAAAACTATAGTATCTTTGATACTACGCCGGCCCCTACGGTTCTT
>CAZDSH010000040.1:0-15431 GCA_964508195.1 uncultured Clostridiaceae bacterium
GATATGAGCCGGATTTTTAAAACGGCATTATTATCTGCACAGATTAATGTATCTAAATCGGGGTTAGCTGATGAGAGGGTTTGGAGGGAATGAACAATTGTTTTTTTAAAATAGATAGGTTAAAATATAGCCGTATACGGTTAATCGTTCCTAGGGGAGCCGGGGGGGGATACGGATGAAAAAGGTCATAATTATTATTCTCATAATAGCCGTTATATGTACCGGATTTGTAACGGCGAAGAAAATTTTTGATGAAGCGGGGGAGGTCTTAAGCGGTACCCGGTTTAACTGGTACGAATCTAAGACCCAAAAGGAAATAGAGAACGGGAACAAGTTCGCCCAGGAACGATTGAGCAAAAAGTATCACGTATTCGTAAACGGAATATTCGTAGATATAGGATACGATTGGGACGGGGTTATTTATGTTCCTATACGTAGTATAAGCAACAGCCTCGGTTGGACCGTTAACTGGCTTGCGGACCTTGGCGTGATTCAGCTTTTAAAAGACGAACAGGAGGCCTATGTGGATATCGTGAACTTTTTCGGCAAGGGTTATATCCCCCTAGATAGGCTGGAAAACCTTCTGGCCCTCGATGAAGCGATAACCCATGGCGGGAACATTGAGCTGTTCATTGGCGACAAAACTTATAAGTCTACTGATATAAGAAAACTAAGTAAATACAGTTTTTATATAAATGGCATGAAAATGACGGATAAAGCCGTTGAATACCAGGGAGAGAGACTTATACCCAGTCAGATCTTTGCCCTATGTTTCGGTGAAGTATATAGGTGTGATGCCCTTGAGGGGTGCCCCTATATTGGGGATGAGAGGATAGAAGGGATCTTTATTGACGGGGTAGCCTATTCAACATTAGAACATCTTAGAAATGTTATGGATATCGGTGATATGGAATTCGAGTTCAGGGAGTTTGCCCGGGATGCCGCTAGCCCCTTGTTGCCGGTTATGGATAAGGGGACTGATAAAAAACTGGTGGCCCTCACCTTTGACGATTACCTTGGGGAGGAAGTTAACCCCCTTTTGGATGTGCTGGATGAACATGGCGTCAAGGGTACCTTTTTTATAATAGGAAACAGTATAGAAAACAATGCCGAGACTTTAAAAGATCTGGTAAAACGGGGTCACGAGGCAGCTAACCATACCTGGGATCATTTTAATAATCATACCCTTACCGACGATGAGATAAGGGCCCAACTGATATCCACAAGACTCTTCATAAGAAAACACGGCGGAAGGGATGCGCCTTTTTTCAGGCCCCCCGGCGGATATTACAACGACAACATGGTAAGAATAGCCCAGGATATAGGGCTTCGGACGGTGCTATGGTCGCTTAATTCAACGGATGCCGATACCGGTAACGACGCAAAGCATATTAGTAGAACGGTTACACAGTGGATACACCCCGGCGCTATTGTGACGATGCATACCGGACGAGGAGCAACAATAAAGGCCCTACCTGAAATTATAGAAAATTTAAGAAACAGGGGATACGATTTTGTTACTATAACTGAAATGGTAAAAGGCTCTACATAGGTACCGCAGGAAATGGGCTATGGGTATTAAACCTAGAAAAGCTATAAACATCTAAAGGACAACTTGTGTTCCGATGCCCTGCTCTATAGCCCTTTTATAGATTTTATGGGCCGTGACCAAATCCAACGTCGCCATGCCGACACACTTAAATAGTGTTATATCGTCGTTACTTTTTCTGCCGGGGATTTCTCCGGCGATAACTTGGCCTATTTCTCCGTTAAACTTTGTTTCGGATACAGTGCGATCCCGTAACGGGATTATTATATCCCCGGCCTCTTTTAATACGCCGTCCTTTGTATCAAAAAATATTCCGTCGGCTCTTTTTATTATATTCCCATCGAGTTCCCGGGCGTCGGGGGTATAGGAGCCGATGCCGTTTACATGGGCACCCTTTTTCACTGACAGGCCGTCAAATGTTGGCTTTTTAGATGTTGTAACCGTTGTAATGATATCAGCTTCCGCAATTGCCTGATCCGCTTCTTGTACGGGTATTATATCGACGTTATAAGGGATGGCGAACCGTTTTTGCATATCCTTTACGAAGAATTTAGTTTTATTGAAGTCCCTCCCCGCTACCCTAACCTCTTTAAGATCGCGGACGCATAGCATGGCCTCAAGCTGGGCCGATGCCTGGCCGCCGGTTCCTATTAATGCCGCAATCCTAGCATCCTTTCTGGCTAAAATATCAGTAGCCGCCCCTTGTACTGCACCGGTTCTTAATTGTGTAAGGTAAGTACCGTTTATCATTGCTATAACTTCACCGGTTTTTTCGTCGATTAATACCATTTGGGCTAGGGTAGAGGGTTTCCCGATTTTAGGGTTATTAGGGAAAATAGAAATTATTTTTATGCCGATAGCCTGTAAATGTTCGATATATGCGGGCATGAACAGGCTTTGACCCATTGCCTTTGGCACGTCCAAGTTAACCCTTAAGGGTACGGTACTTTTACCCCGGGAGTGAATGGTCAAAGCATCCTTAGCGGCATGTATCGCATCTTTCATCCCAAAAACGTTTACAATGTTTTTCTTCGTCAGAACCAGCATATATATATATCACCCTTACTGTACTCATAATATATTATGATTATGTTTTTCAAGCAGAGGTTACGTCCCTTTTGTTTATCGTCGAATATATGGCGCATTGTACCTATAAAACCTATTTTTGTATAACCGTTTTACGTAGGGCTTTTGTACTATGCAACGCAGGATATTGGCAGTAGCCTCTATTTAGCTTCCGGTGATTCTAAAGCCCTCCGGTAACGGATCCCCCGGATCTAATACCAGTTGATTAAAGCCCGTAATATGTGCGTTGCCGGACACCTCGGTGATAACCGCATCAAAACTTCCTACTTTTGTGTCGTTGATAATCCTGCCTTCGAAGGAGGTATCGATTACGCTGCGGTTGACCAGTATATCACCCTTCTTCATTTCCCCGAAGGCATAGTGTAACGCGATACGCCCGCCGGTACCGGTACCGGTAGGGGATCTGTCCACCTGACCATCGGCAAATATGCATATATTTTTCGAAAAAAGTTTATTATTTCTTCTTTCCGGGGTTTCGAAGAATATCGTTCCGTAGAGCCAGTTGACCCCCGACGTTGGATGGCGGAACTCTATGCTATCCATCACTTTATGCTTAATATCCATGCCCATATCCACGAGCTTTTCCGTATTTTTCGGGGTTATGGGTATAGCCAATTTTTTAATATCGAAATACGCGTAAAAGGCGCCGCAATAGGCCACATCCACTGATATATCACCGAAACCTTCCATATTTACCGGTATACCTTTTTTGTATACAAAACAGGGTACGTTTTGAAATCTTACCCTTTCCGCCCTCCCGTCCTTAACATCGGCATAGGCAGTGACCCTACCTGCGGGGGTATCTATGCGTACTATGTTCTCCCCCTCCTTTGACAGAAGCATCCCGGTTTCTATTGCTACCTTCGTCACACCTATAATACCATGTCCGCACATAGAGCTTAGGCCTTCATTATGGGTAAAAAGCACGCCAAAATCACCATCTTCGGTAACAGGGGAGACAATGATGCAGCCGTACATGCCGCTATGTCCCCGCGGTTCTAACATGATCATTTTACGTAGATGGTCGTAATTTTGTAATACGTAATCCCTTTTTTCTAGGATAGTATCTCCATGGATAGGCGGAAATCCGGAAGTTATTATCCGGAGGGGCTCCCCCGCTGTGTGGGCGTCAATGCAGTTTATGTAATGTTTGAAATTCATCATTTGTTTAACCTCCCTATGTCTCTAATGATACCGAATTATAACAGTTAAGTCCATATCTTTCTATATTAAAACCGGGACGCGGCGAAACGTCGTCCCGGCTACTACTATTCTTTATACTGTGGTTCCTGTTCCTCAATATATTGTTGTCTACCCTTTAGGGTATTAACTGCATCATCCAGGGTTTTAGCCAAATGCTGAAAAGTCTGTTTAGCTTGGCTGTCCTCGGTTTCGATGGCGAAGGTTTGCATGCTGGCCGCCGCACTTTGCACGCTGGAGATAGCCTGTTGTAGTTGCGTTCCTACTGTCAATGGTGTCACCTCCTTTCACGAAAGCCCCCTACCCCTTTGGCTTAAATATGAGGGATGCCATGAAGGCGAATATAATGGCCGCGGATATTCCGGCACTAGTTATTTCAAATATTCCGGTTAGGACACCGATAATACCATGTAATTTGTACTCAGCCATAGCCCCCTTTACGAGGGAATTGCCAAAGCTGCTTATTGGAATAGAAGCCCCAGCACCGGCGAATTTTATAAGGGGTTCATAAAGCCCTAGACCACCTAATACTGTACCTGATACTACCAGGGTGGCGGTAGTATGGGCAGGGGTAAGCTTAAACACGTCCATAAGTATTTGCCCTATTACGCAGATAGTTCCGCCAACCACAAAGGCCCAAAGGAATTTTTCCATAATCAGCTCTCCTTGTATACTATAAGCAGCATCCGAATTGGATGTGTTTTTCCAGTTCGAGAGTTGCCCATATTGATATTAGAAAACTTAATAATGTTACACTTTGCTTTTTTACATTTCTATAGATACCCCATGGGCAATACAGGGTATGCTTTCCTTTTGCTGATAGGACATAGGTGACATCAGGGCCCCTGTTGCGATGATGAGCACCCGTTTAAGCTGTCCCTCCCGTAGCCTCCGCATAAAATGCCCATAGGTAACTGTCGCCGAACAACCGCAGCCACTAGCCCCGGCGATAACCGGTTGTTCTTCCTTATATATCATAATACCGCAATCAGTGAATATCCCTTCGGGTATATTCAAGCCATGTTTTTTTAGCAAATCCCCGGCGATCTCAAATCCGACGCTTCCTAAATCGCCGGTTGCGATCACGTCATAATAGTCCGGCTCCCTGCCCAGATCACGGAAATGGGCCTGCAACGTATCCACCGCCGCCGGTGCCATAGCCGCGCCCATATTAAAGGGATCGGAAATGCCCATATCAACAATTTTGCCAATAGTGGCACAGGTTACCCTAGGGCCATCGCCTTCCTTAGCTAATACGGCAGCCCCGGCACCGGTCACTGTCCATTGTGCCGTAGGCGGCTTTTGTGCACCGTACTCCGTAGGATATCTAAACTGTTTCTCCGCCGAGGCGTTGTGGCTGGAGGTAGCCGCGAGTACATATTTTGCGGCGTTGCTTTCCACTAAAAGTGCTCCTAGGGACAGGCCCTCCATTGAACAGGAACAGGCACCATATAGGCCTATAAAGGGAGTTGCAAGGGTGCGGGCGGCGAAGCTGCTGGTAATGATCTGGTTTAACAGATCACCGCTTAGAAAAAAGTTTATGTCATCTTTTTTTATACCGGCCTTTTCCAGTGCAGTTTCACAGGCCTCCTCTAACATCTTTTTTTCGGCCTTTTCAAAGCTATCCTGACCTAACCATATATCCCCGTGTAATATATCGAAATCCTCTGCAAGGGAACCCTTTGCTTCGAAGGGGCCGCCAATTGCAGCGGAGGCTACGATAACCGGTGCGTTTTTAAAGACCCAGGACTGATGACCCTTAAGCATTTATATACCACCTAATTCCATAATTATAATCTTTATAAGGCTGACAACGAAGGCAAAAAATACGCCATAGGTTATAACGGGCCCGGAGATTTTGAACATATTGCCCCCTACGCCAAGGACATAGCCTTCACTACGGTGTTCTATTGCTGCGGAGGCCATAGTGTTAGCAAAACCCGTAACGGGGATGATCGTTCCTGCCCCTGCCCATTGGGCAATCCGGTCATACACACCAAAGCCCGTTAAAAGGACTGCAATGATAATGAGTACCGCTGAGGTTGGGCTACTTGCCGATGTTTCATCAAAATCGAAATGGGTTACGAACACCCATTGCAATGCTTGACCCATAGTGCATATAAAGCCCCCTACTAAAAAAGCTTTTATACAATTAACGAGGACCGGTCGTTTTGGTTCCCGCTGTTTTGCATATTGCTGATACTGCTGTTGTACCGGTGTAAGTTTCTTTTTTTTCTTATTTGACATATTCATCCACCTTTTATCGTAATAAATATGGTCTAAGGTTTTCTACGATGTTTTTTAACCTTTCGGAGTTTTTTTCGTACATATCTTTCGCCTGTTCGTTTTGTGTTTCCAACGCGAAGGATGCGAGGTCCCCTTGATTTTTATAAAGGGTTGCATATAATAATTCTTTCACCTTTGTTTGGGGTAGCCGGACAGAATCATCAAAAAGATCCAAATATAGTTCACCTTCAGAGTTTACTTGTCCGATAAATACATTTTCCAGGGCTACCCCGGCCTTTTTCAGTTGCGTTCCTATCCATTGTACGTTTAATCCCAGGTTTGTAAGGGGTTCGTGTAGAATGTTCCCGTCGTATATAACCATTTGGGCTTCCTTTTGGGGTGCTACTTTGTGCTCCAAATAGTGCGGCGATACGGGTTTTTTATCGGATTTAAGCAACACATTTATTTCCCCCGTAGTTTCCAATAGCGCAAATTCAACGTCCATAAGGTCAAATACGTTTTTATTCCTTAATTCACGTAAAAGCTCTTCTCCGGTAAGTCGTACACGACCCAGATTTTCCTCCATTATTTTGCCCTGTTTAATGAGGACGGTTTCTTTGCCCTTTACGAGGTCGTGAATCATTTTACTTTTAAGGATTGCGAAATCTAATCCGATTATAAGTACAACCCATGTCCCAAGGGCTATAAGGCCGAATATTATATTCGTAATAACCCTTGTGGCGATAAGTGCTGTTACAACGAAAATGTAAATATACACCCCGTTATAAAAGGGGTGCATCCTGGGCGGATGACCTTTACCCATTATCCTTATCAGTATCAAAGTTGCAAAAAATAAAACCGACGATCTTATTAATATGTTAAGCCAGCCCTGCATATCATTCCACCCCTATTTACCTTTATACTGAGGTTCTTGGGCCTCTAAAACCTTTAGCCGATCTTTTAAATCTACAAGTATCCCATTTATATCTTTTTCCGCCTTTGCGAAGGCAGCCTTTGTTTCATCTTTTTGTGCATTAGTCGAGTAAATCTGCAAAGTACCGCGGGCACCCTCCAGTTCCGCCAAGGTTTGTTTTAGTTTAGCGTCTATAGTCATTTGTTTTAACCTCCTATGATTATCTTTGCAAACATTATCAAAATTAATTCATTTCTTTGATCTATTATAATCGGGAAAATATACCTGAAGTTTTTATGGTTTCATGGTTTAATATCAGCCCCACTATAAAAAATAGGATATAAAGGAGTTTTCTTAATTGGAAACGGGTTAATAGATATATCTTTTTAAAACAGGTGAAGGAGCATGGGTGAAATATGTGATAAAATATTTATTTAAGAGGAGTTGCCCCAAGTTGGGTAGAATGGAGGTAAAGGTTTTGAAACTGATCCAGGAGGGTAAAACAAAGACAGTATTCCAAGGGAAGGACGGAAACATACTTCTTAGATTCAAGGACGATGTGACAGGGGATGCGACGGGAAGGGCGGACCCCGGCGCCAACTCTGTAATAGGTGTACTAGAGGGTAAGGGCAATGCATCCCTTAGGCTTAGCAAGTTCTTTTTCGAGTTCCTAGGCCGAAGGGGAATCCCAAGCCATTATATCGAGGCCGATGAAGCAAATAATACTATGCTCGTAAAAGGAGCCATAACCTTCGGAGACGGGCTGGAGTTTATATGCCGGCGAAAAGCCGTAGGTAGCTTTGTAAGGCGGTATGGTAAATATGTAGGGAAGGGTACTCCGTTGGACTATCTTGTAGAGATAACCCTTAAGGACGACGAGAGGGGGGACCCCTTAATTAACGAGGATAGTATAAGGCAGCTAGGGCTGATGACCACTGAGGAGATAAAATATGCTACGGAGCTTACGAGAAAGGTTACAAAGCTAATAGAACATGAATTAAATAGATACGGCCTTGAATTTATTGATATAAAGCTGGAGTACGGCAGAATAGATGACAAAATAGTATTAATAGATGAAATATCCGGCGACAATATGAGGGTAAATAAGGATGGCGTGGGCGTGGACCAAAAAGAACTCTGTAAGATAATCTGCGGCTAAAACTTATCAGGCCCTGCCCTTTCTGCCTATTTCCTTTAACAAAATACCAAGGCCCGCTATTATAAGGAGTATGGGCCAAAACCTGCTAAGATTAATAAAATGTAGCCATTTTCTAAGGTAAGATATCAGGCTAAATTGAAATATTTTTTTAAAAAGCAGTAGCCCCCCTATACAAATAAGAAACACCCCGGCGAATATTGGGCCCTTATCGTTGCCTTTAGAAGGAGTATAGGCCTCCGGGTCCCCGGGGGTACCTTGTCGTTTTGCATTGTCCGGGGTCTTCGATACGTAAAGGTCCTGCGCATTTTCACTGGTACCGGAGGCCCTATCATAGGACACCCCTTTGTCCTCGGGCATAACGATGAGGCATACTATATAGGCCACGATTCCAATGCCGCCATAGAGGGCAAAAAACGCCCAAAGGAGCCTTATCAATGTTGGATCCGTATCAAAATATTCGGCGATACCGCTGCATACCCCGCCGATTATCGTATTATCCTTCGAACGATATAATTGCTTTTTCAAAAAACTGTCCCCTCCCACGTTTCATCAGCGACTATCCCGACACCGGTTTTTATTTGTTCTTGCTTACTTAAAGGAAAGCCTATCCCCACGTTTTGGATCCCTTAGTTTAAATCTTACCCAATTTATTATAGCAATTTAAAAGTGTTATGGCAATTTGTTCTTTAAACCGGCGTAGGGTGCAAAGTTTTTCAATAAATAATGTATTTAAGGGCAACCAGTGAAGGTATTCATTAATTTGTGTCGAAATACATGCTATTGCGTCTAATTATAAGAACGGAGGTTTTATACAAATGAACAAAATAGCCTTAATAACCGACAGCACTTCGGATCTGCCTAAGGATATACGGCAAAGGTATAATATAAATGTTTTGCCGCTCCACGTTATATATAAGGATGCGGTGTACAGCGATGGGGAGGACATTACACCTAAGGAGGTGTACGATTCCCTAGCACGGGAGATCCCTAGTACCTCATTACCCTCTACGGGTAGGATTTTGGAACTGTTTAACAGATTAAGGGAGGAAGGATATAAGGACCTCATTTCTATCCATATTTCTAGCGGTCTAAGCGGCACCTATTCCATGATAAAAAACCTCGAGGAAAGGGCGAAGCAGTTTGGTTTAAGGCTTCATGTAATAGATTCGAAATCCATATCCATGGGGTTAGGTTTTTTGGTTATTAAGGCGGCACGTCTTATTGAAAATAATGTTCCGCTAAACGAAATAATAAATACCTTGAATAAGTTTAGGAAAGAGATCAAGGTGTTCTTCGTCCTCAAATCTTTGGAATACCTAAGAAAGGGCGGCAGAATCGGTCTTGTGGAGGGCACTTTAGGGGATATGCTGAGCATCAAACCTATAATATCCGTAAACAGCGATGGCATATACTATACTGTTGTAAAGAGCAGGGGTAGGAAAGGGTCCATAAAAAAACTTATAGAGATAATAAAAGGTGCAATAGGAAAGAGCAGAGTACGTGTAGCGGTGATGCATGGGAATGCATTAAATGAGGCTATGGACATTTTGCATAGCCTAAAGGATGAAATGGATATAAGCGAAATATTTCCGGGCCAAGTCGGGCCCGTAGTAGGCGTGCACACAGGGCCGGGGCTGGTGGGCGTAGGCTTTTGTCCGGAATAGGATATATTGTTTAATTTAATCCTCTTTTATAAAGTGTCATACCTGGATTTCTATAGGGGTGACACTTTAATCTTTTTTGCCCATCGTCCCTAGAGGGGATCCGGAAGCCGTATTAAAGAGTCCCTTAGGGAAAAAATATTAATGTTTTGACATTTCATAACGGGGAATATACAATATTAGTATACCCCATACGGGTATAACGTAGGGGTGCCCCTGTTAAAACAGTTCTCAGTATAGATTTAATGAATAAAGGGCAAACAAGAAAATGTTCGGAGGTGGCATTATGACAAAACATGAAGGGGATAACGGGAGTTCTAAGGTAACCTTTAGCATATCGGGTATGACCTGCGCTGCCTGCTCAAGTAGGCTAGAAAAAAGGCTGAGTACCGCAGCGGGCGTAAAAAAGGCTACGGTAAATCTGGCCGTCGGAAGGGCTACCGTTGAGTACGATAATAAAAAGGTTGACCCTATCGGGCTTATTGATGTAGTGCGGGATACCGGCTATGACGTGGTATTGGAAAAGATAGAACTAATACTTAAGGGCATGACCTGCGCCGCCTGCGCTGCACGGTTGGAAAAGGTTCTAAGGAATCTGGAGGGCGTTACGGGGGCTGTAATAAACTTTGCGGTAGGAAGCGCTACGGTGGAGTATAACCCTACCCAGATATCCCTAGGCGATATGGTAAAGGCCGTGCAAGGGGCCGGGTACGACGCAGAGGAAAAAACCCGGGGAAGTCAGGATTTAGAGAGGGAGGAAAGGGAAAGGGAGGCAAAACAGCTCAGGAGACTTTTTACAATATCGGCCATTTTATCCTTCCCCCTCGTAGCGGCTATGGTATTCCACATGTTGGGAAGCCCTATAGAAATACTGCACGATCCGTGGGTACAGCTTGTTTTGGCTACACCGGTACAGTTTATCGTGGGCTCCAGGTTCTATAAAGGGGCATACCACGCCCTTAAGGGCGGCGGCGCCAATATGGACGTGTTGGTATCCGTCGGTACTAGTGCCGCCTATATATATAGCCTCTATAACGGCTTCTTTGCCGGCAATGTGATGGATTTATATTTCGAGGCCTCCGCGGTGGTGATTACCCTCATCATGCTGGGCAAATATTTAGAGGTAGTGGCAAAGGGTAAGACATCGGAGTCCATAAAAAAACTTATGGGCCTCGGGGCTAAGACCGCGAGGGTAATAAGGGACGAAAAAGAGATGGATATACCGATAGAGCATGTAATTATCGGGGATATCGTTATGGTGCGCCCCGGCGAAAAGATACCTGTTGACGGTGAGGTTGTAGAAGGACGCTCCGCCGTCGACGAGTCGATGCTTACCGGTGAGAGTATCCCCGTTGAAAAAAATCCCGGCGATACCGTAGTAGGCGCTACGATGAATAGGACCGGTAGCTTTAAGATGCGGGCTATGAAGGTGGGCAAGGATACAGTACTGTCCCAAATAATAAGGATGGTGGAGGAGGCCCAGGGCTCTAAGGCGCCTATACAAAGGCTTGCAGATAAAATAGCCGGGGTATTCGTACCCGTTGTAATGGGTATAGCGCTTATTACGGTGCTTGCGTGGTGGCTAATAGGCAAAAATATAAATGCAGGTATAATAAACGCTGTGGCGGTACTAGTTATAGCCTGTCCCTGTGCCCTAGGACTTGCTACTCCGACATCTGTTATGGTGGGTACCGGCAGAGGTGCGGAAAACGGTGTGCTTATAAAGGGCGGCGAGTATCTACAAAGGGCCCATGGGATAGATACGTTGATACTGGATAAAACCGGTACCATAACGAAGGGTGAGCCGGAGCTTACCGATGTTATTAGTATAGGCAACCTTACCGAGGATGAGGTATTAAAATATGCAGCTACTGCAGAACGGGGTTCGGAGCATCCCCTGGGGGAGGCTATATTAAAGGGTGCCCGGGAGAGGGATTTGGAACTCAGTGAGACCTCGGATTTCGAGGCGATACCGGGGCACGGCGTTGTGGCTAAAATAGGGGGCAAAAGGATAACCCTTGGGAACAGACGGCTCATGAATTCAGAGGGCATAGACTTAAGCAAAGCGGAAGGGGACCTTTTGAGACTCGAAGGGGAAGGAAAAACCGCTATGCTTATGGCGATAGAGGGAAGCCTTTCCGGTATCCTGGCCGTGGCGGATACCCTTAAGGAAAACTCCCGAAGGGCTATACAGGAATTAAAGGACATGGGCATAGATATTTATATGATAACCGGGGACAATAAAACTACTGCGGAGGCTATAGCAAAGCAGGTGGGCATAGAAAAGGTACTAGCGGAGGTATTGCCTGAACATAAGGCCGAGGAGGTAACGAAACTTATCAAGGCCGGCAAAGTAACGGGCATGGTCGGTGACGGTATAAACGATGCCCCGGCCCTTGCGGTGGCCGATGTGGGCTTTGCCATAGGAACGGGTACGGATGTGGCTATGGAGACCGCGGACATTACGCTTATGGGCGGTGATCTGATGGGCATAACCTTGGCGATACGTTTAAGCCGGGCAACTATGAAAAACATAAAGCAAAATCTCTTCTGGGCCTTCGCCTATAACAGTATAGGGATACCCTTTGCGGCTTTAGGGTTTTTAAGCCCGGTAATAGGCGGCGGCGCTATGGCCTTTAGCTCTGTGTCCGTCGTATCCAATGCTTTAAGGCTAAAAAGGGTTAAGCTAAAATAAACTGTGGTGTCGGCACGGTACTGATGTGATGCCGAAGTAGTACCGATGTGACGACGGAGTGATATCGGCAGGGAGTAAATAGGTAATACCCCGGGATGTTTATTTCCGCTTTGAAAGGGGAACAGAGGAGTTTTCCCGGCGAGGGGTTTCCGGAAATCCGGCGACGGCGATCCGGTATATGGATCATAGGGGAAGTACGGGTCTATCCTTAAAATAAAATTTTGTAGGAGGTAAGACAAAATGAAAACGAGCACATTAAATGTAGAGGGCATGAGCTGTAACCATTGTGTAATGGCCATAAAAAAGACGGTGGGCGCTATACAGGGCGTGGAGAATATTGATATAGACCTTAAGGTAGGCACCGTATCGGTACAACACGGCGACGGAGTAAACTTAGAGCAGCTTAAGGAGGCTATCCAGGGCGCCGGGTACGATGTGAAATAGAGTATTATATATCGTGCCCTAGGGGATTATGGAATGTAGGATTTAAACTATAAACGGTATAAAAAACAGCAGGGAAATGTTTCTCTGCTGTTTTTTTAGTACGATGAACATTCACAAAATTATCATTTTCCACAGCTCCTATTGTTAAACTCGTATAAATTAATATTGACATTACGCATTAACAAAAGTGGACATTATTATAAACTGTTAAAGAAAAAGTGAAGGGAACGGTGTATTTATGGGGAAAAACAGTTGGCAAGATATTTGCGTGTTAATAAAAGCGGACATTAAATTTAGGGAGGTATTTATCGTGGTTAACAAAAAAGCATTAGAGGGTATAAGGGTTTTAGATTTTACGCAATTCTTAGCAGGTCCCTATTGTTGTATGCTGTTGGCGGATATGGGTGCAGAGGTTATAAAGATTGAAAGGCCGGGAATAGGGGATGCAACAAGATCAGTGTTCCCGAAAAAGAATGAAGTTAGTATGTATTTTAGCAATGTAAATAGGGGCAAAAAAAGTATAACCGTTGATTTGAAAACGGAGGAAGGGAAAGCAATATTTAAGGAGTTAATAAAGACCGCCGATGTATTAGTAGAAAATAATAGGCCGGGGGTTATGGAAAGACTAGGGTTTGGATATGCCAGGGCAAAGGAACTCAACAAGGGCCTTGTATATGCATCTATTTCAGGATTTGGGCAATACGGGCCCTACAGAGAAAGGCCCGGTTACGATATAATTGCACAGGCTATGGGCGGAGCGATGAGTATAACTGGATGGCCCGATGGTCCCGCGACACGTTCCGGTATAGCCCTAGGAGATATTTTAGCGGCAATGAATACAGCATTTGGAATTCTTAGTGCAATTATTCATAGAGAGAAAACCGGTGAGGGTCAAAACATTGATGTGGCTTTAGTCGATAGCATTGTGGCTAGCTTAGAGACTATTAGCATGGTGTATATATGCGACGGCAAGACGCCCCGTAGGACTGGCAATAGATACCTTGCCGCGTATCCATACGACTCCTTTGAGGCGAAGGATACCGATTATGTTATGGCCTGCGGTACCGATAGGCATTTCCAATGGCTGGCCGAGGTTATGGGCATGCCGGAATTGGCAAAGGAAGAAAAGTTCCTAACTATAGAGGATAGGAAATCTAATGGGGACGAATTAAAGGAGATAATAAACAAATGGGGTAAGGATAAAACAGCGAAGGAAATAGTGGATATACTTTTGGAGGCAAAAATACCCGCGGCCCCTATCTATGATATCAAGCAGGTGTACGAGGATCCCCATATTAATCAGGCAAGGGAAATGTTCGTTGAAGTTGAACATCCAATAGCAGGACAAATAACTATAACGGGTTCAGCTATAAAGATGTCTGAAACGCCCAGTAAAGTGAGGGGCAGGGCACCTATGCTAGGGGAACATAATGAAGAAATTTATCGGAAAATCGGGTTAGACGGAGAGACATTAGAGAAATATAAAGAGAAAAAAATTATTTAGGGGGTATGAAAAATGGCGGTGCCGGATGTTGTCAGAATAACCGAAACATGCCCGAGGGATGGCTTACAAAATATTAAAGAGTTTATTAAAACCGGGGACAAAATTAAAATTATTAAGGATGCCATTGATGCAGGGGCCGATGAGATAGAGGTTACTTCGTTTGTCCATCCTAAATGGGTACCTCAATTCAAGGATGCAGTGGAAGTGTTCAGCGGGGTAAAGGATTATGCAGCGGCGAAGAATGTTAAACTATCGGCCCTAGTGCCTAACAAAAAGGGGGCTCTAAGGGCAAAGGAAGCAGGGGTTGAAATAATCAATTTTGTTTTATCGGCAAGTGAAGCCCATAACATGAAAAATGTAAACAAAACGATAGATGAATCCCTGGCGGACTATAAAGATATGGTAACAGAAATAGAAGAAATAGAGATAAGGCTGGCGGTTGCTTGTGTGTTCGGTAGTCCCTTTGGTGATGAGGTCCCAATAGATAGAGTCTTAAAAATCTGTGATAAGGCCTACGAACTAGGGGTATCACAAATAGGTTTGGCAGATTCAGCAGGCCTTAGCACGCCAATGCATACTAGGAAGGTACTAAAGGGCATTGGTAAACATTTTGATCTAGGGAAAATAGGAATCCATCTCCATGATACAAGGGGGATGGGGATGGCAAATGCCTATATTTCATTGGAAGAGGGCGTGAGGAATTTTGATACTTCATTAGGCGGATTAGGGGGTTGCCCCTTTATCCCCGGGGCGAAGGGTAACATCGCAACGGAAGATTTCGTAAATATGGTATCTGACATGGGGATAAAAACAAAATACGATCTAGGAAAAATTATGAATTTAAATATGTATATAGAAGAAACACTTGGATTGGATATTAATAGCAGCATGTATAGTTGCATGGGACATAATAAACAATAATTGGTTATAAAGCGTTGTATATTTTGTGAGGAGTGAGCTAATTGAAGAAGCTTCTATCAGGCAATGAAGCCAT
>CAZDSH010000041.1:0-15056 GCA_964508195.1 uncultured Clostridiaceae bacterium
AGCCGATAGGCTAGTTTGCGGAAATTCCCGTAGCCCTCGAGCTCATTCATACACTACTGGCGGGTTCGCGAAGCGAGGATAGCCTAATGCCGAAACCGGGCTTTACGAGCTGCTCCGCAAATGTGGCAAACAAAACGTCCCCTTGCCACAAAGTTAGAATCATTCTAAAAATGTGGCAACGTCCCCTTGCCACAAAGTTAGAATCATTCTAAAAATGTGGCAAACAAAACGTCCCCCTGCCACATCGACATGCCGGGCGAACTAGAAAAGGGCGTATATTAAACGCCCTTTTCTAACATCATATCCTTCACTTTCATGAGCCGGGTGACATTACCCCTTTCGTTTTCATCCAGCTTCATAGTGATATATTTTATCTTTTCCGCCATCGAGGGTATCATGACATATTCTAGCGCATTTACCCTACGCCTTGTCTTTTCTATTTCTATAGCCATAAGCCGACAACCCTTTTCTAGCTCCGCCAATTTTAAAAGTTTTGGCAGTATCCCCGATAGTATGGATATAGAATCGTCCAGCTCACCGGTAGTGCCGGCATAGCCGTATGCAAAGGGCCCCTTCTTTTCTTTGTTTTCCCCTTCACCGTCATCGACTATTTCAATGTCGGGTATACGGACGCTCATCACGTTTCTACGGGCCACGGTAATATCCACCTTACCCACCGGATACATGAGGCTTTCTTCCAATGCCTGATCCGACATAAGGGTGCTCGCCATTACGAAATGCCCGAAGGCCTCGGATAGCTCCTTTTCCACTTCCTCCCGAAGCCTTTTGTTTTCCTTCACCATGTCGATGAATTTCTTAACGAGTTCATCCTGTTTGTCCTTTAGGAGCTTATGGCCTCTCCTTGCAACTACTATCCTGTTCTTGAGCTTTGAAAGCTCCATTCGAGTTGGGTTGACTTGTATATCCACAGCCTACAACTCCTTTTTTTCCGGCAGATATTTATCAAGATATTCATCCCTTATACGCTTAAGCTCCGCCCTGGGCAGTATAGCCAAAAGGTCCCAGCCTATTTGAAGCGTTTCTTCTATAGAACGATTTTCATATTCGCCCTGGGCCACATAGCCCTTTTCGAACTCGTCAGCAAACTGTGCAAAGAGTTTATCCGTATCGCTAAGGGCCGCCTCACCGAGTATTACCGCCAGTTCCTTAGCCTCTTTACCCCTTGCATAGGCGGCGAAGAGCTGGTTCATCGTATCCGCATGGTCCTCCCTCGTCTTACCATCACCTATACCCTTATCCTTAAGCCGGGACAGCGACGGCAAAACGTCAATAGGGGGCAGTATACCTTTTCGGTAAAGCTCTCTACTCAATATTACCTGACCCTCGGTTATATAGCCGGTAAGGTCCGGTATGGGATGCGTCTTATCATCCTCGGGCATAGTGAGTATAGGTATCTGCGTAACGGACCCCTCGGCGCCTATGAGCCTTCCCGCCCTTTCATAGATACTTGAAAGGTCAGTATACATATAGCCAGGATAACCCCGCCTGCCGGGTATTTCCTTACGGGCTGCGGACACTTCCCGAAGTGCCTCGCAATAGTTCGTAATATCCGTAAGTATAACAAGTACGTGCATATTCTTTTCATAGGCCAGATACTCTGCCGCGGTCAAAGCCATCCTAGGCGTCGCAATACGTTCTATAGCAGGATCATTAGCCAGGTTTATAAACAGTACTGATCGGTCTATGGCCCCGGTCCTCGTGAAGTCCTCTATAAAATAGTTCGCTTCTTCAAAGGTAATACCAATAGCTGCAAATACAACGGCGAATTTACTTTCGGTACCTAGAACCCTCGCCTGACGAGCGATCTGCGCCGCCAACTGCGAATGGGGTAACCCCGAACCGGAGAATATTGGTAGCTTCTGACCGCGAACGAGGGTGTTAAGCCCATCTATAGCGGATACGCCCGTCTGGATAAACTCCGAAGGATAGTCCCTAGCCGTAGGATTTATCGGCGCACCGTTTATATCAAGCCTTTTTTCCGGTATAATCATCGGTCCGTCATCCCTTGGCCTTCCAAAGCCGTCGAATACACGGCCCAGTATATCCAGGGATACCGGTAGCTCTATTCCTTTGCCTAGAAACCTTACCTTACATTCCGCGGCGTTCATACCGGAGGACCCTTCGAACAACTGTATAAGGGCCTTATCGTTGTGTACCTCCAGCACTTTACCCCGCCTTAGTTCGCCGTCTTTAATCTCTATTTCCACCAACTCGTCAAAGTGGGCCCCATCTACCTCATCTACTAACATCAACGGTCCCGCTATTTCCCTGACAGTTCTATATTCTTTAAGCACTTAGCCCACCCCCTTCTTCAGAAACCAAGCCCTCTAGTTCCTTTTTGACCTCTTCCTTTACAGCCTTTATATTGTCCATTTCATCCTCTTTAAAGTATTTCATCCTGGAGATACGTTCCCTAACGGGATGGGTTTCCACATCCTTAAAGGAAGCACCGGCATCCATAACCTTTTCGGCCTCATGATAGAAGACCAATATAGTCTTTAGCATCTCGAACTGTTTTTCCAATGATGCATAGGTGTCCACCTCATGGAATGCATTCTGATGCAAAAAGTCCTCCCGGATGGATTTTGCTACTTCCAGTATCAACCTATCCTTAACGGATAATGCATCAATACCTACGAGACGCACTATCTCCTGAAGCTCCGATTCATGTTGTAAGAGTTTCATTGCTTCGGCCCTGAGATCGCCCCACTCGGGGTTAACGTTCTCCTTAAGCCAATCTTCTAGCGTGTCCAGGTATAATGAATAACTGGTTAGCCAATGTATAGCCGGGAAGTGTCGGCTATAGGCAAGGGATGCATCCAGCGCCCAGAACACCTTAACAACCCTGAGCGTACTCTGGGTAACGGGCTCCGACAGGTCGCCTCCAGGTGGTGATACCGCCCCGACAGCGGTTACGGTACCCTGCCGATCCTCGCTACCGCTGCATACCACCCTGCCGGCCCTTTCATAAAACTCTGCAACCCGGGATGCCAGGTATGCGGGATAGCCCTCTTCACCGGGCATCTCCTCAAGTCGGCCGGACATTTCCCGTAATGCCTCGGCCCAACGGGACGTAGAATCCGCCATAAGGGCAACATTATAGCCCATATCCCTGAAATATTCAGCAATGGTTATACCAGTATATATTGATGCCTCCCGTGCCGCAACGGGCATGTTAGATGTATTTGCAATGAGTACCGTTCGCTTCATAAGGGGTTCGCCGGATTTCGGGTCTATCAGTTCCGGGAATTCCATTAAAACGTCGGTCATTTCGTTACCCCGCTCGCCGCAACCGATATACACGACGATATCCGCTTCGGCCCATTTAGCCAACTGATGCTGTACTACCGTTTTGCCGCTACCAAAGGGCCCGGGGATACACGCAACGCCACCTTTAGCCACAGGGAAGAACATATCTATAACCCTTTGGCCCGTTGTCATCGCTTGGACCGGGGGTAGCTTTTCCTTATATGGCCTTATTCTCCTTACGGGCCATTTTTGCATCATCTGTACTGTTTTGATGCCATCCTTTGTTTCTATTTCTGCGATATCTTCAATTATAGTCTTCTCGCCGGAAAGAATCTTTGTGACCTTCCCTTCTATCCCGTGGGGAACCATGACCCTATGCTCCACGAGAATAGTCTCCTTTACGACGCCTAATATATCGCCGCCGATGACCTCATCCCCAACCTTTGCAGTGGGCACGAAGTCCCATTTTTTATCATGATCAAGGGCTGGTACTTCGACACCCCTGGTTATATATGCCCCTATTTTTTCCCTTATTAAGTCCAGCGGCCTTTGTATACCGTCAAAGATACCTTCCATCATACCCGGGGCCAGCTCAACGCTAAGGGGTGCACCGGTACCTTCCACCGGGTCGCCGGGGCTTAGGCCCGCGGTTTCCTCATAAACTTGGATAGAAGCTACTCCGCTTCTTATCTCTATTATTTCCCCTATAAGACGTTGCTCACCAACCCTGACAACATCGAACATTTTAGCATCTTCGAGGCCTTCAGCCATTACCAGGGGTCCGGAAACTTTGGTTATTCTACCTTGTTTCAATTCTCTTCTCCCTCTCTTTCGAAGAATATATCTACTCCTATGGCCCTTTCAACGGATTCCCTCATTCTTTTTAAACCTACACCGAGGGAACCCTGATTATTGGGTATAGGTATTATGGCAGGAAGGACTTCGTTCTCATACTCGCCTATCATGTCATCAATCTCTACGGAGACCTGCTCCGTTATAAATATAACTGCATATTTTTCCCTTGCCATTTTTCTTAAAGCTTTTTTCCCCTCCTCGGGGTTTATCACCGGGAATATATCTACGCCTAAAGCTTTAAAGGCTAGCACCGTATCTCTATCCCCTATAACTCCTACCCTATACATATAGATCACGCAACCTTTCCCGCAGGCTTTCCGCCGGTATTTTGTTTATCTTGCCTACCATGATCATCCTGATTACCTTGGCCTCATTTTCCTTGGCCCATAGGTATCCGATTATGGGTAAAATACCGAAGGCTGCAAACTTCCCTCTTTTAGCCATATCAAGGAGCAAATTATCCGATATTTTTTCAAGCACGGTAGTGCTGCCGGTGTCTATAAAGGCTCCGATACCCTCCGCCGCCACCCTATCATACCTTGTGGCGGATAGTCTATCGGCAAAGCTTCCCACCGGTTCCCCCATAGAACCTAAAAGTACCGACTTATCCAAAAAACCGCCTTCAATAAGGGCTTCTTCCAGAAGTCTTATGTTTCCGCCGGTTTTTCTAATTCTAAGCAGGGTGTTTATATTCAAAAGGTCTATCTCAGTCCTTATAAACTCTAATAAGCCATTATCTTTAATTCCTTCCGCTAGTTCCAAAAGGTAAGCATAAAGCCCCTGGTCCAATATTAAGTCTATTCGCTGTGGATCACCCTTTAATTCGAAATCCGTCATAGCATCCTCAAAGGCGTCCCTTATATGGGGCTCAAATCCCACCATATCCTTATCGTCCACGGCTTTACGCAACGCATCTATCCCTATGGATCCCGCATAGGAAAGAATGTGCTTAAAATCCTCCCCAAGATACTTTTCCTTCATCAACACCTTTAGGTTATGGAAATCATGCCTTAACCGGTAAAGGAGCGTAAACCTTTCGTCCCCGGTAGAATCCTCTATAACTTTATAGGTTGTCCTTAGGGACTGATCGAGGGCCTTTTCAAAGTCGTAGGCGCTGTCCACTTCGCCGAAGTAGTTACCGTAGTCGGTTTCGCCTAATATTTTCAGTGCTTCCTCCGGTGTCGAGGCATCCAGCATCCTGTCTACCGCACTTCTGGAAAGGAGGTTGTTTTCCAGGGCCTTCACCCTGGACACTGCATATAAAAACATTGTATCCTTCATTGGTACCTCCTTACTGTTGGAAAAGGATTTCCGCGATTTCCGTTTCTATCTTCTCCCTCTCCATCCTGAGTAGTGTTTCAAAGGAGTTATTTATCTCTACCCCATTGACTTTTACAATAAAACCGCCCTGCATATTGCGCGATTCCTCTGATAACTTTAACTTAAAGCCCAGTTTGTTGTTCAGTTTCTCTAAAAGCCCCCCTTGGAATTTCGCCCTATCCTCCGATGGCACGATCAGTTCTTCGCCACCCTTTAGGTCAGCGTTTTTTAGGACAGATGCCATCATATTTATATATTTTTCTTCGGGAAGGGTTTTAAGTCGATCAAGGGCCTTTTCAAAAACTTGATCGATAAGCGATTGTTTTACGCCCAGGCTTTGTTTTTTCAAATCGAGTTCCGCCATGGAGAGCATCCTTCTTTGGGCCTCCTCAGCCTCTACCTCGGCTCTGGCTAAGCGGTTTTGCGTGTTTTCCTCAGCCTGCTTGACGGCCTGTTTTTCCATCGCTTTGATCTTTTTTTCTGTTTCTTCGATGATCGATTCTCCTTGGGCCTTCGCTTCCGCTAATATACTTTCTCTAATCCTTTCCATTCCATCCATTTAGGACACTCCCTTAAATATTGATTCCGAATATCATAAGGATTGATGCCAAAAGCGCTAGCACAGCATAGGTTTCAACCATCGCGGCATAGGTAATCCCCTTCGCAAGCTCCTCGGGCCTTTTAGCCACGATTCCCATACCCGATGCAGAGGCTTTACCCTGGGCAATAGCCGAAAATAGTCCGACAAAGGCAATGGGCATCGCCGCAGCAAATATAAGAAGGCCGCTTGTCGTTGATACTTCGGCAATATTTCCGCCTATAAGACCTATTTTTTGCATTATTACAAATCCCGTTAGAAGACCATATATACCCTGGGTCCCCGGCAACGCTTGTAAGAGTAGCGTTTGACCGAATTTTCCCGGATCCTCAGTAACGACACCGGCAGCGGCTTCACCCGCTATTCCTACGCCTATTGCAGAGCCGATACCCGCTAAAAGTACTGCAAGGGCTGCTCCCAAAACCGAAAGAAACTGACCTTGGGTTAATGCTAATTTAAGTTCCAACAATTAAAACTCCTCCTCACTCATTAAGTTGGTATATTTAGTTTTTATTCCAAAAGGACTAAAAGTCCTTCCGCCGCCCTCATAAAACTTGCCGAAAAATTCTACGTACTGTAGACGACTAGAATGAACGTACGCCCCAAGGGCGTTGATAGCTATATTAAACACGTGGCCTATAGCCAGTGCCACTGCCATCAATACATAACCGATTATATTAAAGCCAAGCATTTTAGCCATAGTGTTTATTACCATGGCTATAACTCCCGTGGCAAGCCCTAGGGCCAGTATCCTTGAATAGGAAAGCACATCGCTTAAATAGCCCGTCACATCGTAAAGACTCAGTATTCCCGATGAAAGCTTACCGAAAATGTTTTCTTTGCTCCGTCCCTGGGTTAACACAAGTCCTAAAGCACCGGCGACGGATAATGCCTTTGCAAGTCCTGCTAAGGGCGGATATATAAACATCATAAGCCCGATAAGGAGCACTGCCCAGAGGCCTTGATCAAATACCGCGTCAAGGACATTGCCGGCCTTTATGTTTTTGTAGGCCGCGGCCCCTAAGCCGACGAATATCTGTATCACACCTAGCACGAAACTTACTATCAAAAGGCTCATCGGATCATCTAATGGATTCATCCATAGGGGACGGGCGGGGAAAAGGTCCCCGAACCAGCCGCCGAACATTGCACCCCAAAAAATTGTCGATAAACCGCCTAGGGCTATGAGCCCCATCAGTTTTTTTATTATACCCTTCGGTTTCAGCACTTTGAGGGCCCAAAAACCCAATAACGAAAGCACAATGCCATATCCCGCATCGCTTATCATCATGCCGAAGAATATAAAGTAAAATATTGAAACTAATGTATTGGGGTCGAAATCTGATTTGCCCGGTGGGCTATATAGATCGGTTATCATTTCGAAGGGTTCTACGAACCCGGAATTTTTGAGCACCACTGGCACATCATCCTCTTCAGCGGGGTCGCTGAATGTGATGTAGGCCTTCGGCACTTCCTTTAACAATGCCTTTTCTATGCTGTCCATATCCGGCTTTGCAACCCAGCCCTCCATGTAGAAGGTTTCCTTGGTGTTGCCCGTAGTCTTTTCAACGCTCATCCTGCCTGATAGCAGGCTGTAATAATCGTAAATCGCCTCCAGGTTTGGTCTTTCCTTTGAAAGCTCCGCCGCCCTCGACGCGATATCCCGCCTTATATCCACAAATTCTTCCCGTTTTGCAGCTATATATTCCATCGCCTCGGCGGGGGTGCCCTCCACCTGGGGAATGTCAATTTTACTCCAGGAATTTTCCTTCAGTATTTCCGAAACCTCCTCCTCCAAGGATTTACGGTATACGAGAAGTACGCAGGTAAACTCCCTATCAGTACTAATAATTTCAATGGCGCTCTCCGGAGCCCTGTCCTTTAATGCAGCCTCTACAGCCTCCACTGTACTCGTTGGAAAGCTACCAGTAAAAATAGCCACATTTTCAGTAGATTCAAGTTCTTGCACCGGAATGTCGAGGTTTTCCCAGGGTTCTAACAGGTCCACGGTGCTTAAAAGCCTCATTTCCTCACTCTTTAGGCTATTAAGCTTTGTTTCCAACTCTCTACATTCTTTTACCGCCGCCCATAGCCCTTCTAATCGGGAAATATCCGCCATAGCCGCCTCGTCGTAAGTGGGCTTTTCCGCAAACAACGATTTTTTAGCCGGCGCATACCTAGCTATAAAATCTAATGTAAACTGTATTTCACCCAGTTTATCCTGTATCTCGGTAAGGTCCCTGGCGCTCTCCCGGGTCTCAAAGAGTCTATCCCAATCCTCCTGGGGTATCTTTTCCTTGATGTCTATAACCTCGACTTTCCCCAGCCTCTGAAATACTTCTACGAGTTTACTCCTATCCCTTCGGAGAGCAATGACTGATATCTTTTTTACATCAATTATTGCCATATTGTGTCACTATCCTCTCCACAATAGAATCGGTAGCTTTGTCCATGTTTTTGACCATAGACTTTTCTAAGGTTTCCCTCTCCTTACTGTATCTCTCTTTAAGTTCATCTACCTCCTTTTCACAATCCCTCCTAGCCTTCTCTACCCTTTGGCAACTCTTTTCCTCGGCTTCGTTCTTTGCCTTTTCAAGGATAGCTTCTACCTTTTCTTTGCTATCCTTTAGCATCTGGGCGGACTTTCGTTTCGCCTCTGTGACTATTAAGGCCGCCCTACTCTCCGCATCCTTGATGCTTTCAATCTCTTTGAATGCCAACGAATGCTCACCACCTCTCGATTAATGAAAAAAGATACGGGGTTGACAAGTATGTTTTCTGCCTGGGTTTTCTGTCTAGTATGACCGGTGGTTTTCCCGCGCATCCTACCATCTATAATACCGGTACTTACTTTTTGCACTGCTAATAACCCCTATATTATACTATAATATCCCTCGGGAAAACATGTCAAGGCCACAGGGGATACTATTGATTATATAGCATAATGCCATATACATGTATACATTCTACATCAATTTTAAAATTCCTGTCTAGTATCTATTAAAAAATTGTAAACCACCGTATTATTTTGTTTTTCATGTATCGTGGAACCGTCAGCAGGCTGTTATCGTGCTGTCATAAACAAAAATTCTTTAGGGGGGTTTTGGATAATCCCCGAAAAATATAATAGCGCATCAACAATCCTTTCCGATGCCTTCCCGTCGCCGAATGGATTTATCGCCCGGGCCATATTGTTGTAAAGATGTTCATCTTTTAAAAGTTGCGATGCCCTTTTAAATACCGCCGCCCTTTTGACGCCGGCAAGTATTACAGTACCGGCGGCTATCGCCTCGGGCCGTTCTGTAACCTCCCGTAGCACCAGTACCGGCTTACCTAAGGATGGTGCTTCCTCCTGAATGCCACCGGAATCCGTCATGACCATATAACAACGGTTTATAAGGTTAACAAAGGGTACATAGTCTAAAGGCTCTATTAAATGTATCCTTTCATTGCCTCCTAAAATGCTGCGAGCCGTGTCTAATACTACGGGATTTTTGTGCACAGGGTACACTACTTCAACCTCGGGGCTAGCCTTAACAATATCCGTAACCGCTTTAAATATTTCGATCATAGGCGTACCTATATTTTCCCGGCGATGGCAAGTCAGGAGTATGACCTTTTTGTTGCGGAAATTTATTCTGTTAAGAAGTGGATTCATGAATTCATAGGCATCATCCGCCACCTGCATAAGGGCGTCTATTACCGTATTGCCGGTAACTACGATAGAATCCCTAGGCACATTCTCCCTAAGCAGGTTTTCCTTAGCCCCGATAGTGGGCGCGAAGTGCATATCCGACAACACACCGGTAAGCCTTCGGTTTATTTCTTCGGGGTAGGGGGAGTAACGGTTAAAGGTTCTAAGCCCTGCCTCCACATGCCCGACTCTTATACGCCGATAAAAACCCGCTAAACCACCGACAAATGTAGTAGTAGTATCACCATGAACGAGCAATGCATCGGGATTTTCTTTTTTTAAAATCCCCTCGAGACCCCCTAGGGCCCTTAGGGTAATATCTGTCAGGCTTTGTTTATCCTTCATTATGTCTAAATCATAATCCGGCACAATATCAAATATATCTAAGACCTGATCCAGCATGTCCCTATGCTGGGCTGTTACACAGACAACCGTTTCGATATACTCACAACGGTTCATACCCTTTATAAGGGGTGCCATCTTTATCGCCTCGGGCCTTGTCCCGAAAACCGTCATAACTTTTATGTTTTTCATCCTTTGCCTCCTTACGATTAACATAGGGATGGATTTCGTGTTAATTATTATATAAATCCCGGCGTGTTAAATCCCTCCCCCTTTGCGAACCCGTCGATGGCGATCGTAAGGGTCCGAGGCTACGGTAATCCCCGTGATTTTGTTATCGTCCCGGGGAATATCCGTTTATGCGAAAATACAAACACAGGGACATGATGCTCCATTCTATACTCCGGGGTTTTACGCTCCGCTCAGATATCATGGTATACCTTTATATTATAAAGGCCCATACTTATGTTTAGGGGTTCGTTTGGAAATAATTGCACTCACCGGATATAGGCCGAAGCTTTGTCCCCATGTTTGTTTCAATAAACAAAACAACCGGGACCTCCCGGCTACATTACCGATCAAGCTTTCTCTTATGATGTTCAGATTCTTGAAAACCCATTTGCCCCAGTACCAAGACCATTGTGGCCGCCACAAACCCTATAACTGCCATGGATTTAACGGGATTATCCTGGGTAATCACTATAGCACCCATACCTAAAAATGCACTTGCAGCGTATAATGTATACACTACTTGCCGTTGGGTAAGCCCTAGGGCCAAAAGCCTATGGTGCAAGTGCCCTCTATCCGCTCCCATAATGGGTTTACCGTTTATTAAGCGTCTTATTATCGCAAAGGTTGTATCGAATATGGGCAACCCAAGGGCCAGTACAGGTATTGCTATGGCCAACGTAGTAGCACCTTTAACCGCGCCTTCAATGGATATCGCGGCTAGAATAAAACCCAAAAACGTAGAACCGGTATCCCCCATAAAGATCTTAGCGGGGTTAAAATTATGTGGCAAAAATCCAATGGCTGCACCGGCCAATGCAGCAGCATATATAACCACCGTAGTATGACCGTTCATCAAGGATACCGCAAGTAGCGTAAAGGCTGCAATAGAGGCTATGCCCGCTGCCAGACCATCAAGGCCATCGATGAGGTTAAGGGTATTGGTCACCCCCACTACCCAGAATACGGTTATAGGATAGCTAAAATAAGATAAGTACGTCATCCCCTCTACAGTGTTAAAAGGGTTTGTAACCCATTCTACACGAACGCCACAGCCCGCCAGAATGATAGCTGCGATTATTTGAATTAAAAGTTTCAACCTTGGGGAAAGGGGTTTCATATCATCAATTATCCCCAATATGACTATTAAAGTGCCTCCCCCCAGTACACCAAGGGCTTTGATGTTATAAGGTCCAAGCGCCAGTGCCACTATTAGAAACCCTATATAAATAGCCAGACCCCCTAGTCTGGGTATAGGCTCATCGTGTATCCGCCTATCATCTCCGGGGAAATCAATGGCCCCTATCTTTATTGCCAATAATTTTATTAGAGGTGTTGTAGCAAAGGAAATTGCCAAAGCTGCCACAAAGGCAATAAGATATCTTTCCAAATAATTTGCCCCCTTTAGCACCAGTCTTTCTATTAATTTTAAAGCAATGGTACAAGACTGTCAAGGACTGCCAATGACTTCCAAGGTATCAGGTGAACAACAAACAGGCCGGCCCACCGGGTTTCTTAATCCTCGATCTTATCGATTCTTCTTTGATGCCTTCCCCCGTCAAAGCCTGTATTAAGCCAAACCTTCACTATTTCAATACCAAGGCCGGAACCTATTACCCTGCCCCCCATACATAATATATTGGCATCGTTATGACGCCTAGACATTTTAGCGGAAAAGCAATCGCCGCATAAAGCCGCTCTTATGCCGGGTATTTTATTAGCTGCGATGGAAATACCGATACCGGTACCACAACACAGGATCCCTCTACTATAGTCTCCCTTTGCAACCACATCGGCGACTTTTTTTGCAAATTCCGGGTAATCAACTGAATCCGTACTAAAGGTACCAAAATCAGTATGCGCTATATCTTGTTGTTGTAAAAAAAGTTTTATATTCTCCTTTAATTCGAACCCTCCGTGATCGCTACCAATCGCTATATTCAATTTTGGCCCCTCCTTTTCATTTTTGATGTCATCCTTTATTTTGTTTATTAATTTTTTAAGGGCTTCTTCAATCTCCAGGGAACATAGCCTATAATCCTCTAGGGTGCCTCCGAAGGGATCCTGAATATCAATGTCGGTATCAGCCTTGATATGGGTCGCCGATGGTAGGCCCGCCTCGGCATCAGTTATAGTATCAGCCCTTTGTTCCGCTGGCCCATTTTCATCACAACGGGGTCTTATGCCATTGATAACGTATTCCTTTAACGTAAACACCTTATCCGCAAATTCTGGCGCCATCCCACGCACCATCTGTTTATGTCCCTGGGTCATGGTCAATATAAGGTCTGCTTTTTTAATATCCCCAATAAGAACTTGTCTGGAAGAATGCCCTGAAAGATCTATATCCCTTTCCTTCATTATATCTATCGCCTGCTGCGATGCGCCTCCCTTAAAGAACACGGAGGTACCGGCGGAGGCGACTTCGATATTTAGTCCGGAACCATTTAACATAGCCTTAAACATAGCCTCGGCCATACTACTCCTGCAGGTGTTCCCTGTGCAAACGAACAATATGTTTTTCATACGGATACCTCCTGAGAATCCTAATAAAACGAAATCCATATAAGGATGACTATATGCCTATACCTTTATTACATGATAAGCGGCGGCCTTTAAAAGCCTGTTCATTACCGCCAACCCTATACCTTTTCGTTCTATGCCCTCCGCCAATATTATGTCAACACCTAAGATGTCAAATTCCCGAAGGGATGCGAATAACCTCGCGGCAATGGTAGCGGGCTCGTCCCTATCCCCTACGGATATCACATACCCGCAGGTGTATAAATCCCTAGCCTGCCCTGTAACCATTATGCCCACTTTTTTACCCTGCCCCTCTAATTCCAATGCCCTGCGCCTAATCTCCACCGCGACGTCCCCGGGCTTCCCTTCTATAATTATCACATCGGCTTCCGGCGAATAGTGGGTATATTTCATTCCCGGGGACTTTGGCACCTTTGTAAAGACATCCCCTTCGAGGCCCGGGTCTATTACTGCTTTCCCCGCAACTTGCCTTATCTGCTCTAAGGTAATGCCTCCGGGTCTTAATACCGTAACTTGTTTGTCGGTAACCTCTGCTACGGTGGATTCAAGGCCCACGGTCACATCGCCACCGTCTATGATTAAATCCGCTTTACCCATCAGATCGTTTATAACATGGGCTGCCCTAGTAGGGCTGGGTTTCCCGGAAATATTTGCGCTAGGGGCCGCAACCGGTACACCTGCATATTTAATTAAACACATTGCAACGGGATGCGATGGCATCCTGATCGCCACGGTTTTAAGCCCTGCCGTTATAGCCTTAGGTACCAAGGACGTCTTCTTTAATACCAACGTCAAGGGCCCTGGCCAAAACCTCTCCATCAGCCTATAGGCCACCGGAGGTACGTCAGTTACAAGCCTGTCCAGATCCTTTCTATGGGAGATGTGTAGTATCAAAGGATTATCCGAGGGTCTCCCTTTGGCTTTAAATATCTTTTTTATGGCCTCGACGTTAAGACCGTCAGCCCCAAGGCCATATACCGTTTCCGTGGGAAAGGCCACGAGCCCCCCGTTCTTTATTAGGGCCCCGGCCTTTTTTAATACCCTGTGGTCTATATTATGGGGATTGACGGTTATTACTTTTGTATTCATTTTATCCCCCTGTGCCTCCCTTTTTTAAGCTCCTTACTGTTTTTATTATCCCCTTACGATATTTCGTCTATTATTCCTCCTATCGCAACCTATGCGGCTTCGTGCCGCTTCTATATCTATCTTCTCGCCGGTATCCGATTTAAATAGCCGTAAGAACTATACCTGCGATAAAACCGGCAATAATGCCTAAAATCGGTATCCTACCGCCGTATGTATCCCGGGATTTAGGAATAAGTTCGCCACAGGTTATAAATAGCATTGTTCCGCCGGCGAAAGAAAGGCATAGCGCAACTAAAACTGGAGATATTTCGCCTAGTAGTGCGCCGATAAAGGCTCCAAGCCCCAAGGGTGCTCCGGCAATTATTGTAGCAAGGAAAATCCTCCCCGGGGAATAACCGCCTACTATAAGGGGCATTGCCATAGCTATACCCTCGGGTACATTATGGAAACCTATTACAAAGGCAAGGCTTAAACCCAATCGAACATTGGTGGCCAATCCTGCGCCTATTGCAAGGCCCTCGGGGAAATTATGTATGGCTATTCCTAGCCCAAGGAGCAACCCTGACCTTATATAGCGATCGCCGTAGAGCTTTGTATCCGCAGCCCCACCGCTCTGAATAAGCATATCCACTGACGTTATCATGGCAACACCTAATATTATACCGACTATCCCTACGGCTAAGCCGGCTATTTTGAAGGCCTCGGGTAAAAGCTCAAAACATACGACAGCCATCATAAGCCCCCCTGCCATCCCGAGGATGATACCTGTAAACCGCCGGGAAGGATGTCGCAACAAAAATGCGGCGGTCCCACCGGCACCGGTACCGGCCATGCCTACTAAAAAACCCAGTAGCGTTGAGGTGATAATAGTATCCAACGAAAATCACTCCTTAGAAGTATCCGCTGTTATGATTCTATTCCCTCTACTGGGCTAATAGCACCGGAAGCATTAGGAAGCATCGTAGCCCGATATTTTTGCTTTGCAAACACAGGGCCCCAGACATGGGGATAGTTCACAGGCTGTTAAACAAAACATGCGGATTTGGAGGCCGCACGCCCCCTTGCCACATTAGGCCCGCACATGTAGGCATTAGGCTATCCGTAGCTGAGCTTACA
>CAZDSH010000042.1:0-14694 GCA_964508195.1 uncultured Clostridiaceae bacterium
CTAAACCATTTATAAGCATAGCTTCGCATCCCATGGAGCAAGCGTGAGGATAAGGAAAAATATACAGCGTAAATTCTGATCCTTCGCCCTCTGCGCTCTTTTTATTATGCGGGTGTAAGCTCAGCTATGGACAGCCTAATGCCTATGCGTGCGGACCTTCGGCGAGTTTCCTTCGCTAAACCATTTATAAGCATAGTTTCGCATCCCATGAAGCAAGCGTGAGGGTAAGGGAAAATATACAGCGAAAATTCTGATCCTTCGCCCTCTGCGCTCTATTTATTATGCGGGTGTAAGCTCAGCTACGGATAGCCTAATGCCTTCTACTTTCTACTTCCCACTTCCCACTTCCCACTCCCCACTTCCCACCTCCCACCTCCCACCTCCCACCTCCCACCTCCCATTTATAAGCATAGCTTCGCGTTAGCCACAAATGTGCCACGCGAATGTGGCAAACAAAACGTCCCCTTGCCACATAGGGGTGTTTTTTTATGGAAGAGTCGTTTGCGAAATAGGTAAAAATATGATATATTTTGTTAAACAACTAAACCGGCCGGGGGTGGATAAAGTTGCTGAGCAAAAGGAATAAGATAGGTCTTATCGGCCTTATAGTGATGGGTATTGCGCTAATAGGCTTTGCAAAGTTTTATCACACATATCACGGCGACGGCGATGATTACGCAGCACAAAGTATCAGCGATTTTTATATGACAAGGCCCGAAAAAGACATGCCCTTTGGAAAGGACACATTAAACTCCGAGGCGCACCAAGGACGCGGCCGGCACACGGAAAGAAATCCCCTAGGAGAAGCCGCTGACAAGGAAGATACCCAAAGGGCGGCGGAGGGGCACCAGGGCGAATATACAAGTGAAGGGGAATCCGATACTAAAGGTGAACAGGACGAAACATCGGAGCCCAGCCGGGGACAAAGGGATGTGTCTGATCACGGGCCTGAAGAATTTATTGATATCATGCGGGATGAAACAGCCCGGCAGGAATGGATCGAGGCTAAGCTAGAACAATACAGGGACGACATTGATGACGATGATATGGAGGATTTTAAGAATATTATAGGCAAATTGGATATGACCTATGCAATAGATATTTTAGATAACCCCGACACGGAAAAGGGCGAAGAAGAGCTTAAGGAATATTTGCGGTTAATGTTAAGGCCGAAGGAATACAACCGTGCAAGGGAGCTTTTTTTCAGGTATGACTTTATATTGTTAGAAGGTTAATTTTTAAATTAAAACATGGACGAAGGTGCGGATATGATAGATTTACACTCCCATATACTCTATGGCATAGATGATGGTTCCCGGCATAGGGACATGACTCTTAACATGTTGCGCCAGGCTGAGGAAGACGGCATAAAAATAATGGTAGCAACGCCGCATTATGTAGTAGGCGCAAACCTTTATTCCGCAAGGACTTTATTGTTAAGATACTGTAGCCTGTTACAAATTATAGATGAGCAGGGTCTTAACATAAAATTGCTTTTAGGTAACGAATTATTCCTTGACGAATATATATTCGAAGCCGTGGAACAAAAAATGTGCCATACATTAGCGGGTACAAAATACGTGCTTTTAGAGCTACCGATGGCCGGTATACCACCCTGCGTCGAGGGAGTATTGTATCAATTCCTGACTAAAGGATACAGGCCTATACTGGCGCATCCTGAACGGAATGTCGGGTTTTTGAATAACCCGGCACAGTTAATAGGATTTCTTGAAATGGGTTGTATAGCACAGATAAACAGTACCTCCATAAACGGGATCCATGGACATAGGGTACAGGATACGGCTAAACAATTTCTTAGAAATAATATGGCACACCTAGTGGCCTCAGACTGCCATTCGGACAATAGGCGTAGGCCAGAGCTGTCCGTGGCATATAACAGAGTATCCCAATGGCTGGGCAAACAGCGCGCCGATGAGCTGTTTAAAATTAATCCAAGGCTTGTGTTGCAAGATGAGGTTATAGAAACCCGCAGGCCGGAATATATCCGCGATGGAAGAAATATTACACAGATAATAAAAGATTGTTTTACTGCGACAAAATAAAATGCAGGGGGATATATGGTATGGAGAGGGAACCGGAGTGGGCTGAAGAACTGGATTTATTGGATATATTACATATAATAAGGAACCGTTGGTGGGTCGTAGAGTTATGTTTTGTGCTGGCCGTGGCTATATGCGCCATCGTTACATACCATTTTGCTGTGCCCATGTACAGGGCCGAGACGACATTGTTCGCCGGTAAGGAACCGAACAGGATTGCATCCTTGGATTTGAGCGATCTTAACCTTAACCAAAAGCTGGTGGCCGATTATCGTGAGATAATATTAAGCAGGCTCGTGGCCCGGCAGGTGATAGAGGACATGAACATAGATATGTCCATACAGACGTTCCAAAAAAGGGTTTCGGTGAATACGGTTAAGGATTCGCGTTTTTTCAAGATAGGTTTCGAGAGCACTAACCCCGAGATGGCTATGTACGCTGCCAACGCCCTAGGCAAGGCTATTATCGAAAAGGCCGAGGATATTATAGATATAAAAAATATAATAGTCATAGACGAAGCGGAGCTGCCTAAAAACCCCGTTAAGCCTAATAAGGAATTAAATATGGCTATAGCTATGGTCCTTGGGCTTATGTTCGGCGTGTTCTTTGCCTGTTTTATGGAGTTCCTAGACAGGACCATAAAGACTAACAGCGACGTAGAAAAGCACCTTTCCCTTATTACGATCGGGACTATACCCTTGTTCAAGGGTGAGGACCCGCGGAATGCAAAGACCACCGCCCGGGCACTAAAGAGTTCTATAAAGAAGAGCGAAAAAACCGGCGAGGACGTCCTTACGAGTAGAGCCCTTATATCGGTTTTAGATCCTAAGGCCCCGGCTTCGGAAGCCTATCGTTCCCTTAGGACGAACATAGGCTATACGAGTGTGGACAAACAGGTTAAGACCATCGCGATAACGAGCCCCGGCCCTAGGGAGGGTAAATCAACTACTGTTGTAAACCTTGCCATAAGCCTGGCCCAGGTAGGCAAAAAAGTACTCGTAGTCGATGCGGATCTAAGAAAAGGGAAAATACATAGGTACTTTCTATTGCCTAATGCCCGGGGCGTTACCGATATAATAATCAACCGGTACAAGGTAAAGGATGTAATAAAAGAGGTAAAATATGCAGAGAATCTATACGCTATTTGTAGGGGTTCTGTACCGCCGAACCCCGTAGAGCTTTTAGAATCCAATAGAATGGCGGCTTTTTTAGAGGTTATTAGGAAGGAATTCGATATAATACTTATAGATACGCCGCCGGTGGGCCAGCTAACCGATGCCGCGGTACTTAGCAAAAATGTGGACGGGGTTATTTTAGTCATAGCCTCCGGTGAAACACAAATAGATATAGCAAAACATGCAAAATCTAGGCTCAATAAGATAGAGGCAAAGGTTCTAGGGGCGGTGATCACGAAGGTGGTAAGGGCAGCGGACGGTGCGTACTATTACTATTGAGTTATCCTATGATACGCTTTATCTAAGACCCTGTATACACGGTTCGATAACGAGTGTTTTCGATGCGTAGAAGGAATTCTTATCGAATAACCACTTGGATTGTCGTGTAACGGAAGGGTTATCCAACAAAATGTAGAACACTAGGTGTATAACGATATTTATGGAAGTGGGATGAATATGAAGGTCCTGGGGAAAGGAAACGGCCCAAAAATTTTAACGATCCTAGTTTTGTTCATAATCGTGACCTCGTCGACTGTGACGGCCTATTCCGCCATGCCTACGGATATCAAAGGTCACTGGGCGGAGGACATTATAACGAAATGGATAAAGGAAGGTAAGGTCAGCGGTTACGAAGACGGTACATTTAGGCCCGATAACCCCATTAACCGCGCTGAGTTTATGGTCCTTGTAAACAATGCGTTGGGCTTTACAAAGCTTGCAGATGTTGCATTTCTTGATGTACCCGTCGATGCGTGGTATGTAAGCCATGTGGCGAAGGCGGTGGCCGCAGGCTATATATCCGGTTATCCCGATGGATGCATAAGGCCCGAGGCTAACATGTCCCGGGAGGAAGTAGCCTTCGTGCTGGCGAATATAAAGGGTCTTATATACGATGTAGATGCAGCGGAGCGGCTTAACGATGCCCATATTGCGCAAAGTTGGAGCAAGGGTGCCATAGGCGCGGTAGTAAAGGCCGGCTATATGGGCGGTTATTTCGATCAGACCTTTAGGCCGAGGGAAAACATAACAAGGGCCGAGGCCATCGTCGCTCTAGATAGTATCCCAAGGACGGTTGTCTACGATAGTGCCGGTATATACGGGCCTGAAGCAGGACAGGACAGAGTTGATGCAGACGTTTTAATAAACGAAGGTAAATTAGTATTGCAAAATATTATCATAACCGGAGATCTTATCATAGGCGAAGGGGTGGGAGAAGGTACCGTTTCCCTTAATAATGTGACCGTAGAAGGGGATACGATTGTTAAATGTAGCAGCGATACAAGCGCCGTGATAATAAAGGGCGGCAGTTACGGTAACGTAACGGTGCGACCGGTATCAGACTGTATTACCCATATAATGGCCGATAACGCTGAAAGTATAGACATAATATTGTCCGAAGGCACATCCGGCAATAAGGTTGTACTAAAGGGTAGCTTTGATAGTGTAACCGTAGATGCCCGGGATATAACCCTTGAAACCCGGGGTGAGACGCTGATAAATATTTTGGATATAACGGCGGACGCCGAGGATGTATCCCTGTTTTTAAATGAGGGTACTACTGTGATAAAACTATACAAGGAAGAAAGCATGGACGTAGATATAGGTGGCGAGGCAAGTATAAGGGAAATTATTGAGCTAGGCGGTAAAAGACCTAAAAAGGATACCGGTAAGCCATCTATAGGGATTAAGGACGAAAGGATAGTATGCCGTATCGATGGAGCAGATAACCCGGTACACTATACCGAACTTAAAGAAATGTCCGATGATACAAAAATAATAAGTATAATGTTTACTGTAGATGCAAATAACATCGGAGATATAGACTTTGCCGTTACAAAGATTGATTACGAGAAAAAGGAGCCGAGGCATCCCTTTGTCGGGATTATAGAAAATCGTATTAAAAGATTTAGAACAAAGGCGAAGGATATAGGGGTAAGTATTACCGTAGCGGAGCTATTTGATTTCGCCGGTTATGAGGACTTCGAGGATGTGGGCTATGAGCCGGAAAAGGATAAGGACTCTGTAAAGCTAGGCTCCCTTCGTAACGTGTTCGGTCGTTGGGTAAGGATCACCGGTACCGTATCCGCTGACGGGTTTAAAACCACCGAATACGTTAGAACTATTCCGCTAAGTTGATCAGGAAGGGGGGATTTTCCGGCCTAAAAGGGATATTTGTCAATCTAAAAAAACGCCTCGGATATAAAAAACACGTCCCCTGTCGTCGAAACCTTACAATTCTACGTAGGGGGGTATAGATTTGTTTTCTTGGTGTTTGTTTTGTAAAACCGGTTCAGAAAAACATGTTGCCGAATTTTTAACCACATTGAACGAAAAAATCGAGGCTATTGCACCAACCCGCGTGCTTCAGGAAAGGCGTAAAGGTAAATGGACGCGCCGGGAACAGATACTATTCCCGGGTTATGTATTTTTGTATGCCGAACATGAAAGGGAAATTGATCTAACAAAAAAAGCCCCGGGTCTTTATAAAGTGCTTAATTATGACACGGGCTTTAAAAGGTTACAGGGGACGGACCACGAGTATTCTATGTGGATATACCGCCACCATGGCAGCATAGACATCTCTAAAGTGCTGACCGAGGGAAGGACCGTCAAGGTCGTAGACGGGCCGTTGTTAGACGGTTTCGGCACCATAGTAAGGCTTGATAAACATAAACGTAGGGTATGGGTAAAGTTTGAATTCGACGGACAGATACGCACCGTTTCACTAAGTGCGGAGTGTGTAGAAGTAAGGTAGACAAGGCAAAGGGCGGTAGCTATACAAAATCGGTATGATAGCGGTTTGTATTATTTCGGAGGTCAAAAATGGATGATAAAATATTAGATCAGCAGATGGATGCAGCTCGCATAAAGATCGACGAAAAGGCTAAACAAATAGCGAGTGTAAGGAAGGCTTTGGAGATACACGATAACGCAATACTGAAAAATATAATTAACGTATTATTCTGCTTTGGGATAGCCATTACAGTATTAATTTACGGGCGGCGTCTCCTGGGCATTTTTTTTGATTTACAAAGTCTGCCTGAACAGGGCAAATTGTTTTTATACACCAATGGATTTATAATTGGCATTATAATATTATTCCTCCTGTTAGGTATCAGGGAATGTATAAGGTTTAAAAAAGTTATAAACGTGAAACGTGCCATTTCCAATCTGGACAAGTTGCACAAATACCTTAAAAATACAGGGGCACAGTTAGGGGTTTTAAAGAACGTATTTAAAGATGCGATGGATCAAGAGGGGGGAACACCCGTATCGACATCCCTTGATGTTGATAATGAAATTACCCGTTGTACGAAGCACGCTTCCCAAAGGGGTACCCCTGCATTTAATAAGACGCTTAAGGTATTATCCTACGCGATGCTTATTGCGGCTATGCCGTTGTTTATACTATTGCCAAAGTTTGATGATGCATCTGGGGATACTATCGGCGATATAATCGTTGTGCATGGCAAACAGGCGGCAATAAAGGCTAAGGGAGGGATCATGTATCCGCAGATTCAGGAGGACGGTTACGATGACCTTCTAGGGAACCTTAAAGAAAAGGAATTTTTGTTAGGCGAAATTCAGACGGATTTGAACCTGCGTAAAGACTATACCACTTCATCGGATATAATAACCGTTATGTACAAGAAGGATCATTATTTCGTAATGGGCGAGAAAAAAGGCTGGTACTTCGGGTGGCACCATGAGGGCAAAAATTATGGCTGGGCATCGAAAAAGTATATTAAACTTAAGATAAAAAACGACCTAGAGACAAAAAAGATGTGGTCCGAGCAGGTAATCGGGGAGGAAATATAAAGCTAAGACTACAGGGGGTAGGACTGATAAAATGAGCGGGCCTAAGGGCGGAAACTTTTATTTAAAACAAGAGGTGGCAAGAAGGCTGGAGGCGAAACGGCGTGCGCGATTAGCGGAGAAAGTTTGCGCTGTGGAACAGTTCAACAAAGCCCTCAATGATGTACGATGCCTCCGTGCGGATTTAGAGCAAAGGCTGGATAGAGTTTTGCCACCCGTTGCGGACAATGTATTGTTTGAAGGAATAGCCGAGAAGCTAAAGGGGATTAGAAAATATTACGATACGTCCCTAGAGCGATTGGCCGGTGTTGAGCTACCTAAAGAAACGAAGGAAATAAGGAAAAAAACCGAAGAATTGTCAGTACATTTAAAACGGATAAAGGAAAAGGCCCATAACGAAATCGATGCTGTTAATAAAAATATCCATGAAGCGTGGGACACAATAGAAAAGGATAAAGTACAAAACCAATTAGCGGCGAAGCTAGAGACCTATGAGAAAAAAGAAAAAACCGTCCTCAAGGATTATGCATTTAACAGCGCCGATGAAATAAGGGCAAAAACCTTACATAAGATAACTATAAATGCCGAGGACTGTATAAAAAGGATCGAGGGGTATATGGAATTTCAAAACCTAAGCCCTAGCGTAAGGACCGAGGCTTCCAGGGTTATAGAACTTTATGCCCGGGGTATAGACTTAAATTTACAATGCCTTAAAGAGAAAATTGCCCATACCGAAACACGTTACCAAAACCTGCTGTATATCGAACAGCGTATAAAAAAAGAAATATCCGCCTTTGAAAGGGCCTATGCAGAGTATTTAGTCGAGTGTTCTACCCAGGGGCTAACACCTAAATCCGCGGAATCCTTTAGCGGTATAGATGATCTAAACAAGGAACTGCAAAAATTGAAGGATGCTGCCCTTAAGAAGGAGACGCAAATATATATTAAAGACCAAATAGCCGATATAATGCACGGTTTAGGTTACAACATAATCAATAGCGAAATACTGGAATCACGAAGGGATATTGGGCAGGATTATTACCAGTTTGACGACGATAGCGCTATAAGGGTTTCCCTGTCCCGGGGCAACACGATGATGATAGAAGTGGTGGGCCTCGGGGATGAGCAACCTTTAAGCGAAACAGAGATTGAGGCACTTTTTACGAAACAGGTAGAATTCTGTAAAGTTCATCCAAATATTTTAAAGAAATTAAGGGAACGGGGCATACGTTTAGAAAACAGGGTAGAACAAAAACCCCATAGGGACCATGCGAAGAAAATAACTATAAAAAATAGGGACAAGAAAAACAAGGTCGTCCGGAGAGGGGACAAAAAAGCCATTGAACGGAGGATGGGGATATAGTGGGGCCTTTAGTAAAGATATGCGAGGGGTGCGGCGAAAAAAATGAAGCCTCTAGGGATAGCTGCATAAAATGTGGCGAAAGCCTCGTGTTTGTATATGCCAAAGAGGAACAAGGCCCGGCATCGGAGGCGAAAGCCCCGGGCGAACACATTGTCAGGAAAATGTATAGAAGATGCTATGAATGTGGTTTTAAGAATTATGTTAAGGATGTATACGAGCACCTAAACTGCTGTAAAAATCCAGAATGTAAGAACGAGGATATTATGAAACAGCCCGTTGAGGTAGAGGGCGAAGTTGCGGCGGGGGTAAGGCCGGCGGCCAAAGAAACTGCAACCCTTTACTTGGTATCCTCAAAAAGCGGTTGCATCGCTGACGATGACGAGGATTACGAAATCGAATTCCCCGGCGAGGGTGCGGTTATCGGTAAGAGAGGGGACATAGATCGGGGGTATTTCGAAAGGTTTACATACGTTTCAAAGTACCATTGCCGAGTTTATTTTAAGAATGATAGCTGGTACATAAAAGACCTGGGCAGCCAAAACGGTACCTATCTACAGGGTAGCGAAAAGCCCCTTAAACCCTATACCGAGCATAGGCTAAGGGACGGAGGTACCGTACGGTTGGGGGATGTACAGTTTATTATAAAGGTGAGATAAGTATTATGCAGATAGACAGGATAATATATCCCATCGAAACCCTGGGTCCCGGTAAAAGGATCGTCCTTTGGACGATCGGCTGCACTAAAGAATGTTTTAACTGCAGTAACCCCGAACTATGGGCTAAAAACAATAAAAAAGATATATCCGTGGCCAAGATATACAGATATTTAGCTACTATATGCGCTAACAATGAAGTGGAGGGCATTACCTTCACCGGCGGCGATCCCCTCGAACAGGCCGAGGAGCTGTTAGCGCTGTTGCCTATGTGCAGTAGATTAGTGGAGGATATATTGATCTATACGGGGTTCACCCTAAAAGAGCTCGATGATGGGCTAGTAGAGAAGATGTCACCGCATATTGCATGCCTAATAGACGGCAGGTATATAGACGCCAAAAACGACAATAAAAGCCCGTTAGTAGGCTCTACTAATCAAAGGCTTATTTTTTTTAAGGAGGGCTATCGAGATATATATAAAAAATATTCGTTAAAGGGACGTATCGTGCATAATCTTTTTTACGAAAACCGATTTATATCCGTAGGGATTCCTAATAATAATGCATAGAAAAAAGGGGGCAAAAAGGGGTATATGTTTAACGAAGGAAATGTACCAAAATGGCAGCGGGAGATGGATTCCTTCAGGGGCATCAAAAGCGTTTTTGTTATAGAGGGAAACATCAAAGATATTTATCCACGGTTTATTAAAGGGGACACAGGTTACACGATGAATGGGTTTGTCGATCTTAATAATATATTGTATTCTTTGTTTGATGCTACGCAGTACGATTTTTTGTTTTGCGATCCGGTGAACGGTTTTTATAACCCGATTATAAGTACAAATTTAGTATCCCTCATGGAAGAATTCTCCGGCGGCAGGATCCGGTACACGGTAAACGAAAACGAATTGCTTATACAAAATATAAGCACCGACGGTTATATATCCCTAAGCGAGATAATAAAAAATGCGATGATAAGCAACAGGTTACAAATACATAAAGATGGCAGAAAGCCCGTTGCCGTCATAGTGAACTTTGCATCACGGTATTTAAACTCGCCGGATAACCTCGAGGAGCACGAAAAAACTATGTTCCTTAACCTGTTTTATGCATCGTTAAACGCAAACCGAATAAACAGATTATACAATACCCTGATACTGGTCGTGGAAAAGGTTAACGATCTGCCCCCATGGTTCTATCTTAACAATGCCAACGTGAAGATCATCACCATTCCGAACCCCGATAGAAACGTTCGGGCTATGTATATAGACAACAACTATGCGGATTTTAACGATGCAGACGCAGGACTTAATAGGATCAGGGATAAATTTATCGATATTACCGACGGACTGAAGAGCTTAGAATTACGAGCTTTAAATGAACTATGCAAGAAAAACGATATAGGACCCGAAAATATTGCCGACGGGGTAGCCCTTTACAAGTACGGTATAAAAGAAAACCCATGGGATAGCATAGAAAGATCTAGGATACTCGGTGCAAGGAATAGTATACTTAAAAGGCTAAAGGGCCAGGATCACGCGGTGGATAAGGCCCTAGACATTATAAAACGTGCCGCCGGCGGGCTATCGGGGTTACAACATTCCTCCCATAGCATTAAACCCCGGGGTATACTCTTTTTGGCAGGGCCGACGGGTACCGGTAAAACGGAGCTGGCTAAGGCCTTAGCCGAGGTACTTTTTGGCGACGAGCGAAGCTGTATACGGTTCGATATGAGCGAATATCAGCAGCCCCACTCTGATCAAAAGCTACTAGGTGCGCCCCCGGGTTATGTGGGCTATGAGGCCGGCGGACAGCTTACGAACGCTATAAAAGAAAAGCCCTTTTCTATACTGCTGTTCGACGAGATCGAAAAGGCTCACCCCTCTATCCTGGATAAATTCCTACAGATATTAGAGGACGGTAGGATGACCGACGGCCAGGGCAATACGGTGTATTTTTCAGAATCCATAATCGTTTTTACAAGCAATCTCGGTATTTATAAGACCGTAAGGGATAATTTCGGAGGGGCAAAAAAAGTGCCCATAGTTACCATGGCCTGCGATTACAAAACCCTAAGGGACAAGGTCCGCCAGGGTGTGGAGGATTATTTCATAGATTTAGGCCGACCGGAGCTACTTAACCGTATAGGTAATAATAACATAATAGTCTTTGACTATATACGGGAGGAGGCCGCCAGGCAAATCCTTCGCTCCCAGGTAGAAAAAATAATGGAGAACATTATGGAATTAAAAAAGATTAAGGTTTCAATATCCCAGGCTGTGTACGATAGATATTTTTATCCAAGGGCCTATTCGAATATGGAAAACGGCGGCAGGGGTATAGGCAATATGGTGGAGGAGTGTTTTATTAATCCCCTGGCCCGTTATATATGTGACGGGGACATAGGACATGGTGCTACTATATCTGTTGCTTTGGACGAAGATAACGGCGAACTGATAATGATCAAAGAATGAGGATGATATCGTGTTGGATATATGCGCAAGGGTGGATATAGGCTTGGTAAGGGAAAAAAACGATGACAGGATACTGCTAGGGAAAGACGTATACTCCCTCGGCGAATACTGCTATACTGTCTCTGAGACCGATTATATTGCCGCCGTAGCCGATGGTGTCGGAGGCGAAGAATACGGCGATGAGGCGGCGGAAATTGCACTGAAATGTTTTGTGGATATCAATACAGTCGATGAGGCGACTTTAAAGGATTATATAAAAAGGGCTAACGATAAAGTGATGCAACGTCAGGCCGAGGATATAAAAAGGGCTAAGATGTCCACTACATTAGCCGGCGTTTTTATAAAGGGTGGGGACCTGATCACTTTTAACGTGGGGGATAGCCGCGTGTATCATATCCGGGACGGGGGTATGCGCCGCCTTACCCGGGACCATACGCCGGTACAGGAACTGCTAAACCGTGGCTACATAAACGAAGAACAGGCCTTCCGGCACCCCGAAAGGAACATTATCACGCGCTTTATCGGTCATGGCCAGCGTTGTGTTCCTTATATATCAAAGCGGGAAGGTATATTTTGTATAGGGGACATGATTTTACTTTGTAGCGACGGGCTTACCGATGCGTTAATGCCGGTAGAAATAAAGCGGGTGCTGAACAATAAATCGTTATCGCTACGGGGTAGGCTCGACGAACTTATAAGCCTTACCCATAGTAGGGGCGGCTACGATAACACGAGTATTATATTGATCAATAAAATCGGCTGATTAAAGGGATTTCTCCGTAAAAAAAGAGGGGAGGTAAGGGACGATGGAAAAAGAACAAAAAACTGATATAATGCCGGGGTTAACATCTAGGCGTGATGCACAGGGAAAGACCCGGGGTATGGGCGATGATTATACCGGCGGCCGAGGGTTACCCGCAGGGGCGTATAAAGGCGAAACATTACAGGGTAAAGATCACCGGTTCATCATAACCGAAACCTTGGATATAACCTCCGGCGGCGAGGCGGATTTATATTTGTGTAAGATAGCGGACACCGACAAGGAAACCGGGGCAACTTATATTGCAAAGATATACCGTGATGTGCGCAATATAGATCTTGAAATAAGGGATAAACTTTTAAGTTTTCTTAATAATCCGGATTTAGAAAAGGATAATATAATGCCAATCCTTGATTATGGTAAGGTTGGCGATACAATATTCGATGTGATGCCCTATATGGAACAGGGGGATTTAGGTGGATGCGGCGCCTTCGATTTTAAAGAATTGCTACACAATATTATACCCCAGCTTAACGAAGCGTTGCACAGTATCCACGAAGCGGGATTTATACATAGGGATATAAAACCTAAGAACCTTTATATGTCCAGGGGGGGTAAGGTTATAGTAGGGGATTTTGGTATCGCGTCGGAAAATGTCAGCAAGGTTAATCCTACGAGCGGCCGTGGGACAGACGGGTACAGGGCACCGGAGATAAAATTACATGCCGCTACACAAAAGACTGATTATTTTTCCCTGGGGGTTACCATAGCTACGCTGTATAACGGGGAAGAAATATTCGCGGACAGTTCGGTCTATGATATTGGGTATTCTATTGTCAGGGGAGATTTGCCGCTGAATATCAAAAAAGAGGATCGAGATTTAAAAGTGCTGTTAGACGGGCTTATTGAGATGAACCCTAAGCAACGTTTTGGGTATGAAGAGGTAAAAATGTGGTGTGAAAACCCCGGAGACAAAAGGTTAATAGAACGGGTAAAGATGTCCGCGTCAAAATCTACGTATAGCAGCGTTTATAGTTTCCTCGATGGGAAATACAATGACCCCGAAACCCTATCTAAAGCTCTGGCATATAATTGGGATCGTGCCTGTGACCACCTGTACAGCGGTAAGCTGGAAAAGTTCTTCGACAAGCAAAACCAGGAATTGGCTATGAAGGCCAATGATATAGTGTACCGGGATTGTAAACATAATAGAGATCTAGGGTTATATAGGTTTTTGTATCATCTTAACAGCGATGCGCCCTTGCGTTGGCGTGGCAAGGAATATGGCTCCCTTTCGGAGATTGCAGAGATTATTTACGCCGGCGGCGATGAAATTGATAGGGATATACAGGACCTAATAACAGAGGGCGCTATTTCATGGAGGATTAAACAAGAACCGGAGAAGGTCGCCGATGATAAGGTGACTTTAAAGGAAATAGAGGATATAGAAGGGTTAGCCCAGGGGGGCAGGGCAGGGATGGCATATTATCTGTATATGTATCAATGCGCGCCGGGGAGCGGATATTTCCCCCTAGGTGATAATAAAGTTCGGACTATGGACGAATTATTCGATTGTATGGCCGCTGATGTAGGCAACTTTTATGTTAACTGTGATAGGCTTCTTAGCTCACCCCGGTTCTACGGTTTTGTGGCAAGCCTCGGTTATCAGGGGATCGCTTTGGAGTTATTAGGTCTTTTGGGCGATGACCCCGTAGAAAATTATAATAGTCTCATGAGGGTATTCGAGAGAACGGTATCGGATAAAAGGGCTGTATCCCGCTATTACATAAATTACGGTACGAAGTCGTATTTGTACTGGATCCAGCAGAATCTAAATATTTACGATTTTAACGATAAAGAGGCCCGGGCACTACGAAAAGATATAAGGAGTATAAAACTTGATGATACTATGACCCTGTCTGAAATAGATAACGCGTTCCAGGTGCTACAAAAGTACGTGATGGATTTGAAGGCTATATTTAATCCCAATATTTTTCTAGCCTACATCGGTATCCATGGCGAGGATAATAGGGCTAAGGCTAGTATTTATTCTACGAACTCCGATGCATTTTTTATTTACAATTTTTTTGGTACCGCTGTCCCGGCGGGTTTTAAGCGCTATATAACCCGGGGGCGATAACGCAACCGTAGCGCAATCGGACGATTCCCCCCGATTTGTATGGCACGGTGACGTTTATGTGGCAGGGGGACGTTTTGTTTGCCACATTTTTTCTCATGCTACAGCGCCTTGCCCTAGGGTAGAGATGTGTCCCCTTACCATCTGGCGTCCTGCGAGTCGGCATTAGGCTATCCTCGCTTCGCGAACCCGCCAGCAATATATGAATGAGCTTGAGGGCTACGGGAATTTCCGCAAACTAGCCTATCGGCTTCGG
>CAZDSH010000043.1:0-12692 GCA_964508195.1 uncultured Clostridiaceae bacterium
ACGCTGGCGCTACGCTCAGGATGACACGCTGGTGCTACGCTCAGGATGACACGCTAGTGCTACGCTCAGGATGACACGCTGGCGCTACGCTCAGGATGACACGCTGGCGCTACGCTCAGGATGACACGCTAGAAGATGTAAAGTCTTTATCACGTTATATATAGATTAGTATATTCTCGAGATTTGGGCTCCGATTTCGTACCAATATTGTAAATCCTAGGCCCCCTGGGGCCATTAAAATGAAATTTTTATTGCAAAATATAGCGAAATATAATAAAATTAAAACAGAAAATGAAGTTATAATTGCATAAAACTTTGTATAATTAAAACACATAATTATAAAAAAAGGGGGTCAGAAGGATGGCGGTAAAAGTAAAGGGGCCGATAATCAAGGAAGAATGGTGTAAGGGCTGCGGAATATGCGTGGCGTTTTGCCCCAAGGATGTCCTCGAAATAGTGGACAACAAAGTAAAGGCAGTAAATAGGGACGCCTGTAATAACTGTGGACTTTGCGAATTGAGATGTCCTGATTACGCTATCTATCTAAAGAAAGAGGGTGACGGACAGTGACTAATGGTAAAGCCAGACTTATGCAAGGGAACGAAGCTTGTTTAGAGGGGGCAATCGCTGCCGGGATGAGGTTTTTCGCCGGATATCCAATTACCCCTTCTACAGAGATAGCTGAAGGGGCCTCAGCGCGGTTACCTAAAATCGGTGGCAAGTTCATTCAGATGGAGGACGAAATAGGCAGCATGGCCGCGGTGATAGGAGCCTCCTTAGCGGGATTAAAGGCTATGACAGCCACGAGCGGACCAGGTATGTCCCTTAAACTTGAAAACATTGGGTATGCATCCTTAACAGAAATACCCTGCGTAATAGTGAATGTCCAAAGGGGAGGACCCAGTACGGGGCTTCCGACCTCGCCATCCCAGGGGGATATAATGCAGGCACGATGGGGACCCCATGGTGATCATCCGACTATCGCACTGTATCCGGCTTCGGTATCCGAGGCCTATACGGTTACTGTAACAGCTTTCAACTTTGCAGAGAAATATAGGATGCCTGTTATTCTATTACTCGATGAAGTTATTGGCCATATGCGGGAGAGGGTTGTATTGCCCGATGCGAAGGATTTAAAAATAATTGATAGAAAAAAAGCTAGCGTACCGCCGGAGGAGTATTTACCCTATAAGGCGGATCCCGATGGCGGCGTACCGGAAATGCCCGCCTTTGGTGAGGGTTACAGATATCATGTAACGGGGCTCATACATAGCGAAAATGGGTTCCCTACCTCCGATACACAAGAGACCGCTGCACTTATTAATAGATTGATGAAAAAGGTGGACAATAACTCTAAGGATATAATAAGATATGAAGAAGATGGACTTGAAGATGCAAAAATAGTACTTATCGCCTATGGTAGTGCCTCAAGGTCCGCAAAAAGTGCTATGGATACGGCTAGGGAGCAGGGGATTTCCATCGGTTTGTTTAGGCCAATAACTATATGGCCCTTCGCCGAGGACAAGATAAAAGAAATAGCGAATAAAGCCGAAACTATAATAGTGCCTGAAATGAACCTCGGCCAGTACAGGTCGGAAGTAGAAAGGGCGGCGTCGGGTAAATGTGAGATATTAGGCATTAATAGGGCCGACGGAGAAATAATAACGCCGGAAGACATATTAGAAAAAATAAAGGGGGTATGTTAAGTGAATAGTGCTCTAGTTAAAGATTATTTTAGGATGGATAAACTGCCCCATATATGGTGTCCCGGTTGCGGCCATGGAATAGTGACAAGGTCCGTAATAAAGGCTATTGACGAACTAAAACTTGAAAAGGATAAGGTGTGTATTGTATCCGGTATAGGGTGCTCGTCCAGGGCCCCGGGGTACTTGGACTTTAACACCCTGCATACAACCCATGGCAGGGCCCTTGCCTTTGCAACGGGTATAAAACATGCGAACCCGGAGCTGGAGATAATAGTTATAACCGGGGACGGTGATTGCTCTGCTATCGGTGGCAACCATCTCATCCACGCTGCAAGGCGGAACATAGGTATCACCGCGGTGGCGTATAACAACAATATTTATGGCATGACCGGCGGGCAGTACTCCCCGACGACCCCTACCGGTGATAAGGGTACTACCGCGCCCTATGGCAATATAGATAAAAGTTTTGATATATGCGGACTGGCACAGGCCGCAGGCGCGTCCTATACTGCAAGATCTACGGTTTATCATGCTCAGCTCCTTACAAGGCTCATAAAGGACGGTATTTCGAATAATGGTTTTTCGTTAATAGATGCTATCAGCGTTTGTCCTACTTATTATGGCAGAAGAAACAAAAAGGGCGATGCCGTCAAGATGATGGAATGGCTAAGGGATCATGCAGTTAACGTGGCTGCTGCGGCTAAACTACCCAAGGAAAAGCTGGAGGGTAAATTCCTAATAGGTAAGCTACATCACGAGCCACAACCGGAATATACCGAAGAATATAAAAAAATAGCCAAATAAAGATATAAGGACACAATCGTTTATTAATAAAAGTACGATTCTGAAAATAAGGAGGGATATAGGAATGTCCAGTACCGAAATCAGGTTAAGCGGTTCCGGGGGCCAGGGTTTACTTTTAGGGGGTATAGTACTTGCCGAAGGAGCTATCTTGGATGGAAAGAACGCTGTTCAGACGCAGTCCTATGGCCCCGAGGCAAGGGGCGGAGCTAGCAAATCCGAAGTGATTATTTCCGACGAAGATATATACTATCCAAGGGTACGAAGGCCTAATGTATTTTTGGCCCTCACCCAGGAGGCCTACGATAAATATGTAGGTAGCGTAGAGGAAGAAGGAATAATAATCGTGGATAAATCGGTGGAGCTATCCGATGTAAAGTGTGCGAAAAAATATCGTTTACCTATACTTGATACCGCCAAGAATGTAGTAGGCCGGGCGATGGTGGCCAATATAGTTGCCCTAGGGACCATCAATGAGATTGCAAACCTTATCTCACCAGAGGCCTTAGAAAACGCTGTACTAAATCGCGTACCGAAGGGGACGGAGGAGCTAAACCGGAAAGCACTGTTGGCCGGGCGAGACATATGTAGCAACTAACAGCGAAAAAGGGATGGTGCTATGAAGTATGCAGATAAAGATCTAATAAGATTGATAAATAATAATTATTCCGAATTCAGCAAAGGACAGAAACTAATAGCCCAGTTTATCACAGAACAGTACGATAAGGCTGCATTTATGACCGCCGCTAAGCTCGGGGAAAGGGTGGGCGTTAGCGAATCCACCGTAGTGCGGTTTGCCATCGCCCTGGGATATGAGGGCTATCCGGAATTACAAAAAGCTTTGCAGGAGCTTATCAAAACAAAGCTAACTACGGTCCAAAGAATCGAGATGACTTCGGATTATGCCGGCGGGAATGATATATTCAGAAGAATACTTAAATCGGATATGGACAATATAAGGAATACTTATGAGAAAGTAGATGTGCAGGCCTATGAGAGTGTAGTTGATTATCTGTTAGACGGGGAAAATATATATATAATAGGTCTACGGACATCAACGGTGTTAGCAAGCTTTATGGGATTTTATTTAAATTTAATTTTAGGGAATGTTCGGGTGGTATCCCAGGGTATAAGCGATATTTACGAACAACTCTTTAACGTCGGTAAGGGGGATGTAGTAGTAGCGATAAGTTATCCTAGGTATTCAAGAAGGACGATAGAGGTAATGGGGTTTGTAAAATCCAAAGGTGCTACTACTATTGCCATAACCGATGGACCTTTGTCACCGCTTTTAAACCATGCGGATTTGTCCCTTTACGCGAAAAGCAATATGGCTTCTTTCGTGGATTCGTTGGTGGCCCCTTTAAGCCTAATAAACGCGTTGATCATTGCCGTAAGCCTTAGGGAGAAGGATAGGGTAACTAACGCCTTTGAAAGGTTAGAAGAGATCTGGGGTAAACATAATGTATACTCCGATAGGGATAGAAACGGATTGTAAAATACCGGCACCAGAATAACCGTGGAACTTGTTTTCCACGGTTATTTGAATGTTTTAGGAAGGGGGAGGGTAACTCTATGACCGGGCTGTATTTATTGCGCCATGGTGAAACAAAATGGAACAGGCTCTCTAAAACCCAGGGTTGCGTGGATACGGATTTAAGCGAAGAAGGGCTGATACAAGGGAGAAAACTTGCCCTGAGATTAACATCTGAAAACATAACCGCGATATATACAAGTAACCTCAAAAGGGCCTATTCTACGGCACAGATTATAGGACAAACTTTAAATATTCCGATAAACATTTTACCGGATCTCAGGGAAATGAATTTTGGTCGCTGGGAGGGCATGGATATTGATAGCATAAAAAAGAAATATTACGACATACATAGGCTCTGGATAAGTGATCCCAGAAAAGCGCGTATTCCCGATGCCGAGCACCTAACCCAGGTACAAGACAGGGCTGTAAAAGCGGCTAGCGGTATTATAAATTCACATCGAGGGGACAATATAGCAGTAGTGTCCCATGGAATAACGTTAAAATGTTTAATATTCGGTTTATTAGGTATGGACCTTAAGAATTTGTCGAAAATCAGAATAGATAATTGTTCTATCACTCTATTAAAATTTGAAGGCGGACATTATATCCTTAATTACTTAAACGATACGTACCATATGAAGGGATGATTTCTTTGAAACGAAGGGTAATCGTAATAGGAGGCGGTGCTTCGGGAATGATGGCCGCAGCGGTTGCCGCATCTAGGGGCGCAGAAACCGTCCTTCTGGAGAAGAACGAAAAGCTCGGTAAAAAATTATATATAACCGGTAAAGGCCGATGCAATGTTACGAACCAGTGCAGCATAGAAAGAATAATAGAAAACATCCCCGGCAACGGAAATTTTATGTACAGCGCTTTATATTCCTTCGATAATGAACACCTTAGGGGTTTGTTAAATGAATTAGGGGTACCTACTAAGGCGGAAAGGGGAGGCAGGGTATTCCCTGTATCGGATAAATCCAGCGATATTATAAGGGCTCTGGAGAACTTTATGAGGAGATATAAAGTATCGATAAATTTAAATACAAAAGCATCAGGGATAAGTGTGCATAAAGGCCGTGTTAATGGGGTGTATATTGGTAATAAGGAGTTAATACATAGCAACTCAATAGTAGTTGCCACCGGCGGCCTTTCCTATCCATCAACGGGGAGCAACGGCGATGGATATGGGTGGGCGGCGGAGGTAGGGCATTCCATAACACCTTTAAGGCCCTCCCTAGTACCCTTAGGGATCAAAGAGAATTGGGTGAAGGAATTGCAGGGATTGGCCCTGAAAAATATAAAGGTTAAGGCTGTTACGCCACAGGGCAAAACCCTAAGGGAGGAGTTTGGTGAGATGATTTTCACTCATTTCGGTGTATCCGGCCCCGTTATTTTAACTATTAGCCGTTTTATATATGATTGGATAGAGAACGGCGTAAAACTAAGTATAGACCTAAAACCTGCCCTGTCCTATGAAACACTGAGGACAAGGATATTGCGAGATTTTTCAAAGGGGGCCAATAAACAGGCCGAAACCTGCCTTGATAGGCTTTTACCTAAAAACCTAGCGAGAATTATAATGAGACTCTCCGATATAGACCCGAATAAAAAAATAAATCAAATTACCCGGGGTGAACGACAATTTCTTATAGATTCGTTAAAGGGATTAAAGCTAAGCGTCACAAACCTTAGGCCCTTCAGTGAGGCCGTGGTTACCGCAGGAGGCGTATCAACGGATGAGGTGGATCCGAGAACAATGGAATCCAGGCTGGTTAAGGGGCTTATGTTCGCCGGCGAAGTATTGGACGTTGATGCGCTAACGGGCGGATTTAATCTACAGATCGCATTTTCAACGGGTTACGTGGCGGGTATGTCCTGTTGCTAAGGGGAATATTTACGTTTCTTTTTAAGGTATGAGTAAGAAAACGGTGGGATTTTTAATGTCATCACGAAGGAGATATGCAGTAAGGGAATATAATAAAAGGATAGAAAAGCTGCTTTTTAAGGCGGTTTTGCTAGGTTTATTGATCCTTGTTGTATTTCAAATAGTCATGTTAAAGGATTCTGTAAGAATGTTCTTAAATTATACCACGATGCTAGAGGGAAGATCCCTTAGGGCGGAGGGGATGCTTATGGAAGAAGGCTACGTATGTTTGAGCCTCGAAAACGGTACATCGTTATCGGGGATAGAGCTGTTGCTAAACGGCGAACCCATTGCAAGCCTTGACACCCGCGGCGTTAGGGTACATGTAAGGAACAATGACGTTTTAGAGTTGGATGCGTCAAGGAATAAAAAAGGGTGCGCATGGGTGCATGTGGTAGAGGTAAGTGACAACGTAATGCAGCCACCGGTGGGGCTACGGACGAGGGCCGCGAATAAAATAAACCTGATATCAAGGATTACGATAAAATAAAGGTTGAGAAGACTTGCATTGTAATATATAATGATATACGGTGAGAATATATGTCAACGACGGCTATAAGAGGCGCAATTACAGTGGAAAATAATAGGGCATCGGATATCGAAGGGGCGGCCATTGAGCTATTAGAAGGAATAATCCGGAGAAATAATCTCAAAAGGGAGAGCATCGTTTTTTTGATATTTACATGTACCCGGGATTTAGATAAACAGTATCCAGCGGTGGGTATAAGGCGCGCAGGATATGCCGAAATTCCGATGATGTGTGTCGCGGAGATGCCCGTAGACGGTAGCTTGGAAAGATGTATAAGGGTTCTTGTACTGGTGAATGTTGATAAAAATCGGAAAATCAAGCATGTGTATCTGAAGGGGGCTAAGAAATTAAGGCCGGATCTTTCAGATGGATAAAAACAGCCACCAATAATGCTGGTGGCTTTAAAATTGAATGTTTTAATAAAGTGAGGTATCCCGTTGAAAACGAATTTGCATATAGCTATTGACGGACCTGCAGGCTCGGGGAAAAGTACAGTGGCAAAGGGTTTGGCTAAAAGGCTTAATATAAGTTATATAGATACCGGGGCGATGTATAGGGCTGTTACTTATAATGTAATTAAAAACAATGTCCCCCGGGGGGATGCCAACGCTATCACGGGTATAGCCATTGCATCGCAAATTGAATTTAAAAACGGTATGACCCTTCTTAACGGTGAAGATGTAAGCGACGATATCCGTGGACCGGCCGTCGATAGGAGAGTTTCTGAGGTTGCGAGTATACCGGGGGTACGCGATCACCTCGTCGCATTACAAAAACGGATAGCAAAGGATAATGCAATTGTAATGGATGGCAGGGATATTGGTACTACGGTGTTGCCGGAGGCAGGGTTTAAGTTTTTCCTTACTGCTACTTTAGAGGAAAGGGCAAAAAGGCGATATGCTGATCTTGTTAATTCAAATCCGGGTACACACTTAGAACAGGTTATGAAGGAGCTTCAAAGGAGAGATCATATAGACAGCACAAGGGGATATTCACCTCTAAGGGCAGCGGAAGATGCAATAATAATTGACACTACAGGCAAAAGCGTTGATACGGTGTTAAAGGAGCTTATGGATATAATAGGGGGAAGGGGAATATGTTTTACAAAATAGCTGCCTTTATATGTAAAGGACTATTGAGGTTGCTCTATAAAGTGGAAGTAAAGGGGGATATCTCCCTTAGTAGCGTCAGAGGCTGCATCGTGTATGCAAATCATACGTGCGTTTTAGACCCCGTAGTGATGGGCGGCTTTACAAATAGGCAAATAAGATTTATGGCGAAGACGGAACTTTTTAAAAATAAACTTTTTAGATACGTATTGCTTAAGGTGGGAACAGTTCCCGTAAGGCGAGGCGAAGGGGATATAAACGCTGTTAAAACGTCACTACGGCTACTTAAAAACGGAGAAATATTAGGGATGTTTCCCGAGGGTACTAGGAACAAGGGTGAGGCTTTAATGGATGCCGAGCCGGGGCTTTCTATGATCGCTATAAGGGCCCGGGTACCGGTAATACCGATGGCAATATCATCAAAGTACAGGGTATTCAGTAGGATAAGGTTTAGTATAGGCGAGCCCGTATACCTAGAGGAGTTCTATGGCAGAAGGCTCACTATAAAGGAACATAGGCGAATAAGCAACGAACTTATGGCTAAGGTTTCTGAATTATTAAAAGAGGACCGAGATATAGAAACGTCGTGATTAAATTATGGGGAGGGTGAGGCATTGCGAATAATAACAGCTAAGCATCTAGGGGTTTGCTATGGCGTTAAAAAAGCATTGGAAATTGCCGAAAGGTTCACCGATAAGGATACAAAGGCTTATACCCTTGGACCTTTGATACACAATAACCAGGTAGTGGAGAGCCTGAACAAAAGGGGTGTAATGTCCATAGAGTCCCTCAATGCAATCGAAGGCGGCACAGTTATTATAAGATCCCATGGTGTTCCCCCCGAAATCCATGGAGAGGCGGCCCATAAAGTTGTGGAGCTTATAGATGCAACTTGCCCTTTCGTACGTAAAATCCAGGAAAAAGTAAAGGAATATTACGCAAGGGGATATCAAATCATAATAGTAGGGGATGCTAAGCATCCGGAAGTTAAGGGCGTAAACGGATGGTGTGATTATAGCGCAATAATACTGGACAACCCGGGGGATGCGGAAGAATTAAAACATTATAAAAAACTGTGCGTAGTAGCCCAGACCACAATACCCTTCGAATTATGGGATATTATGAAACCTATCTTAGAAGAAAAGGGCGACGAAGTTGAATCCTTCAATACGATATGTAATGCTACTTATCTAAGGCAACAGGCGGCGAAGGAATTATCAAAACAAGTGGACGCTATGCTAGTAATAGGCGGGTTGCACAGTTCAAATACCCAAAAGTTATATAGATTGTGTAAAGCACAATGTGAGGCTACTTATCATATAGAGACGGCTAAGGAATTGCCGCTTGAACATATAAAGGGGGTTGGAATTCTAGGGATAACAGCAGGTGCTTCAACACCAGATTGGATTATTAAGGAGGTAATTGACAAAATGACGGAGTTGGATAACGTGAAACAGGAACGGGAAAATATGCAGGATGACGAAAAAACTGAAATAGAAAATACCGAGGCCGAGGTAGAAGATAAGGCCGAAACTATAGAGGAAAGACCCGAGGCCGGGGATGCTGACGAGGCTCCGGAGGATGCCCCCGGGGTAGAGGATGCTACTGACGACGAGGCGCCGGAGGATGCCCCCGGGGTCGAGGATACTACTGACGATGAAGCGCCGGAGGATGCCCCCGGGGTTGAGGACGCTGCTGACGACGAGGCGCCGGAGGATACCCCCGGGGCCGGGGATATTGCCGAGGCTGCAAAGGAGGAACTCGAAGCCGGAGACGCTGCCGAAGCCGTAGAGAAGGAGCCCGAGGATGCCGACGAGATCACCGATAAGGAAGCTATGATAGAGGGTATAGAGGACAGCATCATTACAATAAGACCCGGTAAAGTGGTTAAAGGCACCGTAATGCAAGTAGGGGACAAAGAGGTAATAGTAAATATAGGTTACAAAGCCGATGGGATAATAACCAAGGAGGAATTGTCCAACGATCCGGCTTTAGAACCATCCGACGTAGTCCAGGTTGGCGATGAAATAGAGGTGTTCGTCAGAAAAATAGACGAAAAAGAAGGAAGTGTGTCCCTTTCTAAGAAGAAAGTTGATATAGAAAAGGCATGGAAACTCCTTAAAGATAAACACGAAACAGGAGAACCCGTCGATGCTAAAATATTAGAAGAGGTAAATGCAGGCCTTATTGCGATCGCCGAAGGGATCAAAGGTTTTGTGCCCGCCTCCCATGTGGATATCGGTTATGTAGAAGTGTTACAGGATTTCGTAGGACAGGAATTATCTATGAAGGTTATTGAGTTTAATAGAAGCAAAGGAAAGGTTATATTTTCACGTAAGGCGTTGCTACAGGCCGAGAGGGAAAGGAAAAAGAAAGAAGTACTATCCACCCTTAAGGCAGGGGATCGTATAGAGGGAGAAGTAAAAAGATTAACAGGCTTTGGCGCCTTCGTAGATGTAGGCGGTATTGATGGCCTTGTACACATTTCAGAGATATCATGGCACCGCATAGGACATCCTTCAGAGGTGTTGGAAACGGGCCAAAACATTGAAGTTCTCGTCCTCGGGGTTGAACGGGAAAGGGAAAGAATTTCTCTAAGCATTAAACAGATTATGCCCCATCCCTGGGACAATATAGAAGATAGGTTCGCGGCGGGGGATATAATATCCGGTAAAGTTGTAAGGCTTGTGGATTTTGGCGCCTTCGTAGAATTAGAACCCGGGGTAGAGGGGTTAGTCCACATATCCCAAATAGCCTATGAGCACGTTGATAAGCCCCAGGACGTTTTAGAAGAAGGACAGGAAGTAAAGGTGAAGGTATTAGATCTAAGGCCTAAGGATAGAAGGGTTAGCCTTAGTATCAAAGAAACAATGGAAAGACCTACAAGGGAGGAGAATAAGGGCAGAACTAGGCCCCAACAACCCCTCAATGAGGAGGAGCAACCAATCACTATCGGCGAGCTAGTAGGGGATATATTTAAAGAAAACAAAGAAAAAGACGAGTAGGATTAAATGCCCCTTTAAAGGGGCATTTAATATGTCGGTAAAACCAATTTTAAATAGCGGGTTGGATATATTGTATTACAAAAACAGAGTATAGGGCAATAAAACCATAACTTTTAATGAAAATGAAGCCTGGTAGTGAATAATCGGGGTTAATGGTGTTTAACAGCATTTTAAGTATTGACTTTTTTAGATATTCTGTTAGAATTTTATGTGTTAAATGAAAATTAAAAGATTGCGTAAAAGGGGGAATGATATTATGATTGTATTGGGACGCCACATACTGGCGGAGATCTATGGTTGTGATAATGTTATTTTAAATGATCAGGATTATATTGAAAAAGTGATGATTGAGGCTTCTATTGTAGCCGGAGCTGAAGTCAGAGAAGCAGCGTTTCATAAATTTAGCCCACAGGGCGTAAGCGGCGTCGTAGTTATATCAGAATCCCATCTGACTATTCATACCTGGCCGGAGCTGGGATACGCTGCGGTTGATATATTCACCTGCGGTGACAACGTAAACCCTTGGGATGCATGTAATTATCTTACTGAAATGTTCAAAGCGGAACATATAACGGCTACGGAAATAAAAAGGGGACTATTCGATGAGCCGGTGAAGGTAGCTAATCTTTAAAACGAAATAAGGGGATGAAAGCTTTCAATTACCAATACAGGTTATAATAAGTGTGCATTGTATGAAAAAAATGCACACTTATATTTTTTCGTTATTTTTTTAATTTTATGTATATTTTCTGTTATAAGGGCAAAAATATAAATGACCTCACAAAATACATTGAGACCCCCTTTACATTCTTTTACCGTGATACTTAGGTGTCACGGTTTTTTTTAATCTAAATATATGATAAAATGTATCATATTACTTACTGCAAAGCGCATAAAGGGGGAAAAAATGGGCGATTATGACTTATTCAAAGCTTTAATCTTAAAAAAGACCGGTATCGATTTGTCCCTTTACAAGGAAAAACAGATGAAAAGAAGGATAAAAGCGCTAGCTACTAGGAAAGGTTTTAATAAGCTCACGGATTATTATAGGGGTATTGATAAAGATCAGCAGTTACATGATGAATTTTTAAATTATATAACGATAAATGTATCGGAATTTTTCAGAAATCCTAAACAATGGGACGTATTGCAGAAGGAGATTGTGCCATTGTTAATTGAAAATATAAAGGCCCAGGGGAGTATAAGGGTATGGAGCTGTGCATGCTCCACCGGCGAGGAGCCCTATTCCTTGGTGATGCTATTCTCTCAGTATCCCAAGCTAGAAGGGGTAAGGGTTTTTGCGACGGATATAGATGAAGGGGCTATAGAAAAGGCGAAGGTAGGAGTTTATAAAGAAAATAGCCTTAAAAATTTAACCGCTGAACAAAAAAAGAAATTTTTTCAGCGGTGTAACAACGGCTACAAAATTGACGATACCATAAAAAGAAAGGTGGACTTTAAAAGACTGGACTTACTTAGGGATGATTTCCCCAATCGATGTGATCTAATTCTATGCCGGAACGTACTTATATATTTTACTGAACAGGCGAAACAGTTGATATACCAGAAATTGAGCAAGATCTTAACGGATAACGGCGTTTTATTCGTAGGAAGTACTGAACAGATTATAATGCCACAAAAATATAACTTAACACCCATGAAGGTTTTTTTCTACATGAAAAATAAATAAAAATTACTAAATTTATTTTATAATCCTATTCATCGTTTATATATAATTTCCTATGTATCGTGCACAAGTATTTTATGCCGTGGAATCTTGATTTATAGCGGCGTAGACCAGGTAGCCCGGGTAACACCTTGAAAATGGATAATTTAATAATATACCGGAAAAATATTTTTTGTCTCCTTGACAGATCCAATTATTTATTGTATATTATTGTTTGTGTCACGTGTTTCGGGGCCTTTAGCTCAGTTGGCAGAGCAACCGGCTCATAACCGGTCGGTCCGGGGTTCGAATCCCTGAAGGCCCACCAAAACGCGGCCCGGTAGTTCAGATTGGTTAGAATGCCAGCCTGTCACGCTGGAGGTCGAGGGTTCGAGTCCCTTCCGGGTCGCCATTA
>CAZDSH010000044.1:0-12577 GCA_964508195.1 uncultured Clostridiaceae bacterium
AGGATTCTTCGGGCTTCGCCCTCTTAAATGACAAGTAAAGTAATATTATTAACACTTTATATATAGATTTTCTTAATATATGTGATAAAAAAGTCCCTAGTATGCGGCAAGCAGCATTATACTTATAGATTCGACTTAAAGCCATTAATTCCTTTATTTTGCCAACAAAAATAAAGATGGTAACGGCATCCTTTTTATTCCGTCACCACCTTATATGCTCCCCTTTATTGCATTTAAAACAGGGGCTCTATTAAACCGTAGTTACCGTCCTTCCTTTTATATATCACGTTCACCTCATCGGTATCGCCATTGGAAAACATAAAGAAATTGTGCCCTAGAAGTTCCATCTGCAGTATAGCCTCCTCCACGGGCATCGGCTTCATAGGAAATCTTTTTGTCCTGACAACCCTAGGTCCGTCGTCCTTCTCAACCTCACCGGGCTGTACGTTATCAAATATCATTTTGCTGCCCCGGTACCTTTTTTCTAATTTTGTTTTATGCTTATTTATCTGCCTTTCCAGTTTATCCAGGGCTTTGTCTATAGATGTATACATATCCATCGTGCTTTCCTCCGCCCTTATAAGTACGCCGTTAAAGGGTATCGTAACCTCTATTATATGTCGGCTTTTTTCAACGCTTAGTGTTACTTGGATTTCGGTATCCCTATGGAAGAATTTATCCAGCTTGCTCAGTTTTCTTTCGATGGTATCCCTTAGAGCCTCCGTAACCTCCATATTTTTTCCGCTTGTCGTAATACGCATAAAATCCAGCTCCTCCCATCATAAATAATGTCCCTTTAAAAAGGCGTCGTACCGTGCCAGATTCTTGGATATATAGACCTAATGCCGCAATGTTATGCTTATTATAGTCTACTATTATATTTATATCCAAATGCGTCCAATTAAAACTGTTGGGCGGAAAATATAATGACGAAGGTTTTTGTTTTTGGAGATTTTTAAACTGGAAAAACGTCATTAAACCGCGTCTAAGGTTAAGTGTATTGAGAATGGTATATAACCCGCTGTGGAAACAAAAAGTGTGGATAGTGTTGATAAGTATGTGAATAACCCCTGTTCCTGCATCCCGGGATGTGTATAACACCTTAACAGGCTGTGGATAACTCTATGTCGAATTCTGGCAATTATCATTACTTTTATGGTAGCTTTAAGTTTAGGCCGAAAAATATGTAGAAACCTATCCGGCTGACCTGGTCTTTGCCCCCACACCCGCCTGCTGCAGGTCTCGCTCCGGCCCTCTTTTTAAAAAAGGCCATCACTACCCCCCGTCTCCGTTAAGGCATAGCCTAAACGGGCAGGACTTACATCTAAACCGCACCATGCTCACCGACGTTTAATTTTTATCGGCTTACGTGGGTCGTTTCGCCTGCGATTAGCATCGACTTTCAACCACAGACCCGGATAGGTTTCATATTTAATTATAACATATTTCGTGAACGAACTTCACGGATCCTATGAATACATCCCGTAGTTTTTTATGTTCTGGGCATAGGATTTCACGTTCACGGGCCGAATTCTGGCTCAACCCGGCTTAGGGTTTTACGCCTTATTTCTTCTTGTCTATAAAACTGCCCGAGCCCATGCCCCCCATGCCCTTATCGTACATCGCGACGCTTTTTTGACCTTTTCGTACCTTCTTTAGCTTTTGTTTCGCCTCGTCCATAGCGTCAAGTAGCCGCCGATGATTGTCCTTTTCCAGGGCCTTTGTATCGTTAATTGTCTTTATTATACTATGAACGATCTCTACAAGGGCTTTCTTTTCTGCACCGCCGTCGGTTTCGGTTATGTCCTGGAAGGATTTAACCCCCAATTTTCTTTTTACGCTTTCTAACTCTTTTTGGAACGCATCATCGCATTTGTTTATAAAATCTATCGCTACTTGTTTTTTTTCTATAAGGGAATTAAGCGTATCAATATCATTGTCATCAATGGCCTTTTTTTGTTCTATAGTAGCCCCTTTGATTTGTTTCAGTTTCTCTAGCTTCTGTTCGCTATACTTTAATAGGTTCGAAAGGTGAGTCATTTAAGTATAGCCTCCCTACTTCCCATATTTTATTTGCCTTATATTCGTAAGCGCACCCTCCCAGGCCTCCCTTAGGCCCGTTACTATGGCAAGGGCGTCCTTTAATCCGGTATCCTCTTTTTTGATGTTGGCCTCTTTAAGGCAGGTTAGGACAAATTCATAAAGGGCATAAAGCTGACCGGACATTTCCACGTCCATATCCAGGGACAATATAAGTTCATTTACGATGTCCTGGGCCTTCAATAACGCTTCGTTGGCCTTTTCGTAATGGGCTTTCTCAAGGAAAATCCCGCCGCGTTTTATGTTTTTTTCTAATTCTTTAAACATCAACACGACCAGTTCTTCGGGACTTACTGTGGTTACGATGTTTTGTTTATAACTTTGATATGGATTCATAATAGCCAATCGTGATCATCTCCCTGCAAATCAATTCCCTAAGGACATGAGCTGTTGTGAAAGCCACATACTTTGGGCGTTCATCTGCTCTAATGCCTTTTCCATAGCGACGAACTGTCTCCAGTACCGTTCCTCTACGCTTATAAGGTACCTTTCCATGTTGTCTATCCTATCGTCCATATCCTTTATTTGTTTACCTATATAGCTATCATCGTAGAGTATAAAGCTCGTGGCGCTGCCTGCCTTCTCCGATAACCGGTCGATACCGCCGTTAACCGCATCATACAACGCCACGGCAATACCCTTTTCATCGTCGGTATCACTGGTTTGGCTAAAGAGGTTCATAACGCCGTCTAAATCGTCCTCAAGGGCTTTTTTTAGCTTGGTCTCGTTTAAATGCAGCTTACCTAGTTCCTTATAATCCCCCGTCGTTATGCCTATTGAACTTAATGTATTATATGCCGAACCCGTACCCTTTACCTGTTGATACAGTACAGTCCGCATATTAGTGGCTATAAAGTTAAGGACTGCATCATTACGCAAAAGCCCGCTCCTTGCCTTCTCCTCCCAGAGCTCTATTTCCTTATCGCTCATAGTTTCTTTTTGTTCGGATGTTAAGGGTGCATAACTTCTAAACCTTTCTTCGTATAGTTTACCGTTTATTTCTTCTATAAGGGCGTTGTACTCGTCGACGAAATTTTTTATGCTGTCAAAGGCCTCCTGGGTATCCTTTGACACGTTTATGGTGACTGTTTCCCCTGAGACCTCCTTAAGGTTAAAGTTAAGTCCCTCTAATGTGAACTTATTACCGGAGCTTTGTACTAAAAGGCCGTTTAACTCGATCTGCGCATTCTCGCCGTAGACCGTAACCGCTTCGCCATCGTTGGCGCTGCCTATCTGGAGTGCGCCTTCGGCGCCGAACAAGTTACCCGTTACATTTTCTATAGAAACCTTCGCGCCGGTACCGAAATCCTTAGACTTTATTACGATTTTATCCGTCATAGTATCGTAATAGGCGTTAGCCTTGGCATCTTTGTTTTTGTTTATATCCTTTATTATATCCGAAAGGGATTTATCCTTGTCGGCACCATCCTCGCTAAAATCATAGGAAAATGTGTGGCCGTTTATCTTAAACTCAATAAGCCCGTTACCTTCCTCGAAGGGATTTTTGATAAACTTTGCCGCCGTATCCCTTAAGGACGCGTTAATATTAACTTTGAGGGCATCGCCGTCTTTAAACCCTAAGGTTTCTAGGGCATCGTTTTCTTTGCCGCTTTTAAGGATTATCTGGGGTTTGTATTCCTCGGCCTCCCCATCGGCGGCGATACTCTCCGGCGAAAACTTAAGCCCGCCGTCCTCGGTGGTCTCTACCTTTATCCAGTCCCTTCCGAAGGCGGCATCAATCTGGTCCTGCAGCTTAGCCGCAAGGTCTGCTATTTCGTACTCACCCTCATCTATGGTTATAGTCTTTTCTACGCCTCCAAGGTTTATTATAAATTCGTTATTGTCCTCGCTTATATTGATTGTATCCCCTAACGCATCCCCGGTAAGGCCCCTGGATAAACCGCCGGCACTTTGCGTAAGCGCCTGCTTTGCCAAAGCATTAACCCTAAGGGTATAGCTACCCTCTAGAGCCGTTACGCCGGCGGTAACTTCGGCTATGGAATCATTGCTCAATATAGCGCTGTTTTTTATATAAGTCCCCTGAAGTTTCATATCGAATACGAGATTTTTAAAGCTGAGCATAAGGGAGTTGATATTTCTATAATCCTCCCGCTGCCATTCTAACGTCTGCCGGCTTTGGTACAGCTTATCGGCCTTCATCCTTTCTATCCTCATCATATCCCTGACCAAAAGCTCCGTATCAAGGCCCGAGGCTATACCGCCTATTCTTATGGGACCGTTCATACATGTCCACCCCTTCCCACATCTCACTTCCCACATCTCACTTCCCACATCTCACTTCCCACATCCCACATCCCACATCCCACATCCCACATCCCACTTCCCACTTCCCACTTCCCACATCCCACTTCCCACATCCCACTTCCCACTTCCCACTTCCCACTTCCCACTTCCCACATCCCACTTCCCACTTCCCACTTCTCACTTCCCACTTCCCACATCCCACTTCCCACATCCCACATCCCACTATATCTTCCTATCGACTAAAAGCCCCGCCAGCTCCCACATCTTCGCTACCATATCGAGTATCTTCTCCGGCGGTATTTCCCTTATTATGTCGCCGGTTTCGTCGTCTATTACCTTTACCATTATCTCCTTTGTGCCCTCATGGATAGAAAACTCGAACCGTTTATCGGCACCCCTTAGATCCTTGTTCGCCTTTTCTATAACTTCTATAAGGTGCTGTTCGCCGATGGATATAGACGACTGGCCTTCATTTTCAGGTTGAATACCCGATACGGTGCCGCCGGTTTTCGTAACCTTTGTATCCTTTTCCATATCCGGTCCGTTATCGGTCTCACGCCTGTCCATATCCGTAGGCCTTATAGCCCTTTGTGGTACAGCACTCACTCCCTTAACCTTCACCATATCACCCCCGCTATTTTGTGCTTGAAAAGCCTGGTCTATATAGATATATCGTCATAATATCCGGTATGCTTTAGCTCCATAGTGCTTTATAAACCTTTATTCCCCTTCCCATGCATCGAGTTTTTGCATTACTAGGTCATAGGTATTTTTTGATATGTCCGGTAGCCCGCCGAGGATCCTTTCCGCTTCTTTAAAGCCCTTTACTATAGCACCCTTTAAAGTGTTTAGTTTTTCTTTGTCGCCGCCGGATATAGCCTTTGCGAAATCCACAATACGGTCGCTCACCTTTTCGGCACAAAGCTCGCCGCCGTCGGCGATAAGTGCCCGGGCCTCAAGGCGCATCTCGTCGGTAACCGGCACCATTTCATCATCGTCGTCGTACTTTGAAAGGGCTAGGTTATATTTTCTGCCCTGTTCCTTTAATAGCTTTTCCACGAGCCGGCGCAGGTGCCCATAGACTCTTTCGCTTTCGGCCTTTAGGCTTTCTATCTTTTCTCTATCGATCCCCGCGGGTACGGGCCTTTTGTATGTGATCATTTTCTTTGTGCCCTTCCCAGCGGGCATGTAGATATCCTTTGGTATGACATTCCCGGTAGCGGCTTTTTTCGTATTTTTAACTCCCGTACCGGGTAGTATGCCGTTGACGGCACTATTTATCGGATTTATTTTCATACCCTTTTCAACTCCTTGGAATAGTTTCAAATAATGCGGGGTATACAGCCCCTTGCGTTTGCGCGTATCGTCGTAATAGTCGATAATACCGGCATCCTTTGCATGGGTGCGCGGCATCGACGTTAATTTAATACGGGAGCACCTTCCAATCTATAGAATACATGTAAGAAAAGCCGGCCTTAGGGCCGGCTTTCATTGTGCGTATAGGTTTAATTAGCCTAAAAGCTGGAGTACGCTTTGGGGCATCATATTAGCCTGGGCAAGCATCGCTGTTGCAGCCTGCTGTAGTATGTTGTTCTTCGTGAACTCCATCATCTCTTCGGCCATGTCAAGGTCACGGATCCTCGCTTCTGATGCCTGGAGGTTCTCCGAGGATGCATCGAGGTTCTTTATAGTGTACTCGAGACGGTTTTGCCATGCACCTAACTGCGCCCTTTGGGAGGATACCTTTGCGACGGCATCATCTATCGCGTCAATATTTGTATCAAACTCGCCCTTTGCTACGTCCACTATATCGGAGCCTAGGGCCTCGGCCCTCATGTCCTCTATGCCTATGTTGAGTAAAGTATCCTTGTTGGGGCCAATTTGAAACTTAGTCTGGGTACCTTCTGTTGTGATGGTGTCGAAATTTCCGTCAAACAACTCATCAAAAGCAACATCATCAGTTAAGGTAAATTTTATGCCGAAGGCAGTAAAATCTATTACGTCTCCCTTTTCCACACCGCTAACATCTATGGTTTGGGTCAGGCCCTCTACGCCCTCTACTGTGACGGTGAGAGTATTATCTTCATCCTCAAACGCAAATTCAAATTCCGTACCCTCTTTTACACCGTAAACGTCTATGATGACGCCTTCAGCCTGAAGTTTTGCGACTAGATTATCCGGACCCCCATCCTCATCATACTCCGCCTTTGCTCTAACGCCTAGGGAACCGTCTAAAAGCGTCTTCGTGTTAAACTCCGTTTTCTCCGCTATCCTCGTTATCTCCTCGTTTAGCTGATCAATCTCTTTTTGTAGCTCTGCCAGGTCATCTTCCGTGTTGGTACCGTTATTTGCCTGTACCGCCAGCTCACGCATCCTTTGGAGCATGTTATGGGTCTCGGCCAGGGCACCCTCAGCGGTCTGGATTAAGCTTATACCATCCTGGGCGTTCCTTGAGGCCATGTTAAGGCCCCTTATTTGGCCACGCATCTTTTCGGATATTGCAAGGCCCGCGGCGTCGTCCCCGGCGCGGTTGATCCTATAGCCCGATGACAGCTTTTCTAAAGACTTGGCCCCCGCTGCGGTGTTTATGCCTAGTTGTCTATGCGTGTTCATGGCCATGACGTTGTTGTTAATTCTCATTTTTTATTCCTCCTTGAATTTTTTTATTTCTTTATTGGCATCCTTGCCGTGTTATTTTTATGAAGAAGGATTTTGTATTTATATACCCGGCCGCGGCATCATACACACAAAACCTTCTCCCTTATTTATATTATCGTTCAAACCCTCGCTAAACTTTAGCCCCTCCCCTAAAAAAAACACACCCCACATACGAAACCGGAATATGGCAAGGGGACGTTTTGTTTGCCACATTCCGGTGGCAAATAAAACGTCCCCGTATCACATTCGCTAGTCCTTTTTTAAAAGGGCCTCGAGGTCCTTCATGGATATCTGTCTTTTTACTGCGGATTCAATATTTTCCCTCTGTATAGCCTCGTACACTTCATGCCTATGTATACTTATATCCGAGGGTGCGGAAATGCCGAGCTTTACCCTGCCCTCCTCTATATCCGTAACCGTTATTACTATATCCTCCCCGATCACTACGCTCTCGTCCTTTTTACGGGTCAGAACAAGCATATTTTATCCGCCCTCCTAGCCCGCATGCTGCATAGACGAAGCTACCGGATGCCTTAGGCTATACTTTTCGTCCTCTAGCACTATTTGGGCTGCATATTTGTTAAGGGTATTTATCACTATCGGTGCCCTAAGGTTAACGGTCATCTTATCTAAGTCATCGGGTATCTTTACCACCGACAGTACCTTTGCATCTGCGGGCTTTTCAAGCTGTAACATTTTTACGGTACTCTTTGGTATATCAAACTCGTAATCGGGTACAACAAAAAAAGGGTTCATCACTACGAAGGCCAGCTCCGGCTGGTTTACCGACTGTAGCCATTTGAACACGCCGCCGCTATCGGTGTTCTCTATAAGTATAAAATCATTGCAGTCCTCAAACCCTAAAAGCCCCTTAGAAAAATGTAACAGGTCCTCGGCTTTGTACTCCAGCTCGCCGAAATACTTTGTACTAAGTTTCATAACCGGTTCCCCTCCCCGCCTTGTATCAGACAGTTATATCAATAGCTTTGCCCCTGTAGGTTATCTCAATATCAGGTTTTTGTAATAAATAGACCTCTATGCTAGCCCTTGTAGCATGGATTTTTGGTTTGTTTAAAAGCGCCCGAAACTCTATATGCCCCATGTCCCAATTTATATTTATTGTGCCTTGATCAATACTGACCCCCGGCCGGCTTTTTGGCAGTGCCTCCACGGTGAAATCAACCGTTTCACGTAGTGCATACTTCGCCAGATCCGGTATCGCCTTAGGGTTTTTGTTGACCTTGGCCAGTACATCACCTTTTTGCGCCACCGCCGCGATACCATTTAACCCGTCCCTTTGGAACCGTTTAGCTAAGTCCGCTGCTAAGGTATCGGGCTTTTTGTATCCTATTTCGTTAAAGCATTGTGTCTGATCGACGGCTATTTTAGCGTGTTCTATATTGATATCCATGCTAGGTGGCCTATACTTCGCTTCAACTACGGGCCTTTGGCTTTCTATACTAATAAGGGCATCAGTACGGTTGATGCCCACCTTTGCCAGTTGCGTATTTATTTCTAGACGCATGATGTATCACCTTACCCTATATTACCTTAAAAAGTCCACCAAAGTGGGTTGAATGATCCTCGCACCGCCGGCCAATGCCGCCATGTATACGTTCTCCTCGCTCTTAAGCTGTATAATAACCTCCGCCATATCCACGTCCTCGGTCTTAGACAAAAGCGACGTAAAGTTCAGCTTTTCGTCCCCGAGACGGTTTACCACGAGCTCCATCCTATTGGACTTTGCGCCGACTTCGGCCACTTTGCCCAATATGTTTTCTATATGGATATCAAAATCCTCTAACATATCCCCTACGGCATTGAAATCCCCTTCGCTTAAATAATCTATAAAACCTTGCATATCCCTAAGGAGGTCATTGCTACCCGTTTGGAATATCTCCGGCGCGATAAAATTCGCCTGTAGTATATCCTCTATCCCTACCTGGTACCTGATCTGTCCGTCGTCCCCTTTATATACGAGGGCACCTTCATCGTCAAGTTCTATCGGCGCCGTATCGGTCTTGTAGCCCGCGAATATGTATTTGCCCATGTATGTGCCGTTACCGATGGAGACGAGGTGATCCCGTAACTGTGTAGCTTCTTCGGCAATCTTTTGACTGTCCTCGGGCACGAGGACACCGTTGGCGCCTTGTACCGCCAGCTCCCTGACCCTTTGCAATACTTCCTTTATCTGCATAAGGGCTGTCTCCGTGGTTTCTATCCAGGATAGGCTATCCTCGGCGTTCCGTTTTAACTGCGAGCCTTCATTGAGATCAGTCCGCAGTTTAAGGCTACGGGCGACGCCTACGGGGTCATCCGAAGGCAGGCTGAATTTTTTGCCGCTTCCCATATTTCTGTTCACCTTTTCTAAACGCCTTAGATTAGAATTCAGATCCCTCATTATATTGCTTATAATCATGTTGTTCGTAACCCTCATACTAAGACCCCCTTCTGTTTATGCCCTTTTTGCCTAGGCCGGTATGCCACGCCGGGCACCCCTTATATTAGTGTACTATCCGGCCGCGCCCCGCGCCGATGTGTCGCCGCCATAGCTTTAAAAATCGCTGTTTGAAGCCCATGGGACTATTATTTTATCTACCTACAAGACCCATCCTGTTTACCATCATCTCCAACATCTCGTCCATGGCCGTTATAAGCCTTGCTGCGGCGTTGTAACTATGCTGAAACCTTATCATATTGGACATCTCTTCATCTATAGATACGTTTGATACGGACATCCTAAGGATATTCGTCTGATCCACCAGCACACTTTGGTTATCCTCCATCCTTATAGCCTCCTGCCGGTCTACGCCTAGGGCCGCTATTACGGATTTAGAAAAATCCTCCGGCGTACCGTATTCCGGGAATACTTTTCCATGCCTTAAATTCGCCATCTCAAGGCCTTTAGATGCATCCCCGGGCACGGTTTCATAGCTTGATGCCACCGCGATATTGTTTAGATCTTCGAATATTTCCTTGGAAATAGTAATATTTTTGGCGGTAATATTAAGATCATCTCGGACCTTTCTTACGCCGTCCCCATCGGTTGTATAGGAAGGTATTTCTATATTATCAGTAAAGAAAAGTACCTGGTCGCCGCCATCTTCCTCGTATCCACCTTTAAGCCCATAGGCCGTGACGTGTATATCGTTTATGGCCTTCGCAAAGGTTCTAGCAAAATAGTTAAGCTGTTCCATATAATAAGGCACACCCCTATAGATCCCGTCGATCCCGGCGCTATCCCTTATATCTAAAAGCCCTCTAAGCTCGCCGCCCCTAGGCGAAAACTCGCAGCCATCCTCCCATAATATCTCATGGAGTCCATCGGCATCGACGTCATTTTTCTTCTCAATCTCCACGCCGTTATACTCCTCGCCCCTTTCTACAAGGGTTAACTGGTTATAATTTGTATGGTTAACGAGGAGCCTACCTCCTATGTTAACGCGAAACCGCCCATCGGCGTCCTCAAAGGTCTTAAGGTCCACTATGGAGGACAATTTGTCTATTAACAAATTCCTTTTATCCCGCAGATCGTTCGCATTGGATCCATCCAGCTCGTATTTCATTATCTGACCATTTAGCTCGCTTATCTGCCGTGCGTAGGAGTTAATATCGCTGACCCTTGTTTCTATGGCAAAGTCTGCATCGGTTTGAATCTTTTCAAATTGAATCGCCATTTTATTAAGGTTGTTCGTAAAGGCTATAGCCGCCTGTCGCACCGTCTCCCTTACCGTTAGGTCCGAGGCACGTTCGCCGTTACTTAAATCCTGCAACGCTGCAAAGAACCTGTCTATTACGGTATTAAGCCCCGCTTCGGAGGGCTCGTTGAACACCATCTCCACATCGCCTAATAGCTGGCTTTTGGTACTCCATTCGCCTAGTATCGTATTCTCGCCCCAAAATTTAATATCTAAAAATTCGTTCCGCAGGCCTTGGATCTGCTGCACCAAAGCGCCACTACCTAGCATACCCCGGCCGCCTAAAACCTCCATCGGCCTTGCGGTCTCCATCACGGCCCTTTGCCTTGAATAGCCGTCGGTGTTCACGTTGGCAATATTGTGCCCCGTGACGTCCAGGGCCCTTTGTTGGGCGAATAAGCCCTTTACTACGATATTTAACCCGCCGAAAGTACTCATACAAACCCCACCTCTGCCTATACTTTTTGATCAAAAAAGTTGCCGCCCTTGCCCTTATCCTTACCCTTTTTCCCGTCGTAGGTAATATCCGCATCGTGGCTTGCTACGAGGTTAATAGAAAAATCTATATATTCTAAGGACTTCTCTATAAGCTCGCCGTTTAAATCGTTTACCTCCTTTAGCTCCCTAAGGGATGCGGATATCTCATCCCTAAAAACCATGAGCCTTTTGCCTATATCATCGTTACTAGTACGCTCTATTGCAGCAGTTATATTGAACTCATCCCGGGGCATATTAAAATGTCGGGCCAGCCTATTTATCTCGTCTATTCGCCGCTGTTCCAGCTCCCCGGCTTTAAGGATCATATCCCGTTCTACCTTCATAAGCTGTTCTAATTCCGAGACTTTGCCCTTTACGATTATGCCGGTCTTATGCCTAGACAGCTCTAATATATCCCTATATAGGACATTTTCTTTTTCTAATATTTCAGCCAACCCTTCCCAAAGTCCGTCCATTTCGTTCAACCCCAGTATTTAAATTAAAAAAAATTTTAAACTTTTTTGTCCAGAATAATGCCGTCTAATATGCTATCCGCCACTTCATCGGCGTCTACGTTGTACCTGCCCGTATCTATTAAAGACTTTAGCCGGGCTACTTTCTCTCCCCTTATATCCGGCGTATCAGCCAGGGCCTTTAAAGCTACCTGAAAATCCTTCGCCTCCAGGGATAGCTCAATCCTATCCCGGCCCTTAGTCCCTTCCGGCCCCCGGGCCCTATCAGCCTTCGAAGGCTTTATGCTCTGCTTATTATAAAGGCCTAATACCTTCTCCGGTCCCCCATTAATCTTCATAAACTCATCCCCCATCTAACATACTTCCCTATACATAGTATCGGCATTATCCTTATAAATATTGATACCCTTTAATCTTTTTTCCGTCTATTCGCGGTATACATCTTACTGGGCATTCTTTCCGAACCCGGTTTAGTGGGTCTTAGGCCCTTTGTGAATCCCCTTTCCATCTCCCTAGCACATTCCTTACAGTACCGGCCGGTGAATATTGATTTGCCGCACCTCTCGCAGGCTAGAAACATATTTACGTTTTCCTTGCTAAGCTCTAGCTTACCCTCCCTTAAAAACTGTAATATCTTGTCCGTAGGAACGTTTAGGGCATTTGATACGTCCATAGTAGTGCACCTAGGATGCTTTTCTATGTAATCCTTAACTTTTAAAAAGATTGCCTCGTCCTCGTCTAGGCATTGCCTACAATATGGATTGCCGGTATACACGAATAATTTTCCGCATCTTCTACAGTTGCGCAGATCGCCCATTGGTTTACCCCCCCTTTTTATAAATTAAATATTACTTTTGTGCCGTTTTTGTGTCATTTTTATGATACTTTTGCGCTGCCTTTTTATGA
>CAZDSH010000045.1:0-11720 GCA_964508195.1 uncultured Clostridiaceae bacterium
ATCCTGAGCGTAGCGCCAGCGTGTCATCCTGAGCGTAGCGAAGGATCTTATGTCTACCTCCAAGAAGATTCTTCGGGCTTCGCCCTCTTAAATGACAAGTAAAGTAATATTATTAACACTTTATATATAAATTGCGCATTGATCCTACAACTCCATATTAAGCTCATTTCCCCTATCAGTTCCCGTAATCTGTTCTTCGATGTTTTGTAAAGAAGTTAGAATCTTGAAAATAACTATTAACACCTCACAATAAATCCTCGTTATGAGGATTCCCCCCGCCATTACTAAAAGTCCTAGTAAGAATGCCATAGGTAATTTTATTACCATTATACCTATTCCCACTATTACGAATAAAGCAGTACCTATAAAAAATACTATTTTGATAATAGTTGGAGTTATCATTTTATCAAATTTGAACAATTGATCCATTTTAAAATCCCCTTTACTTTTTTTATTAAATTTATAATACACTCATAACCCCTGCCACGCATTATGTCCTCACGCCACCATTTCACAAGCTGGGCTGAATTAAACACGCCGACATCTTTTCCTATTCCGAGGCACTACAAATTTTTGAATAGACTTCCGGCCTTCTTAAGCTAAGGTAGGCCCTTTTCCCCCTGGATACTGCAGCCTTTTTTATATCAATGTCAGCATAAATTAACTGTTCTTTATCGTCGGCCTTAACGACTACATCTCCGTCGGGGTCAACTACTATGGATTCCCCTGCGAAATCCATGTCCCCTTCCTTTCCGACCCTGTTACACATCGCTATAAATACGCTGTTTTGCATGGCTGGAACCCTTATCTCCCACTCGAACATTTCCAGGGGCTCAGTCTTAACATTTGCCGTGGGGATTATAATAAGATCCGCCCCCTGCAAAGCGCAGATTCTATAGCTTTCGGGTATATGCCTGTCAAAACATACTATGATGCCTATTTTCCCAATAGCCGTATCATATACCTTAAAACCTGTATCCGAGGGGTGATAATAATCCTGTTCGTAGAACTGGTGGCATCGCATAATATGTACCATTTTTGATATACCGGCTATTTCGCCCGCAGCGTCAATGATTAGCGATGCATCGTAGTGCTTTCCATTCTCTTTAAGATATATATTAGGTACTGCGATTATACCAAATTCTTTGCACTTATCCTGCATCCTTTTGATCCTATAATCGTCAATAGAAAGTAGATATTTCGATGCATCTAAACCTTCGTATTGCGGAAAAAACGGGCTTAACTGCAGCTCTGGAAAACAGATAAGCCCTGCTCCATTTTCCGCAGCGCTTTCGATCAAACCTAGGGATTTCTCTAAATTTTGATCCATATCCTCCCCTAGCTTTATCTGTGCTAAAGCAATCTTCAAAATGACCGCCTCCCTTTTTTTAATAACACTTAATGATAAACTACCATTAATTATAGCACATTTTAAAAGCCTTTAAGTCGCAGCTACATCCCTATCTGTGAAATTTTTAATCCCGTTGACTGATATTTTTTAATCTGTCGTGATACAATTATATGGGTATCATATATGTCCCTTTTGGCTTTACATGGGATAATGTAAAATCGTGAAGGCATCCCTTCACGAAACAAAATTTAGGAAGGAGGGTCTATCATGAAAGGAAAATTTAAAATTTTGTTATGGATACTGTGTATAACCCTACTCCTTTCATCCGTATCCAGTTGCAATAGAGGTCCTGGCTCCGAGGCCTTAAAACAAAAGGATCCGGAATTAGGGGATTTAATACAGAATGCAAAGGTTATTATTCCGCCCTTGGCCATAACCACAGGTTTTGCAGCCTATAACAAGCCGGCGGTGGATTATTCGCCGGACATAACGCCTTATGAAATTCAACCGGGACTAAATAATGTTATTAATCGCGACAGCTTCGAATTTTCTCCGGAGGCGGAAAGGCTTCTTATAGAAAATGGTTTTGTTGTAACACCGGATACGCACCGGGAATTTTTTCTTCTGTACGAATTCAACTCCTATGAACCTTTGCCCAGCTTTATCACCACGGATTCTATGCTGCATAACTATCATTTATTTTTCAGCCACCTGTTACGGGTCATTGAAAAGGAAGAGCTGGCACCGGAGCTAAAAAACCTTACCGAAGCCATGCTGACGGAAACAAATAAACAATACAACGTGCTCAAGGGCACCAATTGGGAGGACGCAGCCAAAAGAAACCTAGGTTTCTTTATCGTAGCGGGAAAGCTATTAGGCCTTGATGTAACTGTACCCGAAGAAATTGCAGAGGAAGTAAACAAAGAACTAGGGCTCATACGAGACTATGAGGCCATCGAAATTTCGCCCCTTATGAACATAGGACAAGGGGCTGATATTTTGGATATGCCCTTAGAGGATTATTCCCAGTATGTGCCCCGGGGCCATTACGACAAGGACGAGGGCCTTAGTGACTATTTTAAGGCCATGATGTGGTATGGAAGGATGACCTTCCGGCTGAAAAGCGAAGACGAAACCCGATCTGCAGTTTTAATAACCCTAGCCCTAAGCCAGGATGATAACACTATAAAATGGGATAGAATATACGAACCCACCTGTTTTTTTGTAGGTAAAAGTGACGACCTGTCCTACCCCCAATATCACGATGTTTTAGAGAAAACCTACGGAAATGAATTAGACCTTAGGGAATTGGCCGAGGATTCGGACAAATGGAATGTATTTTTAGAATCCATCATGGCCCTTGAACCCCCAAGGCTGAACTCAATACCAATATTCGATGAAGACATACAGCCGGACCGTGAAGGAGACATCAAGGGCTTTCGTTTTATGGGCCAGCGGTTTACATTAGATGCTTCTATATTCCAAAGGCTTATCTATCGCGAGGTAAAGGAAAATGATTTAGGCGAAAAGAGGATGCTGCCTAAGGCTTTAGATATACCGGCGGCCCTGGGTTCTAAAGAAGCCTATACTATTTTACGGGACCTAGGCGAAACGAAATATAGAGGATACTCTGAAAACATGGACAAATTACAAAAATATATTAAAGATTTGGACGAAGAAACCTGGACCCAAAACCTTTATTGGAGCTGGCTTTTTACACTAAATACCCTAGCCTATGAAAGGGGCGAAGATTTCCCATCCTTTATGCAAAATAAAGCATGGATTCGTAAAGAGCTTAACACGTTTCTATCTAGTTGGACGGAGCTTAAACACGATACAATACTCTACGCAAAACAGGTTTATGCCGAAATGGGCGGCGGCATGACGGGTGTGGATGATCGGGGTTATGTAGAACCAAATCCGGAGTTTTACGCAAGACTTTCCGCCCTTGTAAACATGACTCGGGAGGGCCTGTCATCCCGGGGGCTTTTACAGGACAGGGACAAAGATAGCCTGGAAAGGCTGGAGCAGCTAGCCCTTAGTTTGAAAACTATCTCGGAGAAGGAATTGTCCGGCGTATCCCTTACCGATGACGAATATGATTTAATTCGTTCCTATGGCGGACATCTAGAGCATTTCTGGCTCGAAGCCCTTAGGGATGAAGGAATTGATCATATCTCCGCAGTAGCGGAAAACCCCGCAGCCCTTGTCGCCGATGTAGCTACGGACCCGAATGGATACGTATTAGAGGGGGCTACGGGCCGCATCTTTGAAATATACGCCATAGTCCCCGTCGAAGGCAGCCTCCGGATTGCAAAGGGCGGTGTTTATTCCCACTATGAATTCCTTTGGCCCATAGATGATCGTTTGACGGACAGGAAATGGTACGAAATCCTGGATTCCGATGATGTTCCGCCTCTATCCCCCTGGACTGAGGCCTTTATTGCCCAATGAAACTCCTTAGACCGGCATTTTTAGGTGTAATACTCCTAGGGGGCCTATTGTTTATTCTTTCGTGTATATCCCCCGGGAATGTATGCACTAAAGACGCGTACCATAAAACTGTGCACCCCGATGATGCCTACAAAATCTATTATAATATTACAGATTTTAAAGAGGCACGTAAAGGATACGGACCGGCCCGGAGCCAGCAATATGACCTTAACGGCGATGGCGTGTTTGAAAGGTACACTTTACAAAAGGGGTGCCTAACGGTAAAGTCAGGTTCCCATATATTATGGCAAACACCGGAGGACTGGTGGGTGGACCTGTTCTTTATCGGTGATATTACAAATGACGGCAACCCTAAGCTCAATCTTTCAGTCTGGAAAGAGGGCAGCTTCGGCCCCTATAAACCCTTTTGGATTGAAAAGGAGGATACCTCCGTAAAGAACCACCTTTTCATATTCAAACTAGAGGGGGATAAATTTAAACCGATATGGCAATCTTCAAATTTGGATTATCCCATGGATTATGCAACCCTTGTACATCCCGGGAATGACGGTAAGGTTAAGCTTATGGTCCGGGAGGGCAGCTATACCGATCCCGAAAGAAATGAAATAACCCTATGGGAATGGAGGGAATGGGGTTTTTATCGTGTCCTAGGCGAATAAGAACGGAAACACGAAAACGAAGGATGCGCTTATAGGGAGTATTAAAAATATTGCCGCCGGAGGTTTAAAATACTCCGACGGCAATATTTTTATACCACTTTTTACTCCTTATAAACATGTCCATGGGTACCACCTTTGTATCGTATCCTCTATGCTTCCATGAACATTTCTATATCGTCCTTTACGGTACCAATGCCGGCGATACCGAACTTATCCACTAACACTTTAGCCACGTTGGGGGACAAGAACCCAGGCAATGTCGGCCCAAGGTGAATGTTTTTTACACCGAGGTAAAGCAACGCCAGAAGTACTATTACGGCCTTTTGTTCGTACCATGCGATGTTGTAAGCTATTGGCAGTTCGTTTATATCCCCGAGGCCGAATACCTCTTTAAGCTTAAGGGCGATAACCGCTAACGAATAGGAATCGTTGCACTGCCCCGCATCTAACACCCTCGGTATGCCGCCTATATCCCCTAATTGTAACTTATTATAACGGTACTTAGCACAGCCGGCGGTAAGAATAACAGTATCCTTGGGAAGTTTTTTTGCAAACTCCGTATAATATTCCCTGGATTTCATCCTACCGTCACAGCCCGCCATAACAAAAAACTTCTTTATCGCGCCGGTTTTTACCGCATCCACGATCTTGTCCGCCAATGCCAGCACTTGATTATGGGCAAAACCCCCTACTATGCTGCCTGTTTCTATCTCCTCCGGCGCCGGCAAAGTCTTTGCAAGCTCTATTATCTCGGAGAAATCCTTCTTGCCCGCGGCATCGGGTACAATATGCTTGCAACCGGGGTAGCCCGTTGCACCGGTTGTAAATATCCTTTTCCTTACCTCTTCGCTCCTAGGTGGCACTATACAGTTCGTAGTAAAGAGTATCGGCCCGTGGAACGTTTCAAACTCCCCTATTTGTTTCCACCAGGCGTTTCCGTAGTTGCCCGCGAAGTGTTCATATTTTTTAAAGGCAGGGTAATAATGGGCCGGCAGCATTTCACCGTGGGTATACACATCCACGCCGGTACCATTCGTCTGCTCAAGGAGCTGTTCTAGATCCGTAAGGTCGTGGCCTGATATTAGTATTGCGGGGTTTTGTCTTACCCCTATATCAACTTCAGTGATCTCCGGATTGCCAAACCTCGTGGTATGGGCATTATCCAAAAGTTCCATAACCTTTACGCCATATTCGCCGGTTTCCATCGTAAGGGCGACAAGATCGTCAACGGTAAGGGTATCGTCTAATGTTGCAGCAAGGGCCTTGTATATAAAACGGTTTATATCAAGGTCCTCCTTGCCTATATTCTTCGCGTGTTCCGCATAGGCCGCCATACCCTTTAATCCATATATAATCATTTCCCGAAGGGATCTTATATCCTCGTCCTCTGTCGATAGCACGCCTACGGAGGCAGCCTTTTCCAACATGGATTCTTTAGAACCCACTGTAAAGGTCGCGGCATCGTGCAGACCCTCTAGTGGAATATCCTTTCGGAGATCATCCCTTATGTGCAACAGGTCCCTGATTTGGCTTTCGAGCGAATCATCATCGAAGTTTGCATTAGTAATAGTAGTAAATAAACCGCTTAACACTTTAAAGTTAGTTTTATCATGCTCGCCGATATCAATATTACCTTTAACTATAATGTCTGAAATGCCCTTTAGCGTATAGATTAAAAGGTCCTGGAGCTTTGCCGTTTCCGCATTTTTACCGCAGACACCCTTCACCGTACACCCTGTATTTTTCGCCGTTTCCTGACATTGATAACAAAACATGCTCAATTTACATTCCCCCTTATATAAAATATTTATATTCATTCATAATCATTCAGGCTTACAATCACTCTCCCGAACTTCACAGCATTTAACCGTCCTTTTAAACATCACATTTACGTTGGGGTTTTTATCCCCGAACAGTTCCATAACCTCGTCTAGAATAACCCTTCTTTCCGCGCTTTCCCTTTCACGCTTTTTAATGTGCTTATACACGCCGAACACTATCGAAGGCCCTATTTCCGACGAGAAATGGCCTATCCCCTGGTTCCATGCAAAGAGCGAAAACAGTTCATCTAGTTCTTTGACCGTAACCCCAAGGGAGTATGCCTTTATAAGTTCCCTGGCGGCCTGCCTATACCTTAGGGCTCCTATGGCATTGCTCATCGACAAAAGGAGTTTTGTTTTAAGGTCAATGGCCGCATCTTCCTTTTCCCATATAAGCTCCCAAAAATCCACCACCACATCGGCAAGATTATCGTCAACGGCCTTATAGTTCACTATGGCCGTAGGTTTAAAGGGCATATCTGCGCCGGTCTCATAGGTGATCTCTTTTTTCTCCTTCCTATAGAAATATACCCTGTACTCGCCGTCGGAAACTCTTTCTGTTATATGTTCGAACCCCAGATCCGCTAAGGCCGAATACAAAGGCTTTGGCTCAAAGCTCTGTACAACACAGACCCCGTCGCCGACATTAACAAGCTGCGCCCTATGCAATATCATGGGCAAGAAATTACTCGTTAAGGGCCTTACATCTATTACCGGAAATGATCCTCTACTGTTTTCCCACTGTTTCATCCCAATCTCCCCTTCCCGTTTTTTTAATATCGACATTCCCCTATACAGGCGGCCTATTTATTATAATATCATGATTCAAAATAGCCCTTGACCTTGTCCTAAATGAATTATATTATATTGCATAGAAATATTCTGTTGTTTTTACAACGGATTGGAGGAATTATGGATAAATATTTAGAAATTTTAAAAACCGTTGCCCTTTTTGAGGGCATTGACGAAGAAGATATCAAAACTCTCCTGAATTGCCTTAGGGCGAGAATCGCCCGCTATGATAGTGGAGATATTATATTTATGGCCGGCGATAAAGTAAACGACCTGGGTATAGTCCTTTCCGGTCAGGTCCAGATCGTACAGGATGATTATTACGGCAACAAATGTATAATCGGCAATGCAGAAACAGGCCAATTATTCGGCGAATCCTTTTCCTTCGCCGATATAAAAGCACTTCCCTTTAGCATCTATGCGGTGGAGGAAAGCAATGTTTTATTTATTAACTGTAGATCCCTCGTCACCACTTGTGAAAAATCCTGCAGCTTTCACCGCAGGCTCATATTCAACATGCTAAACATCGTTACACGGAAAAATATAACCTTAACTGAAAAGATCGAGTTTATATCCCAAAGGACAACCCGGGAAAAACTTATCGCATACCTTTCGGCCCAGGCACAGAAATCTAAAAGCAATAAATTCAGCATACCCTTTAACCGTCAGGGGCTTGCGGACTACCTGAATGTAGACCGCAGCGCCATGTCCTGGGAATTATGTAAATTAAGGGACGACGGTATTTTAAAATTCTCAAAGAATAAATTCCAGCTCCTATAGGTCCGATCAACTATACAATACCGCTATATGAAATCGCTCCGCAGCTCTTTACCGTTTCTTTTGGATAAATACGCTGGGGCGATATCTATTACCGTTTTTGCGCCGTATATCCCTTCCCGGTTTAAACGATATGCCGCCCGAGCGAAAGCAACGAGGATATTTGCGGTAAATTCGGGATTTGAACCCAGCTTTAGTTTGTATTCTATCCTATGATCATGCTGCTCCTTTAACCCCGTCTTCCCGTGGCGAATCACCAACCCGCCATGGGTTAACTCGCTATGGTTCCTTTTTAGTTCCTCATTTGTAACGAAGTGTACCTTCGTGTCGTAGCCGGCGAAATAATTCGGCATAGCCTTTATCTCGTTCTTTATACGGTTTTTATCAGCGCCTTCTTCAACGACCACGAAACATTCCCTTCTATGCCTTTCCTCCGCCGTAAGGGTGGGCATGTCCCCTTTCCGCACAGCGTCTATTGCCTTTTTTATTGGAATGGTATACTGTATTGCATCCCTTACGCCCTCTATCTTTCTAATGGCATTAGAATGTCCCTGACTTATACCCTTACCCCAGAAGGTGTAAGTTTCACCCTTAGGAAGTATCGCGTCGGCGTATAATCTGTTTATTGAAAACATACCGGGATCCCATCCGCTGGAGATAATACAAACCTTGCCGGATTTTTTTGCGCGCTTATTCATCGCCTCAAAATAGTTCGGTATTTCCTCGTGATTATCACAGCCGTCGACGGTGTTAAACATGCTGGCAAAACGCGGCCCGATCTCCGGCATATCGGATATACTTCCGCCGCATAGTACCATTACATCAATCTGTCCCATCATATCCTTTGCACTATTGATATGGTAAACCGGAATGTTTTTTAACATTGTTTTAATAGTTGAAGGGTCACGTCTTGTGAACACTCCAACAAGCTCCATATCATTATTGTATGTAGTTGCTTGTTCCACGCCCTTTCCGAGATTCCCGTAGCCTACAATTCCGATTTTGATTTCATTCATCCCCTTTAGTAGCAATGTATAAATTTTTCATCTGAGTACTATCCGTTATAATTCCTCAAAACCTAACGGGAAATTCCTAAAAACCCGTACATTATTTAATAGGCCCTATAATTCCCTCTTTACTTTTATATAACATGATATCACATCTTGTCAACATTTGGTGTAATATGAATTATGCCTTTAACCTGCATGATGGAAAATAACGCCGCTAAAGCCGAAAGCCCTGCCCCTAACATATAGGCATATTTTAAACCGCCCAAAAAAAGAGCGGCCCCTGCCCCTGCCAGATAATCTCTAGCCACGACGGTCGGCGGCACCAAAGAATACAATACGAGGCCTGCGGCACTGATACCCATAGCCATCCCAACATTTCGTACCATACTTAATGTGCCCGAGGCAACTCCTAAATGCGGTCGAGGCACACTTCCCATAACCGCGCTATTATTCGGTGATTGGAATATCCCCGTACCTAGGCCGAATAAAGCTAGCCGCCAGCCTATGGCCCCCGCTGTAGCCTCTACTGACAGAAATGTCATAGAAGCTAAGGTCGCTGCACAGATCGCCGCCCCGGTAACAGCAAGCCCCCTTGTACCTAAACGGTCTGAAAGGGCGCCGCTAAAGGGTGCAACGGACATTACTGCAAAGGGGAAACAGGTCATAAGGAAGCCTATTTTATCCGGTGAATAATGTATAACCCGCTGAAGGTAAAAGGGCGTAAGAAAGACCATAACATACTGTGATGCGAAATTCGAAAGGGCACTAGCAGTGCCTAGGGTGAAGGCACGATTTTTAAAAAGGCTTAAGTTTAGCATGGGCTGTAACGTATGCCTCTCCCAATATAGAAAGAATACCCCGGCGATGACGGCTACCATTATGGCGATGCTATTGATAAAGCTGACACCCGTCCTTTGAACTTGATTAACAAAAAAGAGAAAGGAAAAAAGACAAACAAAGGCGGATACCGCACCGGCGATATCAATGCGGCCACGCTGACCCCTAAGATCAGGAATAATCCTTACGCCCCAGAAAAGTGCGGCTAATCCAATAGGGACATTTAGCATGAAGGCAAGGCGCCAACTGCCTATAGAAGCAAGTAATCCGCCTAAAGCAGGGCCAATGGCCAGACCTGCAGAGATGCTAATAGCATTTATCCCCAGGGCCCTACCCCTTTCTTCGGGCCTAAAAACCGCGGTAAGAATAGCGTAGGGTACTGACATCACCATACCCGCACCTATCCCTTGGACGGCCCGGGCTACTATAAACCAGTGAATAGCCGGCGCGAGGCCGCAAAGGAATGTAGCAACAATAAAGCACGTAAGGCCTGTAATATAGATGCGCTTATAGCCGAATATATCCCCTAAACGACCGTAAAACAAAAGCAGGCTGCTTATAGTGAGAAGATATATAAGGGGCACCCACTGAACCGTCGCGATAGAAACGCCGAAATGATTGGCGATGGTGGGCAAAATAATATTAACAATACTGGAATCGATGGGCCCCATGATACCGCCTAACATAACGGCGGCCAATATCTTGTAACGTTTAATCGTTTCTGAAGTGGTCCCTTTCAACTGTGCAGACAAGTTGATCCCCCCTTCAGGTTCTTTTTATATTAAATAAATTTTAACACAATTATAAAAGCGTATGTTGAAAAAGTAATTATTTATATCGCAGGAAAAACTATCCTTGCTATATATATAACGAACACAAGACTTATAGAGGCAAAGAGCGTAGTAGTAATAACCGCCTGGGATGAAAAATCCGGATAATTATCGTATTCAACGGCGATAAGGGCAGTATTCACCGCCGTGGGAAGCCCTGACGAGATCATAACTACCTGGGCTACGACCCCTTCCATCTGAAAGAGGCTGATAAACAGAAACGCAAATATTGGGCCCCCTAAAAGCCTTATTACGGCGGATAAGTACACCTCTTTATTAGTGATCTCAAAGGAAGTCCTTGAAAGCTGCATACCTAGGGATAATAATGCAACGGATATTAGCCCGTCCTTCGCATAGTTTAATGCAGGCCAGATAATGAGCTGAGTCATATCGTAGGGTACAAATTTTAAAATAAACGCCAAAGGAACTGTATATATGGTAGGCATCTTAAAAACTCTAAAAAGAGACCTTTTCCAACCCATACTGCTGCTGCCTGCATTTACAAAACCTAGGGTATTGAGGATAATGTTTTGCACCACCATGATTACGACCTGAGTAGTCAGGGCCGTCTCTAGATACGGTGATGCGCCATTTACCGTAAAGGGCGCACTGCTAAATACTAGTGTGATCAACGGTATCCCGATATTACCTGAATTAAAAAATAAAGCCGAATTTGTAAAAGCGTTTTTAAACCCCTTTTCGTGGTTACACAGCTTTGAGATTATAAAGACCGTTACCATGTTCACAAAAGTGACCAAAATAATAATAGCCACTACTTTTAACATTTCCATGGGAATTTTTGTTGTGTATAGATTGACGAATGTAAAGGATGGCACAAATATATAAAACGCTAGTTTGCTCAAGGTGTTGATATTTAGATCAAACTTCCTATTCATTATAAAGCCCAATATAACAAGGGTAAAAATAGGTATAATATTATTCGTTATGATAAATAAAAATATGCCCATTCCTTTCGTCCTTTCTGTGTATTATATATAACGTGATAAAGACTTTACATCTTCTGCGTGTCATCCTGTGAGCATAGCACCAGCGTGTCATCCTGAGCGTAGCGCCAGCGTGTCATCCTGAGCGTAGCACCAGCGTGTCATCCTGAGCGTAGCGCCAGCGTGTCAGCCTGTGAGCGTAGCACCAGCGTGTCATCCTGTGAGCATAGCACCAGCGTGTCATCC
>CAZDSH010000046.1:0-11585 GCA_964508195.1 uncultured Clostridiaceae bacterium
TGCTACGCTCAGGCTGCCACGCTGGTGCTACGCTCAGGCTGCCACGCTGGTGCTATGCTCAGGATGATACGCTGGTGCTATGCTCACAGGCTGACACGCTGGTGCTATGCTCACAGGCTGACACGCTGGTTCTATGCTCACAGGCTGACACGCTGGTGCTATGCTCACAGGCTGACACGCTGGTTCTATGCTCACAGGCTGACACGCCAGTGCTACGCTCACAGGCTGATACGCTAGAAGATGTAAAGTCTTTATCACGTTATATTTAGTCTAGGCTCGGGATAGCCTTCGGTGCCGGGGAAAGATCAAAGGATGATTCCGTACGGGGCCCTACCCCTTCAAAAAGGACTTACGCCCGGGGGGAATAAGGGTCCTATTATGGATACAAAAATTGTAAGGATGTTCAAAAAGGGCGGGTGCAAACATTATTATTTGTCCCGTCTTTTTTCCTTTGACGGAGAAACCGGAATAAAGGGTTTAATTAAAACTCCGGTAATGGCCAGAATAAATAGAATAATTATCAACAATAATGTAAGATAGGTATGGATCATATATTGTGGGCAGAATAAACAACAGTACATAAAATATTAACAAAACAACAGGGAGGGTTTTTATAATGGGTACGGATGGTATCCCCGAAGGCCTTTTAAAAAAGAACAATTCTAAGATAGTGATGCTTGTAATGGACGGGTTAGGCGATATACGTACTAAGGAGTTTGGGAACAAATCGCCCCTAGAATACGCAAGGACGCCTAACATAGATGCCTTAGTATCAGAATCCGTATGCGGAAGGCATATCCCCGTTATGCCCGGCATAACCCCGGGAAGCGGGCCCGGCCACCTTGGTATTTTCGGCTATGACCCCATCGATGTGGTAATAGGCCGTGGCGTCCTCGAAGCGGTAGGATTAGGGCTGGAGCTAAAGCACGGCGATATAGCAGCTAGGGCAAATTTTGCTACCCTTGACGGGGAAGGCGTTGTAGTTGATAGAAGGGCGGGGCGGATATCCGATGGGGAAAACAAAACCCTATGCGGTATCCTAAGCCAGATAAAGGAGATAGACGGCGTGAAGGTAATCGTAAAGCCCGGTAAGGGGCATAGGTTTGTAGTCCTATTAAAGGGTGCCGGTTTAAATGCCGCAGTACAGGACACGGACCCCCAGCGGGAAGGATGCGCACCCCTTAAAGCAAAACCACAAAAGGACGAGGCGGCCTTTACAGCGGATATTATTAATAAGTTCGTAACCAATGCAAGGACGCTTTTGAAGGAACAAAAAAGGGCCAACGGGGTTTTGTTACGGGGTATATCCGAAAGGCCGAAGATACCCGGATTTAAAGAAAAATATAAATTAGAGGCCGCGGCCATTGCGTCCTACCCTATGTACCGGGGTATAGCCGACCTCTTAGGCATGACGCTTTTACCGGCCCCGGAAACAATAGAAGGATTATTTAAGACTTATATAGAATTTTATAATAAGTACGATTTCTTCTTTATACATGTAAAGGGTACGGACCAGGCCGGCGAGGACGGGGAGTTCCTTACGAAGGTGGACGTAATCGAGAAGGTGGACAGGGCATTGCCGATACTTATGGAGAAAAAACCGGAAGTGTTAGCGATCACCGGCGACCATTCAACGCCCTGCGCGATGTATTCCCATAGTTGGCATCCGGTACCGGTTCTGGTAAGTTCACAGTTTTGTGGCGTTGATGACGCCGTGCGTTTTACCGAAAATATGTGCAATATCGGGGGGCTAGGGTTCTTTGAAAGCAAACACCTTATGACGCTGTTATTGGCTAATGCACTACGTCTTGATAAATATGGGGCCTAGGTCCTTAAGTCAGCTCGACATTTATTAAATTAAAGAGGGTATATGTATTTCGTTTCATCATTACTTAAAGAAGGAAGAAACCGGAAAGGGGCGAGGGTTTTTTAATACGCGATTGATTTCACCTCGGGAGAAAGGTTGTGCAAAGGGGCTGATGATCGCAGAACCCGGCCTTTATAAACGACGACGATGGGGCGATATGTATTGAAAGGAGTAGGCAAGTATGCCAAAGGTTGCGATAATAATGGGAAGCGATTCCGATCTGCCCGTTGTAGAGGGGGCAATAGATACACTTAAACAGTTTGGTATAAAAACGACGGTAAGGATTATCTCCGCCCACAGGACGCCGGAGGCTGCGGCAGTGTTCGCAAAGGGTGCAAAGGGAGCCGGCATTGAGGTAATTATCGCGGCTGCGGGAAAGGCCGCCCATTTGCCCGGTATATTAGCCGCGTTGACTCTTGTCCCGGTGATCGGGGTGCCGATAAAGTCATCCTTTATGGACGGCATGGATTCCCTTTTGTCCATAGTGCAGATGCCCGGGGGTATACCCGTGGCGACGGTAGGAATAAACGGTGCAAAAAACGCTGCGCTATTAGCCGTACAAATGCTTTCCTTAAAATACCCGGAGCTGGCCCTAAGGCTTAGGGATTATAGGAAGGATATGGCGGATAGTGTAGCGAAAAAGGACGCTAAAATAAAAGAAAAATACTAACATGACAATGAAACTAATGTCAATTCAAAACGAAGGGGAGCACAACAAAATATTTGTCCCATTGTGCTGAACCCATGGATGCACGGAAGGTCCGTTCCTTTGTGCGTTATATCGAGGAGGTATAGTAAATGATTGAAAAACCCTATGAAGGGGTAGGGCTTACTGCGAAGGAATACGAGGGCATTGTAGATTTACTGGGAAGGCCGCCTAATGAGCTTGAGCTAAACCTATTCGGCGTGATGTGGTCAGAACATTGCAGCTACAAGAATTCTAAACCGGTGTTAAGCCTATTTCCCACTTCGGGCAAAAGGGTATTGCAAGGGCCCGGCGAGAACGCCGGTATAGTCGATATAGGCGATAATATGGCCGTTGTTATGAAAATAGAAAGTCATAACCATCCTACGGCGATAGAACCCTATGACGGTGCAGCTACCGGCGTAGGCGGTATAATAAGGGATATATTTACTATGGGTGCAAGGCCGATTGCGTTGCTTAATTCGCTACGGTTCGGAAAGTTGGATGAAGGCAGAACGAAGTTTTTGTTTAAAAATGCCGTAGCGGGTATAGGAGACTATGGCAACGAAATGGGCATACCTACCCTAGGCGGCGAGGTATATTTTAACGATTGCTACAGGGGCAACCCCTTGGTTAACGCTATGTGCGCCGGTATCATAGAACACGACGATATAAAACGGGGTATAGCCTCGGGCAAGGGTAATGCGGTAATAATCGCCGGGGCACCTACGGGCCGCGAGGGTGTAGGCGGTGCCAGCTTTGCATCAGCGGAGTTAAAGGACGAAGGCCCCGGGAAGGATAGAGGCAGTATGCAGGTAGGGGATCCCGCTATGGAGAAACTGCTCCTTGAAGCATGCCTTGAGCTGTTTGATACGGACTATGTAGTAGGGGTACAGGATTTAGGCGCTGCGGGGCTTACCTCCGCTGCCAGTGAAACGGCCAGCCGGGGCGATAGCGGCATGGACATTGACGTGGGCCTAGTACCTCTGAAAGAGGCCGGGATGCTGCCTACGGAGATAATGATATCGGAATCCCAGGAGCGTATGCTAGTAATAGTAAAAAAGGGTAGCGAAGAAAAGGCGGCGGATATATTTGAAAAATGGGGGCTTAAATCGTCGGTTATAGGGCGTGTGACCGACGATGGGATGCTCACGATCAGGGAAAAGGGCGAGGTAGTGGCGCAGGTCCCTGCAAAAACGCTAACCGATGAGGCCCCTGTTTATTACAGGGAATACCATAAACCGGGCTACCTCGATAAGGCTAGGGACCTGGATATAGAGGCGTTAGAAATGCCAAGGGATCTGAACGCCGTACTTAAAAGGCTACTACAAAGCCCGAATATAGCGAGCAAAGAATGGGCCTATGGACAGTATAATCACAGCGCGGGGGATCACACCATAATAGGGCCCGGTAGCGATGCGGCGGTCGTAAAGGTTCCGGGTAGCGATAAAGCCGTAGCCTTTACCGTTGATTGTAACAGCAGATATTGCTACCTAGATCCTAATAGGGGCGGCGCTATAGCCGTGGCCGAGGCTGCGAGAAACCTCGTATGTAGCGGCGCACAGCCCATAGCGGTGACCGATGGCCTAAACTTCGGTAACCCGGAAAATCCGGAGGTGTTCTGGCAATTCCGTCAGGCGGTATTAGGCATAAGCGAAGCATGCCTGGCCCTGGGTACGCCGGTCATAGGCGGTAATGTCAGCTTTTATAACGAAACCGATGCCGGCGGTATATTTCCTACGCCAATAATAGGCATGGCGGGCCTTTTTAAAGATATGGATCATATCACAACCCAGGGGTTTAAGGACGAAGGGGATGTAATAATATTGTTGGGCGAGAACGCCGAGGAGATCGGCGGCAGCGAATATCTGGCCGCTGTTCATGGTTTGGAAAGGGGCAACGTACCGGTGCTTGACCTTGATAAAGAAAAGAAGGTACAAAATTGTTGCCTTAAACTCATTAGAGCCGGTAAGGTAAAATCCGCCCATGATTGTAGCGAAGGCGGTATCGCCGTGACTCTCGCCGAAAGCTGTATAACCGGCGGCAAAGGCGCAGAGGTAAGTTTTTCCGGCTGTCAGCGGAGGGATTTTCTGTTATTCGGCGAGACCCAATCGAGGATATTGATAACGGTTCATAAGGACGCACTGCAGGGGGTTAAGGAGATTATAAGGGAATCCGGAGTACCCTACGAGATACTTGGGCAGGTGAAGGGACGGGAACTCGTTATCGGGATCTCCGGCGAAAGGAACATACAAATATCAGTAAAGGAAATGGAAAGCCTTTGGCGGGGGGCAATAGAATGTATCATGGAGCAGTAAAGGAAAAGGACGGGCTAAGGGAAGAATGTGGCGTGTTCGGTATATACGGCGATAGAGAAGGCGATATCGCACGACTAACGTATTATGGGCTGTATGCGCTACAGCATCGTGGCCAGGAGAGCGCGGGCATAGCCGTGGCAAGGGATGGCGTAATAGAGCACCATAAACAGATGGGCCTTGTTTCCGAGGTTTTTGACGATTATTTATTACAAAACTTAAGGGGAGATATCGCCTGCGGCCATGTTAGGTACTCCGCTGCGGGGGAGGGTCATGTAATTAACGCCCAGCCTCTAGTAGCGAAATATAGAAACGGCAGCCTAGCCCTGGCCTATAATGGTAACCTAGTTAATGCGAAACAGCTATGCCGTGATCTCGAACAGGAGGGCGTAATATTCCAAACGGCGGTGGATAGCGAGATCATCGCTAACCTGATAGCGCGGAAGGATAAAGGGGACGTGCTGGAAGCGGTAAAGGAAACGATGAACTGTATTAAAGGTGCCTATGCCCTCATAGTAATGACTCCCTATCAGCTTATCGGATTAAGGGATCCCAATGGCATAAGGCCCCTAAGCCTTGGCATCAAAGATGGTAGATATATGCTATCCTCCGAAAGCTGTGCCTTCGATACCGTAAGGGCAAAGCTTTTAAGGGATGTAAAGCCCGGCGAGATGGTTGTAATAGATAAGGACGGGCTTAAAAGCTATTTCTACGATGGACCGAAGGGAAACAGTCTATGCCTCTTTGAATTTATATATTTTGGTAGGCCCGACAGCGTTATGGATGAAAAGAATATATACATGACCCGCCGCCGGGCCGGGGCTAAGCTATATGAGGAACACCCTGCTGAGGCGGACATAGTAATATCGGTCCCGGATTCCGGTACTGCTGCGGCTATCGGTTATTCTGAAGCCTCGGGGATACCCTTCGTAGAGGGCCTAGTTAAGAATCGGTACGTGGGAAGGACGTTTCTGCAGCCTAAACAAAGGAAGCGGGAGATCGGCGTTGCCCTTAAGCTAAACGTGTTAGGGGACATGGTAAAGGATAAAAGGGTGGTAATGGTGGACGATTCCGTTGTAAGGGGTACCACAAGTCGTAACTTAGTAAGGATGCTAAAGGATGCCGGTGCCGTGGAGGTACATTTCCGCGTTAGTTCGCCGCCGGTGAAGTATCCATGCAAATTCGGGATAAATATCCCTTCTAGGGAAAATCTGATGGGTGCTAATTTAAGTATTGATGAGATAAGGGACAATATGGAGGCCGATAGCCTAGGATATTTGAGCCTAAGGGGGCTTATTGAAGCAGTAGGCGATGACGTGGGATATTGCCATGCGTGCTTTAGCGGCGACTATATTGTTGGGAAGTAAGAAGTGGGATGTGGGATGCGAGAACCGTGCCACCAAATGTGGCAAACAAAACGTCCCCTTGCCACCAAATGTGGCAAACAAAACGTCCCCGTGCCACATTAATGGGAAGTGAGATATGGAGGATTGTTATGGATAAGATGACCTACAAGGGCTCCGGCGTGGACATAGACGCCGGTGCCCGGGCAGTAGAGCTTATGAAGGATTATATAAATAAAACCCGTACCCCCGGCGTATTAGGCGATGTAGGGGGCTTTGCCGGAATGTTTAGGCCGGACCTTACGGGCTATAGGGACCCCGTATTAGTATCGGGAACCGATGGCGTAGGAACAAAGCTAAAGATTGCCTTTATGATGGACAAGCACGATACCGTAGGCGTGGACTGTGTAGCCATGTGTGTTAACGATATCGCCTGTATGGGCGCTAAGCCCTTATTCTTCCTCGATTATATCGCTACGGGTAAGCTGGAGCCGGAAAATATAAGCGATATCGTAAAGGGTATGGCCGAGGGCTGCCGCCAGGCGGGGTGCGCCCTTATAGGCGGTGAGACAGCGGAGATGCCCGGGTTTTATAGCCCCGGCGAATACGACCTTGCCGGGTTTGTCGTAGGCATAGTTGACAAAAATAACGTCATAGACGGAAGTAACATAAAGGCCGGGGATGTATTAATAGGGCTACCCTCCTCGGGGCTGCACAGTAACGGCTATTCCCTAGTAAGGAGAGTACTATTTGAAAGGGCAAATATGACCGCCGGAACTTACGCGGCGGACCTTGGTTGTCATCTTGGTGAAGAATTGTTAAGACCTACTAAGATTTATGTGGACCAAATAACCGCCGCTTTAAGTGTAGCGACTGTAAAGGGAATAATACATATCACCGGCGGCGGGTTTTATGAGAACATACCGAGGATAATACCTAAGGGCCTTAGGGCGGACATATATTTAGACAGTTGGGACGTGCATCAAATATTTAAACTGATCCAAAGGCTCGGCAATGTAGAGGATAGAGAAATGCACAGTACCTTCAATATGGGTATAGGCCTTATATTAATAGTAGATCCTAAAAAGTGTGATGATGTAATAGATAGGCTAAAGCCCGAAAACCCCCGTATAATAGGCGAAATACGTAAAGGTGATGAAGGGGTGAAGCTATGGCCAAGACGGAAATAGCGGTATTGGCCTCGGGTAGGGGAACAAATCTACAATCAATAATAGACGGCATAGAATGTGGAAACATAGAAAATGCAAACCTAAAGTTTGTGTTTTCTGATAACGAAGGGGCCTATGCCCTTAAAAGGGCTGCCGCGAAGGGTATAGAAACGCTGCACTTGAACCCCAAAGATTTTGACGAAAAAGAGCATTACAACGATGTACTTATAGAGGAGCTAAAAAAAAGGGATATAGATTTAATCGTGCTGGCAGGTTATATGCGGATACTGTCGAAGGCCTTTGTAAGGGCCTACAAAGACAGTATAATAAATGTCCATCCCTCCCTTATACCCTCCTTCTGCGGCATAGGGTATTACGGCGAAAGGGTACATAGAGCAGCCTTGGAATACGGCGTAAAGATTACCGGCGCTACGGTACATTTTGTAGACGAAGGTACCGATACAGGGCCTATTATACTGCAACAGCCCGTAGAGGTATTGCCGGGGGATACGGTAGAGAGCCTAGCAAAAAGGGTGCTCAAGGTTGAGCATACATTGCTACCAAGGGCGATAGATCTTTATTGTCGGGGCTGTTTAAAGATTGAGGGTAGGAGCGTAAAGATAAAGGTTTAGTGAAATATTTAAAAAAACGACGGAGGTGCATCTATGCAAAAAAGAGTATTAATAAGCGTTTCGGACAAAAGGGGTATTGTAGAGTTTGCAAGGGAGTTAAAGAAGTTAGGTTTTAAGATCATCTCGACGGGGGGTACCGCTAGAAAGATCCAAGGTGCGGGGATAGACGTTACCGGTATTTCCGAAGTTACCGGTTTTCCCGAATGTCTCGACGGAAGGGTGAAAACATTGCACCCAAACGTACATGCAGGGTTACTGGCCCGGCGGGACTGCGATGATCACATGGAACAGATCAAAAAATTAAACATCAACCCAATTGATATGGTGGTCATAAACCTTTATCCCTTTAAAGAAACGATACAAAAACCCGGCGTAAGCCTTGAAGAAGCTATCGAAAACATCGATATAGGCGGGCCTACGATGTTAAGGGCCGCGGCCAAAAACTATCAGCATGTGACCGTTATAACGGATCCCGCGGACTACGAACCGGTGCTTAGGGAGCTAAAGGATAGGGGTGAAGTATCTGACGGGACTAAATTTGAACTCTGTGCAAAGGTGTTCATGCATACAGCGCATTATGATGCACTTATAACCGATTACTTCGGCCGCAAAATGGGCGTTGATTTTCCCAAGCTCCTTACCCTGACCTATGAGAAAGTGCAGGATTTGCGCTATGGCGAAAATCCGCATCAAAGGGCGGCTTTTTATAGGGAAATAGGCAAGAAGAAAGGACTGTTGACGGAGGCAAAACAATTACACGGTAAAGCCCTTTCCTTTAACAACATAAACGATACGAACGGGGCTTTAGAACTTTTGAAAGAGTTCGAACCCTCTAAACCGGTGGTCGTCGGCGTTAAGCATGCGAACCCCTGTGGCGTAGGTGTAGGGGATACGGTCTTGGAGGCCTGGCGGAAGGCCTACGACGCGGATCCCGTATCTATATTCGGTGGTATCGTAGCCTGTAACAACGAAATAGACGAAGCCACGGCTAAGGGTATTAACGAAATATTTGTAGAAATAGTAATAGCCCCCTCCTATACCGAAAAGGCCTTAAATATATTAAAGAATAAAAAGAACCTAAGGGTATTAGAGCTTGATAATATAGCGAATACCAGTACCAGCTCCATGTTGGATTTAAAAAAGATAAACGGCGGTTTATTGGTCCAGGACAGTAACCTTTTGTTGTTACAGGATAGCCTAGAAACCGTTACTGAGGCCGAGGCAAAGGGCGCAACACTAGAGGATTTGTTATTTGCATGGCGTATAGTAAAACATATAAAATCCAATGGCATAGTATTGGCTAAAGACGGCCAGACCCTCGGTATAGGTCCCGGCCAGGTGAACAGGATCTGGGCGGTGGAAAACGCAATAAAGCAGGCACGGTTCGACCTTAAAGGTTCGGTCATGGCCTCCGATGCGTTTTTTCCTTTCCCCGATTGCGTTGAAGCGGCGGCGAAGGCCGGTGTTAAGGCTATTATCCAGCCCGGCGGCTCTATTAGGGACAAAGAATCCATAGAGGCGGCGAATAGGCTCGGAATAACCATGGTGTTTACCGGGATGAGACATTTCAAACATTAGCCTTTGGCGGCGTCCCGGGGTCGTGGCCTAGGCGATGGGGGGTAAGTATACGTATATGTTGCTATGTTTTGTGATTTAGATGTGAAAGGAGCCTGGTTAAAATAATGAAAGTTCTTATAGTAGGAAGCGGCGGTAGAGAACACGCCATTATATGGAAGATATCCCAAAGCCCCTTAGTTGACGAAATTTTCGTCGCACCGGGGAACGGCGGTATAGGGGATATAGCCCGGTGCGTTAATATTCGGGCCGATGAGATAAAAAAGCTTAGGGAGTTTGCGTTAAAGGAGCGTATAGACCTAACGGTTATAGGCCCCGAGGCGCCCCTCGTTATGGGTATAACCGACGAGTTTCAAAAGTACGGGCTAAGGGTTTTTGGGCCCAATTCCAGGGGGGCACTTTTAGAGGGCAGCAAGATTTCGGCTAAGAATTTTATGAGAAGAAATAATATACCTACCGGGGATTTTAAGGTATTCGACCAGTTTGAGGAGGCTATGGAGGAGGTAGGGATTTTTGGCTACCCCGTAGTCATAAAGGCTGATGGACTTGCCGCGGGTAAGGGCGTAATCATTGCAAAGGATAAAAAGGAAGCAAAGGATGCGCTAACGGAAATAATGATAGACAAAAAGTTCGGAAAATCCGGAGACAGGGTGCTGATAGAAGAATACCTTACGGGGACGGAGATGACGGTACTTTGTTTCGTCGACGGGGAAGACATAATACCAATGGAAAGCGCTAGGGATTATAAAAGGGTATTTGACGACGATAAAGGTCCAAACACCGGCGGTATGGGTGCCGTATCCCCGAATGATGTCTATACGGAAGCAATAGAAAAGGAGTTTCGCGATCGAATAATGCTACCAACCCTCGAAGGGCTAAAAAAAGAAAGGATAGATTATAAGGGGGTTTTGTACTTCGGCCTTATGGTTACGGAGGATAGCATAAAAATGCTCGAATACAACTGCCGGTTTGGTGATCCCGAGACCCAGGCGATATTGCCCCGGCTTAACACAGATCTTGTAGAAATAATGGAATCCGTAATAGATGGAAAGCTTTCGGAGCAGCAGATCCGCTGGTCAAAGGATGCCTGTGTATGCGTTATATTGGCCTCTGCCGGATACCCCGGTGACTATAATAAGGATATACCGATTAATGGGCTTGGAGCCCTGGATGAAGGCCGCATATTTGTATTCCATGGCGGTACGGGTAAAGACGAGGGTAAGTATTATACAAAGGGCGGCAGGGTATTAGGCGTTACCGCCCTTGACGATGAGATAAAAAAAGCACGGGAGAGGGCCTATACCGCGGTAAAGGATATACATTTCGAGGGCATGCACTATCGGAGGGACATCGGCAAATAAAAGCGGTCCTTTAGAGAAAATCGGCGCCGGATTAATCCTTGCACCGGCTTAGAGGGAAACCGTTCCCGGGCATAACCTATTCACCGGCTTAAGGGAAACTGTTCACAGGGATGATTCCTTCATCGGTTTAGAGAAAACCGTATGCGGGGATAATCCTTGTATCGGCTTAGAGGAAATCGGCGCCGGGGATAACCTCTTCATCGTCAATAAGCTTTAACGGGAAAATAAGGGCATTAGTCCTCCTATAGATGGCGGGATAATCCCCGGGGTCGTAAGTTTCGTATACATTGTCAGGAAGCCGGCCATATCTACCGTATTTTTTGTGTTTAAAGGTTTTATTATTTTTCATAACACGTCTCCTTCCCCTATATATAAAGTGTTAATAATATTACTTTACTTGTCATTTAAGAGGGCGAAGCCCGAAGAATCCTCTTGGAGGCAGACATAAGATCCTTCGCTACGCTCAGGATGACACGCTGGTGTGGCAAGGGGACGTTTTGTTTGCCACATTTGGGGCTGATGCGAAGCTATGCTTATAAATGGGAGGTAGGAAGTGGGAAGTGGGAGGCATTAGGCTGTCCGGAGCTGAGCTTACACCCGCATAATAAAAAGAGCGCAGAGGGCGAAGGATCAGAATT
>CAZDSH010000047.1:0-11458 GCA_964508195.1 uncultured Clostridiaceae bacterium
TAGATACATTAATCTGTGCAGATAATAATGCCGTTTTAAAAATCCGGCTCATATCACCACCCTAGGGCCGGATCTTTTAAATAACGATTCAATGTTAAGAATAAATTTACTCCCCGAAGGCAGCGCTTCCCGCAGCCAAAGTTTGCATACCTGCCACATAATAGGCTATACGAATTGCCTGTTTTATTTCTTCTTCGGTGGCACCAGCATCCCTGGCCTGCTTTGCTAGCGTTTCTACTCCGGCGGCAGCACCTTTAAAAGCGTCAATGGCAAGGGTAATAAGCAGTGCCGTTTTCCTATCCAACCCGGTTTCCGGGTATGCCGTCCCCTGTAACCTTACAACTTCATCGTACAATTTTTCATCAACGTCCCGAAATTTCTCTACAAAAACAGGTAATGTGCCTTCCACAAATATCGCCTCCATTTTATAATCATATACTCCGCGCAACATTATCTGGCACAGATTAAAGTTGTATAAATTGTATCATTACATAAGCCTTAGAGCGAATTTATTGGTTTATCCCGTGTAATAATAACGGGGAGATGTAAAAATTTTTAATTTGTATATCAATAAAATAGGGGAGGCGGAAATATTGAAATTAGAGGATAAGGTAGCAATTATAACGGGCTCCACATCGGGTATGGGCAGGGCAACCGCTATATTATTCGCCCGGGAGGGTGCGAAGGTTGTGGTAACCGGCAGGAATAAAAAAAGGGCCATGGAGACAGTGGACCGGATCAAGGAAGAAGGGCACGAGGCGATTTATGTCCTCGCGGACACGGCGGACTTTAAGGATCTGAAAAGGTTGGCGGATACAACCTTTGATACCTACGGTACCGTAGATATTTTGTTTAACAATGTAGGGATGTTAAGTTTTTCACCTATACTGCGAAATGACCTGGAAGAATGGAACAAAGTTATTGATGTAAATGTAACATCAGCACTAATCCTAACCCAATTAACTGCACCGACTATGAAGGAAAAGGGCGGGGGCGTCATCATAAATACGACCTCTATAGCAGGTTTTTCCGCCCGTTACGGTTCAGCGGCGTATATCACATCAAAACACGCTTTAGCGGGCTTAACTAAATCCATGGCCAGGGAGTTAGGCCCTGAAATCCGGGCGAATGCTATTGCGCCGGGGGCAATATATACGGCAATGGTAGAAAACGCGGGGGGTATGGAGGCCGTTGAATGGCTTATTGACGCTTCGCCCTTAAAAAGGGTTGGCCAACCGGAGGACATTGCCTCCGTAGCCCTATTCCTCGCAACGGAGGATTCTTCCTTTATTACAGGCCAGGTAATAAGGGTTGACGGGGGTGTGGACGCTTAATTTAAAATAAAAGACATATCAATGACTAACCGGCTATAAGATTTAATATGCAGACCTTTAGTATGCATATTTCGCCTACGGGGGGTTTATAAATGCTGGTTAGGATCGTTCCCTATGTAATGTTCATGTTGGGGCTTGTTATGCTTTTTAAGGGTGGGGATTGGTTTGTAGATGCAGCGGTTTGGACAGCTAGAATAACCGGCCTTCCTGAGGTTATAATAGGTGCTACCATCGTAAGCGCCGCAACTACGCTGCCGGAACTGTTCGTCTCCTCTATAGCCTCCCTAGAGGGTCATCCGGATATAGCCGTGGGCAATGCCGTGGGCTCAGTCATATTCAATACAAGCTTTGTACTAGGCCTTACTACCCTTATATCCCCGTCTAAGATAATCAATCCGCGGATATTTAGTTTAAACGCTGTATTGTTAGCAGGCTATAGTCTGGTTTTTTGTTATCTTGCCACCGACGGGATTATATGTAAAGCCGATTCCCTGTTCCTTTTATCCCTTTCCCTTTGTTATATGCTTATCAATGTCGCTGTTATCAGATACAAGAAAACCGGCAATAGACCTAAGCACGGGACTAGTGCACAACCGTGTCTACGGGAAATAGTTATAAGCCTTATAAAGTTTTTGTCCGGGATAGCCCTGATAATACTAGGTGCGGATATATTAGTGGAATACGGTTCTGATATCGCCCTTCATCTAGGGGTACCTGAAAGGGTTGTAAGTCTAACCCTTATTGCCCTCGGTACCTCATTGCCTGAACTCGTTACATCCCTTTCTTCCCTTGCAAAGGGACATAAGTTTATATCCCTAGGCAATATCGTAGGGGCCAATATACTAAACTTTACTATGGTCATGGGTGTCTCCGCCTATTTAGAAGATATACCGATAAAACCTCATTCTTTGTACCTGGATCTGCCGGTAACAATTCTCGTTACGTTCATCTTGCTTGTTCCTTGCCTTATTAAAAGTAAGACTTCAAGACCCCAGTCGGCACTTTTGTTTTCAATATATGCCGCATATATACTGCTCCTTGGCCATCTTCATCTATGGTGAACCAAAAATGTAAGAACTGCCAATGCATAATTCCATACATCGTCGGCAACTATCCCCGATGTATTATAACTTAGATTAGCTTTAATATTCCGAACACCATCAGTATTATGCCGGGCAAGAATTGTACCCTTTGCCGGATATTATGCCGTGAATACAGGTTGCCAAGTTTACGTCCTGCAGCTATACATATAAGGTTAAGAATAAAGCAAAGGCTAAGGGTAACCGGTATACTTATACCCGATATAGAAGATGCAAAGCCTACTGCGCCACCGTCTAAGGAAATAGCCATCCCTAAAAATAATGCCTCTTTAGCGTTAATAGATTTAGACCTGTCAAAGTCCGCCTTCTCCGGCTGCCTTAATATTTCTATTATTATACCTAGGAATTTTACATTTACCCTGCCTATAAATCGCCTATTTTCCCTATCGGAGGGGTATTTATATTTAATAAGGGCCTGAACAAAAAATGATGCGCCCAACAAAAAAATGATCCCGGAACTTATGAGCTTCGCCAGTGCCCCGGACATGAAATATAAAGCGCCATGGCCCATAAGCATTGAAACCCCTATAACTAATGTGGAAATCAGGCTTATTTGTACTATTATACATTTTCGCATACCTATTTTTCTAATGCCATAGCTTATACCTATCACGAAAGCATCAATGCTCGTTGCCAATGCAACTAAAAATTCGTAACCCATCTATGCGTCACTTCCCTATTACCATATTCATAAAACTATATTCCCTAGACACTATATGCAATACATAACCGCTTTATCGACCCGTCGATAGTACAGCCCGCTTATTTGTTTGGTATTAACGAAACCATGTCCCTCTACCCGTCATCCTAATAATTTTAGATGTGTATTTAATGCCCATTCCTATGTATTGTATTCAGATTCTATTATTTCAGTTACAACCTTATTACTATAAAGACCGTACCGGTCTGGTAAAGATAGAAGGTTTGTATTATAATTCTTTACAGTATAGGTAATAAACATTATAGGCAATAAACGTTTACCGTGGGATACACGTTTAAAAAATTAAAGGTGTACGACGTAAAAAATCCCTAGACAAGAACTTATGATCTACGGAACAAAAGTCATAAGGTCGTGCGAGCATCATATAAATAAGATGTGAAGGAGCATAAGGGGAGGTATAAAATTGGCCAAGGGGCTAATTCTTGTTATAGACGATGAGATACATATACTGGAGCTTGTAAAGTACAACCTAGAAAAAGAGGGTTACGAAGTCATCACTAGGGATAATGGCGAAGAGGGTCTTAGGGCGATTAGAAATAATAGGCCGGCTCTAATAGTACTTGATTTGATGTTACCGGATATAGATGGCCTGGAGATCTGTAAAAGGATTAGAAGTGATAATTCCGCTGCCGTGGCTACCTTACCGGTACTTATGCTCACTGCCCGGGGTAAAGAAATGGATAAGGTTAAAGGTTTGGAAATCGGTGCTGATGATTATCTAACAAAACCCTTTAGCATAAAGGAGCTCATCGCCCGGGTAAAGGCATTGCTCAGGCGAATTCCCCCTCCATCGGTAAAACCACCCCTTATACGCGCTGGAACCCTTGTTATAGATACCGAAGCACTTAGAGTCTATAAGGATGAGCAGGACATAACCCTCACTAACAAGGAATATGAGTTACTAAAGGTTTTAGCCCTAAACCGGGGCAAAATTTTAACTAGGGACCGTTTGCTCAACGATGTATGGGGATACGATTATTTAGGCGATACACGAACAGTAGATGTCCATATAAGGCGTCTAAGGCGTAAAATAGAGGATAAGGATAAGAAACCTAAGTTCATTCAAACGGCAATAGGGTTAGGGTATAGTTTTAATTATAAAGGTGATCAGGATGCTTAAAAGGTTAATGCTCGTCTTTACCGCACTTATTTTCATAGGCGTTCTCATAACCGGCCTGTTATCCATGGAAGTGGCGAGGACGTATTATTATAAGAGCCTTGAAGATAAATTGCTTACCAGTGCAAAATTAATAGAGGGCGAAATTTCTATGGGCCTTAATAATGGACCCGTGGATTTTAGGGCCCTTTGTGAACAATTAGGGTCCACGATTGAAGAAAGGGTCACTATTATAGATTCCGATGGTACGGTCCTAGGCGATTCCGATGCCGATGTTTTAAACATGGAAAACCACCTAAGCCGACCGGAGATAGCCCAGGCCTTGGAGGAGGGCTTCGGAAAAAATATAGCCCTTAGCGGCACCCTTAACACCGAGACTCTTTATATCGCGATACCCTTCGGAGAAAATATAACCCCCGAGGGGGTTATAAGGATCGCTATGCCCCTTAACGATATTAGGGCTATTCAACAAAAAATCTGGTACTACATATTTTCGGCCATTTCCTTCGGCGTTCTAACGACCCTTATCCTCGGTTATAGGTATCTTTCCACCTTTACAAAACCCATAGAGGAGATGACTGTGATGGCAAGTCGTATCGCCGGAGGTAAATATGACAAGAGGGTTAAGGTAAAGGGTACCGACGAAATAGGTATGCTAGCATCTACTTTTAATTATATGGCCGAGAGTATGGAGCATACCGTGGAAGAACTGACAAGGGATAAATCCAAAATAGAGGCTATACTCTCCAGTTCGGTAAACGGCGTAATAGCGGTGGACGTAAGGGGAAATGTCATGTTCCTTAACCCTAACGCGAAAAGGATGCTAGATATACAAGACGAGAACCCCATAGGCAAATCTTTATTTGAATTGATTTCGAACAAGGATGCGGAAAAAATACTGCGTAATGCCCTAGAGATTTATGAAATACAGACCTTCGATTTTGAACTAATCTGGCCGAAAAAACGTGTAATCCGAGTCATCGGCGCACCTATTAAGCCTAAGATAAGACATGGCCGTACTATAGGTATACTTTTGACCTTCCAGGATGTAACGACTGTCCATAGGTTACAGGAGATTCGCTCGGATTTTGCGGCAAATGTTACCCATGAGCTAAAAACGCCCCTCACATCCATTAAAGGCTTTGTGGATACGTTACGGGACGGCGCTATAGAGGATAAAGATAAAAGGAATCGGTTTTTAGAGATAATAGATATTGAGACAACCAGGCTTAAAAGGCTCATTGAGGACATTTTATTGCTTTCAGAGATAGAAAGCGGTAACCCTTATTTACTTCCAGCGGAAAAGATAGATATACAAAGGATTATTAAAGGGGACATTCTTTCCATGTTCACTAAAAAAGCTGAGGATAAGGATATAACTATTAAAACCCAGTTTGCCGCAAATTTACCCTTACTCGTTATGAACCGAGACCGATTCAAACAAATGCTCATTAATCTGGTAGATAACGCTATAAAATTTACCGATAGGGGTGGCAAAGTGCAGATCTCCGCCCATGCCGCGGATCAATTGATGGTGATCAAAGTAAAGGATAACGGGCCGGGTATACCGAAGGAACATCAGGATAGGCTTTTTGAAAGATTTTACCGTGTGGGCAAAGGCCGTTCCCGTAAAGAGGGGGGCACCGGTCTAGGCCTTGCAATAGTAAAGCATATAGTGTTATCCCTGAAGGGCACCGTAGAAATAAACAGTCGCCCCGGGCATGGCACCGAGGTTATCGTAACGTTGCCGCTTTAGGTGTTTTAAGCCCCGTACCCATACCAAAGTACGGGACTTAAAACCGTGCTGTCTATACTACCTCCGATAGCACCCCTTTATTCTGTATAAACCCTTACAACTCTGCCGGCAATAGTAGACATTGCATTCATATAAGTACTGCCGAGCATTTTTGTAAAGTCAGCAAGATCTATATTTTCCTTCCCGTCGTTGCCTAAGAGTATTGCCCTATCGTTCGGCTTAACGTCGACGCCCGTAACATCTACATAGGTTTGATCCATGCACATATCCAAAAGCCGCGCCCTTTTGCCCTTTATGAGCACGTACCCACCCCTGAATATTAAGTTCCTGTTGTACCCATCACCATAACCAAAGCTTAGGCTAGCCACTTTTATAGGCTGATCAGCCCTAAAAAACCTGCTATAGCCCAAGGTTTCCCCGGACCTTAAATCCTTAACATTTGTCACAAAGGCGTACCATGTCACGGGAAATTCTAGGCCCAATCTGTTTTTTATGTCTGCATTAGGGTCTATGCCATATAACAACCTACCGGGCCTTACATGGGTGAAATACGCCTCTTTAAACCATACCGTTGCCGAGGAATTGCATATATGAATATACTTAAAAACCATACCCCTTTGCCTAGCCTGATCAAGGGCACTTTTAAAGAGTTCAAGCTGTCCGTACGAAAACGCTTTATCCACTGCATCGGACTCGACGAGGTGCGTATACATACCCATGATTTCAATATTTTCGAGCTTTTCGAGGGTATCCAATAGATTTTCAAAACGTCTCCCAGGTTTTACGCCGATCCGATTCATCCCCGTTTCAATTTTTATATGCAGCATCGCCTTTTTGCCCTGTTTCTTTGCCTCCTCATTAACAAGGGTTGCAAATTCGGCGTTATAGACCGGCATGTGGATACCTTTTTCTATCGCAGCGGTTATATTATTATAGGGAACACCGCCCATTACCAGTATATCTGATTTTATGCCTGCCTCCCTTAACTGCATTGCCTCGTAAACCTGAGCAACGGCGACGGTTTTTATGCCACATTCCTCGGTAAAAAACAAGCCTAACCTTTTTAACCCCATCCCCGCGGCATTCGCTTTCAGGACCGGCATTATATCACAACTTTTACCTATATGTTCCTTTATTTTTATTAAGTTGTTCTTTATCTTCTTTAAATCTACCTCCAAAAACGTATTACCGACACCTTGAACCATAATCCTTTTACCCCCTTTTTTTTAGAACTAAGAATCCCGCCCTCTTTCCGGGCCCCTTCTTTGCTTCCGAAGTTCGTTCTCCGACTTCTATACTATTAACTTTAATAAGGCCCCCTATTTCCCCTGTATCGTCTATGGAATCCCCGGCAAGTTTCCTTGCTTTTTCAGCCGCCACCGGAAAGCCCCCACCTTGGTCACCACCGGCCCTAGTAGCCTCTATAGTCATAGCCGCATTTAACGCTAGTAAGTTTGTCTGATCCGCTATTGCCAATCCCGATATGGTACCCGCCATTTGCTCGGCGACCTTATCCGCCCCCTGGGAAGATATCATCAGATAAATACTATCCCCCTTCCTAATTGTAGTAGCCTAATTTACCAATATGGTGCTATAATGTTTATTTCCTTTTTTTATGACAAACCCTTCTTTATTTAGAGATAATCTTTAATTTTTTTATTTATATACATTCCTCAATATCTTTTCCCCAATATCTATTGATAATAGTATCTTATACTATTACCATTTTTGTTTTTTTCTACAAATCCGTCCTGTTGACGATGGTACTTATTAATGGTAGAATTCTAAGGGAATTAAATATTTAAGTCTTAGGGCCCCGTATAAGGGATAATAGGGAAAACGGTAAAAATCCGTTGCAGCCCCCGCTACTGTACGCGAGGACCAGTCCGAAATGCCACCTAGATAAGGGAAGGCCGGACAAGGGATGAAACGCAAGCCAGGAGACCTGCCCTAAGATATCAGTACTTGGCCTTCGGAGGGAAGGTGCGGTAAAATATTATCGCAGGGCCTGCTCCTTTGGAAGCGGGTTTTTTAAATTTCCCCCCCTTAAACATCAAACAGAAGGGGCATGCCCTATAGCTGGAGCAGGGGATACGTGTATGGGGATTATGTAAAATACCGATAGATTCCAGGGCACCCCGTTTAAAAAGAGGAGAGAATAGCATGGGTATTCTTAAAAGAATAACGATTTTAGTAGCCTTTATCATGGTCCCTTTGTTGTTTCTATCATGCTCTAGCGACTCGGCTAAGGGCCCGGACGACAACGGGCATAGGTTGACCGATGCCGGCGACGGAACCTTTCCGATGATAATAACGGATTTCGAAGGAAGAACCGTTACCATTGAAAAGCCCCCTAAAAGGATAGCCTCCCTTGCCCCCGGTATTACGGAGGTTCTGTTTAAACTAGGTGCCGGCGATAATGTGGTAGGCGTTACGGATTACGATGACTACCCTGAGGAAGTATTTCCCATACCAAAGGTAGGCAATTTCCAGGGCCCGAATATGGAAGCCATCGCTGCCCAAAGACCGGATATGATCCTTGCCTCCACCCTCTCGGGAAAGGATAGCATGGAGGCGTTACAAAGGCTTGGCATTCCAGTATTAGTCCTCGAGGCGAGGAATATAGATCAGATCTATGAATCCATAGAAGTTATGAGCAAAATAATTGAAAAGCCCGATGAGGGCAATGTGCTTATTGCGAACATGAAGGAGAAAATGTCGGACATAGAAAACAGGGTATCGGCTTATCCAAGGAAAAAAGTCTTCTATATAGTGGATCTAAATGGCAATTTCACCGCCGGGGGAGGTACCTTTATCGATTATCTGATTACCCTCGCCGGGGGCAAAAACATCGCTGCGGAGAGCAAGGGCTGGGCTCAGTACAGCGTAGAAAAAATTGCGGAGCAAAACCCTGAAGTGATTATAACCGCGGCCCATGCCGGGGACATGAAAAGCCTTAGCAGACTACCCGGTTACAAAGAAACCGATGCTGTCAAAAAAAATAGGGTCTATATAATAAGCGATGACAATATAATAAGCCGTACCTCCTATAGAATAGTACAGGGCCTTGAGGAAATAGCAAGGTTTTTACATCCCGAGGCCTTTTAACCGATGGCAGGGAACCTCATTTATCCATAGCACCCCCGTCATTTATCCTCCTATGCACTTACAGCCTTAGACGACGGCCCCGAAGGGGGGGCGGAAAACCCTATCTATGCGCAATATATCCATATACCACCCGATGTTTTACAACCTGGGACAAGGAATTCGGAGGCGGAATCTTTATTGAAAAAATCCACTATATTTATAGCCCTTGTAATACTGTTTTTAATACTGTTTACGGTAGCCGCAACGGTCGGGAGCGTAGAGATACCGCTAACGGAAATTATAGCAATAATTCGCGGGAACAGCGGTGATGATACTTATCATAAGGTTTTATTGGGTATCAGGCTGCCTAGGATAACACAGGCCGCTATAGTGGGCCTGGGGCTTTCGGTAAGCGGTACCGTTTTGCAGGGGCTTTTAGGCAACCCCCTAGCGGATCCCTATATATTGGGCATATCCTCCGGGGCTGCCCTTGGTGCGGCGCTGTCTATCGTACTGGGCCTTGGAATGCTGGGTACCCAGACCGTTGCCTTTACGACGGCCCTTATCACCCTGGCCCTTGTGATATTTCTATCACGCCTTGGCCCCGACACCGGCGGCAATACATTGTTACTTGCGGGCATCGCTGTAAGTACTTTTTTGTCGGCGATACTGTCCTTTATAATGCTTTTAAGCTATAGGCAAATGTCTAGCATAGTATTTTGGATGATGGGGGACTTTTCCCTTATATCCTGGAAGGAAGTCCTCGTTTCAACGCCGCCTATATTAGCGGGTACCTTTATTATGTACTTATATTCAAAGGAATTAAACGCAATAATAATGGGCCGGGAAAGCGCCCAACACCTCGGTGTGGAAGTAAACAAAGTAGTTTTAATAACCTTAGCCTGCAGCTCCCTTGTTACCGCCGCCGCCGTATCCGTAAGCGGTATCGTTGGGTTCGTAGGCCTTATGGTACCCCATATTACGAGGATGTTAGTAGGGCCGGACAACAGGGTACTGATGCCCTTTTCCGCATTAATGGGTATGATCTTTTTAGTATTTGCCGATGCGCTGTCCCGCGTACTTATAAGACCCGGCGAGATACCCATTGGCATAATAACGGCCCTATTCGGCGGCCCGTTTTTTCTATATTTATTGAAAAATAAGAAACCTAGAGGATAGACCGCCGGGAAGATAAAAATATGTCTGATCATTGTAAAATAACAGGGTTAAAGAATCCGAAGGATGGCTGATCATGGAAGGCGTAAAAATAAAGGATCTGTACTATGACTACCCGGAAAAACCGGTACTAAAAAATATTAATTTAAACCTAGGTAGAGGCAGCTTCACTGCGGTATTAGGCCCGAACGGTTGCGGGAAAACGACTCTCCTTAAGAACATCTCGGGCTATCTAAAACCCCGCAAAGGCCAAGTGTCTGTACTAGGCACATCTATACAACAGTTATCCCCCCGGGAGAGGGCAAAATTGATAGGATATATCCCGCAAAACACTACGCCGGGGTTTGGATTTACCTGCGGCGAAATAGTGGCTATGGGCCGGCTGCCATATTTAGGGCGTTTCCAATGGGAAACCCCGGAAGATAGGGCCGCGGTCCGCGGGGCTATGGAACAAACGGGTGTATGGCCTTTGAAGGATAGACCCTTTGGAAATATAAGCGGCGGCGAGATGCAAAGGGTATTTATAGCCCGGGCCCTGGCACAGCGACCTAGGGTATTGCTCATGGATGAGCCCGTTTCCCACCTTGATATAAAGTTCCAGGTAGAAATAATAGGCTTAATAAGGCGGCTTTGCAATACGATAAATATCACAGCAATAGCAGTTATGCACGATCTGAACCTTGCAAGCCGTTATTGCAACCAAATAATACTTATGAAAAGCGGTAAAATCGTGTCCGTAGGCAGTGCGGCGAAGGTTATTACCAGGGAAAACCTTGCGAAGGTGTTCGGCGTCAATGTAGAAATAATACAACACAAAGGGACGATCCTTCTATGCCCCTATTAAATGTGGCAGGGGGACGTTTTGTTTGCCACATTTGGTGGCATTAGTTTACGAATGTGGCAGGGGGACGTTTTGTTTGCCACATTTTCAGCGAGTCGGCATTAGGCTATCCTCGCTTCGCGAACCCGCCGGCAATAGTTGTATGAGCTTGAGGGCTACGGGAATTTCCGCAAACTAGCCTATCGGCTTCGGACAGCGGAAATTCTGATCCTACGCCCTCTGCGCTCCATTTATTATGCGGGTATAAACTCCGCTAAAAAAAAAAACGGACGGGGGTGTAAATAATTTTGTGTATTCTCTCTTTCCTGGCAAATATTTAGCTAGTT
>CAZDSH010000048.1:0-11376 GCA_964508195.1 uncultured Clostridiaceae bacterium
AGCACTCGGCTGTTAACCGAGGGGTTGCTGGTTCGAATCCAGCCTGAGGAGCCATTTTATTTTTTGCCAAAACCTGACCTTAGAAGGAGAAACCATAATCGATGTAGAATAGATAATAGTCACGATTAATAAAAGATCAGGGTATGAATCAATAAGTCAAAAAATATATATAATCACGGTAGATATAGTGTTTTTGAATTATGGGGAGTGATTTAAATTGAAGAGAAAAAGAATTATATTCGTGTTTGCCGCCCTTTTAATCGTTCTTTTATCCAATACCGCCTATGCAGCCCAGGATAATACAGGACAGGCACGGTTATCTCCTTTAGGCAGTTCCTATAAAACTTTAATAGGCGGGCAGTTCGAATTTATATTGATGGATGGCTGGTCTTTGGTAAGGGAGAGTCAATACGAAAGTATAATAACAAAGGAAATAGAAGGTGAAACAAAAGAGATCGGCGGCATAGAGATATTGAGCAAGGAAAGGAGTAGCATTCCCAGTAAAATGTTTACTAACCTCCAGGATAGCGGAGGCAGTTTTATTCTTATTGAGGACAAATTATTAGAAAAGGACAACCATAGCCAATACCATATTAAATGGATAAAGGATAAAAAGTACTACGTTGATATATACATTATGAATGAAGGGGCCGCTTTTTATCACGTCACGCTGGTATCAGAGCTTAGACATTTTGAAGAATTGTTTCAGCAGTTCGAAGGCTTCATTAAAACCCTGGGGATTCGGGATGCATCTTTTAATTGGGAATATGATTGCTACTATAATAATGTGGATAAATATATGATATTCCTACCCGAGGGCTGGAAGGTCGACAACAAGAATGAGTTTGCTAGCACAAGTTTTTTTAACCCCGACTTGGGTAAATTTCACATCTATAAGGAGCAGCTAAGGGGCATCACCCCTGATACTTATATGCGTTACAGCAATAAAAAGATTGAGGAAGGCCTCGGAGGGACGCGGGTTTTACTTAGAAATGACGATCAAAAGGACGGGCATCGCATAGTTGAATATATATGGACAAGGCCGGAAATAAAGACTTTAGAAAAAGACTTTAATTATTATTATGAAATAAATGTAATACCTCGAGACGGGGACTTTGTGTATACATACATAATGAAGACGGATAAGGAAAATTTAGAGAGGGCTTTTACTGATTTCCAGGATATCCTAAGGGGTTTTGCCCACGTTGATTACGATATCAAAGCCCCCGGGTTTAAAAGGGCTAAAGAGGGTATGGAAGTTTTATTAGAGGGTAACGAAATTAACTTTCATATACCGAAGGATAAGACCCTTTGGGGTCTATTCAGCGAACATATCCCGGGGAACTATATGGATGGTATAAAAATAGCGGAGACAAACCTAGGCCATAGGTTCGAGTTTATAATGACCTATTCCTCCTTTGCATCGGAGTTTCCCCGGGCCGATGTAAAGAAAATATACGGAGACGATAGAATAATGATGCTTACGCTACAACCGTGGATTGAGGGTAACCTAGGAGAAATAATGATACCCGGTATTGTAGCCGGGGAATACGACGAATATCTAAAGGGATGGGCTCGGGGTATCAAAGAATTAGGAGAACCGGTACTCTTTCGTTTTGCCAACGAGATGAACGGCGACTGGGACCCGTGGTGCGTATGGTTCTTCGCAAAGGATCACGACCTGTATATAAAGGCATGGCAGCATGTATACGAGCTGTTCCGTGAGGAGGGTGCGGATAATGCCTACTTTGTTTGGAACCCCCACGATAGATCCTTCCCGAATTTTAAATGGAACAACCCCCATTTATATTACCCCGGGGACGATTATGTTGATTGGGTAGGACTTACGGGCTATAATAACGGTACTAGCTATAATTGGGATGAATGGAGGGACTTTGGCCCGATCTATGAGGGTATATACGAAGAATACTCTAATCTATATCCCGATAAACCTTTAATAATAACCGAGTTCGCCTGTAATGAGGATGGCGGCGATAAGGCTGCATGGATAAGGGATGCCTTTAACAAACTGGCCGAGGGCTATACCGGCATAAAAATTGCCGTATGGTTTAATCAAGTAGACGGCCGTTGGCAATATCCCATATATTCCACACCCGAGGCTAAGGAAGCGTTTATCGAAGGTTTAAAGCACGAAAGGTTCATATTTGAAGCTATCAAAAAATAACAGGTTAAAATGCCTGTTATTTTTTTTCAGGCTAGGATCTCGCCGCATATTGTTTTGTATGAAGGGCTATTTTCACCATGTCCATATAAGCCTTACGACTCCCCCAGAGGACTATAGGTCTTCCTATAGGAACTAAGTTGAGTTTCCTCGAAAGGAATCCGCCTATCTTCATTATGTTGTTTACCGCAGGGGATACGTTTATAAGCACGACGGAGTTATCGTCCTTTGCAAGGATAGATGCGAGGTCCTCTAGGGCACGGATTATCAGTTTACCGGAAAACTGCCGGCTTAGGGTATATATATTGTTCCCGTATTCGTCAATACCCCTAGGGATTATGCAACCATGCTGATTTGGGGATATATTATCAAAATACGGTATGCTAAGGAGCTCTCTATTAGTGGCCCTTCTGTTCCGAGGCAATATCCCTAAATGGATAGCCGATGCAATTACCGATGAATGGGCCCCACCGACACAGTGATATATTATATGCACTATAAATGCCTCCAATATGATGTACTATCTAAGGATACCCGTAATATATTTAAATTATCCCGGGATCGATTATAACTTTGTTTTATTTAGCTCCAAGGTTATGATATAATTGATGCACAACAACTAAAAAAAGGGGAGATTGCCTATGCTTTTCAGAAACTGTGCCGGCGGTGTAGTCTTCAACAAGGATAAGGTGCTCATTTTGAAAAATCATAAAGGAGAATGGGTACTGCCAAAGGGCAGGATCAGGAACGGGAGCATCTCTGTGGAGACAGCGAAAGCGAGGGTTAAGCACGAGGCGGGGGTTCAAGCGGAGATTATATCGCCGGCAGGGGAAACGAGTTATGAATTCTTTTCAATAAACCGACAAAGGCCTGTTTGTAACAGAATTACATGGTTTATAATGAATTCTGAGAATGATCGGGCAAATATAAATAAAGACGAAGGTTTTGTGTTAGGGGGCTTTTTTTCGATAGACGAAGCCCTGGAGAAGATTACTTACAGCCAGGATAAATCCCTGGTAAACCTATCATATAAAAAATATAGAAGGCTTTACAGTGAATGTGTCTGATGAGGGATTATTTCACTACTTCAAGGGAGTAGAGAAATAGTCTTATTTATTATCTTTAGAAAAAATTTCGATACCCCCCATTATAAAAAGAAAAATACCAAAAAGTTTTGACAAAAATCCAGGGGAAAGACGCATGGCGAAGGCGGAGCCTGTAAGGGCCCCTGCAAGGCCGGCCAATATCAATAAAGGAGAATAGTTAAGACATAAATTATCCTTTCTGTAATGTATAATAAGGGATACTATTGCTACGGGTATAAAGTTTACTAGGTTTATGCTCTGGGCTGTGTGCTGTTTTGTTTCGGTAAACAGAATAAGGGCCGGTATTAATAGCGTACCACCGCCTATACCCATGGCTCCGACTAGCCCTGCAAAAAAACCGATCATCACGATTAACAATTAAACCACCATCCTAATAGCGGCTATTATCATAAAAAAGCCGAAGACTCTACGCAGTATAAGGGCAGGTATTTTGTTGAAAAACCCTGCGCCGATAAGACTACCCATTACACCGCCGGAGATAACTTTAAAAGCAGTAGGCCAATATATAAAATCGTTGCCGTAGTAAATTATTGTGCTTAGTATCGTAAGGGGCAAAATAACCATAATTGCCGTGGCGTGGGCCCTATGGTCTTCTAATCCAAGGATAAACACCATACCCGGGACTAGGATTGTGCCGCCACCGGAACCGAAAAGGCCGTTGCAAAGTCCTGTAAATAAGCCGATGGTTATAAGTTTCGCTGTCATTTATTCACCCCATTTTTTAGGTATTATTATCTACTTTTTCCGTATCGTATCAAAATATTCGTTTTATTAACTGGGTTTACTAAATGCCTCGGCTATGCTAATATGTTTTTAGTGTTACATTTTAAGAGGTGAAAACAGTATGGGGCAAAATAAAAGTATTGAAAAAACGGTCCAATGGCTCAGGGATAAGGTATCAGAGACTAAAACCCAGGGTCTGTTGGTCGGCGTATCCGGGGGACTGGATTCCGCGGTAGTGGCTTTCTTAATTAAAAAGGCTATGCCAGACGCATCCCTCGGGATAGTGCTACCCTGTGAAAGCGGCGAACAGGATATAAAGGATGCTATAAAAACAATGAAAGCCTGTAATATAGCTTCCATGGAGATTGACTTAACATTTATACATAATGAATTAATAGAAGGGGTATTCAAGGAGCTCAAAGGCCTAGGAAGACATGATAATAAGGACTTAAATAAAATAGCCAAGGCAAATTTAAAGGCAAGGCTCAGGATGAGCACGCTATATACGGTAGCCAATGCGCTTAACTATCTTGTAGTGGGCACCGATAACGCTGCGGAGATTCATGTTGGATATTTTACTAAATACGGCGATGGCGGTGTGGATGTCCTGCCTATTGCGCATCTTACGAAGAGAAGGGTAGGGGAATGGGCGAAGGCCTTAGGTGTGCCCGGGGATATAATTAAAAAAGTGCCAACCGCGGGGTTATGGGAGGGTCAGACCGATGAAAAGGAAATGGGGACCACCTACGATATGGTGGACGATCTGTTAGAGGGCAAAAAAATAGCCCAAAAGGATGAGCTCATTATAGGGAGGCTACACAATACCTCCCGACACAAAAGAAACCTTCCCGCAAGCCCTCCTAGGGAATGGTATATTAGATGATAAGGAAAGGAGTTAATCAGTATGGCGGGACATTCAAAATGGGCTAATATACAACATAGAAAGAATAGGCAGGATGCTAAGAGGGGTCAAATATTTACAAAACTCGGTAGAGCTATATCCGTTGCAGCGAAGGAAGGTGGTGACGATCCCGAAACTAATTCGGCATTAAGGGACGCCATCACAAAGGCGAAGGCACAGAATATGCCTAACGATACGATCGAAAGGGCGATTAAAAGGGGTTCCGGTGAGCTGGGGGGTACTGATTATCAGAATGTGACCTACGAGGGTTATGGCCCCAACGGTGTTGCGGTTATTATAGAGGCCCTTACGGAGAATAGAAACAGAACAGCGGGCGAAATAAGATATGCCTTCGATAAGAACGGGGGTAATTTAGGTACCTCCGGCTGCGTATCCTTTCTGTTTGAAAAAAGGGGCCAAATTATGATCGAAAAGACCGACGAGATCGATGATGAACAGATTATGATGATCGCTATAGAAGCCGGGGCCGAGGACGTGGAAATCGAGGAAGAGGGCTATGAAATCCTTACATTACCCGAGGATTTCGGTAGAGTCCTTGAAGTAGTACAGGATAGCGGGCTTAAGCCGCTAGCGGCGGAGGTGGCGATGATACCGTCTACCGTCGTTACATTAACCGATGAAGAGGATATCAGGCTTATGAACCGGCTTATTGATACCCTGGAGGATAACGATGATATACAAAATGTTTACAATAACTGGGACATATCCGATGAATAAATATGTAATTTATTAGACCTAGATACTGCAATATTCCAGTATTATTAAATTTTGCACATCATATTACTATTTTTGACTGGACAATTATTGAACTTTAGTATAACATAAATAGAGATGCAATATCAATTACCATTATTTTTAAAAGGAGGGAGTTACTTAATGCAACAGACAGAAAATAAGCAAAGGGAGAATTGGGGATCCAGGTTTGGTTTCCTAATGGCCGCAGCGGGATCCGCCGTTGGGCTAGGGAATATATGGAGATTCCCCTATCAGACCGGTAAGAACGGCGGCAGTGCATTTATAATTATTTATTTAGGATGCGTTATAGTTGTCGGACTTAGTATAATGATCGCCGAGTTTGCCGTTGGAAGAAAGACCGGTCTGGCGGCTGTCGGTGCATACAAATCACAAAACAGGAATTGGACATTTGCCGGGGTGCTTGGTGTGTTAAGTGGATTCTTCATCATGGGCTTTTATCCGGTAGTTGGCGGTTGGTCAACGGCCTATATGGTTAAATCGGTAACGGGACTTTTGTCCCATCCATCGATACCGGACTATTTCGGGGAGTTTATAGGAGCCCCCGTAGAGCCCATAGTGTGGATGCTTATCTACCTAGCGGTAAACGTGGCTATAGTGGCTAAGGGCGTTGCCGGCGGTATCGAAGCGGCGGGTAAGGTACTCATGCCGATGCTTTTCGTTCTATTAATATTCCTAATATTTAGAAGCATAAGCCTTCCGGGGGCCGGTGCAGGGCTTACATTCCTATTTAAGCCTGATTGGTCCGTGGTAACCGGTGCAACATTCCTATCGGCGATGGGCCAGGCCTTCTTCACGTTGAGCCTTGGTATGGGGTGTATGATTACCTATGGAAGCTATCTGGGTAAAAAAGAGACTATACCCAGCAACGCGGCATGGGTAGTATCCCTTGATACCTTAGTTGCTCTTATGGCCGGCCTGGCGATATTCCCGGCATTGTTTGCCTTCAATGTTGCGCCTACAGAGGGTGCGGGGCTTGTGTTCGTAGTCGTACCCCAGGTGTTCGCACAGATGGGCGGCGTGGGAGTACTATTCTCTGTAGTATTCTTCCTTGCCCTTGCTATTGCGGCCCTTACCTCGTCGGTATCCCTACTTGAGGTTGTTGTGGCATATCTCATAGACGAGCGGGGCATAGCCAGAAGGACGGCTACCTATATCGCCTCGGGCATAATGGTGATAACATGTACCCTTTCGTCATTATCCATGGGTATCATGTCCGGAACTACGATCTTCGGAGTAGGTTTCTTTGACTTCTTCGATATACTGACGGACAAGATATTCCTGGCCATCGGCGGGATGCTCCTTGCTATATTCGCCGGTTGGTTCATGAAGAAAGAAGATCTCAAAAAAGAGATCACGAACGATGGGGCAGTACCTTTCCCGTTGTTTGAACTATGGTACAACGTAATAAAATACGTAATACCGGTACTCATAGCAATAGTGGCATATACAGGTATTATGGCTATTGAACAGCAAAGCCTTATGATATTCGGCGTGCTGTTAATAGTAGTACTTGCAATATTCTCTAAGAAACTATAATACTATAAAGTAAAATTAAATCAGCCTATCCCTTAAGGGATAGGCTGATTTCTAAGTATATAGTATAAAATTTAAATAATATGGAGATAATACCTCAAGAAATGATAAAAACATGGAGGTATTTTTTAATGAGGTCCCCACATTATTTAAAGAGATTCGTTCCGATTCTTGGGATTACATTGTTCATAGCCTTTGCTTTGGGCTATTATTTTATAAACGATAAAGAGCCCGATAGCTTACAAAGGCCGGAGGGGGAAGCATCTGCTGAAAAAGTAGGCGAAAATACAAGGGAGGATACCGTTACGGGTTATGTATCCAAACCGAGGACGACTCTTAATACAAGGCTTATACTTAAGACATTGTATACACAATGCGGCCATACCGTGGTCCAAAGGCATGAGATCAAAGGCCCGTTAATAGGCTTAGACAAGGAAGGGCTTCTTGGATTCTACCCCGGCTGGACCGTAGAAAAGTTTGGGGATGAAGAGATAATTCTATCCGCCAAGGTTGAGGGCCCCTGTCCGGGGCATTATGTCTTAAAGTCAAATAACGATTATATCGCTATATATGAAATAGCCGAAAACGGTGAGGAGGTATTCGTTGAGGATACGGACATACCCCTTTCAATATTACGCCTTAGGGATCAGGACAGGATAAGGGAGGGCTTATTACTCGATGATATAGAGGAGGTAAACCGTTATCTCGAGGATTTCGGCAGTTAATGTAATGCTTTAAGTATTGCTTCAATACATGTAATAACGATGGTTTGCCGAGTTAATGCAAAACATTATGGCGATCGTATTGGCGGGTATCAACGAAAAGGGGCCCATGTACTCTCTTTAACAAAATTACGATAAAAACGGTGACCGGATACGGTTAACAAATATCTGATAAAGGATAGAACAGCCTATACTGTTCTTTTTTTCGTTTATCCCGGGAGCTAGAGGATGTATGTATGACTCCGGAAAGAACGGGGCTTCTAGTAGGTGTAAATATTTTTTCATAAAAGGGATAAGGGCCTTACTGTCGAATATTCTAAAAGGGGACATAATGTGGGGGTGAAGGGGAATTGAGGATTGTAGGGATAGATCCCGGTATAGCCGTTACGGGGTACGGAATAATAGATAAAACAGGCAACAGCTTTAGGCCCGTCGCCTATGGGAAGGTGACCACCGAGGCCGGGCTCGATACCTGCCAACGGTTGGTGCATATTTATAGGCACCTTTTAGACGTAATAGAGCTATACAAACCGCAATGCGCAGCGGTGGAAGAATTGTTTTTTAATAAAAATGTTAAAACTGCCATAACAGTCGGGCAGGCAAGGGGGGTAGCGATACTTGCTGCCGCAAACGCCGGGCTGGATTTGTTCGAATATACGCCATTGCAGGTGAAGCAGGCTGTTGTAGGATATGGCCGGGCACAGAAAAGGCAGGTACAGGAACTAGTGAAGTTATTGCTCAAGCTAGAGGAGATTCCAAGGCCCGACGATGTGGCGGATGCCCTTGCGGTAGCCCTTTGTCATGGTAGTACATATAGGATGCAACGCATATTGGATAGGAGCTGAAATTATGATTTCTTTTATAAGGGGCAAGGTACAGGATTTAGATGATGATACTATATGCATAGATGTAAATGGTATCGGGTACAGCGTGTTTTCATCGGCGGATGCTATATCAAAGGCCGTACCCGGTGAAACTATAAAGCTTTATACTAAGATGATGGTTCGTGAAGATTCTATGTCCCTTTACGGGTTTGCACAAAAGGATGAGCTCCGTTTATTTGAAAAGCTAATAACCGTTAGCAGGGTAGGCCCCAAGGTGGCCCTGGGGATATTATCCAGTATGCCCCCCGCAAGGTTTGCCGCCCTAGTAACAGGGGGCAATGTTGAGGAGCTTACACATATACCGGGTATAGGTAAAAAGACCGGGGAGCGCATCATACTAGAGCTAAAGGATAAGCTGGATACATTCGTCGAGGATTCTATGCAAAGACCGGTATCAGATAATAGGAAAGAGGCCATGGAAGCTTTGATAGCCCTTGGCTTTAGCGCAGCCGGCGTTCGTAGGGCTTTATCGGAGATAGATGAAAATGAAGCTTCTGATACGGCCCAGCTTATAAAATTGTGCCTTAAAATATTAAAATCATAAGGGGTAAGGGGATAATATATATGAAGGACAGGGTAGTTTCCGCTGAACTGAAAGAAGGGGATGGTATTATCGAATCCGGTCTGCGGCCACGATTTTTAAAAGAATATATAGGCCAGGACAAGGTTAAAGAAAAACTATCTATATTTATGGGTGCGGCGAAAAAAAGGGGCGAATCCCTTGACCATGTGCTGTTGTACGGGCCACCGGGCCTAGGCAAGACTACTATGGCGGGAATAATAGCTAACGAGATGGGTGTGGATATAAGGATAACCTCGGGACCGGTCATAGAAAGGACCGGCGATTTAGCGGCGATATTGACAAATCTAGGAGACAACGATGTACTGTTTATAGATGAAATACATAGGCTTAACAGAAGTGTGGAGGAGATCCTGTATCCGGCTATGGAGGATTACGCGTTAGATATAATAATAGGTAAAGGCCCCAGCGCAAGATCCATAAGGCTTGATCTGCCGCGGTTCACATTAGTAGGCGCAACCACCAGGGCGGGGATGCTCACTTCACCTTTACGGGAAAGGTTCGGCATAATATCAAGGCTTGATTTTTATGGGGTACAGAACCTAGAAAGGATTTTAATGCGCTCCGCCGGTATACTGAACGTAAAGATAAGCGAAGAAGCGGCTAGGGAGATCGCCGCCCGTTCAAGGGGTACGCCTAGGATAGCAAACAGATTGCTTAAAAGGATACGGGATTATTCCCAGATAAGGGCCGAGGGAAGGATAGATCTCACGGTTACGAAGGAAGCCCTGGAACTCTTAGAAGTCGATGGGGGCGGCCTTGATGAGCTAGACAGGCTTATTTTAAAGACTATTATAGATAAATTCGACGGCGGTCCCGTGGGGCTTGATACGATATCCGCAGCCGTTGGTGAGGAAAGCGTTACGATTGAAGACGTTATAGAACCTTTTTTATTACAAAAGGGCTTCATAAACAGAACATCCCGGGGCCGTATTGCTACAGCCCTTGCATATAAGCATCTTGGTAGGGGAATGAAGGGGGAATGAAAAAATGAGCCTTGATGCGATCGGCAAAACAATGCTCACTATAGGGCTTTTACTGGTTTTCCTAGGCGGGTTGATGGTGTTATTTAGCAAACTAGGCTTAGGCAGGTTGCCCGGAGATATCTACATGAAAAGGGGTAATATGACATTCTATTTCCCCTTAGCTACTTCTATAATAGTGAGCTTGATACTTACACTGATATTAAATTTTATACTACGAAAATGATAATGGATCTGTATTATTATTCCATAGAATCCAGCTTATCCAGTTTAATTTTTTCTATAAGGTCCCCGGTAGCGGATATTATCTGCATGTTCACATCGGCTATATGGAAGTTCTTGCCCACTTCTATGTCTTCGCTATGGGTTTCGGCAAGGCTTACTATGACACCGCCTAGGGTGTTGGCTATGCCCTCGGGGATATGGCAACCTATTATTCTGTTCGTATCCTTTATAGAGGTAGCGGCGCTCAGGGTGGTGCCCCCTATATCGCTTATCTTGTGTACGAACAGGAACCGCCTTATGGCGAACAGACCCGCCAATGCAATAACCCCTATAAGGAATTCGTAAGTTTCGCTAGTATAAATAAGCACCTTACGGGCAATGGCAAAGAACATGACCTCTATCACGCTACCCGGCGTATGTCGTATTAACATAAGGGATAGCTCTAGACCTATGACCAAAAGCAATATATAGCCTAACAAGTCCTGGAAATTGTCGTATATGTCCGGTGGTTGCGAAAAGAGTATGATTTTAATATAATGAAACAGCTCAATAGCACCTATAATTACGCTTATGATGACAAAGGCAGCGAGAATCGTTTCTAAATATAATACTGCCTTTTGTATACGCTTATTAGTGCGTTGCATGGGTTCTACCCTCCTTCCTTTGCAAACCTTATAAAAATTTTTTAATGATACTAGAATTTTTGTATTTCCATTATTTTTATATCATATAGCAATGTTTTTATCAATGCTTTTAAATG
>CAZDSH010000049.1:0-10847 GCA_964508195.1 uncultured Clostridiaceae bacterium
TTAGGCTATCCGTAGCTGAGCTTATACCCGCATAATAAATGGAGCGCAGAGGGCGTAGGATCAGAATTTCCGCTGTTCGAAGCCGATAGGCTAGTTTGCGGAAATTCCCGTAGCCCTTAAGCTCATTCATATATTGCTGGCGGGTTCGCGAAGCGAGGATAGCCTAATGCCGTCTCGCACCCATGGAACAACGATAACCGAAGGCGGCCTTTACGAACCGATGCCATAAATGTGGCAAACAAAACGTCCCCCTGCCACAAAATTAGAACCATTCTAAGAATGTGGCAAACAAAACGTCCCCTTGCCACATTCGCGAAGCGTTAGACGCCTGATGCCGACTTGTAGGAGGCCAAATCATAAACCGGGAGAGCCGTCTCCGCGGTTGCGGTTGCTAAATTATTTGTTAGTTATTATTATCCTATCGGCGATAAAATAACCCGCTTCAAAACGTCCCCTAACCATTAGGCTATCCCCGGGCTCTATGCGCCCTATAGTTCGTTCCCTATTGTTGCTAAAATTCCTTATCTGGGTATCCCTATCAACGAATATCTGCCTTATGCCGTCGGCATCTGCAATAGCATCGGAAACCCTGAGGGAGATCACGCCTAGGCCGGTGTTAACGTACTCCACAGTGCCTATCATCTCATTCTGGGGCGTTACAGCTTCCGCCCTTACACGTACTATTTCGTCACTTTCTACTTTAATATCTAAAATGTAATCCAACCGGAGATCATAGACGCTTACCTCTTCGCCGTCTAATCTTATGCTCACATCTACAGGCAATAGGAATGTTTCGGTCTCGCCATCGTTCTTTTTTATAGTTAACTGATGGGGCCTTGCTATTAATAGGGATTCTAGGATGCCCTCCAGATCCCTGGCCTGACTCTCCGCCCTTATCTCTATTACAACACCATATTCGGTGATTATCTCTATCTCATCACCCTTGCGTAGATCCTCTACGCCCCTTCTTTTATCGTCCCTTATAACCCTCACATTTTCCTCGACGGGGTATTCCGTCTCCTGGGCACCCTTTTTTAATATCAGGATCATTTTGTCCTCGGCTTTAAACCCGCCAAATATACCCAGTACATTCTTTGTTTTCCCCTCGGCCTCTATATGTATAGCATCGCTACCTCTGACTGTAACTGAAACCCTGTCCCCTAGGTTTATATCCCTGAGGTTAGCCGGAGATCCGTCAAGTTCTATTATCGTATCCTTTAAAACCCTATAGGTGGCCCTGCTGCCCTCATCGCCTTCAATCAAAATACTTCTATAATCGCTGCCATCGAATACGCTCCTTACGATTCCCTTTGTCGCTGTGCTACTCGTTATATCAATAGAAATTATCTTATTGTCCTTTATGCCGAAGCTACCCCGCTGCCCCGGGGCGATATTTGAAATAACGGATATAAGACCATTTATTCTTATATCAGCCTCTGCAGCTACATCATAAATATCGGTATTTCCATCGGCCAATACAATCTTTATAATAGCTCTGCCTGCGCTGGTGACAACCTCCTGCACAGTACCTTCCAAACCGGTTTCGTCCTGTTTCGGACTATCCTCGACATATTTAAGGGCTGACGAAAGCATAGTAGCGACCTCCGCCCGGGTAATTTCGTTGTTGGGGTTAAATCTGTTTGAATCATCGCCCTTCATTATCCCTCGATCCAATAATGTCTTTATATAACCCCGGGAGCCCTTAGATATCATCTCATTGTCGACAAAACCAAGTACCAGATTTGTATAAGATTTCGCCTCCTTTCCAAGACCTAAAGCCTTTGAAAAGTATATGGCCACCTCAGACCGTTTTGCGTTGTTTGCGGTCTCACCGTCACTTTTTATAAATGTAACGAGTTCATCCTCCGTTACGATACCCTTTTCCAGACCGAAGGCTATATAACCCTTTGCCCAGGACTGGATATTGTTTGAATCTAAAATATCATTATACTTCTGTATGTAGGCATCCACGGATCGATCCTTCGCATAACCTATCATCCTGGAAAGGCATATAATCACATCCCCCTTGCTAATGCGGTCATCGGGTTTAAATGTGGCGTCGCTATAACCCGTAATAAGCCCCGCTTCATAAGCCTCCAACACGGGGGTGTCGTACCATTTCCCATCCCCTATATCCGTAAATATCCTAGCTGCCATCGCAGGGAATGGTACTCCGATGGTTAATATCAATACAATTGCAAGCACCGACAGCATCCTTCGTTTCTTTCCCTTTACCAAGTCTTCCATCCTCCCCATCATAATTTGCCCCTTTAGAATTTTATCAAATGTTCCGATTATATTAAGTATTCTTTATACAGCAGCGTATTCCTGCTGAATGTCATTATAATAAATTGTGGAAACACAGAAACCCGGGACCATTACTATCCGAGGCTATATTTCTCCAAAGCCCTTTCTAAATCCGCGACAAGTTCCTCCATTTGACTGGAAGTAGCCGCTAATTGTTGGGATGATGCCGCCTGTTGCTCCGTTACCGATGCAATTTGTTCCCCGGAGGAGGCCAATTCATCGGCTAGGGCTGATACTTCGTTAATCTGTTCTATCAGGCCCTCTTTACTATCGTTAATAATACGGGAATTCTCAGATATTTCCTCTATATTTGCCACTACAGCCTCTACAGCAGCGGCGATATCCTTGAAAGACTCCGCAGTCTTTCGTACCGCGTCGTCTTGCTGCACCGCTACTTCCTGACCGGCGTTTACCGCTTCGTTTGCGCTATCCATATTAGCCCTTATACCGGATACTATATCCTTAACCTGGGAAGTAGCGTTAAGGCTGTCATCGGCGAGCTTCCGTACCTCCTCGGCTACGACGGCAAACCCACGCCCGGCTTCACCGGCCCTAGCCGCCTCTATCGCCGCATTAAGGGCTAAAAGGTTAGTCTGTTCCGCAATATCGTCTATGTCGGCTATTATACCCTGAATATTCATAGTGCTGTCCCTTAGGGCATCAAACACTTGTTTTATCTCTTTGCTAGCCCTGTTGCTGGCCTCATTCCTTGCGGTAAGCTGCCCCACTATGTCCATACCCTTATCGGTACTGTTCTTTATATCCAAGGCCCTATTCATTATGGCCTCCATCTGATCCGCTGCCTCTTTAATCCTAACGGATATGTCCTCCGTTAGCTCCTTGCCACGAATAGTTCGCTCTAGCTGGACTGACGTTTTTTGCGCCATATCCTGGACGCTAGAGGCCATTTGCTCCGACGAAGCCGAGGATTCCTGGGATGCGGTGGCCAAGGTTTCAGAGTAACCGGATATTTGCAATACCGCCTTTTGTACCCCCTGCATAAATTCGTTAAGGGCCTGTAACATACCGTTAAAATCCCGGGCTAACTTGCCTAGTTCATCGGCGGATGCAACTTTAACCCTGGCCGTTAGGTTACCGTCAGCCGCCATATCCACGGCCCCTATTATATCCTTAACGGGCTTTACCATAGAACCTGCGAGAAAGTACGCCGCCAATGTTGTTAAGGCCGCTGCACCTATACCCCATAGGCATAACTTTAATAGGAAATTATTTATGGATTGCTCATAATCCGTCATAGGCGTGCCTATAAAGAGCATACCTACCGGATTATCCTGGACATCCTTTAACGGAAGGTATTCACATATATACTCCTCGTCACCTATACATGAGCTGCCAGAGTATTTACTGCCCTCTCCAAGTACGACGTTTAAAATATCTTCGTCCTCTAACACATCCCCCAGTATTCTTTTGCCCTCATTGTCAGTAATATTAGTCGCAACTACGCTATCATATTGATAAATAGATATCTTAGTACCCTTTGCCATCCCGCTTATTTTATCTATAAGGTGTATGTTGTTGTACATATTATAGTAGCCTTTAAAGAGCGTACCATCGTCACCGGTGCTTTTGTCTATTTGCCAGTAACCTGAATATTGGGATTCAAACATATAATCGATAAGGGAAACATCAGCATTGAGCTTTTTAATCGCTAGGTCCTCTACTTCGGCCCTCATGCTACGCAGGGATATGACGCCGAAAATCAGGGACACTAGAAGGACTACGGATATAAAGCCCATCATTATCTTGCTCCGGAAACTACGCATAAACCCTTTTCGCTCCTTTCCGTCCGACCGAAGCCGGCATGGTATGTTTAAATTCCTGTCTTATCTAATGTTTTTCGACGTTTCCCCGGAGAATCCTTCAGGTTTAGAAATAATAAGGAAAATAACAAAAAAACAGCAGAGGGACTTTTGCCTCGTTAGTAGCACAATACACTTCGATCTGCCTTCGTACCGTTTTAGGAAAATAAAATCACCGTCCCCGACTCGGTTTTGTACGTAGTAAAGGGTGCACCGAGGGTTAGGGACGGTAGCTTAAATGAAATAGGGGTAAAATTTATAGTTTTTTTCATCGTTATGGCATAGCTGTTCCGATACCGCTGGCGGCTTCGAATTGCACTTTTGCTAAATTGTACCCATGTATTCCCTGTAGATGCTGAAGCCTTATCTCGTTTAATGCATTATGGGCGTTTATTACTTCCTGACCTATGGCCATGCCGGTATCGTACCTTAGCCTTGCGATATCGTATGCCTTCTCAAGCCTTTCAACGTTTTTGCCCAGCACCGCTATACCCTCGTAGGCACTTTGCATATCCATATAGGCCTTTCTAACGGAAAGCTCCGTTTCCTGTTCGGCATTTATTAGCCTATGATAGCTCTCGTCCATATCGTACCGTGCCTGCCTTGTAACGAATGTGTTTTCAGGGTATCTGCCTAGTGTAAGTTCGTAATTTAATTTGTCAATACGATACTGCTCCTTGGCCGCTATTATTTCGAACCTGTTTTCAAGGGCAAGGGCGACCCTTTCTTCGATATCCACATCCGGCGGTTCCGTAAAGCCTAAATTGTCCGTAAGCTCTACCTCTGCCTTTAATGGTAGGCCTAGGGTTTTGTTAAAGACCATACGCTGGTATTCAAGGTCCCGAAGGGCGGTATTATATCCCAATTTTGCGCTTTCCAATGCCGCCTCGCCGGATAGAATATCCGCCTGGGATACCATCCCTAGCTCATATTTCTTGTTAGCTATATCCATATCCTCTATCGCCGAAGTTAACATGCTGTCTTGGATCCTAACTTTTTCCTCGGCAAATAGAAGGTTGAAATAGGCGTTTTGCACAGCCATCTTTATGGTTTCGATAGCCTGTTCCCGGCCGCTTTTTGCCAAGGTCACACCCATACTTGCCATCTCTTTATAATACCCTTCCTTTGCCATATAGGTCTGATCATCCACCGGAATGCGCATCCGGCGGCCAAAATCATCAACCATATGTTTTGGCATATCCTGCACTCTGTCATAGGCGCTTTTAACCTCTCTATACCCTACCTCCGCCTTATCAACCGCCGTATCCCTTAGCTTTATAGCGGCGCTGTTTTCCAAGGCATAGTCTATGGCCTGCTGCAATGTGAAGACCATAGAACCCTTTGATTCATCGGCCTCGGCGTTAGGATTAAAAAGTATGCAAATCGTTACAATACATAGCACCGTCATTAAAATCTTATTCCTCATATTGGTAACCTCCCCCCCATTTTTGATATACCCTCCACGGATAGATCCAGAAAACCCCATCTTCATTGGAGAACACTTGCCCATGTAGATCTTACAATCTCCCCTACAGAAACCATGACCGGCAAAAATTATCGTACCCGTCGTATGCTTATCTCCCCGGGTATAGCCTAACAGTCACCACGCCTCCTATACAGTAGTAAATTCCTCAGCCCCACCTTTTTTAAACCTTCGTCGTACCCTATAGCTTAGATCATCTATTAACGTATACATCACGGGTATAATAACAAGCGTCAAAACCGTGGAGAACAAAAGTCCGCCGATAACCGCGGTAGCCAAGGGCGCCTGCACCTCCGAGCCTTCGCCAAAGCCCAGGGCCATAGGCACAAGGCCTAATATTGTTGTCAAAGTAGTCATCAGTATAGGGCGCAGCCTTGTAGGACCGGCCTTTATAACAGCTTCATCCCTTTCAATGCCCCTGGACCTTAATACGTTTATATAGTCTACAAGCACTATTGCGTTGTTTACAACTATACCCGTTAACATTATTATACCGAGGAATGAAGGTACGCTAAGGGGCCGTCCGGTAATCACCAAACCCCCTATGGCGCCGGTAATTGCAAAGGGCACCGAAAACATTATTATAAAAGGATATACGAGGGATTCGAATTGGGATGCCATTATCATATACACAAGGATTACGGCTAAAACGAGGGCCTTAGCAAGGCTTGTAAAGGCTTCTATCATTTCCTGGTTTTCGCCGCCGTATTCTATACTGTAACCCCTAGGCATCGGGTATCGGGCTAATTTCGCCTGGATATCCCGCATAACGCTGTTTAAATCCCGGCCGAATATACCGGAGCTCACAGTAACAACCCTTACACGGTCCGTGCGGTTTATGCTACTCGGCCCTTCCCCAATAGCTATATCCGCAACTTCTCCGAGGGGTACCTGGTAACCTAAGGGCGAATTCAGAGTTATATTCCCCAAACCCTGCAGACTCCCCGTACCGTTTTTCCCTAATGAAACCTTTATATCGATCTCATCGCCGCCTACTTTGTACCGCGTTGCAACCTGGCCTGCAACGGCACCTTGTACCATAGTAGCTATAGTAGAAACATTGAGACCGTAGACGGAGGCCCTTTTCTTATCGACGGTTATCTGGGCTTCGGGTTTACCGTCGTCTAGGGACGATGCGACCTCCCTAGTACCCTCGACACCCTGGATGAGCCCCTTTATGTCCTCGGAAATGCGGCGTAATTCATCTAAATCTTCCCCCTTTATTTGTATATTAACGGGGGTGCCGCCCATAGAGAGTCCGCCCATAGCCATAGATGAAACGTTAACCTCAGCCCCGGCTATATCCGCTACCTGGGATCTAAGGTCATCAGCGATATCAAAGGAGTTCCTTTTTCTTTTATCTAGATCCGCCAGCTTCCCATATACTATAGCAGAGGAAGTATTAACCTGAGAACCCATGCCCCCTCCGGAGCCTAAAACAACGAATACGCTCTCTACCTCGGGGACCTTTATCATCATGTCCTCTATTTTGTAGGTTATATCACCGGTTTCGTTTAGCACCGTACCCTTTGGTAGCTTTATATCCGCCGTTATATACCCCTGATCCATACTGGGAAAAAACTCCGCCCCCACTAAAGTCACAGAAAGTAGCGATATTACGAACAATGCTACCATCCCTATAACGGTTTTTTTGCGATGTCCCAAAGCCCAGGCCAATACCCTTCTGTATCCCTTATCAAACCTATCAAAGGCTATGTTCCATTTATCCAGGGCCCTTGATATAAACTTTATCCTTGGACCTTTTCCAACCTTTTCTGATACCCGCAGATACTTCGATGAAAGCATAGGCACTAGGGTTAGGGCTATTACAAGGGATGCTAAGAGCGAAAAAGATACCGTAAGGGCCATCTCTTTAAAAATCTCAGCGGTAATACCCTTTACAAATACCACGGGTAGAAATACCGCTACCGTAGTAAGAGTCGAAGCTACAACGGCCATGGATATCTCGTCGCTACCCCCTTTCGCAGCATCGATTCTACTATAGCCCTCCTGTCGGTATCGGAATATATTCTCCAATACAACAATAGAGTTATCCACGAGCATACCTACGCCTAAGGCTAGACCGCCTAAGGACACCATGTTTAATGTCAATTTGTTGAAGTACATGAGCACAAAGGTGGCGATTATGGATATAGGTATCGCTACACCTATTATAAGGGTCGTTCTGAAGTTCCTAAGGAATAAATACAGCACGATGATCGCCAGCGTTCCCCCCATTACTGCCATCTTCGTCACATTATCTATAGTTTTCTGTATGAATACGGACATATCCACGATAGTCTTGGCCTGAATATCCCGAATATCCCCCTTTATTTTTTCTATTTCAGCATTCACCCTACGGGCTACCTGCACCGAATTAGCGGCACTTTCTTTGCGTATGCTTAAATATATAGAAGCCTTACCATCGGTAGTTACGACGACTGCATCCTCTTTAAAGGTATCCTGTATATCCGCAACATCCCGTAACTTTATCATGCCGCCGGAGGGCAGCGCAACGGGCACCTCACCTATCTCATCAATGTTTTTGAACTCGCCGACGGTCCTTAATATATATCGTTTGTTACCATCATCAACGCTACCCCCGGGAAGATTTAAGTTTTCCGATCTGAGGGCCTGAACTATATGAAGTAGAGATAAATTATAGCCCTTAAGTTTTTCAGGGTATATTTCCACCTTAACTTCCCTTTCATTGCCGCCAAGGGCATCTACTGCGGCAACGCCCTCCAGCCGTTCGATACGAGGCACTATGCTATCCTCTACGAGGGCCTTTAGGTCCGCCAAATCGCCGTCGTTGGCAATGGCCATTTGAATTATGGGCATCATATCGGGGTTCATCTTAAGAATCATCGGTGCACCGGTTCCTTCGGGTAACATACCCTTTATCATATCCGCCTTCTCCCGCATATCAAGGGCGGCAAAATCCATATCCGTGCCACTGGCGAACTCCGCTAATACGGTAGCGCCGCCCTCGGCGGAGGTTGAATGTATGGATTTTATGTTGGATACGGTACCGAGTATCGATTCTAGCGGTTTTGTAACAAGGGCTTCAACCTCTATAGGTCCTGCCCCGGAATAATCTACAAAAACTACCGCAATCGGCAAATTTATATCCGGCAAAAGGTCCAAACTCAGGCCATCGAAGGATACTATACCCAGGATAATCACTATAAGTACGCACATTGCAGTAGTAACAGGTCTTTTTATCGCAAGTGCTGAAAGTTTCATTCGCTGTCACCCCTTAGGACGCGAAGGGTTTCTCCGTCGTTTAGATAATCCTGCCCTTTAATTACCACGTTCTCCCCTTCGGCAACGCCGCTAAGGATTTCGATAACATCTTCGATGGCTATGCCGGTGATTACTTCTCGCTTTGACGCTCTACCATCCTCAGCTATATATACGCATTGGCTACCATTCTTTGAAAGCAATGCAGTGGATGGAATGTATAGAACCCCTTCTTTAGAATCCTTTATAAGGTCCGCCTCGGCAAACATGCCGGGCTTGATAATACCTTCGGGGTTTTCAATAAAAACCTTAAGCCCAAAAAGCCCCGTCCTTTGATCCGCAGCAGGACTTATCTCCTTTAATCTACCTATAAAGGGCGTATCCCCCGCCGAGGATATCCTGACGTTGATGCTACCCCCTTGATTTATACGATTTATAAGGTTCTCGCTGAGGGTGCCCTCTAAAACTACTGCGGACATATCCACTACTACCGCTGCCGGAGTACCTGTAGATACCATCTCACCAGGCCCTACATTTATATAGGCAACTGTGCCATCAATAGGGGATGTGACGTGGCATTCCTCGTATTGCTTATAGGCTAGATCATAGGACGCCTTAGCCTGGGCGAGCTGCGCCTCTAGTACGGCCTGCCCTGTATCGGAGGCCGCTATCCGCATCTGTTCTAGGGCCTGCTCGGATATAGCCCCTTGCTCATAAAGCAATTCCCCCCGGGCTAGGTCTTTTTTTGCATTTTCATAACGCTCCTTATTTTGGGCATAGCTAGCCTCGGCCATTTTGAGGCCCGCCTTAGCCTGGGCAAGCTGTGATTTTATATCGGCATCATCTATTGTAAACAGGGTATCCCCCTTAGTTATTGGTTTTCCCACCTGAGCGGTAATTTCTTTTACGATACCTGTTACTTTAGTGACAACATTAACACTGTGCAATGCCTCTAGCTTGCCGGTTATAACTTCTACCGAGGTTATGTCACCCCTTTGCACCGCCGCCACCTCCACAGGCGTACCCTTTATATCACCTTCTAAGTCCGCATCGGTAGTCTCGGCCCTACGCAAAAACGATGGGGATACAAAAATAATAAGTACTATTGCCACAACGACTACAATGGCCATATACCTTTTTTTGAATCGTGCCACAAAAATCCCTCCATTACTCACTAGTGAATCCGACCCTTAAACCAGGCCGATTAAAGACGATTCTATTGTACGTCATGGGGCAAAATAGCACAATAGAAAACCCCTGGTAAATAGAATACAGAACAGCCCTTTATGTTAATTTTTAAAACGCCCTAGCATAAACGAATGCCCATAAAGCAAAAATATCCGATACCCCACCGCTATGTAGACGTTAATCATCGTTTACAATCCTATTCATTAACCCGGCTAACCTACCCGTAATTCTCACTAATTCTTTGGCATCACGTTCGCCTAACAATTCCAATGTCCTAATCGTAATATTGACAATCCTTTGGTTGTGCTCCTTTGCCAATGCCGCCCCCCTTTGGGTAAGACGTACCAATATTCTCCTCCTATCGCTTTTATCAATTTCCCGCACAATGAGGCCTTTATTTTCAAGATTGTTCAATATAGCAGCAACCCGCGCGGAACTAATACTCATTTCGTTGCTAATCTCCCCGGGTAAAACATGGTCGCCCTTTTTAAAAATATATATCAGTGTAAAGGTTTCGCCACGCATAGTCTCGTTGATATTTTTTTGGTGTCCACAATTTCGAAACTGATATGAATAACGAAGAAATCGTTTCGCAAGCTCAGTGTAATCCATGAAATCACCTCACCTTAAAGTTCCGAAACAAACCCTAACATCGTTAGCATTGTAACACTGTTCCATAATTTGTGTCAAGGACCTTTATTTAATTATAGGGGGCGAAGTGTGGCAAGGGGACGTTTTGTTTGCCACATTCTTAGAATGGTTCTAACTTTGTGGCACGGGGACGTTTTGTTTGCCACATTAAACTA
>CAZDSH010000050.1:0-10411 GCA_964508195.1 uncultured Clostridiaceae bacterium
TGATCCTTCGCCCTCTGCGCTCTTTCTATTATGCGGGTGTAAGCTCAGCTCCGGATAGCCTAATGCCTACATGTGCGGGCCTTCGGCGAGTTTCCTTCGCTAAACCATTTATAAGCATAGCTTCGCATCCCATGAAACAAGCATGAGGGTGAGGGAAAATATATAGCGAAAATTCTGACCCTTCGGCCCCTGCCACACTTCAATCTGACGTCCCCCTGCCACGCGAATGTGGCAAACAAAACGTCCCCCTACCACACTTCAGTCTGACGTCCCCCTGCCACGCGAATGTGGCAAACAAAACGTCCCCTTGCCACATGTGCCTTACCACTATCCCCGGGTGCCTTATTTATGCTGTGGTGCGCTATCGCCGGCAGGCTCAATGCGCAGTATCTTTGCCACTGATTTGTATACGAGTACCGTCAAGGTAGAATTCGCTGATGCCTTTATCAAGTTAAAGGGTACTATAATAGGCAAAAGCATAGCCTTTACTGCCTCTATAGGTACCCCTAAAAACTTTGTAGTAAAGTACAGATTAAGGGGTATCATAACCAAGGTCATGCCGAGGGAACCAACTACAAGAGCCAGTATCGCTCCCTTAAAGGTATGATATTTCCTATAAATATACCCCGCGGCTAAAACCATGGTGCCCGTTGCGATAATATGCATTATAGCGCCTATCCATCCGCTGCCGGCGCTAACCGTAGTGGCCTGGAACAGCGAGACTACCGCAGTTACTAAAAGCCCGGCCCCGGGCCCGTATAAAAACGCGCCTATCAACGCGGGAACATCCCCGGGTTCATATTCCAAAAAGGGTGCCGATGGTATCAACGGAAATCGTATTACCATCATAAGTAGAATCGAAAGGGCCGAAAGTAATGCAAGTTTTACAAGTTTGTTAACGTTTTGGTTCATTCTGTGGCAAGGGCATATACCCTACTTTAGGTAGGATAGAAATTGCCTTGCCGTCCACCTCCTTAGAAAATAAAATTCCCCACAATATAATCCCAGGGGAATGTACGTTTATCTTCTTCCATCCAGACTATACTGTCGGCCCCGGGATCACACCAGGTCAGCTTTAGCTCGCGGGCTAACGGATTCCGTACTCCGTATTACCGCCGGTCGGGAATTACACCCTGCCCTGAAGATTATATTTGGTTTTCCATACAAAATAATAGCATTGATTTATGTTAAAGTCAAGGATAATGGGCCTGCGAACGGGGTCCAGCCTTTTAATTGATGGCAAATTAGAATATAATAATATAAAATACTATGGATAGGGGGATCAGGAATGCTTGATCTTTTCAAAACAAGGAGGAGTATACGTAAATTTAAGGACATTGAAATTGAAACCGACAAAATAGAAAAACTTATGAAGAATATGCTCATTGCACCATCAGCAAGTAATCAGCGGCCCTGGGAGTTCATATTTGTAACGGATAAAGATCTCCTAGAAACTTTATCGAAGGTAAGGAAAAGTAGTTCCGCATTCTTGAAGGAAGCGGCCTTAGGGATAGTGCTGTTAGGTGAACACGAAAGAAAGGATACCTGGGTAGAGGATACTACCATAGCCGCTGTGTTTGCTCAGCTTACGGCCCACTCCATGGGACTTGGTTCCTGTTGGGTACATATAAGGAACAGGGAACACAGTAACGTTAAAACCGCGGAACAATTCGTTAAGGAGTTATTGGATATACCGGCGGACAGGAGTGTTGAATGTATCATCGCTCTAGGCTATCCCGATGAGCAAAAGGCACCCCATGATGAAGGGGATCTGAAATATGAAAGGGTATACAGGGATAAATATGGCTCTAAATACCAGCTAACCTAATGCCGTGCCCCGCTTGATTCCTACATGGATTTGATGTAGCATATTTGATGTAGGAAGAAAAGGGGGGTTGGTAAATGGATAAACCTAGAAGTATTCTCGAAGCGGAAACCACTAGGATAGATGCAGCTAAAAGGAAAAAACGAAGGGTTAAAAAAATATTGATAAACATAGTAGTATTTATAGTAAGTGTTGGTATATGGTGTGCTGCCACCTACTATGGATACATCTATGCCAAGGATTATGTCGATATCTCTATAAGGAATGTTCAGCAGCAGAATGCTATGAATATACAACAGCTCACTAAGAAGATGGAAGCCTTGGGCCATGAAATAGCCGGGTTGAGGGAGCATATTGAGGAGGCCGATTCTACTATATCCAGTTCTACATCTGTACAAAGACGAATAGATGATAAGCTCATAGATCTGCAGGCACAGTTACGGGAGCTGGAAAAGGCCCTTAATATACTGAAGGAGGCGCCGAATGTATAGGATAAACTATCTGTTCATATTTCTGGCGGCACCTTTCTTAGCACTTTTTCTAGTTTGTTCGGATTTTCCTATCAATAGCAACGCGTTACAATTTCCGACGGCTTCCCTGGAGGCAAAGGCTGTTGCTTTGCAGGAAGAAACGGACTTTTTAAAGGAAAGTATTGCGGATTTAGGTATGCTTGCCCAGGTGCAGGAGGATACCTTTTCACAGCAGTACAAGGATTTATCCGAGTTGTCGGCTAAAAGCGTGTCCCATAGGAAATTGTCCGATGATATATACGAACAGAAAATATTGGAGATGCTCGGACCTACGGTATCCGCCCATATTTCCGACAATAACGAAATAAAAATTTTTAAATTAGCGGAGTTAGGATATCGTGGGTTTATTGCAAAGGTTAAATTGTTCAAGCCCAAATCCTTTAAAGTGGTTTTAGCCCAGGATACATTAGGCCAGTTAGAAACGACCTCCGAGGCGGCTAAAAGGACCGGCGCGATGTTGGCCATTAACGGTGGCGGATTCTATATGGAAAACCGTGACGGTCAAAATTACGCCCAGTTAATAGGCAATACAGTCATAGGCGGCAAGCTCGTAGAACCCTTTAACGGCTATCCCGGGGATTTATTCTTTGCCGGCATAAACAAAAAAGGCCAGGTAGTAGGCAATGTACCCCAGACCGAAAAGGAACTGCTGGCCTTAGATCCCTACCAGGGTGTTAGCTTTATCCCAGTGTTGCTTAAGAACGGCAAAAAGGTAGAAATACCCGAAGAATGGAAAACGACGAACCAGCCGAGAACCCTAATAGGCAAATATGCCAACGATGACCTTATTATGATAGTTATAGACGGACGGCAGGGGGACTGGAGCGTAGGAGTTACATTAGAGCTCCTTCAGGATAAATTACTTAAATTAGGCGTCAAGGAGGCCTATAATCTAGACGGTGGCGGCTCCAGCGCTATGTACTTCGACGGTATAATATTAAACAGGCCCTCGGATGGGAAAGAACGGCCGGTGGCGAATAATATTATAGTATTGCCCTAGGGGGTGTTTCCTAGGGGATGTTCTTTCGATGGGAAATTTGTGGCGTATAGAGTGCCTAGGGCGGGCGTAATAAAAAGTTAACCATACTTATATGTGCCGAATATACTGGAAACAAGGCACATTATTTTTAAAAGGAGTTGGTTTAAGCATGGTTAATAATACGCAATTGCCCGTCGGGATTAGCACGCAACAGGTAATAGAACCTCGGTTAGAACTTTATTATCCCGTTGTACACGGTCTTAGGAGTCCTATGGTACAGCGGGGGATAAACCATAGGATACAAAACACGGTTAAGGGGATGCTTGCGGAACAGGGGTATTATTCAAACCCCCAGGCGGAGGTTACAGCCTCCTATGAGCTTAAAAACAATCAGCGGGGAATACTTAACCTTTCACTGAACAATTACACCTTTGCCGGAGGTGCCCATGGCCTTACTATAATCAGATCCCTTAACTTTGATGTCGATACTGGTAAGGTTTATAGCCTAGGAGATCTGTTTAAGCCGTCGGAGGATTATGAAAAAGAGCTATCCCTAATAATAGAGGAACAGATAAGGATCAGGGATATACCTGTTTTAGAGGAGTTTACCGGCATAAAACCGGAGCAGGACTTTTATATAGCGGATAAAATATTAGTAATCTACTTCCAACTTTACGAGCTTACGCCCTATGTCTATGGGTTTCCTGAGTTCCCTATTACCGTATATGAAATAGAAAACATTATTGATAAAGAGGGACCCCTGGGGAGGATGATACCCGCTATTGGTATTGGATAAAGGGTAATATCCCCCCGATCCCTATGTTACATTCGGAGGATATATATTATGAAATTCAGCGGAGTAATATTCGATATGGACGGCACCCTTTTAGATACTTTAGAGGATTTAGCCGGTTCGATGAATAATGTGCTTAAATCCTTTGGATACCCGGGTCATCCCGTAGTGGCCTACCGTTATTTCCTTGGCGAGGGCATGGAAATGCTTGTCCGAAGGGCCCTTCCGACGGGGGTTAGCGATAAAACGGCGGCGATCGGGGACCTTATATCGGCTATGCAAGAGGAATACAAAAGGCGTTGGCGGAAAAGTTCAAAACCCTATCCGGGGATTCCCGGGCTTTTAGATTTTTTGGAGCTACACGATGTACCTAAGGCCATTCTATCAAATAAGCCCCATGATTTTACTGTAGAAATGGCCGAGGTGTTACTGCCTCGGCGGAGTTTTTGTGATATAAGGGGAGAAAGCCCCGTTACGCTTCGAAAACCGAATCCCGCTGCCGCCTTGGATATAGCCGCGAAAATAGGCGTTCCACCAGGGGATATTCTCTATTTAGGAGACAGCGGTATAGATATGCAAACTGCGGTAGGGGCGGGTATGTATCCCGTCGGGGCTCTATGGGGTTTTAGGGCCGCCGAGGAGCTTAAAGCGAATGGGGCCAAGGCGTTGGTACGAAGGCCCGGGGAGGTAATATCCTTACTAAAGGGCGATTAACCTATGGTATGTCGGCGATGTCGTATTTATGTATCCGAGACCTATGATAAAATATATCTTAGCCGGTATGCATAATAGCCATAATAATGGGCGCCGGCGGCATAGGCCCCATGCACTGTTTACTCGGAATATATAAAGGGCCGGCGCTAAACCGGCCCTTTATATATTATTGTTTACCGCTACAGCCCAGTACATTTCTGATCTTATGGGCCACCATTTTACGAATTGCTTCCCTTGCAGGGCCTAAGTATTTACGCGGATCGAATACTGACGGATTTTCGGTAAGGTATTGGCGTACCGCTGCCGTCAGCGCGAGCCTTAGATCCGTGTCAATATTAATCTTGCATACCCCCATTTGGGTGGCCTTTCGTAGCATTTCCTCGGGCACTCCTTTAGCTCCGGGGATATCGCCGCCATATTTGTTACAAAGGTCTACGAACTCGGGCAATACCGACGATGCGCCATGGAGTACCAAGGGGTAGCCCGGTAAAAGGGAACTTATCTTTTCAAGGCGTTCAAAATCCAGTCTAGGCTCACCCTTGAATTTAAACGCACCGTGACTTGTGCCTATAGCTATTGCCAGGGAGTCTACGCCGGTCCTTTCCACGAATTCTACCGCCTCATCGGGATCCGTGAATGTGGCATCCCTTTCCCTAACGCTGATGTCGTCCTCAATACCCGCCAGTTTACCCAGCTCCGCCTCTACCACAACTCCCTTTGAATGGGCGTAGTCCACAACCCTTTTCGTGAGGGCTATGTTTTCCTCAAAGGGATGTTTGGAACCGTCAATCATCACCGAGGTAAACCCATCGTCTATGCAGGCCTTGCATATCTCGAAGTCTTCACCGTGATCAAGGTGTAGGACCACCGGCAATCCGGTATCCTCTACCGCTGCATCCACAAGCCGCCTTAAGTATAAGGGCTTGGCATACCTGCGAGCACCGGCGGAGACCTGTAGGATAAGGGGTGCCCGCTCCTCCTTTGCGGCATCTACGATGCCCTGTATTATCTCCATGTTATTTACATTGAAGGCCCCTACTGCATACTTTCCCTCGTAGGCCTTCTTAAACATATTAGTAGAAGTAACGAGTGGCATTATAAAACCTCCTTAATATTGCGTTCCACATTATAGTATATTATAAATAACCTAGAAAATACAATGTTTGCCCGGGGAATATAGCCTATTTTGCCGGGTTGTTCATATTTGAAGGTTAGGCACATTACGGCGGAAATCCTTCCTAGAATACAGGCATGCTCCGTGTTATTTATCTTTGCGGTATACGAACATTACCCTATATATCCAATTGGATCAGAGAAAATTGGAGGGATATCAGGCTTTTGGTCGAATAGATAATTAATGACTATTGGGGACTGTAATGTCATCAATTCTGTATGTGTACACCCCCCCTACTACAAAATATCTCAAGGAGGGTTTAACATGCGAGCTCGGATTTTCTGCATTATACTTTTGACCTTTGTGCTAGGTATCGTAACGTCGATGTTGCTTATAGATGGAGGTTATGACTATTTTACGGGACATCCATTTGATTTTGCCATGGCATCGACTGCAGCAATGGTGATAGCCCTGGCTTTTTCATTTATATTGAATAATATGTTCAAAGGGTTCATTAACCAGTGCTCTTCCATAGTAGAACATATCAGCCAAACAAGTATGACCCAGGACATAAGGGCTGCGGGGTACAAAGGAATGGAAGGGTTTGTAGAATCGCTGAACGGCCTTATAAAGGGCATCAGGGGGCTTATGGGGAAAATACTCATTGCTTCGGATAAATTGTCTACCTATTCTGCAACTATAGCAACGGAGTGTAGCGAAGTAAGCAATGTAGTGGAGGAGATATCCAATACGATTGACGAGATATCCAGGGGAACGGAGAGCCAGGCGGAGCGGGCTATGGGCGCAAAGGATAGCACTATAAAGATAGTAAACAGCTCTAAAGATATTGCAGACCTTGCGGAAAACACCTACTTGATAACGAAGGGTATGAAGGAACAGGTTAACAAATCGGAGGAAAGGCTTCAAAGGCTTTTCGGGGGGCTAAGGGCGTCTAACGATGATAATAAAAATCTTGCAGCGGAGATTGGTAAGTTACAGCAGGATGCCAGCGAAATAAAAAATATTATAATATTAGTAAGGGATATAAGCGAACAGACTAACTTGCTCGCGCTTAATGCCGCTATTGAAGCTGCTAGGGCCGGCGAGAGTGGCAGAGGTTTTGCCGTGGTTGCGGAGGAGGTTAGGAAATTAGCCGAGGAATCCGATGCATCCGCAACACGCATCAGGGATATAATCGAGGGCATTTCTAATAAAATAGAGCGTATTACAAGGGGAATTGAAAAACAAGTTGCAGATATGGAAAGGAGCATGCAATACGCAAAGGAGTTTAAAGAGCTGTTTAGTAATGTAGACTGCACTTCCGGCGATACTTTAAAATCCGCCGAAGAAATAGTTAAGCTATCCAGCCAAGGCATCGGCAATGCCAGTAATGTAGACGAAATGATGGAGGATATCTCAGCGGTAACACAGCAAACCGCTGCGGGTATGGAGCAAATAAACGCTGCAGCCCAAAACGAAGTGGATTTGGTGAAGGGAATCTATACATCCGTAGAAAGTCTATCCGAAATGGCTGGGGAATTAAACGATATAATGAAATCCGTCGAGGGGAATTATAAGCTGGATCACAGGGATCAGGGAAGGATAAAGGAGGGCGAAAGGATACTGGATGGTGGATTAAAGGATTTTGGGCATTTTGATTTCAAGGATGTGCAGTCTATAGAGAGTCTTGTAAAGAAGATCAACGAGGACAATGAACATATCCTTGAAGCGGTGATGGTATTAGATGCCAAGGGTAATGTAATAGGCTCAAGTAGACCTACCGATACTACGAATTTCTCCCATAGGCAATACTTTAAAGAAGCGATCCGGGGGCAAATAAGTATTACCGCACCTTATATATCGGTTTTAACTGATGATTATTGCGTAACGGTGGCGTTGCCAATAGAGAAGGGGCCTGAGATAAAGGGCGTTATATTCGGAGATGTAATACTATAAAAAGAGAAACCATGGGACGAGCCGTAGCGGTGGCCGGTTTTTAAGTTCATTGTTTAAAATATATTTTCTAATGTAACCTTCTCTGTAGCCGGTATATGCCTTATTAAAAGTTCTAACACGGATATTTCCCCGAGGGCGAGGCCCTTTTCGCCAGCCTTTAGATATTCTTCGATTCTAACAAGGGCTATATCAATGGCGTCTATTTCCTTATGGTTTATAAGTATTGTCCAAACGGATTTTGTATTCTCCCAAAGGGCGTTAAACTCTTTGAGCTGTGATTTGGCTTCGTCCCATCGGTTTTCTTCCACGCCGGTTCTTATATGCTTGCAATGGACCATTAAAACCTCAGAGCTGTTAGATACCTTCAGCATAGTGAAATAGCCTGCGCCAAATATTAGCCCAAGGGTTATTAATATTATAAGAATAGATCTCATTTTATCACCTTTTTCTGTTTTCCCTGTACAAAGAGCTTACCACCACCGTCTACCGAGGCAAACAATACCTCCGATGCATCGGAAAAACCCGCTTCACGTAGCTGATCCATTAACCATTTTTCCGTAATGCCCAGCTTTATAAGATCATTTTTAAGTATCCTGCCATCGGTTATAACGCTTAGGGGGAGTCCTTCGTAATCGGCTTTAATATTCAGGTCTTCGGTAATTACCGGCCTTTTTTCCGGTTTCGGGATAACGCTAAGCTGTCCGTCGGTCTCCAAAATGGCGAAATCCACATCAGCTATGTTAGGGTAGCCCTTTAACCGTAATTGTTCCATCAAATCGTTTATATTACATCGTAACCGACGCAGCTCGTTTTCCACTATTTTACCCCGTTCAACCAGTATACTTGGGGTGCCGCATATTATGCCCCGGGCCTTGTTGCTCTTTAGTGTTATATAGGCGAGGGTTACCTGGGATACCATAAGCGTAAGAATGGCCACTAACCCGTTGGCTAGGGGTATATCCGTATCGCTCATGGGTATGCCCGCAAGTTCCGCGATAAGTACCGCCAGCACGAATTCGAAGGGCTGCAGTTGCCCTACTTGCCTTTTGCCCATAATGCGTATTGTAATAGCTAGGACGGTATAGAGAAGAAGGCTCCTTATAAAAACTATCAGCATATTTGTTTCACCTCCACATTCTATGATACGAGGAACGGAGAATATCGCGTAGGCAAAGCCAGGGTGTATTTTATCGACAGTATAGTCTTGTGTAATTTACAAATCTTTATTCCCCGTGGCTCCTGCCCCTGTCCATAAGTTTTTTGGCCGTCCTAACTGCATGGACGTATTGCAAAAGCCCTAGTAAGGGTAGCGTTAGAATAATAATAAATAGAACCTTCAAGGAACATCCCTCCTAAATTGACTTTAATATAAAATATTTGATAGTTTATAAGGGTATGAATAAATAAATGTACTGTTAAAAATAACATCGAAGGTAGGTGAAACATTTGGAAGAAGTATGTATCGATATAAACGATAGCGGACAACGGTTGGACAAGTTTTTAAAAAAATATTTGCCCCGGGCATCGGCGGGGTTTATATACAGGTGTATTAGGAAGGGGAATATAAAGCTTAACGGAGGACGGGCTAAGCCCCATGAGATTCTTGCTAGGGGGGATACGTTACAGCTATTTTTCGATACATCGGATATGGAAAGGGAAAGGATACAAAGGGGCGTCCCAAGGGCCGGCAAGGATTTTAGCATAGCCTACGAAGATAAGAATTTGTTAATAGTTGAAAAACCCCCGGGGCTCTTATCCCACCCCGATGGCAGTAATGTCGAAACTTTGACGGAGCAGATGATTTATTATCTATACAGAAATAAAGAATACTATCCGGCAAAGGAAAAGACCTTTATCCCCGCTATTTGCAATAGACTGGATCGTAACACCGGCGGCCTTGTTATAGCGGCTAAAAATTTTAAAACTTTACAGGATATAAGCAAAATGATCAGGGAAAGATGGATAGCGCGGTATTATTGGCTTATCGTAAAAGGACATTTCAAGGAAGCTGCGGAGGCGTCGGCGTATCTTATAAAGAATAGCCGGACTAATAGGGTTAAGATAAGAGAAAGGCAGGCGAAGGGGAGTGGGAAGATCGAGACCTTCGTAAAGCCCCTAGCTTACAGCCAAAGGGGATTTACGCTGCTGGAGGTAGAACTTGGTACCGGTAGGACCCATCAGATACGTGCCCAGCTTGCGCATTTAGGTTTCCCTATTGTGGGGGATAGGAAGTACGGTGATAGGGGTATAAATGATATGTTTGGAAGGGAATTCGATCTGAAACATCAGTTTCTTTATGCGCATCGGTTGAATTTCGAGGAGGTTACGCCCTTTCTAGGGTATATGAAGGGAAGAACTGTGGAAGTGCCGTTACCGACGAAATTGCGCCAGATAAAGGAGGGGCTATTTAACTAATACGGCAAGGAGATGTGGCAAGGGGACGCGAATGTGGCAGGGGGACGTTTTGTTTGCCACATTTTTAGAATGGTTCTAACTTTGT
>CAZDSH010000051.1:0-10157 GCA_964508195.1 uncultured Clostridiaceae bacterium
TGATCCTTCGCCCTCTGCGCTCTTTCTATTATGCGGGTGTAAGCTCAGCTACGGACAGCCTAATGCCTCCCACTTCTCACATCCCACATCCCATTTCCCACATCCCATTTCCCACATCCCATTTCCCACATCCCACATCCCATTTCCCACTTATAAGCATAGCTTCGCATCCCATGAAACTAGCTTCGCATTACCCACGAATGTGGCAAACAAAACGTCCCCTTGCCACATTACCCGCGAATGTGGCAAACAAAACGTCCCCTTGCCATATACTCCAAAACAGAAGTTTTTTTAATTTATATGTAACATATCCCTTTTGAGAGAAATAATGTGTTATTAGGGCTTGCGGTGCCTTCTATGGTTTACTGCATAGAAGGCACCAATGTTTTTTGGAGGTGAAATATTGACGGGCAAAAGGTTGGAATGTATTGATGCAGGCAGTGAATACTGCCCATGTTTTTTGGCGGAAACTGATGAATGTATTACCTGTTCACACCTTCAGGGTAAAGATTTTTGTGATTGCAATTGGAGGGGTGTTTGTATATACCAGGAATACGTCTGGGCAGGTAATAAAAAGAAAGAGGCACGGAATAGTTATGCCGCTAAGGTAATTAAAAGGGAACAGGTATCTGAAAACACCATAGTTTATAAGTTACAGGTTACGAAAACCTTAGCCAGGGAGCTTGATAATCCCGGGGCTTACGTGTTCATCAGGGAACAGGGAAAGCCTATATTTTTTGATGTACCGATGTCAATAATGGCTGTTGATACGATTAAGGGGCAAATTTACATTGCCGTCCAAATACGAGGTGCAAAGACTAAGGCTTTAACCGTAAAAGGAGCCGAAATAATAATACGTGGGCCCTACTGGAACGGAATATTCGGCCAAAGGTATCTAAAGGGTGTAAAGGACGGACACTGTTTGGTTATTGCAAGGGGTATAGGTCAGGTGCCTATGATTATGGTTGTACGCTATCTATGCAGAAACAATAATAGGGTTAGGATTATAGTTGATCCTGGTAAAGTAGGCGTTGTTTTAGGCAACGAATTCATCAAAGATCTTCCCTGCGAAGTCGAGGAGCTGGATTTAAACTCTAGGCAGGGCGTTAGGGTTGTAAACAGATACCTACAAAATGAAAATTATGACCTTATATTCAGCGGTGGTTCAGACAAACAGCATTTGTATATAATCCAGGAGGTAGACAAATTAAAGGATAAGCCCTATATTGTAGTGACTAATAATAACGAGATCTGTTGTGGTGAGGGTGTATGCGGGAGCTGCACCACACGAATCGATAGCGGTGTAAGGGTTAAAGCGTGCAAAGTTCAGCTAGATGTACGGAAGGTTATAGAAAGGAGGATACTAAATGGTTAGTATTGTTGTTATAGGCGGTGGCTGGGCAGGCTGTGCCGCAGCATTGGCCGCAAGGCAGGCCGGTGCCGAAGTGATGCTTTTAGAAAAGACCGATATGTTATTGGGACTTGGGAATGTGGGCGGAATAATGCGAAACAACGGCAGGTATACCGCTGCGGAGGAGATGATATCCCTTGGCATGAAAAAACTATTCGGCATTACCGATAGGGCGTCACGCCATAGAATGGTAGATTTCCCCGGGCACAACCATGCCTCGCTATACGATGTAAATAGGGTAGAACCAATGGTAAGACGTTTGCTCGATGCGGAGGGCGTTAAAATACGGGTGATGTATAGGGTAGTGGATACGATAAAAAAGGGCAATGGGATAAAGGGTATCCTTATGGCCGATGACACCATAATAGAAGGGGATGTATTCGTCGAGACCACCGGTTCTACAGGACCTATGGGTAACTGTTTAAAATACGGCAACGGTTGTTCCATGTGTATTCTAAGATGCCCGTCCTTCGGACCTAGGATAAGCCTTAGCCAGAGGGCAGGTATAGAGGATATACTGGGCCAAAGGGGGGATGATTGTTACGGTGCCTTCAGCGGTTCCTGCAAACTAAACAAGGATTCCTTGAGCGAGGGGATTAGGGAAAAGCTTAATGAAGAGGGCGTAGTAGTATTGAAAATTCCCGAGGAGGATGTCCGGCCGGAAAAACTGTCCGTAAAGGTGTGCCAGCAGTATGCGCTTAGGGAGTATGCAGAGAATATCGTGCTTTTAGATACGGGTCACGCCAAGTTGATGACACCCTTTTATCCCTTGGCGGATTTAAGAAAAATACCAGGTCTAGAGGATGCAAGGTATGAAGACCCTTATTCCGGTGGTAAGGGCAATTCCATAAGGTACTTATCCATAGCCCCGAGGAACAATGCGATGAAGGTTGAGGGCCTGGAAAATCTGTTATGCGGCGGCGAAAAGTCCGGCCTCTTTGTCGGGCATACCGAGGCGATTGCTACCGGTAGCCTAGCGGGACATAATAGCGTTAGGTTAGCCCTAGGTATGCCGCTTTTAGAGCTACCACGTAATCTTGTAACGGGGGATATTATCGCCTATGCCAATGAACAGATAAGAACAAAGGAAGGGCTTAAAAAGAGATACACTTTTGCCGGTGCCGAATACTTTGAAAGGATGAAGGAAAGGAAAATGTATACCCTGGACCGTCAGGAAATAGAACGAAGGGTAATTAGAATGGATTTAAAAGATATTTTTGTCGAAAAACTGGTATAATAAATCTAAGCCCCTTTTAAAAAAATAAGGGGCTTAACAAAAGGCTTAAAAACAAAACAGCGAGATATGCCAAGAATAGAAATAAAGAATAAAGGGGGTACTTAAATTGGAAAGATTACAAAAGTACATGGCTCGTTGTGGGGTAGCCTCCCGTAGGAAATGTGAACAGCTAATAGCGGAGGGACGCGTAAAGGTTAACGGTGTCACCGTAAAGACGGCAGGGAAGAAAATAAAGCCCGGAAGGGATATAGTGAAGGTGAACGGCAAAATCATCAATCCGATAAAGGAGCGTGTATACATAATGCTCAACAAGCCTATAGGCTACGTGTCCACCGTAAGGGATCAGTTTTGCCGGCCTACGATTTTGGATTTGGTAAAGGGAATAAAGGGACGCATGTATCCCATCGGGAGATTGGACTATGATAGTGAAGGTCTTATAATCCTTACGAACGATGGCAACCTGACCTATCGCCTTACGCATCCTAGTTACGAAGTTAATAAAATTTATATTGCAACAGTTCTAGGTGAACCTTCAAAAGCAGATATAGATATGATCAAAAAAGGGGTAGAATTAGATGGCCGTATTACATCCCCGGCGGATATAAATTTGCTCAAAAGGGATAAAGGTGCCTCAATATATAGGGTCATTATCCATGAGGGAAGGAATAGACAGGTACGCAGGATATTCGAGAAAATCGGTTACAATGTAATATCCTTAAAAAGGATCGCGATAGGTAGCCTCCGGCTGGGGGCTTTAGCCACCGGCAAATGGAGGTACTTAAAAAAGCATGAAATAAATGAACTGCTTCAACTTTGTAGGGGTTAAAGGCTTAAAAATTCATTCGATTCTTCTAATTGTATTTTTATAATTATGTTGGTAGAATATTAATTGCGTTGTTTCAAATTATAATAATGCCGTAAATGGGGTGTATTATTTATGATAGAGATAAGGAAAGCTGAGCCCGGGGACGGGGCTGAGGATTTAATTTCTAAGGGAATTCTAAGGGAAGGAAGGCATGACCTTGTAATGGTAATTTTAGAGGATGGCGACATAATGGGTTGCTGTAGCATGGATTTTGAGGAAAAGGAGGGTCTACTGAATTCGCTATACCTAGAGGATAGAGCGCAGGGCGGCGATTTAGTGGATGGACTTATACGGAGTATGCTGTATTCGGCTTTAAGGCAAAACATAGAATGGGTTAGGATTCCTTTAACATATCAAACAGAAACTTTTTTAAGAGGGCTGGGTTTTGGAAATATCCAAAACGATGCCGATGAATTGCAAATAAATCCTGCAACTTTTTTTAGGGATTGTAATTGCTGTGACCAAAACCGATGCGCTGATAAGGAATAACATAAGAATACATAGGAGCTGAGTTTAATGAATCTTTGGTTTACTGAAAAACAAACAAAGGACCTAAACATCACATGCAGGGTTAAAGAAACCCTCCATTTGGAAAGGAGCAAATACCAAAACATCGCCCTTTTGGATACCGATCAGTTCGGCAGGATGTTGGTCCTCGACGGTGCTATACAGACTACTATAAAGGACGAGTTTGTGTATCATGAGATGATAACCCATATACCGCTTTTTTCCCATCCTAATCCAAAACGTGTTGCGGTAATAGGCGGCGGTGACGGAGGCACTATTAGAGAAATACTTAAGCATAAGAGCGTAGAGAGGGCAACCCTTGTAGAAATCGATGAAAGGGTAGTGGAGGTGGCAAGGAAGTACCTGCCGGAGATAAGCACCGCTTTGGACGATGATAGAACGGAGGTACGGATTGAAGATGGGATAGGGTTCGTAAAAAATCACCGGGGAAAATTCGATGTAATAATAGTGGATTCTACGGACCCCGTAGGCCCGGCAGTTGGCCTTTTTACGAAGGAATTTTATAAATCAATCCACGGCGCCCTAAAGGATGACGGTATATTCGTAGCCCAGACGGAATCACCTTTCTACAACGGCGAGCTAATAGCGTCTATATACAAGGATGTAAAATCCGTATTCGGAATTACGAAATTGTTTTTATGTAATGTTCCTACATATCCCGGGGGCCTATGGTGTTTTACCCTTGGTTCTAAAATTTATGATCCCGAAAAAATAGGGGCTATTGATACTAAAGGGTTTAACTGTAAATACTATAATAAGACTATGCACAGGGCGGCCTTTGCGTTGCCCGGCTTTTTAAAACAATATCTAGAGTAGGTGTTACAATATGGACAACACGAAGGGGTTTAACGTAATTCCCAGGGGTTTCTTGGCAGGTGATACTACCTACGCCTTAGCCGATGCAGTTATAATCGGCGTACCAATGGATTATACCGTAAGCTTTAAATCTGGTTCTAGGATGGGCCCTGGTATTATACGGGATATGTCCAGCGGCCTGGAGACATATAGCCCCTATCTAGGAGGGGACCTTAGGGATATATCCCTCTGTGATTACGGCGACCTGGAGCTTTATATCGGTAATCCTAAAAAATCCTTAGATATGGTTTATAATATAGCGACGAAGGTGTTTAAGGACGAAAAATTTCCATTATTTTTAGGAGGGGAACACCTTATAAGCCTGCCAATAATAAAGGCCGCCTTTGATAAATATGGAAAGGAATTGGTATTATTTCACTTCGATGCCCATACGGATTTAAGGCAGGAGTATATGGGCGAGGATCTGTCCCATGCCACCGTGATAAGAAGGTGTATGGATTTCATGCGTGGCAAGGATATATACCAGTTCGGTATCCGTTCGGGGCTTAGGGAAGAATTTGTATTTGGAGAAAGGGAAACAAACTTCTTTCCCTTTGAGGTGATAAACCCATTAAAAGAGGCGATCAAGAAGATAGAGAACAGGCCCCTATACGTAACTATAGATATAGACGTAGTGGATCCGGCCTATGCACCGGGTACCGGCACGCCGGAGCCCGGCGGATGCGATGTAAGGGAGATATTAAAGGCCGTGCATTTGTTAAGGGGCTACAATGTAATAGGCATGGATTTAGTGGAAGTCATGGGCTACGGTGATCCCGCCGGAATAACGGGTATATTGGCGGCAAAAATAATACGAGAGGCTTTAATAGCTATACTGAACGATCCTTCCTACAGAAACCTATAGAATCATACAAAAAAATTGGGCATAAACTGTTATATAATAAACATAGGATAGGTTTCATAAAGCGTACCCCTCGGCGAATATTGTAATATTCAGCCGTCGGGTTCGCATACTATTAAATTAAAAGGAGGGAATGATTTTGAAAAAGTTACAACTCACAACCAAAATTCTATTGGGCCTTCTCTTAGGTGTTGTTGTAGGTCTGCTCCTCGGTGGCAGCCCCGAAATAGCTACCGAGTACATTAAACCCTTCGGGGACTTATTCCTTCGGATGATAAAAATGATTATCGTCCCGCTAGTATTATCGTCCTTGGTGGTAGGAGCGGCAAGCATAGGAGATGTGCGGAAGCTCGGCAGGATCGGCGGCAAGACTATTGTATATTATTTAGTAACAACCGCAATAGCTATAGTTATCGGACTTATACTTGGTAATGTAATGAACCCCGGGGCGGGGCTTAGCATCCCGGTAGACGCCGAAGTAGCGGCGGCGGAAGCCCCAAAGATTGCAGACACTTTACTTAATATCATACCGGATAATGGTCTATCGGCTTTAGTATCGGCTAATATGCTACAAACGATAGCCTTTGCACTGTTTATCGGTATCAGTATCGCCCTTATCGGTGAGAAGGGCAAACCCTTCCTCAATTTCTTTGACAGCATGGCGGAGGTAATGTACAAAATAGTAGCCATAATAATGTCCTATGCGCCTATAGGCGTTTTCGCCCTTATAGCGCCCGTTGCTGCTGAAAACGGACCTAAGGTACTGTTCCCGCTTCTTAAAGTAATATTGGCAGTATACATCGGGTGCGCATTACACGCATTTATAGTTTACTCGGGTACGGTAAAGCTCTTTGCGAACATGAGCCCAAAGACGTTCTTCAAAGGTGTGGCCCCTGCCTGGGCCGTTGCTTTCACTTCCTGTAGTAGTGCCGGTGCATTGCCGGTAACGATAAAGAACGCTAGGGAGTTAGGTGTTCCCGATGGTATAGGTAGTTTTGTGCTACCCCTAGGCGCTACGATAAACATGGACGGAACTGCCCTTTACCAGGGTGTATGCGCTCTGTTCGTGGCCCAGGTCTACGGACTTAAACTGGCGATCTCCCAGCAGCTTACGATTATTCTAACGGCGACCCTTGCATCTATCGGTACCGCCGGGGTTCCGGGTGCCGGGTTTATAATGCTTACGATGGTGCTTACTGCCGTGGGCCTACCCCTAGAGGGTTCAGCCCTTATAGCGGGCATTGATAGGGTATTGGATATGGCAAGGACGTCTATTAACATAACCGGAGATATAGCCGGAGCCATTGCAATATCTGCTACCGAAGGCGAGCTCGGGGAGCCTAAGAAGTTAGAGGAAGCGAAGTAATTTTTAAAAACATATATAAACTATATTAAAGAATCCCGAATCGGTTCGGGATTCTTTAATATGGGGGGATAGGAAGGGTTAAAACCCTAGGGGCGATAGGTAATATGGGGCTCCCCAGACAATAATGGGTTTTTCCCAAATTGTTAATAAAATCCGAAGGGGATAACGTATATAGGTGTTACCGACGTATTAGTCAAAAAGGCGATAAAATCGGCAAGGGGATATACCGAACCTGTATATAGTGTTAATTTCCTTCGGAATACACTATAAAAGAAGGGATTATTATGATAATATATTGAATTAAGTAGATATAGCAGTAAATACAAACGGGAGGTAAATAATAATGTCTAAAGTAAAAATCACGGAAACTATATTTCGGGATGCGCATCAATCATTGATTGCAACCAGGATGACCACTGACGAAATGCTACCCATAGCGGAAAAGCTCGATAAGGTAGGCTTGAATTCAGTGGAGATGTGGGGCGGGGCCACCTTCGATTCCTGCCTACGGTTTTTAAATGAGGACCCCTGGGAAAGGATACGGAAAATAAAGGACAAAATGAAAAATACGCCCCTTCAGATGCTTTTAAGGGGACAAAATATCCTCGGATATAAACATTATGCCGATGATGTAGTCGAGGAGTTCGTTAAAAAGTCTGTCTACAACGGCATAGATGTTATAAGAATATTTGATGCGTTAAACGACACGAGGAATATGAAAAAGGCGATGGATACGGCGATTAAGGAGGGTGCCCATGTCCAGGCTGCTATGTGTTACACGATAAGCCCCGTCCATACTATAGAGGTCTTCGTTAAACTCGCAAAGGAGATGGAGGAAATGGGGGCGGATTCTATATGTATAAAGGACATGGCCGGGATGCTAGAGCCCTATTATACTTACGACCTCGTTAAGGCCCTAAAGGAAACGATAAAGGTACCTATACAGTTACATTCCCATTGTACAAGTGGTATGGCACCTATGGCTTATTTGAAGGCGGTAGAAGCCGGCGTGGACGTAGTGGATACTTCACTTTCGCCCTTCGGTTCTGGGACAGCACAACCGCCAACGGAACCCTTTGTTGCTACACTACAGGGTACACCCTACGACACAGGTTTTGATATGTTACTTCTTAATGAAATAGCGGAATATTTTAAGCCTATAAGGGAAAAGTACATCGCTAATGGATTGTTAAATCCAAAGGTATTATCCGCGGACATAAACACGTTGATTTATCAGGTGCCCGGGGGCATGCTATCGAACTTGGTTTCCCAACTGGATATGCAAAATGCCCTGGATAGATTCGATGACGTGTTAAGGGAAATACCGAGCGTTAGAGAAGATTTAGGGTATCCTCCATTGGTTACGCCTACAAGCCAAATAGTGGGTACCCAAGCGGTTATGAACGTTTTAAGCGGTGAAAAGTACAAATTGATACCCAATGAGGTCAAAAATTATGTAAAGGGGCTATATGGAAGGCCTACGGTACCTATCGCTGACGATATCGTAAAAAAGATAATAGGCGATGAAAAGGTTATAAAACATAGGCCCGCGGACGATATACCTCCACAGCTCGAAAAGCTTAAAGGGGAGATAAAAAAGTATATTGAGCAGGATGAGGATATATTAAGCTATGCACTCTTCCCGTCGGTAGCGCTGAAGTTTTTTGAGCATCGTCAGACCGAAAGATATAAGATAGATAGCACCTTAGTAAACCATGAGGATATGACGTATCCTGTTTAATAGGGATGTAAGAGCTGGTAATGGGGCCCTGTTAAGGAGTGTAAATGCCAATCACCCTTAACAGGGTTTTTCCTATAAAGCATCAGCATATCTATATTTAAGGCTTCTAAAAATAGGTGCATTAGTAGAGGGCTACAGGGCAAACTATCGTTAGCATAAAATTATAATGAAAAAAACGAGAAATAAAATATAAGAGTATCCCTCTGTGATGTTATGTGATTTGTAAACAACATCAAAATCATAGAAAAGGAGATACTCTTATGAAACTCATTATACATGGAACGACATAAAAAATCAGCAATGGTTTTAAAAAATTTTAGGCTCGAAGTATTAAAGATATTAAATAAGGGGGGCGAGGAAATGCTTATACTCGTTACTAATGATGACGGAATAACTGCAAAGGGTATAAAGGCCCTAGCTAATTCTTTAAATAAAATAGGGGATGTTGTGGTAGTAGCCCCCGAACGGGAAAGAAGTGCAATAGGCCATGCAATAACTATGCACAAACCGCTACGGGCCAAGAGAGTTAACATGTTTAGCGACGGAATAAAGGCCTGGTCAGTTAACGGTACACCGGCAGATTGCGTAAAACTGGGGATTGAGGCGCTAATGGACAAAAAGCCTGATCTCGTGTTTTCTGGTATAAATAAGGGTCCGAACCTAGGTACCGATGTGCTATACTCCGGGACCGTATCCGCCGCTATAGAGGCGGTAATGTTAGGGGTACCCGCGGCGGCTTTGTCCCTTTCATCGTACAGTGCCGAAGACTATAGCGCTACCTCGGAGTTTGCCCTTTCCCTTGCTACTAATATGTATAAGGAAGGCCTTAGGTGCGATACGTTACTAAATGTCAATGTCCCTGCAGTACCTATAAAGGATATTAAAGGGGTGCGGGCTACTAGACTCGGTACAAGGCGATATAAAAATTCCTTCGAACTTAGGCTTGATCCCCGTGGGGAGGAGTATTATTGGATGTCTGGCGAGGCTGTAGACGAGGATGGTGATAGTGAATGTGATATAAATCTGGTGGCAAAAGGTTATATAGCCATTACTCCCATACATTTTGATTTGACGCTGTTCGATTACATTAAAAAAATCTCCCGCTGGAAATTTGAGCTGTAACGATAAAAAAATATTAAATACCCCCATGTGTATAGGGAAGGGGGTATTTTTTTTAGCCAGATCACCGGAGATATCATTTTCATCAATTTTTAAACGGAGGCGTTACAATAATCCTTATATATATAAAGTGTTAATAATATTACTTTACTTGTCATTTAAGAGGGCGAAGC
>CAZDSH010000052.1:0-9961 GCA_964508195.1 uncultured Clostridiaceae bacterium
GCTCCGGACAGCCTATTGCCTTTCACTTCTCACTTCTCACTTCTCACTTCTCACTTCTCACTTCTCACTTCTCACTTCTCACTTCTCACTACCCACATCCCATTTCCCACTTCCCACTTATAATCATGGCCCCACATTACCCGCGAATGTGGCAAACAAAACGTCCCCTTGCCACCTTACAAATGTGGCAAACAAAACGTCCCCCTGCCACCTTACAAATGTGGCAAACAAAACGTCCCCGTGCCACAAAGTTAGAACCATTCCAAATATGTGGCAAACAAAACGTCCCCGTGCCACATTGTTCATTTTTGCCATGACGCTAACCATTGACAAGGGGAATAAAAACATATAGAATAAAATTAAAAATGAACGGGTGTTTACTGAATGCAAGTTCTAAAGGACGAGATAAGACAAAAAATATGCAAAGCGGCCCTAGATGAGTTTAAGTCGAAGGGATTTAGGAAGGCCTCTATGCGTTCTATAGCTAGGAAGGTCGGCGTTACTGCGGGAAACCTTTATAGATATTTCGCCGGTAAAGAGGATCTGTTCCATGCTGTTATAAGCCCCGCCTTCGAAAGGATAACCGATCTTATAAAGGAGAACCGCGGCCTCGACTTTGCCGGTGATAAAAGGTACCGCAGCCACCTAGAATACGCCACAGATCGTATAGCGGAGATACTTAGCGAATACCAGGACGAACTACTCGTGCTCATAGACGGAAGTAGCGGCACACGGTACGAAAAGGCTAAGGACGAGATAATTGTTATGTTCGAGGAGAATATAGGACATCTTCTATCGAAATCGTTGCCCAAGGGCGTTGCGAAGGATCCACAGCTTATAGTGCACGTTATTGCCGCTTGTTATATCGAAGGGTTAGTTGCCATAATGAAACATTATGAAAACAGCAAAGAGGCCGTTGCAGCGATGGCGGTTTTTACGAGCTTCTTGTTTGAAAGATACAATATGGCTGCTGAAAAGTAATACTAAGTGCAGTACCGATGATTTATGGGGCGATCAAGGAATATAAAAAATACGGTTTAAGTTTAACTGCAGCGGGATGTGCTAGTCCCATCGAACGAAACAGAATAACACAAAAGAACCTTTTCATTGTATCCGCAAAAGGGGATCAGTGCGGTGTGCAGCATCCCGGTACCGGATAGTTTATGAAACAAATGTGTAAGGGGGTTTTTTTATGAAAAAAATCGCTATAACCTGTGCTATAGTTTTGCTCCTAACAGGAGTTGCGATCACTCTTTCTAGGCAAAACGATAATGATATAACCGAAGACACGATAAAACCCGTAGGGGTAACGGAAGTATCCATAGAAAACGTCCCTATAGCCTTGCATTATACGGGTACGGTTTCGCCGCAGGAGACGCGAAAGGTCGGCTTTAAAAATCCGGGTAAAATTGTCGGCATATACGTAGAAAAAGGGGACCGCATAAAAAAAGGCGATCTAATAGCCGAATTGGATACTAAAGAATTGTTACTGGCGGAGAAGGACGCCAAGGAGAACCTCGAAAGCGCTAAGGATGCTATGGCGTTTTGCCAATCCCTTTACGAAAGGGTGGATAGCCTTTTTAAAGAGGGTGCTGTATCCTTACAGGATTATGAAAAGGCGAAACTCGATTGGGATTTGCAAAGGGCAAATTATAATAGGGCTGAGGTTAATTATAAAAATATACGAAATAGCATCGAAGATGCAACCCTCAGGGCGGACACGACGGGCTACGCTATGGATGTTTTATTAAAGGAAGGCGAAATGGTTGGTGCCGGATACCCGATAATAGTAATGCGCTGCGGAGGGCTCGTGATAAATGTAGGCCTGTCCGAGGATGATGCATCTAAGGTTAAACAAGGTACGCCCGTAATCGTAGACGCAGGGAGTAAAAAAATTTCCGGGGAAATATCCAGTATCAATGTCATACCCGACGAAGGTACACGGACATATAATGCAAAGATAATCCTCGAAGAAAACCCATTCAATGTAGGCGCTCTAGTGAAGCTACAGATAGTACTTGGTGAGGAAGAAGGCCTGTGGATTCCCGTCCACCCGATCATGACTGATGGTGCGGATTATGTATATGTGGTAGAGGGTGAACAGGCTGTCAGGAGGGACATAAGAATAGAAAGCGTAAGGTCCGGCCGGGTAAAGGTCGAAGGCCTTAATGCCGGCGATCTTCTAGTGGTAGAAGGTTATAGAAATTTAAAGGATAAGGATGAAGTATGTATAGACTAAAAAATCTATGTGAAGGGATGCCCATCAATGATAGGTAAAGCCATAAAAAACAGGAAAATAACTTTATCCATTGCGGTGATATTAGTGATATTAGGGCTTTTTAGTTATTATGTAAACCCTAAACAGGAAAACCCCGATATAAACGCACCCTTTGCGATTATCACAGCGACGTACCCCGGAGCCTCGCCGGAGGATATGGAAAGGCTTGTCACAAGGGAAATAGAAGAAGAAATCGCCGAAATAAAGGGGTACAGCTATTCCCAGTCGGACTCTAGAAACAGTTTTTCTATTACGATGATAAGGTTGGATTCTAAGGCGGATACGAAGGAGGCCTGGGCGGAGCTAAGGCGACGTATGGATGATTTGCAGAAAAAACTACCCGAAGAATGTAGCAAGATAGAAATAAATACCGATTTAGACCGTACCGCCGGTATAATATTGAGCCTTTCGTCGGATAAACATACAAAGGAACAGCTAGGCTGGTATGCCGAGGAGCTAAAAAAAGAACTTGTTAAAATAAATGACATATCACGAATCGATATAGTAGGTAAATTAGAAAAACAAATTAATGTTAAGGTAGATACGTCCCGCCTTGGGCTTTATAATCTGTCTATGGAGGATGTAGCCTCTATAATAAGCCTGCAAAATACTGAGATCCCTTCGGGATATATAGACGATGGTGAGACTAAACTAAATGTTAATATGCCCGGCATCTATTCCTCATTGGAGGAGATAGGCAACACGGTTATAGGGATATCCGCAGACAGCGGGGCTGTGGCCAGGCTTAAGCATATCGCTTCGATTTATATGGAGCCGCGGGAGGCTAACCTTTTGGCAAGGAAGGATGGCCGGGATGCGGTGCTTTTAGTTGGATATTTTAAGGATAACAGCAATATCATAATAGTCGGCCGCGGCATAGAGAAAAAAATAAAGGATCTGGAACGGGATCTACCGGAAGGGATGTTGCTAGAGCCGGTGCTATATCAGCCCGAGGACGTGGACAGAGCGGTAAAGGATTTTTCGAAGAATCTGATCTTAGGTGTAGTATTTGTAATAGTTATAGTATTTTTGGGCATGGGTTTTAGGAATGCGTTAACGGTATCGGCGGCTATACCGCTGTCCATATTCGTCACATTTTCGATAATGAGGTTTTTAAATATAAAGATCCATCAGATTTCTATAGCCGCCCTAATAATAGCCCTAGGCATGCTCGTAGATAACGCAATAGTTGTAACTGATGCTATCCAGGTAAGGCTGGACCATGGCCAGGCCAGACTGGATGCCTGCGTTGACGGTGTTAAGGAAGTCGCAATACCCGTATTAACATCTACCCTTACGACGGTTGCGGCCTTTATTCCCCTTATTATGTTGCCTTCGGTAGCCGGTGAATATATAAGGAGCATACCACAGATAGTGATAATCTCCCTTTCAGTATCCTATATGGTGGCTTTATTCGTTACGCCGGTCATAGCCTATCTATTTTTTAAAACTAATAGCAATAAGGGAATGCTTCTTCGTATGCAGGGATGGTTCGGTAGGGCGCTAAAAGTCTCCCTGGAAAAACGGTTCGCACTGGTAATATCAGTTGTGGCGATACTGCTAATAACTATATTTATTGCCCTGAGTCTGGGCCTATCTTTTTTCCCTAAAGCCGATACGAATATGGTCTATATAGATATAACCGCTGAACGGAAGGGGGACATTAAACGGACCGATAGCCTAGTAAAGGCTGTAGAGGATATAATAAAAGTTCAGCCGGAGGTATTAAACTATACATCTGTAACCGGTAGCGGGTTGCCGAAGTTTTATAATACTTTGTCTAATTACTCCCCCTCTGAGGATTTTGCCCAGGTTATGATAAGGCTTGATCTTAAATCCGGCGGTAGATTTAAAAATAATTCGCGGTTCGTGGACTATCTACAAAGGGCGCTAGATAACGGATTAATTGGTGGTACCGCTGTTGCTAAGGAACTGGAAATAGGCGAACCTATCGGCGCACCTATAAGGGTTAGGATAATGGGGGATGATTCCGAGGATATTAAAATGGTGGCAACAAAGGTCAAGGATAAGCTAAGGGACATTAAAGGTAGCATCAATATTGACGATGATTCAGCTACTCGGGATTATGAATTTTATGTGGATGTAGATTTTGATAGGGCGGGGAATTTTGGTCTATCAAGATATGATATCCAAAGGGAGGTAAACATAGCCCTAATGGGACGAAGGGCATCGGTGTTTCGTGAAAAGGGTGCAGAGTATGACATCATTATAAAGGGTGACATAAAATCCAAGGAGGATCTGGAGAACCTCAGAATAAAGTCCCTAGTAACCGGGGAAAGCGCGCTTTTAAAGGAGGTTTCCCGGGTAGAGCTCAAGGACGTAGTTCCATATATAAAAAAATATGACGGGGGAAAGGCAGTTATGGTTACTGCTGATGTCAGGGATGGGTTCAATTCCGTTGATATAGAGAGGCGCCTTAAAAAAGGGCTGAAGGGTTTAAACCTACGGGGCACGGATATTATATTTGACGGTGAAGGGAAAAAAATTGGCGAATATTTTGGTGATATAGGCGTGTCCGCAATATTTGCCGTGCTTTTAGTGTACGCTATTTTACTCGTTCAGTTTTATTCCTTTACGCAGCCCCTCGTTATATTGTTCACCATACCCTTTTCTATAATCGGTTCAATATTTGGACTTTGGATATTCCGCCAGCCCCTGTCCTTTACTGCGCTATTAGGCGTGGTAAGCCTTTTAGGTATAGTAGTGAATAACGCCATAGTGCTTTTAGATTATATAAACAATGCCAAAAAGAGGGGTAATACGGCAAAGGAAGCATGTATCAAGGCCGTGGGCAAACGTTTTAGACCGATAATGTTAACGACAACTACTACCGTGGTAGGGCTTATACCCCTTGTGGTTTCCGGCAGCGAACTATTTAGGCCGATGGCGATAGCGCTTATAAGCGGGCTTATGGTGTCTACGCTACTAACCCTCGTAGTAATACCCGTTGTATATACGTTTACGAAGGCGTGATGATGTATTACAAAAATGTCATACATCATAGATGGTTGTTCCAATAGTAACCGGGTATATAAAAGGTATGTATAATCCTTGGAATAGCTTAAACACAATACAAAATAGGTGGGTGTTAAGATGAGGGAAGAGGTTTCGATGACGGAATTAGTCCTATGCTTATCGGAAATAATCGACTTAGTGAGTCCCCTTCTGGCAAATCACCATAAACGTGTAGCGGGCATAGCTTATAATCTATGCAACGAGTTAGGTTTATCGGAATTAGACAAAAAGGATATAACCTTCGCCGGTGCACTACACGATGTAGGTGGTATTACCGTTGATGAGAGGCTGGACGCGCTACAGTTCGATTTTGAAGAGGAGGACGGTCATCCGAAAAAGGGCTGTGCATTATTGCGTACGTATGAACCCTTTGCGGATATTGCATCTATTGTAAGATACCATCATACGCCTTGGGATTTCGGCAAATGTGGCGGGAATGACCCCCGAGATATACCCTATGGTAGCCATATTTTACACTTAGCCGATAGAATCGCAGTCGCTGTTAAGCCAGGTAGGGATATATTAGACCAGGCGCATGGTGTTCGAAGAAAAATCAATTCTGGTAGGAATAAAAAATTCTTGCCGGAATTAGTAGACGTATTTATGGATATCTCTGAAAAAGAATATTTTTGGCTGGATATAAGCACCGCTTCTTTGGGAAATTTTTTAAAAATTGACACATGTAATAGGACTTACACTTTAGATGATGAACATTTGCTAGGGCTTATGCAGCTTTTTGCCCGGATAATCGACTTTAGAAGCCGGTTCACCGCAACACATTCCGGCGGCGTTGCAGCGGTAGCCGAGGCCATGGCCAAAGGTTTCGGTTTTTGCAATAAGGAGTGTAATATGATGCGCATAGCCGGATATATACACGATTTAGGTAAATTAGCGGTACCGGTGGAGATATTAGAAAAGCCTACCGGATTAACAAATCATGAATACAATCTAATCAAGACCCATGCCTATTTTACAGACAGAGTTCTAAGGGATGTAAAGGGTTTTGAACAGATCAGAAAATGGGGCGCCCTGCACCACGAACGGTTAGATGGAGGGGGTTATCCCTTCCGCCTAGGAGCAGATCAACTATCTACCGGCTCCCGGATTATGGCGGTAGCTGATGTATTCGTAGCGCTAGCCGAGGACAGGCCCTATAGAAAGGGGATGCAACCGAAGGAGATTAGGTCACTTATGCGGGATATGGCGAATAACGGGGCCCTGGATACGGAAATTGTAGAATTGCTAGAGGATACATTTGATAATATTAATAAAATAAGAATAGATGCTCAATACGCGGCAAAAATGGAATACCAGGGCTACACTTGTTAACCGATAACCCTAGGCATGACATTTCACCTATACCTAATGTTATAAAAAGGAGGGCACAAAATGAAATTCGATCCTTATAAGTATAATTATTCGTCGAGGCGTAATGTAGTATACGCAAAGAAGGGAATGGTTGCGACGTCCCAGCCTCTGGCGGCCCAGGCGGGGTTGGAAATATTAAAAAAGGGCGGCAATGCCGTGGATGCGGCTATTGCTGCCGCTACCTGTCTTACGGTAGTAGAACCCACCTCTAATGGAATAGGCGGCGACGCCTTTGCGTTAGTCTGGACCGGTGGGAAACTTTATGGTTTAAACGCAAGTGGCCCGGCCCCTGGAAATATTTCGTCGGAACGGATAAGGGAAGCGGGATATAATGAAATGCCTCGCTATGGTTGGCTGCCGGTGACGGTGCCTGGCGCACCATCAGCCTGGGCGGAACTAACCGAAAAGTTTGGCAGGCTGCCCCTGTCAGAAACGATGGCCCCGGCTATAAAGTATGCCGATAAGGGGTACCCCGTTTCCCCCACGGTGGCTGCCGCCTGGGATAGGGCTTACAGATTGTACAGCACTTCTTTAAAAGGGGATGAATTCAAACCCTGGTTCGATACCTTTGCCCCCGAAGGAAGGGCGCCAAAGGCTGGTGAGATTTGGCGATCAGCGGATCACGCCAAAACTTTGGGAGTTATCGCAAAGACCGGTGCCAAGGATTTTTATAAAGGGGAACTAGCTGAAAGGATTGCGGATTTCTCAAAAAAATATGGCGGATACCTCAGCATAGGGGACCTAGAGGGATATAGCCCTGAATGGGTGGATCCGATTAAAATAAACTACAGAGGGTACGATGTATGGGAGATTCCTCCCAATGGCCATGGAATGGTAGCTCTGATGGCCCTTAATATACTTAAAGGTTTTGAGCCCGCAGAGAAGGGCGATGCCCTTTATTCCCATAGAAGTATAGAGGCGATTAAACTTGCATTTGCTGACTGCCTTCGATACCTTTCGGATCCTGAATATATGAAAGTATCCGTTGAGGCGCTTTTATCCGAGGATTATGCTGTTAAAAGGCGTGAACTGATCGGTCCCGGGGCGATTTTGCCCGGGCCGGGTACGCCGCCTGAGGGAGGCACAGTTTACCTGGCTACTGCCGACGATAAGGGCAACATGGTTTCGTTTATACAAAGTAATTTTTGGGGTTTCGGTTCCGGCCTGGTAGTACCGGGTACCGGCATAAGTTTACACAATCGCGGCAGCAGTTTTTCCTTGGATAAAACCCATGTTAACTGTATCATGCCGCTAAAGAAACCTTACCATACTATAATACCGGGATTTTTGACGAAGGGTGATACGCCTATCGGTCCCTTCGGGGTTATGGGCGCTTTTATGCAGCCCCAAGGACATGTGCAGGTCGTTGTAAATACTATTGATTACAACATGAACCCCCAGGATGCGTTAGATGCACCCCGATGGCAGTGGATCAAAGGGAAGGAAGTATTTCTGGAACGTCAATTCCCTGCTGGATTTGCTGATGAATTAATTGCCCGGGGCCATGACATTAAATGGAGCGATGATGTTCCTTCCTTTGGGAGGGGACAGATAATATGGCGCATGGAGGACGGCACCCTTGTCGGTGGTACAGAGCCTAGGGCCGATGGCGCTATAGCACCATGGTAGTGTGAAAGAATGTATAAGCACTTAAATATAAACTGTCGATGGGGGTCATCGACAGTTTATTACATATTCGTATTTTTTATCTCATTATTTTTTGGTTACCTATCCTATTTTGTTGTTAATTCCTCATTGTTCTATCCATGCATTTTTGCATATCCTACATATTAGGCAAATACAGCTTTGGGTCCTCATGGTTTCCGTTTTTGATCACTTCAAAATGTAAATGGGGTACATCCCCTATTTCAAATTCCGCAGTATTCCCTACGCCGCTTATAACCTTGCCCTGCTCGATTTTCTGGCCCTTTTTAACCATGTTATTGTTCTGTAGGTTTGCATAACGGGTCACTAGGGCATCACCATGGTCAATAGTTATCATTATTCCTAACTCCGAATGATTGGTAATCTCCGTTACTTTACCGGATTTTACTGCCTTAACCGGCGTACCGATTGAGGCTGCTATATCAATGCCGTAATGGGTTGTCCACTGTTCAAGAGTCTTCGAATAGACGAGGTTATCCTTGCCAAAATCCATGCATATTTTACCAAGAACGGGCATGATCATCCCTTCCGATGATGTATCAGGCTTTTTCTCCGTTGATAATGATGTTACCGGTACCTGGGAGGTCGCCTTTGCCATCGTTGTATCCTTAACAGGTACAGTCTCGCGAACCGTAATATTTTTTCGTTCCCCGGTATCTTTCCCATCCGCGTCATTTTTGTCAGAAAGCCCCCCGTCGCTTTCATCGGCTTCATCCGGCATATCCTCGATTAAAACTGCTGGATTAGTGCCATTATCCCCGGTGAAGCTGCCGCTAGCACCCGCCCCAGCCATCTCATATTCCCCGTCAAGCTCGTCCTCTGTGTTTGGCAAATCCCCCTGGCCGAAATATTCCAGGTTGCTTTTGGTTACCCATACAGCCGTTGCTGCTAAAAGGATTAGGCATAGAAACAGAATTACATAAAAACTATCCCTACTGATGGCGGCTATGAGCCGATTTTTATTAAACCTTCTTTTGAGATTCATGGTTTTACTGTCACCTCCATCCGATAGTATGTCCATAAAATAGTAAAGAATACGCAGTAATATTCATGCCTTCTTAAAAATACTATTTATAAGGCGGAAAGTAGAAAGTAAATGGTGGGCATGTGGCAAGGGGACGTTTTGTTTGCCACATTAGGCCCGCACATGTAGGCAATAGGCTGTCCGCAGCTGAGCTTACACCCGCATGTGGCAGGGGGACGTTTTGTTTGCCACATTTGTGGGTAATGCGAAGCTATGCTTAGAAGTGGGAAGTGGGAAATGGGATGTGGGATGTGGGATGTGGGATGTGGGATGTGGGACGTGAGTAGTGGGTAGTGGGAAGTGAGAAGTGAGAAGTGGTTAGTGGATAGTGGATAGTGGGTAGTGAAAGGCAATAGGCTGTCCGGAGCTGAGCTTACACCCGCATAGTAAAAAGAGCGCAGAGGGCGTAGGATCAGAATTTCCGCTGTCCGAAGCCGTTAGGCTAGTTTGCGGGAATTCCCGAAGCCCTTAAGCTCATTCATATTGTTAAGGGGACACTTCTCCACCTCGGGGTAAAGCTTTGCAGTACGAGAAGAAATGTGGCAAACAAAACGTCCCCTTGCCACAAAGTAAGAATCATTCTAAGAATG
>CAZDSH010000053.1:0-9914 GCA_964508195.1 uncultured Clostridiaceae bacterium
ATAGCTTCATATCCCATGGAGCAAGCGTGGAGCTGCGGGTGTAAGCTCAGCTACGGACAGCCTAATGCCTATGCGTATGGACCTTCGGCGAGTTTCCTTCGCTAAACCATTTATAAGCATAGCTTCGCACCCCATGGAGCAAACGTGAGGAGCCGTGGGCATAAGCTCAGCTACGGACAGCCTAATGCCTATGCATACAGGCCTTTGGCGAGAATAAAATTAATATTGAAACTAAACCCGGCGGCAATGGCGGAGGGGCCACACCGGTTCCCATTCCGAACACATTAGGTAAAGTCCTCCAGCGCTGATGGTACTGTGGCGGAGACGCCCCGGGAGAGTAAGTCGCCGCCGGGTTTAACTTAATATAAATATTTTAGAATACAGGGGAAAATTCCCCTGTATTATTTTTGCTATGGCAGGTGTTTATGTTCTTTGTTGTAATTGTTCTTTATCACTACTTATGTTATTATTAAAATTAGCCGTAATTGGGAAAGGATAGGGATACAATTATGGTGTATAAAAATAGGAGAGAAAAAATACTTAAAATATTAAGGTCCACAACGGTTCCTGTTAAGGGTAACGATCTTGCAGACGAGTTAGGGGTAACCAGGCAGGTTATAGTACAGGATATCGCTATTCTTAGGGCTGCCGGTGAGGACGTTATTGCTACGCCTAGGGGATATACGCTCATGCATCAAATACATCCAAAGGCTATAACTAAAACCATCGCATGTTGCCATCAAACCCATTCAGAGATCGAAAAAGAGTTAACAGCTATAGTGGATCTGGGCGGTATCATTATTGACGTTATAATAGAACATCCTATATACGGCGAAAAAAAAGGTATTTTGATGATATCTTCAAGGCAGGATGTTAAAGACTTTATGGAATCCGTTAAAAACGAATACGCGCAACCCCTCTCAACGTTAACGGGGGGGGTGCATCTTCATACGATTCAAGTCAAAGATGAAGATAGTTATTTAAGGATTAAAGACAGATTAAAGGAGATGGGATTTCTTATAGACGGATAGTAAACTTCTGGGGGGGAGGACATAAAGGATATGATTAAAGGGAGGAAAAGAAATAGGACATTTATATTTGTTTTTGTTGTATTACTGGTCGTTATTGTTTCATTATTCGGCATAGGCCTTAATTTTATCGTGGATTATCAATGGTTCGTTGAGCTAGGATATATTAACGTATTCATGGCAAGGTTAATATATAGGCTTAAAATTGCTGTGCCATTATTTATATTGGCCGCAACGATCCTTTACATTTATCTTATCAATATAAAGAAAAACTTTTACAACCATTCAGGGTTTATGGAAAGCAATGTGGATAAAAAGAGAAACAACAAAATTATATTGATAATAGTTTCCGTAGTATCCCTCCTTTTAAGCGGTTTTATATCAGAAAACCTTTGGCTGGATATATTAAAGTATATAAATGCCGTAGAGATTAATTCAGCTGATCCGATCTTTGCAAAGGATATTAGTTTTTATATGTTTAAGCTGCCGTTAATAGAACGGCTACTTTCCATATCGTTATTGGTTACTATAGTTATGGCGGCGATACCTATACTATTTTATAGTATATTAGCGAATTTTAAGGTACCGGGGAAGGCGAGGGTACAGGATATACAGGAAAATGGTCCCGGGATGGGAGGCCTGTTTAATAAAGATCTAATCGGTCTTGCGGCGAAACAAATAGCAATCCTGGGGTTTGTGATGTTTGTAATTCTGGCTCTAAAACATTTCTTTAATCGGTATGATCTATTATTCTCGCCGGAGGGTATAACCTACGGTGCAGGCTATACGGACATTGCAGTCACGTTAAAGGTCTATATGTTAAAAGCGGTGGTTTGCGTTTTGAGCGGTGGTCTTGTTATATATGCCGCCTTTAAAAACAGATTTAAAATGGCTTTGTTAGGGCCGGCGGTTCTTATAATAATCTCGGTTATTGGGAACTTAGCTGCAATGACCGTGCAAAACTATATAGTCGAACCTAATGAATATACGAAGGAGAAGCAATACATCGAAAACGGTATTAAATATACCAGACAGGCTTATGGCCTTGATAAAATACAACAAAAAGAGTTTATTGCGGCGGATACCTTGACTCCGGAGGATATACAAAATAATCAACAAATAATAGACAATATAAGGATAAACGATTATAGGCCTGCCCTCGAAGTTTATAATCAGTTGCAGGGCATAAGACCCTATTATCGGTTCCATGATATTGATATAGATAGGTATATGATAAACGGAACATATACCCAAGTATTCCTTTCGGCCAGGGAGCTTTCCCCTGAACATTTGAGATCGGAGGCCCAAAGCTGGGTAAATAAATATTTAAGATATACCCATGGCTATGGGGTGGTTCTGTCACCGGTAAAAACCGTTACACCCCAGGGGCAGCCGGAACTGTTGGTAAAGGACATCCCGCCTGTATCCGCTGAAGGCCTTGAAATAACGCGACCGGAGGTATATTTTGGCGAACTTACAGACGATTATGTCATAACCAATGCGAAATCCCCAGAATTTGATTATCCTATGGGGGATGACAACGCGGATAGTTTCTACGAGGGCACCGCCGGTATTAAGATAAGCCCTTTCAATAAATTGATCTTTGCGCTATATCACGGCACCTCTAAGATATTATTCTCAGGGGATATAACCCCTGATAGCCGGATGCTAATAAACCGAAATATTATTTCCAGGGCAATGAAAATAGCACCTTATTTTTCCTACGATGAAGATCCCTACCTTATCATTCATGAAGGTAGGCTCTTTTGGATAATAGACGGGTATACCTGCGATAATAATTATCCCTATTCACAACCCATAGAAGGGGGTATTAACTATATCCGTAACTCTTTCAAGGTTGTTATAGACGCTTACAACGGCACGACGGACTACTACCTCGTAGATGATGAGGATGCGGTGATCCTAACCTATAACAAAATATTTCCCGATTTGTTTAAGCCCCTGGATCAAATGCCCGGGGGGTTTAGGAAACATATAAGGTATCCGGAAACACTTTTCGATATACAGGCCGAGGTATTTAGGGATTACCATATGGAAAATCCGCAGGTGTTCTACAATAGGGAGGACGCTTGGAGCATAGCCCTCGAACAGTATGGCAATGAAACCATGGAGCTGGATTCTAGCTACCAGATTATTAAATTGCCCGATGAAAAGGACGTGGAGTTTATACTCACAGTTCCCTATACGCCGATAAAGAAAAACAACATGGTGGCCTTTCTTGTTGCACGGAACGACGGGGATAAGTACGGGGAAATGATAATATATAAATTGCCAAAGAATAAATTGGTATACGGGCCCTTCCAGATCGAAACAAGAATCAGTCAGGATACCGAAATAGCCAGGCAACTGTCCCTATGGGATCAAAGGGGTTCCGAGGTAATAAGGGGAAACCTTCTAGTGATACCTATTGAAGATTCCCTTCTGTACGTGGAGCCGATGTTTATGAAGGCATCCGGCGGCAACAGTTTACCGGAAATGAGAAGGGTAATAGTGGCCTATGGGGATACTATAGTTATGGAAAAAACCCTTGGCGAGGCCCTTGGTTCTATATTCGGTGTTACTGATGTAGGTACTTCGCCGGCCGAAAGTTCCGAACAAGGGGATGAAGAAAAGTCGATGACGGGTGGCCTAGCGGCGGATATTGATGTAGATTTAGGGGAGTTGGTACAATCCGCTAACGAACTATTCGAAAAGGCTCAGACGGCGTCCCAGGCCGGTGATTGGGCGAAGTATGGCGAACACCTCCAAAACCTTGAGGAAGTATTAAATGCTATGCAGCATTATATAGTTCCTTAAATAAAAAAGATCGCAAAGGCCGAAAGTTTAAAATCTTTCGGCTTTTGATGTTAAATACTCCTTTGCCTATTGGCATAGTCTATTTCCGCCGCGGTCATATCATCTAATAGCCTTGCTTTCTTGGCGATCTCCTTGCGGTTTAATACGCCCTTATCTATTAATATTTCAATAAGGCTTGCGATGGCAAGGGTGTTCCTATAATCAATCTCCTTTAGGTCTCCAAGCTGGGAGATTATATCTATATCCTTCATATCAGCACCTCCGGATATTCTTTGTTTAATTATAGCCCTGGATGGATTTATTTATTCCAATCCATACACTTAGATCCCTGCAATCTTGATTTTTTTTAGGTTTTGTTATAATATCATTTATATTAAGGCACAATATAGATGTATACGATGATGGGAAATAGTACAAAGGATAATATATGCAAAAGAGAGCCGATGGTCGGTGTAAATCGGTGCAGAAACCTTTGGAATCCGTCCCCGAGTAAAAAAAGGGCGCGCGCGAAGTGGGCCCTTATGGGTTGCGTCCGTTAAATCGCTAAATAAGCCGGGTCCTTATTTAAGGGGCCAATTAGGGTGGCAACGCGGGAAACCTCTCGTCCCTTTACAAAGGTCAGAGGGTTTTTTTGTTTTTAAATGCAAGGGTACATATATTTTTATAAAAGGAGTCGATGTATGTGTTGGATTTAAGGTTCATTAGGGCAAATCCGGGAAAGGTAAAGGAAGGACTTTTAAAAAGACGCGAGGATATAAATATCGACGAACTGTTAGAGCTCGACGAAGAAAGGCGTAGCCTCCTTTCTGAGGTTGAACAATTAAAAAGTAGACAGAATACCGTATCTAAAGAGATACCTAAGATGAAAAAAGCAGGCAAGGACGTTAAACTTATATTAGATGAAATGAAGTCCCTTTCCGCGGACATAAAGCGCATTGATGGTGCAGTACAGGGCCTTGATGCACGGATTCAAAGTATAATGTATTCTATTCCTAATATTCCTCATCCGACGGTACCCGTTGGCGATACCGAGGAGGAAAACGAACCGGTCAGATATTGGGGTGAACCGAAGAAATTTGAATTTGACAAAAAGGCCCATTGGGATATAGGCACGGACCTGGGTATTTTGGATTTTGTCACCGCGGGAAAAGTAACCGGGACAAGGTTTGTGCTATATCGTGGGGCAGGGGCGGCCTTGGAAAGGGCCCTTATAAGGTTTTTCCTAGATGTGCATATCAGCAAGCACGGCTACGAAGAGGTATTTCCGCCCTTTATGGTGCACCGTCGTAGTATGATAGGTACAGGCCAGCTACCGAAATTCGAGGAGGATGCTTTTAAAATAGAAAATACCGATTATTTTCTAATACCTACGGCGGAGGTACCAGTAACAAATATGTACAGGGAACAGATTATAGAGCCGGGAATGTTGCCCATTAAGCATGTTGCCTACAGTGCCTGTTTCAGAGCCGAGGCCGGATCCGCCGGGAGGGATACGAGGGGCCTTATAAGGCAGCACCAGTTCAATAAGGTGGAACTCGTGAAGTTTGTAGAGCCTGAGACGTCCTACGAGGAATTAGAAACTCTGACGAAGGATGCAGAGGAAATATTACAGCTTCTTGGTATCCCCTATAGAGTAAATATGATGTGTACTGCGGATCTTGGATTTACCGCATCGAAAAAGTATGACCTTGAACTATGGATGCCAAGCTATGATAAATACGTAGAGGTATCCTCCTGTAGCAATTTTGAAGATTTCCAAGCGAGAAGGGCGGATATTAAATATCGGCCCGCCATTGGTGAAAAAGCCCGATATGTGCATACGTTGAACGGTTCGGGCCTTGCTGTCGGAAGGACATTGGCGGCAATATTAGAGAATTTCCAACAAGAAGACGGTTCAGTTGTTGTACCGGGGCCTTTACGTAAATATATGAATGGCCTCGAAAGGATTAAATAATACGATATATAAATCAGGTCAGCGGAGGGGTTAATTGGCCTGCAGGTCTGAGATCTATCAGGCCTACAGGCCGGCGGAACAAAAATATTGTTATAGCTTCGGGATCACGCTGAAATGCACCTTAATGTGGGTTTTAATGTAGCCGACTTTAACTTTATATCAGTAAAGTTGCTATGATAGATGGCATTTTATCAGAATAAATTCAATATGACATTATCATAGAATAACTGCAACGAGATTTTTTAGCGGTTGACACTGTAAATAATAGTTGCTATAATTGTTTATGTATCTTATAAGGGAAGGGTGTCCGAGGGGTTTAAGGAGCTGGTCTTGAAAACCAGTGACTCTTCATAGGAGCCGTGGGTTCGAATCCCACCCCTTCCGCCAGAAACGTTGAATGAAAAATTACGGAGAAGTACTCAAGTTGGCTGAAGAGGCGCCCCTGCTAAGGGCGTAGGTCGTGTAAGCGGCGCGAGGGTTCAAATCCCTCCTTCTCCGCCATTTTTTTACCCTGATGTGCCCGTAGCTCAGCTGGATAGAGCGTCTGACTACGAATCAGAAGGCCGTGGGTTCGAATCCCGCCGGGCGCACCAGAATTATGATAACCTAAAAAATGTTCTTTATGATCGGAGATTTCTTAAATAATGCCTTCAGCCGGGATTTTATGGAATAGGTAGGGAGTGCCGGCGGTCCGGCGGCCTGATTTTTAAGGGGGGAACCACTTCTATAAAGGAGTGGTTTTTGAATATTAGAGGGGGTATTTTGTAATGGTTATTGAAAGATTAAAAAAGCAAATAGAGTTCATTGAAGAAATCGACAAAATAAAACATGTATACAGAAGGACGTTATTGATGAATGGTACGAGATACGAAAACGATGCGGAACATTCATGGCATTTAGGTGTTATGGCTATGTTGCTTTCCGAATATTCCGATGCCCAGGATTTAGATGTGCTCCATGTGGTAAAAATGGTACTTGTACATGATATTGTGGAAATTGATGCTGGGGATACTTTTTGTTATGATAAAAAAGCCGCTTTAGATAAACGGGAAAGGGAAGAGGAGGCTGCGGATCGTATATTTAATATACTTCCCGGAGATCAAGCAAAGGATATAAGGGCCCTATGGGAGGAATTTGAAAGGCGCAATACCCCCGAAGCGAAGTTTGCCAATGCCTTAGATAGACTTCAGCCACTTTTGCATAACTATCGAACTAAGGGCCGATCATGGCAGAGCCATGGTGTAACAAAGGATATGGTCATAGAAAGAAACCGCCCCATAAAAGAAGGTTCAGAGCAACTTTGGGTCTTCGTAAAAAATCTGATAGAGGATGCTGTAGCCAAGGGCTATTTAGCGGAATAACGCAGTTGGCATTTTGTATAAGCAACTTTAATAATAAAGGGATTTATATATTAACGGAACAAATAAACGGCATAAAAAAGCCTGTTATCAGGCCCTTTTTATGCCGTTTATTATTTCATTTACAATATCTTTAACGGAAGCCATTTTGTTGACGCGGTATACGTTATCCCCGGCGAAGGCGAACCCGTTATCAAGGTCGCCTTGTTGCGCGTTTATAAGGGCTTCGGCTATACAATAGGGTGATTTTTTTGGGTTACAGGTTTTCAGGCAATGGGAGATACATTTAATAGGCTTTTTTATGCCTGCCTCTACGTCCCTTAGGAATGTATTCCTTATAGCCCTGCCCGGCAGGCCCACGGGGCTATTTATTATAGCTACATCTTTTTTAGCCGCATTAATGTATTGCTCTTTAAATAGTTTATGAACATCACATTCGTAGGTAGCTACAAAGCGGGTGGACATTTGGACGGCGGTGGCTCCTGCAGACAAAACACGTGTGGCATCATCGCTGTCAAATATGCCGCCCCCTGCTATTAAGGGCACATTTTTTTTATATTTTTCTTCAAAGGGTTTAATGGCCAATCGTACCTCCTGGATAAGTTTCGTAAGGGGATATTTCGTTATATCTTTTAATTGTTCCAACGTAAACCCGAGATGGCCACCGGCCCTGGGGCCTTCGACGACTATAGCATCCGGTAGGTAGTTATATTTCCTATCCCAGTGTTTACAAAGTACCGATGCGGCCCTTGCTGAAGATACTATAGGTGCAATTTTTGTTATAGAATCCTTAATAAGTGTAGGTAGTTTAAGAGGAAGCCCGGCCCCGGAAAATATGATATCAATTTTTTCCTTTACGGCGGTTTGTACCATTTCTTCGAAATTGTTCAATGCTACCATTATATTCACACCTATTATTCCCGATGAACTTGCTTGGCGAGCCTTCTTTATATTATATATAAGGGCCTCCCGGTTAGCTTTCTTTTTGTCCCGTTGATAATAAGGAAGGGCGAACCCCGGCTCCACTCCAGAAATAACGCCTATCCCCCCGTTGTTTGCTACAGCGGAGGCAAGCCGCCACATAGATACCCCTACGCCCATACCCCCCTGTACCAGAGGGAGGCATGGCTTAAGTCCGTTTATCGTGAGCTTTGGTATGATCATAAAAACACCTCTTTTTTTAGCACCAGGTAATAATACCAGTTTATAATATTATATACTTTTAAGTGCCCATATACAACATATATTTTGCATAGCCTTAACCCCGCGAGAGTTATACTATGAAAATACGTGCAGTAAAAACATGGTGGGTTTTATTGAAGAAAGCCCATTTTGATGGTATGATTTGTATATATATAGCAAACTTTTCGGATGCACATTAATAATTTTGGCGTTAACCGTCTTATGATGCGTACTGGGTATTTCATGATTTTAAAGGAGGGTCCAAATGAATAACAGGTCACAAGGAATCCGCTGGGTCTTGAACGAAAATATAAGGGATGACGGTGATAAAAAAGCATCCATTGAGACTTTTTCGATGGATAAAGTTAAGGGTGTGAGGGATTTCCATAAGAAATTCAGCGAATATAAGCCTACGCCCTTACACAGACTTAAAGGGTTAGCCCGCTATCTGGGAATTCGAGATATATTTGTTAAGGATGAGTCCAAAAGATTTGGGCTGAATGCTTTCAAGGTGTTAGGCGGTGCCTACGCTATAGGTAAATATATGGCGGACCGATATGGTATGGATATAGATAAAGTTTCCTTTGAACAGTTAAAGGATGCCGAGTCCGGGGATAGTGCCGGCAATATGGTTTTCGTAACCGCTACCGACGGAAACCATGGAAGGGGAATAGCCTGGGCTGCCAATCGCCTTGGTCAAAGGTCAGTGATATTTCTGCCTAAGGGTACGGCGAAAGCCCGGGTTAAAAATATAGAAAGGGAAGGCGCCAAGGCCCAGGTCCTCGATTTAAATTATGATGGGGCGGTTAAGTATGCGAAGGACTATGCCGAGGAAAGGGACGGAATATTCGTCCAGGATACCGCCTGGGAAGGCTATACTGAGATCCCTGGATGGATAATGCAGGGCTACGCCACCATAGCCCATGAACTTATAGAACAGTTAAAGGATGAAGGTGTGAAAATGCCGACCCATGTTTTCCTGCAAGCCGGTGTAGGTTCCTTCGCAGCGTCTATACAGGCTTGTTTGGCTAACTGGTATAAAGACAAAAGACCAGTTACGGCTATCGTAGAACCGGATAAGGCAAACTGCATATTTTTATCCGCTTTGGAGAGCGATGGCAAAGTCCATACAGTGACCGGGGCTTTGGATACTATAATGGCGGGACTGGCCTGCGGCGAGCCCAATACCGTAGCCTGGGGTATATTGAAGGATTATTCGGATATGTTTTTTTCCTGCCCCGACTATGTTGCAGCCAGGGGTACAAGGATACTGGCGAATCCTGTTAAAGATGATCCCGGCGTTGTATCCGGCGAATCGGGTTCCGTGGGAATTGGTCTTTTAAGCCTTTTACTCGAAAAACCTGAATATGGCCAGGCCCTTCAACAATTAGGGCTAGGAAAGGATTCCATAGTAGCGGTTATAAGCACAGAGGGGGATACTGATCCCCAGGGATATAAAAGGATTCTGTGGGACGGGCTTTGTCCCGTACCGTAGGCATTAGACCGTCCGTACAAGGCATGGGGACGTTTTGTTTGCCACATTCGCGGGTAATGTGGCAGGGGGACGTTTTGTTT
>CAZDSH010000054.1:0-9814 GCA_964508195.1 uncultured Clostridiaceae bacterium
ACTCTCTCCTTTATTCTAAATTATTAGCCATAGGATTTTTTGCGGAAACTCAAACTATAGAAAAAATAGCCTACATACAACCACCGACGCTATCACCCCGGCTATATCGGCAAAAAACGCCGCGGGTAAAACATGCCTTGTATCCCTTATTCCGACGGAACCGAAATAAACGGCTATGGTATAAAAAATGGTCTCGGTAGAACCCATTACGGTGCTGCCTACCCTCCCGGCAAAGGAATCGGGACCGTAAACAGCAAATATTTCACCTAGAACGCCCAGGGCACCGCTGCCGGAGAAGGGCCGTATAAGTACAAGGGGCATCACTTCTGCGGGGACACCAAAGACCCCCGCCGGCGCCCTAAGGAGCATCAATAGTATGTCCATGGCCCCGGAGCTTCTGAATATGCCTATTGCCATTAGTATGGCAATTAAATAGGGGAGTATTCTTAAAGAAGTCTTTAATCCCTCCGCTGCACCCTCGACGAATACTTCGTATATTTTAACACCCTTCCCGTGACCATACAAAAATACTAGCGCGACTAAGGAGGGGACCGCAAAGGCCGACAAGTTTTTTACTAAAATGCGCAAAAGCTCCATATCAATATAACCTTTGCAATATCTTTGCCACCACAATGCCCACCAAGGTTGAAACGGTCGTAGCTAAGAAGGCGGTACCTATTATCCCCGTCGGGTTTAACGAGCCCGCTGCACCACGAAGGCCTATAATAGTGGTAGGAATAAGCTGTACCGAGGAGGTATTAAGTACGAGGAATGTGCACATCGCATTCGTCGCCTTCGAGGGATTGGGATTAAGTTTTTGTAGTTCCTTCATAGCATTTATACCTATGGGGGTAGCGGCATTACCGAGGCCGAGCATATTAGCTACCATGTTCGTAACCATGGCCCCCATAGCGGGATGGTTCTTTGGCACCTCGGGGAACAAAAGGCCCATAACCGGCCTTATACCCCGGGACAGCGCATCCATAAGCCCAGACTGTTCCGCAACCCGCATAACCCCCGTCCATAATGCCATTACCCCCATAAGGCCGATAAAAAGTTCCACGGAGGAGGATACGCCGGCCATTATGCCCACTGATACATTCCCCATTGTACCGCTGAGGGCCGCTACAACGACGCCGGTTACTATTAAAAAAAGCCACACCGTATTAATCATAGGAATTCTCCTTCCAAGCAGAATCTGTTACGGGAAACCGTATGATTAATTATATGTAACAACACCCTAGGGTATTATCGGTATCATAGCACGCCACCCTCGGTAATATAGAATCTTCCGTCCTCTATAAGCCCGCGGCAGCCAAGGGGAATGGTTATATTAAATTTGTTATGGCCTATCATCACATTGGAAATGCAGGGTTTTCCCTCCTCGGCGGCGATATCCGCTAAGAGTTCATCTAAATATGGCGCCACCGCCGGCATTGTTTCATCGTTACGGCCCCTCCATTGACCGAATATAAGGCCCGCAGCATCCCTTAGCTTGCCCGCCATCTGGAGATGGGTAAGCATCCTATGTATCCTATACACGGGCTCGCCTATATCCTCTAGGAACAATATACACCCCCTCGTATCGATCCCATAGGGCGTGCCCAGGGTCGAGGAGATAAGGGTCAGGTTGCCGCCCCTTAAAGGGCCATGGGCCGTGCCGTGCATTATCGCAACAGGGGGCTTTTCCCCGGCGGGGTTTTCTATTTCACCGATAGGCCCAGCCTTAAAAAGTGCCCCTTCGAGGTATCTTTGATTGTAAAAGGGGAAGCCTTCGTACATTTCCGCTACCATAGGCCCGTGGAATGTAACAAAGCCTACCGTCCTCTCTAGGGCTAGATGTAGCGCGGTAATATCGCTATACCCCACAAATATTTTAGGATTTCGTTCTATGCTACGATAGTCCAAATATTTTAAAATGCGCATACTTCCGAAGCCGCCCCTGGCGCAAAAAATCGCCTTTATCGACGGATTACCAAACATTTTGTTAATATCCTCCGCCCTTTGTCCATCGCTACCCGCCAGGTACCCTCGGGCTTCCCTTGCGTATTCGCCGAACACCACCCTAAGCCCCAGGGCTCTGAGTACAGCCGCACCCCTATCCAGCCTATCCTCCATTACGGGACCTGCGGGGCATACGATCCCTACGCTATCGCCCTTCCGAAGCCGTGGTACTTTTTGCAACTTGACACCTCCATGACAATTATTAAAACGAAATGCGTCCCCGACAACAAGGACAATCCTCCCTTTTAGTTATGCCGATCCTTTGAAAGGTGTTATCCCAAAGATCTATATGAAGCATACCCTCTATCATACTGGATATATTTCCGGTAAGATACTTTATTGCTTCGTCGGCCTCTAGAGCACCTATTACGGAGGTCAGGGTACCTAAAACTCCCTTAACTTTAGTACCGGGCAGCTCCCTATGGCCCAGGGATTTTGGATAAATACATTCTAGGCAGGGGCCCCTCGGATCAGTAAAGTTCATTATGACGCCGCTAGTAGCCAGTACGCCCCCGTGTATCCAGGGCCTTTTGTTTTCGATACAGGCCCGGTTTATCAAAAACCGTGTAGCAAAGTTATCGGTACCGTCCATAACTAAGTCCACATCCCCTATATACTTGTGTATATTCCCCCCATGGACCTCCTCCGTTACCCTTTCTACATCTACATCGGAGTTTATCGCCCTGAGGGTCCTATAGGCCGCCTCAGCCTTCGGCAACCCATCCCGGACATCCTTTTCGTTGTAAAGGCTCTGCCGCTGTAGATTGCTCAGCTCCACGATATCCTTATCCACTATCCTTATAAAGCCTATGCCGGCCCGCACAAGTATATTTGCTATATTAGTTCCTAGGCCGCCGCAGCCTATAAGCAAGACCCTGGCCTCCCGAAGACGTTTTTGTCCATCCCGGCCTATTTCCTTAACGAGCACCTGTCTGGAGTATCTCTCCATATTAGAGCCCTCCTTTCTTTAGGGTATCGGTATTATTTTATCATAATTTATTCCAAGGGATACGTAAAGTGATTCAGAATCGTTTGTAAGTAAGAAAAATTATTTAAATAACCGTTGACTTTAATTGGCATTTCTGGTATGCTTTTAATTGAAAAAAATAATGTCGAAATATATCTAGATATGAAGGGGGCGAAAAATGATGAAATCAACAGGCATAGTAAGGAAAGTAGATGAGCTAGGCAGGGTAGTTATACCGATCGAACTTAGACGGACCCTGGATATTGCGGAGAAGGACGCTTTAGAAATATATGTCGATGAGGAACATATAATTTTAAAGAAATATGAACCGGCCTGCATATTTTGTGGTAATGCAAGGGATATTTTTAATTACAAAGGGAAAAACATTTGCCCAGATTGTGCCCGGGAACTGATGAATATGAATCTATAGCAGACAAAAATAGCCGTTTTACGGCTATTTTTTTTCTATGCTTTCGGCGTACACCAGTCTCTTGGGTATATTCCGTTGGCGTGCAGTTAGGGCTATGGCCTCCTTTTTCGTGAGACCTTTTTTTATATTCCATAAAAGGTGTTCCCCGATATCCATACGTAGCCATGGGTTTTCTTTCTCCGCCTCCGTATCCGATGCGCCCTCTAACATAAGAACGTATTCACCCTTCGCACCCTTTTCCCCTATTTGATCTATTAATTTATCTAGGTTCCCCCTTATGTATTCCTCATACTTTTTTGTAAGTTCCCGGGCTAAAACCCCTTTGCGGTTACCCATAATATCTTTGCAATCCATTAACAAACCCATAAGATCATGGGGAGGCGCGTAAAATATTATGGTTCCCCGCCGGCTTTTTAGCTCCGTTAAAAGGTCCCTTCTTTTGTTCTGGCCCTTGGGCAAAAACCCTTGGAAGAAAAAACTGTCCGTCGCCAGCCCCGAGGCTACTAAAGCCGTTGTCGCCGCTGTCGCCCCGGGCAGGGATACCACCGGTATGTTCGCCCTAATACAGGCTTTGACCAACTCGTAGCCCGGGTCGGAGATCCCGGGGGTGCCGGCATCGGAGACTAGGGCTATGTTTTTGCCCTCTAAAAGCAGCCCCTGTAGGTATTCGCCTTTCTTTATGAGGTTATGGCGATGATAGCTTGTAAGGGTAGCCTTTATATCGTAGTAGTTTAAAATATTCAGGGTTCTTCTAGTATCCTCCGCCGCGATAAGGTCCACTTCTTTAAGCGTTCGCAGCGCACGCAAAGTTATATCCTCAAGGTTCCCTATAGGCGTAGGACATATATAAAGCGTACCTTTATCCTGTATAGACATTATAGCCGTTCTCCCTCATAATAAATTCTACGTATTCTCTCAGTGTACTCCCCCTCTTTATTATATACAATAAGGGGCTTTGATACTTTAAGGAACCGCCCAGCACCCTTTATACCCTCTACTAAAAACAAATTTGCCTCCTTATCAATGCCGGGATGTACCATACATAGCCGTTTTGGTTCTATGCCTTCTTTTCGCATAGTCAAAAGTATATCTACCATGCGATTGCTCCTATGTATAAGGGCGAACCTGCCGCCGTTTTTCAAAACCTTCGCTGCGCTACGGGCCACATCCTCGAAGGTACACATTATCTCATGCCTGGCTATGGCTTTACTGCTATTAGGGTTTATAAGGCCGTGGCCATCTATCATATAGGGCGGATTTGAAACCGCCAGATCCGCCGTACCCGGGGCCGCGAAGGATGCCACGTCCTTTAGATCCCCGGCAATTATTTTAATACGATCTTCTAAACCGTTCATAGCCACGCTCCTTTCCGCCATCTGTGCCATGTCCTTTTGTATTTCGATGCCGGTTATAACCGATGCTTCTGTTTTACCCGCGATGATCAAAGGAATAATGCCGGTGCCTGTGCCTAAATCCACTACCTTGTCGCCCTTTTTGACGGTAGCATAATTAGCCAACAGTACTGCGTCTATGCCAAAACAAAATTTGCGCGGGTCCTGTATTATTTTAAGCCCGCCAATATCGAGGTCATCTAACCGTTCACCTTTTTTAATATAGTTGTCCATCAGCTATTCCACCTAATGTTCAAAATGTTAACGAAGTTACATCCCTTCATCTATGGCCCTAGGGCGAAAGCCAAAGTATCCTGCTTATGATAAAAGACCCTTATTTCAGGGTCTTTTGTCTTTTAAACTTCTGATTCCGGTTTGGGGGCGTCCACGGGACACACGTCTGCACATGCGCCGCAATCAATACACCCGTCCGGGTCAATAACGTATTTATCATCACCTTCGCTTATAACCCCCTCGGGGCATTCCGGTTCACATGCACCACAACTGATACAATCATCAGTAATTACATATGCCATACTGTTCACCTCCTTAAATATACCAACCCTAATTTCTCCGTTAATATTGTAACACTTAAATGAATTTTTTAAAAGAAAAAGATTCACTTATCAAAATGTTACGTTAACGGATCTTATAAAGGCCGGATATCATCTAAGGAGTATTCCTTTATATCGGTTTCCTCGTCCCATACTAATTTGATCTTTACCCTACGCCTCAATATATTAGTATCCACTACTACACCCTCCCCATCGGGGGTAGACGCCTTTGCGCCTATTGCGGGCATTTCCTGTTTTATTTCTTCGTATACGTCCTCCTCGTACTTTAAACAGCACATCAGTCGACCGCATATACCCGAGATTTTAGTCGGGTTTAGGGACAAATTCTGTTCCTTAGCCATTTTTATGGAAACCGGTTCAAAGTCCCCTAAAAACGTGGAGCAACACAGGGGGCGTCCACAGGGCCCGAGGCCGCCTAACATCTTAGCCTCATCCCGTACACCTATTTGTCTTAACTCTATCCTGGTTTTGAAAATCGAGGCCAAATCCTTTACGAGTTCACGGAAATCTACCCGACCATCGGCAGTAAAATAAAATATAACCTTATTAGAATCGAAGGTGTATTCTACATCTACGAGCTTCATCTCTAGGTTGTGCTTATCTATAGCCTCAAGGCATATATCGAAGGCCTTTTCTTCCTTAGCCCTGTTTTGTTCTTCGATTTCTATATCCTTTTCCGTCGCCACCCTTATAACCTGCTTTAAAGGTGCAACTATATCCTTTTCACAAACCCCTTTAGGGCCTATTGTAACGTCCCCTAGCTCTATTCCCCTAACTGTTTCCACTATGACCTTCTGGCCGGCCTGTAGGTCTAGCTTGCCGGGGTCGAAATAATATATCTTGCCCGCGCGCTTAAACCTGATGCCAACAACTGTTAACATGTCTATACCTCCTGTATATCAAGCACGAGCATCTCCAACGCTAGCCGTACATTAACGTTAAATCTTAAGCCCTCCCTAGCTTTGGATACGGCGCTAAACATCCTGCTAAGTTCATCCAAATCATAGGCCGCCGCTGCTTCCCGTGCGAATTTACTATTATCCTTAATATATAGCAAACTTTCTTTTTGAGCAACCTTTGTAACTATGATGTCCCTTAACTGTAATAACAGATAATCCAAAAAAGCCTCAGTATGTTTCTCGCCATCCTTTAATAAAGAATCTAGCTCCTTTGAGGCCTCAATAAAATCTTGTTTTAAAAAACATTCTAAAACGGTCTGATACAGTTTTGTTTCAGATATCTCTCCTTCTACATTTAATTTCAACAGTTGACAGCGGGATAATATAGTGGCCAAAAGGTTCATCTCATTAGCAACGGTAATAACTATTATACCCGCGCCGGGGGGGTCCTCTAAAATCTTCAATAGGCAGTTCTGCGCCTGTATAGTCATCCTTTCCCCACGGCGGATTATATTTACTTTCCTCCGTCCCTCATAGGGTCTTGCAAAAACCTCGCCCTGTAGCCGTCGTATATCGTCTATACCTATGCCGGTATCGTCGAGCCCAGTTATTAATACATCGGGATGATTAGACGAATCTATCCTCCGACAGGAACTACATTTACCGCAGGGCCTTTCGGATAACGCTAGGCAGTTAGCGCCCTTTGCCAGGTATAAAGCCGCCTTAAGCGTTCCTTCGTCATCGCCGCGGATTATATAGGAATGGGATATCCTGTTCAGTTCTATTGTTTTAGCTATAAATTGATAAATATTCAATAAAGATACCCCCCCTCTAGGTATAAAGGTCCACTAAAAGACCCCTTATGCTATCCACCCTTTCTAATATTATCATAGGATCCCTTTGACCCCCTATCATATCCTCGGTTAGCTCCTCTAGGCTTTTGTTTATTCGTTTTACAAGGGAATATACCCTATGCCTTCCCCTTTTAGTCATAACGGAGCCCTTAGTGAACTTATACATCCCCGCCACTACTTCCTCCATAAAGGCCCTAACCTTGGCCTTATATGCAACAAGCTCCTTTAAATTTAACGAATTTATCATCCTTTTGCCCTGCTCCTCAATGTCCGCAAGCATAAGGGCGATCCTTTCCTCCATCCTATCTGAATGCTCTTTGTTTAAATTTTCTTCGAATTTACCCGATCCGTCCCTTATACCCGAAACCCTACGGCCAGGGGCCTTACCCGTAACAGCCCCCGAGGTGCCCCTTGTTATATCCTGTACCTTCAAGCCCTTCAACCTCCCCACGGCGGTATTATTTTATCGTCTTTGATGCCGCCTCATATACCATAGTATGGATGTCTATAGCGGGCAAAAGTTCTTTATCGTCATTGGTCATACATCGAATCTTTAACCATCCATACTTTTCGGCTATATATAACGCATTTGCGTAGGCCTTTTCTTGATATTCCAGATCCCTTTCATGGATATCCCCTTCGCTGTCGCGACCCCTTCGTTGCAACAACCTTCGGCTTACCTTCGGCGGTACATCCAGGAATATCACGAGATCCGGCACGGGAAGTTTGTATATGCCGTATTCAAATTCCCAGAGCCAGTTAAGGAATTCATCCCTTCGTCCCGAGTCGGATATCTTAGATGCCTGATGTACCATATTTGACGTTGTATATCTATCGGCTATTACGATACCACCGGCCTGCAAAAACTTCCCCCATCCGTCGATGTAGCTACAATACCTATCCAGCGTATACATCGGGCTTACGATATAAGGGTCTACAGTATCGGGGTCTTCGCCGAATTTCCCCTTAAGGTACATCCTTACAAATACTGAGGCATCGCTTTTATAGTTGGGGAATTCTATCTTTTTGACATCCTTCCCTTCATTTTTTAGCCTCTCATAGAGCATTTTCGTTTGTGTCGCCTTACCGCTTGCATCGGTCCCGGCCTCTATTATGATAAGTCTGCCCTTCATGGTTAACCTCCGCAAATAGTAGTTAATCTATGACTTCTACTTGTCCTTTTTTTAGTCCTTTTATAGTAATATTGGCTTTTTCATATTCCTTTATCTGTTCGACCACCCCAGCGTCAAACCTTTCACCGGGGCAAATAATAGGTATTCCCGGCGGGTATGGCACCACGCCGGAGCCGGCTATTCTACCCTCCGCCTCGGCAACCTCTACAAAAACGCTACGCCGGTTCAATACCTCCCAGGGCTCCATCCCGGGGGCGGGTATGGAAGCCCGTTGCAACCCGTCGTGTAACGAAATCCTATCCCCGCGATAGGCAGGCTCTATATCGCTACAACCCTCTACAAGCCTTTTAAAATGCCCCTTCTCGTTTGCCACAGTGACCATACCCAACCAGTTCACGCTGTCGTATAGCTCGCCATAGATGCTATAGTCCCGCCGTAGCATCGAATCAAAATGATAACCCGTTAATCCCGCCCCGGCACAGTTTATAAGCATCTTTGTGTTATCAAAATCGTAGCAGCCCCTTTTTTTAAAGTATTCCTTATCAGGACAAAACAAACCGTTACCGAGGGCATTTATCTTAGACCTTGCATCCTTTACGTATTCCAAAACCTCCTCCAGCCGCTGGGCACCAACGCGCTCCATAATATATCGTGCATTGTCCAGGGAGGCCATAATAGGGTAGGAGGGGCTGGTACTTTGAAATATACTTAGCATCCTTTCTAATCTTTTTTTATCCGCCCTATCGCCCTTTACATGTAGCCACGAACCCTGGGTCATGGCTGGCAACGTCTTATGGGCGCTTTGTATGACTATATCCGCCCCTAAATCCACTGCACTTACGGGCAGGGCCTTTGAAAATTTCAAATGGGCGCCGTGGGCCTCATCCACTATAAGCACGGCGTCCTTTCCATGGACTGTATCGGCTATAGCCTTTATATCGGAACAGACGCCGTGGTAGGTCGGGTTCGTTATTATTACACCCTTTACCCCGGGCTGAAGTTCAATAGCCCGCTCTATTTCCTTATAATCCATGGAAAGGGGCACACCCATCGCCCTATCTACGGGCCTTTGTACATAGATAGGCTTAAGCCGGCCTAACATAAGCCCGCTGTATACGGACAAATGGCACCCCCGATCGACTATAACCGCATCACCGGGCAGGCCTGTAGCCAGAAGTGCTGAAATAATGCCCGCGGTGCTGCCGTTAACTAAAAAGTACGTTTTATCCGCGCCGTAGGCCAAAGCTGCAAGCTGTTGGGCCTTTTCTATGGCCCCCTCGGGACAGTGCAAATTGTCAAGGCCGGGTATCTCCGTAAGATCGTATTGCAACAGTTTGTCCCAGTCCACTACGCCGGCGCCCATGAACCGTGAATTGCCCTTATGTCCGGGCATATGAAAACTTATCGGATCTTCTTTTATATAGCGCTTTATCGCATCCACTAGGGGTGTTTTGTTCTTCATCCTTTTAATCCCTCCGATGTATTAATAGTTATTATCTCCGCGGCCTATATATAAAGTGTTAATAATATTACTTTACTTGTCATTTAAGAGGGTGAAGCC
>CAZDSH010000055.1:0-9727 GCA_964508195.1 uncultured Clostridiaceae bacterium
TGATTATGCGAAAGATATAACGGCAGCCATAGCTCGGGAAAAACAGATTAAAGGGTGGAATGACAAACCCGTACTGCTCGGGCTGACAAACCCGTACTGCTTGGACTGACGCCACAATTAAGACGCATCATTTATATTATGTGGAGTAAAGATTCTTTATAACATGTTTGCATGTGTGGGAGGGAGTATGTATAAACCGCAAGAACCGTCCCCCGTGGTTACTATATTAATTATATAAGAAGGTGTTTACAATGTTTACGCTAAATAAATCAGGGTCATTGTTCTATGTCCTTTTTGGTTTGCTGCTGGTTATAGTAATTGCGATGGGTTGTGCAGTAGAGCCTGATAAAGAGTACCATGAAGGGTATGAAGAATCACCTAGGCAGGAAAACTCTACGCCAGGAGATGTGCCAGAGGATACGCCGGAAACTTTATTTGCCTCATCTACAGGGGATATACATGATTATATGCCCGATCTCATTGCCGGACGGCCCGTTAGCGGTTATGAATTGCTCCCTTGCCTGGAGAATTTCACCCGAGAAACTTGGTCCGAACTGGATAAATCCTATGGCTTAGATTGGTGGAATCCTTTATGGACGGCCCTGCAAAGTGCGTCTATAAATAACGGGCCTTCCAAACACGATTATGAGGAACAATCCCTGCGCAACTATTATCTGGGCAAAGCATTTTTGGCTTCCGACGGGGCCTATTCTGAGAGTTTAACGAATATACTGAAGCTGCAATGGGATTATGATAAGGCCCTGTATAGCTCATCCTTGTCGGAACATTTTTCCGATGAAGAGGAAGATATGCTGCGGCGTTTCCTTACATATTCCTTTGTCTGGTACAATGATGATACCCCCGGCCTATATATAACCGATGAATCCAGCATTGCTATGAGGCCTCTGTATTTAGATACGTATCCCGTTGATTTCCCTTTCTGTATTGATTTAACTGAAAACAGTCGTGATAGCTTTCAAGCAGAAAGTTTTGGTTTAGTTAATCAAGTTGAAAGTGATAATCTGCAGGTAACATACCTTAATCCCTATGAAGGGGTGTATACGGTTATAACTATTCGCTCTATGAAAAATGGATGTTCTGCCGGGGGAGTTGCTATTGGTGATTCGGAGGAAATGCTTTTAGAGGGATGGCAGGATAAACCCTTAGAGAAATTAGACCGTATCAGCTATGATGACGAAGCCTGGTTCGGCGACGAATACGATTTTGCTTATGTTTATAGTCAGGAGGGGGGTACTAAAAGCACCGTGTTTCTCATAAAGAATAGCATTGCATGCGGCATAGAACTAATAGATGGGTTAGATGGAGCTATGTATTAAAGTAGCTGATGGACTATATCGTGATCCCGCATTGTTTGCTACCTTTGAATATTAAAACAAAGGGTGCAGCAAACTAAGTAAAAACGGGAGGCTAAACCTAATGGTAATATACGACATAATAAACTTCTTGGAAACGGATATAGTAAGCGTTACTTTTTCTGATATCGGGTTAAAATACCTATCTCTTAAACCGGGGCGGGGGGCTCAAAATATACATTTAGGTTCTATTAATGGGACGAAGAAACTAAAGCCTAGGGTACAACTTTTCATAAAGGAAACCCAAAAATTTTTAGAAACCGGTAGACATAATATGCCCTTAGACCTTACCGGTTTTACAGACTTTCAACGAAGGGTTTTTGGGGTAGTAAGCAATATAGAGCCAGGGGAAATCACCACTTATAAAGGAGTTGCCGAGCTTTTAGGGAATCCCAAGGCTGCACGGGCTGTAGGAAGCGCGGTAACAAAAAACCCCGTATCCTATTTCATACCAACCCATCGGGTGCTGCCCCGGAAAGGTATTGGTGTGTGCAGGAGTGGTGCAGGTTTTCTAAGAGAAAAATTATTGGAACACGAAGGGCATGACGTATCCCGTCTTAGGGGGAATTATGTTTGCAATAGAAAAAGATGTTGTATGGAATAGCCCTCTGGAGAAACGACCGGAACCAACGATTTGTCGGCGATAACATTTGTGATAGGGGGACGGGGTTAGTGTTACACTTATGTGTGCCAACACCATTATAGGATAAAATAATTGAATGGGTCGCCCTGCGTTAAGGTGGGTCAGTTTAATCGTAATAGTGGATCTATTTCACCGTGCAGATGGGATTACACGGTCAGAATATACAGAAGCGGAAAAGTTAGTGCATCTAATTAATAGGCATAGGGAGGATTGGTTATGCTCAATTTTAAAAAGCCTTCGCGTGTTACCATTATCATTGCCGTATTATCGGTTGGTGTGCTTACGGCCAGCCTTACATTAAACAAGATGAATAAACCAGATGTTAACGAATGGACGCCACAGCCCATAATAGAAGATATAGACAAATATTTTGAAATCCTGAATGAAGATCAGAAACTAATTAAAATTGAAAATATTTCCGTAGAAGATTTGGGAACAAACGAAGAGATTGCCGAGGCCTGGATGGGCGCATGGTTTGATATGTTCAAGGCCCTACCGACAGATAATACAATTCATATTTCAGATGGGGTTATTGATAGACTGGAGATAAAAAAGGTATCAAAAATAGGCCTTCCAAAAGCCTTTGTATTTTCTGTTACTTTCTCCCTAAGGCCTACATATCCTATCGAAAAAAATACTTATTGGATGGCAGGAAATACAGGCAACAGCCCCGGGAGGGATAATACCTGGGGACAAATGTACAGGGAAGTTGAACTCCGCCGGGAAGATGACGGGAGGTACCACTTCGTTGAACTGGGGACCGGTGGCGTAGGTAATAACGATGAATATTACTATGTAGAAGAAATACCGGCGGCGTTCGATAACATATCGTACCCTGATAATGGGGAATGGGACTTCAAATTCGCGGGCTTTACTTCCGAGAAAGACGGCTGGTTTGTCGGCTCCCCGGGTGCGGCGGCGGGCATGAGCATGAATTATGTTTACCTAACATATAACGGTGGAATAACATGGAATGAAACCGGCAATGTTAACGACGAGTGGTCAAGGGTTATGACAGCAGCCGCATTTGCTGATAGGGACATGGGCTACCTGTGTTTTCGTTATGATATAGAAAACATTGGGCGCATTTACCAAACAAGGGACGGCGGCATGACATGGACACAGTTTGAAATGCCTAGCCTGGCAGCATTGGTTGGAGACGGTGTAGGGGAAGTCCGCAGCATAGGTTTTGATGGCAATGGAAACGGCAAAATGGAGGTTTATTTTCGCAATAAGTATAATAAGGATATAGAAGGAGAAATGCAGGTCTTTGTAAGTAGCGATAAGGGAGAAACATGGCATATACTGCCCGATGAATCAGATACTGGTGGAATAGATCCACCTCAAAGGATTACCATAAAACCCAATGGGGAACCATAAATGGTGCAATTAGAATAGAAAGTTCTGGCGCTAAAGATTTTACGATGTCTGTAGTGGCCGATGATGGTTATGAGTGGGACTTTAATATAGGGATAGTTTAAGCCGTGGTATGGCCCGTTTTAGTTGCATAGGAGCCGTGCCATGGCTTCTATGTGTCACGGGGACGGGGGTGGTGACACACATGCCCGTGTGTCACCACCCCCGTCCCCGTGACACATTCCTATGACACCATTAATTCCGATGCAATGATATATATGCCCTACCTGAGAGATGCTGATGGTAAAAGGAAATAGTTTGTATCAATTATATAGGCCGGCGAATAAAATATATCAGAAAGCCATTAATGTGATGGGGGTTGTTTAAATGAACAATCATGATAAAAAAGATAATGGCAGCGGCATGGGCTATAACAAGGATAAAAGATTTGTCATTAATGCAGGGGGCACCCCTTCTATTCAGGAGGCACCTTCAGCGAAAAGGCCGTTACCGGGCATCCCGGGTAGACTTTTTCTTGATACTTGTTGGAAGCGCTGGTACAGGGATGATGGAAAACGATGGGTACCCTTACAAACGGGACCCCCTGGCCCTAAGGGACCGCCAGGGCCACCGGGACCCGGTAAGCCCGTTTTAACAGGTATTGGGGCGCCCCTTTGTACTATGGGCGATCCCGGGGATATTTATATTGATATATCGAGGGGCTATGAATACTATAAGCTGTCCCAACCGGTACCGCCTAATATAAGGGCGATCCCGGAACCAACGGGCAATACGCTACACATTGGTCCCGGCCAAACATACCCTACTATCCAGGCGGCGCTAGCTGCCGCAAATGACGGTGACCTGCTTCTCCTAGAGGCGGGGATATTTAGCATATCGGATACTATTACTATAAACAAATCAGTTACCATTGAGGGACAAGGCCCCGCCGCGACTTTAGTTACCGCTTCATCTATTGCCACATCGCCCTACTATATGTTTAATATTACTGTTTCCGATGTTGCGTTTCGCAATATGAAGATTGTTCAGGATTATCCTCGAACGGCGGGGGAAACGGATACTGTCATCGCCATTACCAATAAAACCGCCACAGGCATCTATATCGACAATTGCGAAATAGGGGTAAGTGAAATCGGTATCGGAACCATAGCGGCGGAGTTTCAGATAAGCAATTGTAACTTCACCTATGCACCTAACGGTCAGCCGAATAACAAGTATGCTTGTATCTTAATAAGCAATACAACTGGAGAGAGCGTTATCTATAACAATACCTTCGCCCCGGGCTCCCAGGATCAAGGTTGCTTTTTTATACGCATTACAAACATCAGCGGGATAAACGGTACCCTAGAAGGCCATCTAAACATTGACGGTAATGCTCAAATACCCACCACTTTTTCCTTACGCCACTTATTGGCTATTGAAGAATTCATCGGTTCACATTTTAAATTGTATGTAAACAACAATACCACTATTATCGAAGGTAATGTACCGGTGTTATTGTATAGCGCAGATATGGATATATTTCAATTCATAGAATTCATAGGCAACACGGTGCAAAATACAGCGGGCAAGGGATTAGCAGGGATAGACAATGCTTCAACAGGGACTACGGATATTTTCGCATCTATGAATACTATCGTTAATGAAAGTTTTAGCGTAGGCTGGGCCAGCGCGACGGTTCCCCAAAGTTTTGTAGTGGGGTATAGGGAAACAATAGAACCCGCACCCGCGCTACCTTTAGCCGATTGTTACTGGCTTTCAATAGGGGGCTACCTCTAAGTATCCCACCACCACCTCTAATTCTTAGGGGAAAAGGCCTTTGTTAAAATAAAGGAAGGGGTGAAAGGGGGAACATGTTTCAAGTAATTATTTGGCGAGGCGATACCCGGTTTTTAAAGACTATTCCCCAGACAATTGTAGCAGCAGGCTCCGTTAGCCCTAAATGTTTTTGCACGCTGTTTAAGCCCTTATAATCAGGGTTACTAGTCTTTTTTTTGTTTTATCAAATGTCCAATTAAAAAAAATGTGATACAATAAACTTGCTTATAAAGGGGATGGGATTAATGTGTATAGGTTGTTATTTGTCATCGTCAAAGGGCTTTGAAACCATAGGACAGGCTGCCCCGGGCATTGGGGCTAATGTCTTTTAATTTTTTACGAGGAACCTTCGAGGCGGTAAGGCGAAGGTTATAGAGGTTGGGAAAGGAAATATGATAAATGAAGGGGGGCATAGTATGGACAGAAAAATTATTCTAATCGGGGCAGCGGTACTGCTGGTTATGAATATTACCGCATGCGGGCTAAAGGGAATTGATAATAGCAATTTAGGAAACGGGGATGAAACAAAAACAGAAAAAGAATACAAGTTAACAGTGGACGGTATTATTGAACCGGGATTTGCCCGGGAAATTATTGAACAAACAGCGGATAAGGTAATTCGGGCAATAAGCGATAAAGATGCGGAAACCCTTTCAAAGTTTGTTCACCCGGTTAAGGGCCTAAGATTCACGCCTTATACTTATGTTTCGTTAAAAGAGGATAAAGTGTTAAACAGGGAAGAAGTTAAAGATTTTTTTAATGATCAAAGGGTTTATGTTTGGGGGGTTTACGATGGTATAGGGGACGAGATATCCTTAACTCCGGGCGAATATTATAAGGAGTTCGTGTATTCAAGGGATTTCAAAAACGCCGAGCGGATTGGTTATAACGAAGTATTAAGTAGTGGGAATGCAATAGAAAATCAGTTCGAGGTATATGATAATCCTATAATTGTAGAATATTACTTCCCGACACTTATTCCCGAAGATGGGGGTACAGATTGGAAAGGCTTAAGATTAGTATTTGAACAATTCGAAGGCGCATGGAAGCTGATGGGTATTATCCATAGCCAATGGACAATTTAACGGTAAATAAAGTGTCGGATAAGGGCCATTTGCAGGAGGATGTGGATTGGGAAGGCCCGCCATATATGAAATTATACAAAAAATTTAGGCACCGCTGTTAGGCAACTGTTTTTTTGTATGACCGTACTTATGTTATTAAGGATGACATTAGTATCGGGGCGCAGCCCCCTTAGATCATAGGGAAATATCCCGATTCTTTATAACATGTACACCGGAAGGGAAAGCAGTATATAAAGAAAGGGGCGGAAAGGACATGCATAGGGGTTTAATATTCATAAAATATGGGGATAACCCCGAAGGAATGATTGCGGAATTATTAGATAAAGCTGAAATTATAAAGGATATACCGGATAAAAACGCATTAATAGGCATAAAGCCTAACTTAGTATTAGCTAAACCGTCGGAAACTGGTGCAACTACCTGCCCCAAATTAACAGAAGCTTTAATAGTCTACCTCAAAGACGAGGGTTTCCATAATATCGTCATATTAGAGGGCTCCTGGGTGGGGGGCAAAACATCGGAGGCTTTCAAAGTATGCGGATATGAAGGAATATCAAAAAGATACAGTATTCCTTTAATAGATTTACAAAAAGATAAAGTAGAAAGTTTTAAGGTAGATGACATCGAAATTTCTGTCTGTAAAAAGGCCATTTCCGTGGACTATATGATAAACATTCCGGTATTAAAGGGTCACTGCCAAACTCGGATCACCTGCGCTCTTAAAAATATGAAAGGGTGCATCCCCAATAAAGAAAAAAGGCGCTTTCATGCCATGGGCCTTCATAAGCCGATAGCTTATCTGAATAGGATTATCAAACAGGACCTTATAGTAGTAGACGGAATTATAGGGGACTTAAACTTTGAGGAGGGGGGAAACCCCGTTCAGATGAATAGGATAATCGTAGGTAAGGACCCAGTCCTAATAGATAGCTATGTGGCAGGGCTTTTAGGCTATGATAAGGAAGATGTTCCCTATATACAGATGGCTGAAGATCTTGGAGTGGGATGCAGTAAATTGGAAGATAGAAATATAATAGAATTGAACAAGGATAGCTTGGCTACAACATTGCCAAAGACGAGATTGGTTAAGGATCTAGAAAAACATGTCGTGGAAAACATGGCTTGTTCTTCATGTTATGCAAGTCTCATCCATGCCCTGGACAGGCTCAAAGAAAGGGGTGAGCTCTATAGGCTGAAGGAGAAAATTCACATAGGCCAAGGCTATAAGGGTAGAAAATCCGAAGGCACAGGTGTAGGTATATGCACAAAGGGTTTTAGTAAAAATCTTGGGGGTTGTCCCCCTAAGGCGAAGGATATAATAGATTTTCTAATGGACGATTGACGTTTAATAACTATTGATAAGAAAATTGAATCAGTTTATAATATGATCAGAGAATGTGAATCTCAGAAAGGATGATAGATGTGCTAATCGAAATGCGCGGAAGATCCCAGGTTACTATTCCTTCAGAAATAGTAAAAAACCTTGGTATTAAGGAAGGGGATCAGTTCGAAGTTATCGAAAAGGATGGGGGTATATTTTTATGCCCCGTTGTAATTTATCCAAAGAAAGAAATGATTAGAATTGCTAAACTCATAAAAGAGTCCGAAGCTGAGTATAAAAATGGTGAATTGAAAGTTTACGATGATATTGACAAAATGCTTATGGATATGGGGATCAATCTAGATGAAGTTTAAAATTATTGTTACTAAGACTTTTGAAAAAAAGCTAAAAAAATTAACCCATATAGAACAAAAGCAAGTAATAACAAAGCTCAAAATACTACAATATAATCCATATCACCCCTCCTTACGTACTAAGAAAGTAAAAGATTTTAAAAACTTGTTTGAATGTAGTGTTAACATGAATATAAGAATACTTTGGCGGTACGAAGATCGCAAAATAATTATTATCTTGGATACTGGTTATCACTTTATTGTGGATAGGCTATACTAATATGGGTTGACATGGAAACCGACCCCATGTTAAGTTGAGAGGTGAATTATGAGTGTAAAAAAAGTATTTTGGGAGGATCCATATTTAACTGAATTAAGCGCAAAAGTGACCACTATTGCGGGAAATGTGATTACACTAGATAGAACTATTGCCTTTGCATTTTCAGGCGGTCAGGCATCGGATAGTGGAAGCATTAATAGTTATAATATTTTGAAGGCAGATAAGATAAATAAAGAGATCTACTATACAATTGAAGGGGGACATAACTTCAAAGTTGGTACTGAAGTTGTTGTCCAAATTGATTGGGCAAAAAGATATCGATTAATGAAACTGCATTTTGCTGCTGAAATTATTCTTGAACTTATAAATCAAAATTATGGCCATCCGGAAAAAATCGGAGCGAATATCTCGGACACAAAGGCTAGGTTAGATTTTATATGGGACGGAAATATTTCAGAAACCTTTGCTTTTTTATCTAAGGAGGCAAGCCGGATAATCGGGTTAAACTTACCTATAATAAGTGATTTCAGCGATGTGGAAAAGGAAGAAAGGTATTGGGAGATCAAAGGTTTTGGCAGAGTGCTCTGCGGGGGGACACACCTAAAAACAACAGGTGAAATTGGCCCTATTAGATTGAAGAGGGTTAATACGGGGAAGGGAAAAGAAAGGATTGAAATCTATTTGGTTGTTGTAAGGACACCATAAACCCTGGTACAACAGGAGTTTATATTTATTTTATTCCGTATTCTTTATAGCTTGTTTCGTAGTCGTAGATAAATGCGTAGTAGAAATGTAGATGTAGAAAAAGGGGGGAAGAATTATGAAACATAACAAATATATTTATGTGGTTATTGAGGTCCTTATTTTTTCAGCAGTTTTTTTACTAGCATACACCGTTTTTAATAACGAATATTTATTCGGATGGGCGATACACAATTGGAAGTTCTACTTAATTTTAAGTATAATTCCTTTACTATTGCTTTTCTTTAAGAAACAACTTGTTTCGGTATGTATGAGTATAGGAGTTATCGTAGGACTTTTTATTGGAAACTATCTTGGAGATTTAATAAGAAAGTTTAACATGTCAAGAATTACTGAGGGTATGACAAACCAAGAGATAGCTAGACTTCATCTTAATCATGGATTTAGTATTTGGATTGTTATAATTCTTTTATCTATTATAATTGGGGTCATTGTACAAACTATCATTTCAAAGCGAGGAGCAAATACATAGATACTGGAACAATTGAAACGTTGCCCCCACGACACAATAGAGGAATTGTTAATTGGTTCAATACCCTATAACCAGTTCTTTTTCGGGCATTACTGCTTTTCTTAGAGCGTATCTATATATAAAGTGTTAATAATATTACTTTACTTGTCATTTAAGTGGGCGAAGCCCGAAGAATCTTCTTGGAGGCGGACATAAGATCCTTCGCTACGCTCAGGATGACACGCTGGTGCTACGCTCAGGATG
>CAZDSH010000056.1:0-9645 GCA_964508195.1 uncultured Clostridiaceae bacterium
GGCTCTTTTGTGGTTCTTGTGTTGATTGGTTCGTGTGTGTCACTACCCCCGTCCCCGTGGCACAAAGTACACCCGTGGCACAAAGTAGAAAGTGGAAAGATGGGAAGGTGAAAAAAGAGAAATGGGGAAAAGGTGGGTAATGGGAGGGGGTAGGGTGTGGTGGAGAGGGTTCGCGAACTGATGCCCGTGTGACACTACCCCCGTCCCTGCGACACATACCTTTACCCGTGACACACCCGTGACACATGCCCGTGTGTCACTACCCCCGTCCCCGTGACACATGTGCCCGTGTGTCACTACCCCCGTCCCCGTGACACACCCCCGTCCCTGTGACACTACCCCCGTCCCTGTGACACATTAAAAAACCGACCCCGTGAGGGATCGGTTTTTTGTTGGTTCGTGTTATGGTTTCTTATTCGGGCTTGACAAGACCTGCTACTACTTCTCTTTCTCCTTCATGGAACAGGAATACGATTTTATCGTCCTTTCCAATCTTTGTGCGGCTGATAGTTCCGTCAATCTTGAAGTTATCACCCTTTGCTTTCAGCTTATACAGTACAGCTCCGGGGGCTACATAATAGGTTTTTCCCGGTTCATTCGAGCCGCCTTCTAATACGAGATAGCTGACGTCCCTGTGACACACGCGTGTGTCACTACCCCCGTCCCCGTGACACACCCGTGACACATGCCCGTGTGTCACTACCCCCGTCCCTGTGACGCACCGACATTCGCGAAGAAAAAGAGCCGGCCCGGAAAGGGCTGGCTCTTTTGTGGTTCTTGTGTTGATTGGTTCGTGTGTGTCACTACCCCCGTCCCCGTGGCACAAAGTACACCCGTGGCACAAAGTAGAAAGTGGAAAGATGGGAAGGTGAAAAAAGAGAAATGGGGAAAAGGTGGGTAATGGGAGGGGGTAGGGTGTGGTGGAGAGGGTTCGCGAACTGATGCAACTATTGCTGGCGGGTTCACGAAGCGAGGATAGCCTAATGCCGATACGTTGAAAATGTGGCAAACAAAACGTCCCCTTGCCACATTCGCGGAAAGGTGGGGAATGGGAGGGGGTAGGGTGTGGTGGATATGCGCGTGTGTCACTTCCCCCGTCCCTGTGACACATTCGATTGGGAAGTGGGAAGTGAGAGGTGGGATGTGAGAGGTGGGAGGTGGGAAGTGGGGGGTGGGACGTGGAAGGTGGAAGTAGGAAGTAGGAGGTGGGGAGTAAGAAGTGGGAAGTGGGAGGTAAACCGGGGGGTCCGTCCCAGCGGTTGAGGGAGAAACAAAGCATTAAAAAAGCCGGCCCCGGAAGGGGTCGGCTTTTTGTCGTTCTTGGTTTAGAACATTATTCTGGCTTGACAAGACCTGCTACTACTTCTCTTTCTCCATCATGGAACAGGAATACGATCTTGTCGTCCTTTCCAATCTTTGTGCGGCTGATAGTTCCGTCAATCTTGAAGTTAGAACCTTTTTCTTTCAGCTTATACAATACAGCACCGGGGGCCACATAGTAAGTCACGTCTCCAGGGCCACCATCCCCTAATACGAGATAGCTGCCGTCCCTCTCGTAAACTGTGCCAGATACAAGCTCAACTTTGGCTCCATTTTTGGCTGCTGTGAAACCACTTTCGTCTGCCGGTGCCCATACTGCATCGGTTAGTTTCATCTTATCTTTACTATCAAGTTTGAACTCTACGAGATCGCCCTTTGCAACATCATCTTTATCTACCTTGAACTCTTCCTTCTTGCCATCAAACACATCAACTTCTACGAACCAATCCTTGCCTACCTTCCATGGATCGTCGGTTACTACACCGAAGTATACATCATCCTTGGTACCTTCGAATTCAGGATCTAGGAATACCATGAACTTCGCTGTCTTTCCTTTTTCACCGAATACTATGACTTCTTTATCTATACCACCCGTATAGTCCATGGATATCAGATTATCGTAATCAACTAATTCCGGATCTAGTTCGTCATCATCAAGGGCTTTCATCAGAACAGTACCGGAACCTATGAAGTATGTGGCAGCGACATCATTGCCACTCATTTCGTCAATATACTTTTTATCTGCTTTCTTTTTGGCGGCATCTAATGCAGTTACATCTTCAACATTTTCGCCTACACCTGCATCAATTTTTTCGCCTTGGTCATTATATAATTCAATTTCGCCGTCAGCTATTTCGCCATCACTGTTGAGTTTATATTTTACAGCAAAAACTTCAGGAGTATCATTATCATTCAGACCATCCAACAGTTCATCAGGCGCTTTATAAAATACATTCGCATCGGATCGTTTATCAAACCCGTACTCTACTTCTTCGCCATCGCTAGTGAATATAGCAACTTCGGGGTTCCTACCTTCATAGAACCATGTGACTATACCATATAGCGTGTCGCTCGTAGCCTCAGCATCGGTAACAAGGGCTGCGATGTTCCCGTTTATGTCGAGATAAAGGGCTACCCTTTCATCCATTACATCTTCTACATCTTCAGCATCCCATCCATCAAAATTCTTGCCCTCATCAAGGGATACGATACTGCTATCTTTTTTATAGTTCTTGCCGTCGATGGTTACCCTGTCGTCCCTTAGCCTTGTAACTTTGCCCTCTACGACATCGTTTACTACTATGAGGAATAGCTCATCATCATCATTGTCCCAGTAGTATATAACTGAACCTTCGTCTACATCATCAAGATCCGCTTTTGTGAAGTCCTTATTGTATACATAAATCTCATCATAATCATCAAGCTCAAGGACATCCTCTTCTGCATCCTCGCCTAATACTCTATACTCCACTTCGTCCTTTGCTACATCGGTTACGAAGCCTTTTGCATTATCGTCGAATTTAAACAGATTAGCGGCTACTATTTCTTTGCCGTCGAATATGAAGTAACCATAGTCGCCTACTTCAACTTTGTTGTCATTTCTATGGTATTCTTTATAATTTACATAAACGGTTGCAGAGCTAATATTATCATCCACCCATGCATAATCCTTATCTGCAACCTTCAAGGTTACCTCATCATTACTAAAAACATCTATCGTATCGAATACTATATCCTTAGCCGCGGTTTCGATGCCTACCCATACTACCTTTTTGTCGTCGCCCTTTTTCTTATAAAGGACTTTAACTTCTTTTAGGAATAGGCTTTCGGTGTTAACATCAATGGCCATTTCATAAATTTCAGAAGTACTATTTCCATCCCTGTCATATCTTGTTATTTCAAACTCATTTTCGTCAAGTTTACTTATTTTTGAAATATCCGTTACAAAACCCTTAGTTTCTATAACGTTTAATCTGCTGTTAAGAAGAGTTTTACCGGGTTTCTCTTCCCAAGTGGGCCTATCGCCAAATTCCTTTTGCTCCATCAAGTCTACTTCAAGAGCATTGTCAACCATGATGGCTACGTCGCCACGGTTTGCCGATAGACCGGTTACTACGCTAACGTCCTCGGTGATTTCCTTTTCTGCGGCTATGGCAAGGTACCCGCCGGGGTATCCGCCAAGGGCATCCGCTCTGGGGGTATAACCTAGGGCCGCTACTATCATCTTAATAGCTTCGGCAAAGGTTACTTGGTTTTCCGGGGCAAAGCTGCCATCGGGATAACCATTTATTATGCCCATGTTAACGGCTACATTTATAAAGCCCGTTGCCCAGTGACCTTCAGGGATATCCCAGAAAATCGTATCGCCTGCTGCATAAAGGGCCGCTTCGCCTACGCCAAGGGCACCTACTATAATCTTTGCGAACTCCGCCCTTGTAACAGGCTGGTTCGGCCTAAAGGTGCCGTCCTCGTAACCGGCCAATATTTCCAGCGCACCAAGCCTTGCTACGGCATTTTCACAGTCGGTGCCTACTACATCTTCAGGAGCAGCGGCTACGAAGGTGAATGTGCCAAGCGCCAGAGTTAGAGCCAGTACTAGTGCTAGAATCTTTTTCATACTTTTATTTGCCTCCTTTTAAATTTTTATTTTTTTTGAAAGGAAACTATAATACCTCTTCGCCGGGCTGCCGGTTTCCTTTCTTTAGGTTAAACCTGCGGCATTATCCGGCGATCTTGCTTATAATATGCAGTATTGGTACATGCTTCCCCTGCATACTACCTGCGATTATAGCACCGGCTATGGGTAAGGTCAATAATTGGCAGGATATTGTAATGTATTTGTAACATGAATGTAATAAAAGGAAAAGAATCTAAAAGGCCGGCCCCCTTGGAAAAGGGCCGGTCTTTTAGCACTTACGTTGGATTTGTTTTTATTGCTTAGTCAAGCTCTACGTTAACGATGGCCGCTACTACTTCTTTTTCCTTTTCGTCGTATAGGAATTCTATAGTGTCGCCGTCTTCTTCATCGGCATAAATCCTTGCAAGCCTTACTGTTCCGTCGAGCTTTCCTTTGTCGTTGAGCTTATACAGTACAGCGTTACTTGCTACTCTGTAAGTTTCCCCATCGTCTAACGTAATGTAGCTACCGCTTCTTTCGTATACTATGCCGGATACTTTGCTAAATACGTCCTTTTCATCTTTCCCGTATATATCCGCCTTATCGCTGCTGTCTAATTTAAAGGCTACGAGGTTACCCTTTTTGACATCCTCGGCCTTGTACTCACCTTTGCCTTCGCCGAACACGTCTACCTCTGCGAACCAGTTCTTGCCCACCTTCCACGGGTCGTCGGTTACTACGCCGAAGTATACGTCCTCTTTGCTGCCTTCGAAGTTTTTGTCTAGGAATACTATCATTTTAGCGTTTTTGCCCGGCTCACCGTATATAATAGCTGATGCGCCTTTATTTCCGTCCGCCCCGTACTTTTTCGAGATAGCCATATCTATTAGGCTTTCATAGTCTATAGTATCGGGGTCTAGTTCGCCTTTGCTGTCTAAGGCCCTCATCACTACTGTGCTTGAGGCTATGAAATAATCGTCATCATCGCCTACGAGGTATTTCCTATCGGCGGCCTTAGTTACATTATCCTCGTCCTCTAGAAGTTCTAGGCTTTCCTTTGCAATGTCGCCATCGCTGTTTAGTTCGTATTTTATAGCGAAAACAGTTTCGTTGTCGTTTAGGCCGTCTATTAGGTCATCGCCTTCGTAGAATTCTTCGGCGTCGGCCCTTTTTTCGAAGTAGTATTCCACTTCTTTGCCTTCGCTTGTAAATACTGCAATGCTGGGATTTCTACCTTCGTAGAACCAGGTTACTATACCGTATAGTTCATCGGAGGTCACCTTAGCGGAGGTTACCATAGCCGCTATTTTGCCGTTAAGGTCAAGGTGCAGTACGACATCTTCATCCATTACATCGTATTCTGTAACGTCTTCGAGTATTTCGAAATCTTTACCCTTGTTTGAGGATACGATAGCTGCATCCTTTGCCACTACATAGTTTTTACCGTCTACTGTTACCCTATCGCCCCTTAACCTCTTTACTTCGCCTTCTTTTTGGTCGTTAAGGGCTATTATAAATAGTTCGTCATCCTCTTCCCAGTAGAATATAAGCGTACCTTCGTCAATATCTTTAACGTCCGCCTTCGTAAAGTCACTATTGTATACGTATATTTCATCGTACTCGTCAAGCTCTAGGACTTGTTCTTCAGCACCTTCGAGGTCCCTATATTCTATTTCGTCCTTTGCAAGACCCGTTACTAAGCCTTCTTCTTCGAACTTGAACAGGTTTGCCGCGATTATTTCTTTACCGTCAAATATAAAATACCCATAGTCCCCTTCACCGGGCTCGTCCTCTTCGTAGTTTACATAAAGTTCGACATCGGCGTCTAGATCGTATGTTTTGTCAGCGATTTCTAATTCGATTTTATCCCTATCGCCGTCCCCGCCCTCTATAAACTCTACTACCGTATCAAATACTATATCCTTTTCGGCGGTTTCGATGCCTACCCATACAACTTTCCTATCCTTACCCTTTTCCTTATAAAGGACCTTAACTTCTTTTAGGAATAGGCTTTCTGTGTTTACGTCTATGACTATTTCGTATTTGTCTTTATTGTCAAGGATGAATTCTTTTTCGTCGAGTTTGTCTGTCCTGGATATACCCGTTACAAAGCCCCTTTCTTCAACGACGCCGAGCTTTGTGTTAAGGAGCGTCTTTGTATCGGAGGCTTCCCAGGTAGGTTTATCGCCGTAGGACTTTTGCTCCATCAGGTAAACTTCGAGGGAGTTGTCTATCATAACGGCAACGGCACCGCGATCCGCTGCCAAGGTGCCTACTACGTTAACGCCGTCAGTGATTTCCGCTTCCGCTGCCACTGCCAGGTATCCGCCGGGATATCCGCCCATGGCTTCAGCCTTTGGCGTATAACCTAGGGCCGCTACTATCATCTTGACGGCTTCGGCGAAGGTTACTCTGTTTTCCGGCTGGAATGATCCGTCGGGATAGCCGTTTATTACGCCAACGTCAACGGCTACGTTTATATAGCCTGCTGCCCAGTGGTCTTCAGCCACGTCTGCGAATTTAGTAGAGCCTGCGGCATACTGGGCGGCTTCGCCGACGCCTAAGGATGCAACAACAATCTTTGCAAACTGCGCCCTCGTTACCGGCTCATCGGGTCTGTAGGTTCCGTCTTCGAAACCGTTAATAATACCCAGAGCGACAAGTCTTTCTACTGCTTCTTCGTATTCTGTTCCTACAACGTCCTCCGGTGCGGCGGATGCGAGGGTAAATGTACCCAGAGCCATCGCCAGCGCCAGAACTAGTGCTAAAAGTTTCTTCATGCTTTCTTGTCCTCCTTTTTTTAGGTCTGTTTTTGTATTTAAAAATGTTCTTGCCGGTAGCTATGTACTACCTTTTTTATCCAGCCTCACCGCATCATAAGGGCCCTTTTTTGCTGTTTCTTCGTTTATGGCGGCTCAGCTTTTAACCCAATGCAGCTTGTTAACATAATCTATTAACATAACTTTGCTACATTCTAGTGCGATTATAACATCGGCTATTTTAGGCGTCAATATGATGTACTGTAACGTAATATATTTGTAATGGTAATGTAACAATAATGCGGGTTTAGGAAGTGTATGGCGATATAGGAAACATATCCCAAGGGAGTGGGATATGCCCTTCATTTAAGGTAACATAATATGGTATACATAATATACATAAAAAGGTACCTAAAAAAGCCGGGGAATATCCCCCGGCTCTTCGATATATGTTATGATTTGTAAGCAAATTCTAATTCCTTAGCCCTGTTACGCGGTTTGCGCCTAGGGTAAAGAGTATACCCTTTCCCGGATCATCTATATCCATGGCGGCCCTTATAGCATCCGCAACGGCCCCGGCTTTACTTGCCTCTATTATGACCATCACTATTTCCTTTTCCGGCTCTATGTTCATCGCAAAGAATTTGATGTTCTCATGGATACCGGAACCCCGGGCATTTATAATAGTCGCCCCGGTGGAGCCGGCCTTTAGCGCGGCGTCTGCGGCCCTTTGGCCTAGGCCCTTTTCTACTATAGTGTAAATGACTTCGTAGCTCATATCCCTTTCCCCTTTCCCCGAATCCTGTTTTGTAAGGTCATGGAGGCCGAACACATTTTTGACGGGCATAGTTATTATTATCCCATGGTTTGGCCTTTTCATTTTAAATGTCTCCGCTAAATGGTCGTGGACGGTATCCGCAAGCGTACCGGGCATAATCATAAGCACTATCTCTTTTTTTGTTTCGTCAAGGCCTAGGGCTTTTAAAATCGGGTTTTGTACCGTACCCTTTCCTAGAAGAATCGTGCCGCCGGTGACCCCGACCTTTTTTGCCTCATCTAATACTCTGCTGCCTATGCCGATCTCAACGATAACCGTTATTAAGAGATATTTATGGCCGCTCTTTACAGCCTTTGTTTGCAAAGTCCTCAGCTCCTTTTTAACGCTCTGCGTTATTTGTAAAGCCGTATCAGCTTATTTTTGATGCCTTATGTTTATATATAAGTCCTAAGACCTGGATGGCAATCAACGGTGTAAGGGCTACCATCCCTATGACGCCAAAGCCCTCCATCAATACATCGGCATCGGGCATCGCATGGGCTACGCCCTGGGCGAAGGCCAGTATAAATGTTGCGGCCATGGGCCCCGAGGCGACGCCGCCGGAATCAAAGGCTATGCCTACAAAGAGTTTAGGCGCGAAGAAGGATAGGGTTATCGCGATTATATACCCCGGTACCAAAAGGTGCCATAGCTGCATAGCGGGCACGAGGATACGGGCCATGGACAGCGTTACCGCAACGGCTACGCCTATGGACAGCGAGTATAATATATTCTTCTTTTTAATATGCCCGCTAGTGACCTCCTCTACCTGCTCGTTTAATACATAGACCGCAGGCTCTGCAAATATAACGGTAAATCCTAGGGTAAAGCCCGCTATTATTATAAATATATTGCTGCCGTAGGACGCTACTGCGTAGCCGACGGCGGTACCGGCCTCCATAAACCCTGCGTGAACGCCGGTTAAAAATAGAACGAATCCTATAAATGTATAAATAAGACCCTTAATAATCTTTATGAGCTGTGGTTTTGTTAGTTTTAGTAACGTAAGTTGGAATATTATAAATATTATCACAAGGGGTACCATGGCGAATGTGACCTCCACGGCGACCTTCGGCAGGCCCTCTAGAAAGGGTCCGAGTATGCCGCCGGAGTCCCCCTGGGATATGACCGGTGAATTGCCCGTAAGGGTCTTTACGCCGGAGAACATGCCCATAGTGAGGACTGCCAGCATAGGCCCTGCGGAGGCTATACCGAGTAAGCCGAAGCTATCCTCCTCGGAGCGTTTACCCCCCTGGGTGGAGGCTACGCCGAGACCTAGGGACAGTATAAAGGGTACGGTCATGGAGCCGGTAGTTGCGGCACCGGAGTCGAAGGCGATACCCGTAAAGGTGTCCGGGGATAGGATCAGCAGTATAAATATCATCGTATAAAGTACGGTCATAAGCCTGCACATTGGTACGCTAAACACTATCCGTAAAAGGCCCGTGGCTACCATAAGCCCTATGCCGATGGATACTACAACGAGGAGCGTCCACTGGGACAGCGCACCGGAGGTTACGTAATGGACTTGTTTTGCGAGGACCATAAGATCTGGTTCTGCTATGTTTATGAGAAAGCCTAGGGCGATGCCGGATACTACAAGGAGGGTTAGGCTCTTTTTTTTCGTTATTGCGGAGCCCATGTGTTGGCCTATGGGCTGGATAGCAAGGTCTGTGCCGAATAAAAATATACCTAGGCCGAATATTATAAAGACTGCGCCTAGGATGAAACGCCAGACGAGGGCTTTGCCTATAGGTGCTATGGTGTAGTTTAGGATAAGGAGTATAACCGTTATGGGAAGTACGGCGAATACGACGTCCTTTACTTTTTGTTTTAGGGCGTTCAATTAATCAGCTCCTTTTATGTGGCATGTGTCACGGGGACGGGGGTAGTGTCACATTGTTTGCCACCAAATGTGGCAAGGGGACGCTTTGTTTGCCACATTTTTAGAATGGTTCTAACTTTGTGGCAGGGGGACGTTTTGTTTGCCACATTTTTTCTCATACTATAGAGTCTTACCCCCGGGTAGACTATCGTTGTGTCGGCATTAGGCTATCCTCGCTTCGCGAACCCGCCGGCAATAGTTGTATGAGCTCGAGGGCTACGGGAATTTCCGCAAACTATATATAAAG
>CAZDSH010000057.1:0-9438 GCA_964508195.1 uncultured Clostridiaceae bacterium
AATACCTGAAAATGTGGCAAACAAAACGTCCCCTTGCCACACTTTTTGGAACTCTATTTTTTATTTCACGTCAAACATCTAATAAGGAAAGGATTAATCCCGAAAATTATCACCCGGGCTAGGTCATTGGAAATAATTCTTATATTGTAAAGAACGCCTTTAATCTGATAGAATTCTAAGGGGGATAATTGTTTGAAGGCAAAAAAAAATAATACATAATATGTCTGTCGAATAGCGTTCTAGCCGTTCCCCTTTATTGAAGGAGGTATCATTATTTGGCATTATTAGAAATAAAAAAGGTCACACGAAAGTACAAACTTGGCCAGGTGCAAGTGACCGCTTTAGGCGGCGTGTCCCTCTCTATCGACGAAGGGGAATACGTATCCATAATGGGGCCTTCGGGCTCAGGCAAATCAACGCTCCTTAATATAATAGGCTGCTTGGACCTTCCCACATCCGGTACATATATATTAGGCAAAAAGCATATAGAAACCCTAGGGGACGGTGAGCTTGCCGAAATTCGTAACAAACAAATAGGCTTTGTATTTCAACAATTCCATCTACTGCCTAATCTGACAGCTTTGGAAAACGTAGAACTCCCCCTTATATACCAGGGTCTATGGGGCAAAGAAAGGGGTGAACGTGCGAAGGCTGCCCTTAAATCCGTCGGCCTCGGGGATCGAATAGATCACCTTCCCTTCCAAATGTCCGGCGGCGAACAACAAAGGGTAGCCATATCTAGGGCCATAGTAGGAAATCCATCCCTTATACTCGCCGACGAGCCCACCGGTGCACTGGATTCTAAATCCAGCGAAAACATTATGGAGATATTCCAAAGGCTTAACAAAGAACTTGGTATAACTATAGTACAGGTAACCCATGAAAGGGAAATAGCGCTGTACGGACAGAAAATATACCACCTTAGAGACGGTATTATAGAAAAAATAGAAACATTAAATAGCCAGGGGGGAAATAAATGACACAGAAGTTTCTAGAAAAGATATTATCACAAAAGTCCGTAGCAATAATAGTTATAGTAACGGTGGTGATAGCCGGCGGCACCTTCGCCTTTAGACAGATTATGCCCGCTGATGCAAGGCACTCCGACGGACCCGTATATGCTACCCAGGAGGTATTCCGCGGGGACATTTCCGTAGGAGTAAACACAACGGGTATGCTTAACCCTACCCGGGGCGGCGGCATACAGGTGCCCGGCGAAATGCGTTTTGATGGAGGGCCAAATATCCAATATATGTTAGAGGAGATACTGGTAGAGCCCGGGGATGAGGTAGAGAAAGGTCAGGTGCTGGCCCGGCTTATATCCTATGATTTAGAATCCCAATTGGACCAAAAACAGACGCAGTTAGAGGCAAAGCTTAATGAATTATGTGAGATGACCGGCGTTGAACCATCACAGATAGATAGCGTAGTACCCTCTAAAGGGATTACCCTAAGGGCCCCCGCCGACGGTAGGCTTATTGGCCTAGATGTCCATGAAGGCGACGATTTGCAATTAGGTCAGGTAATATGTCGTGTCGTGGATGATTCACGGTTTAAGATAAGGGCTAAGTTGAACGTGCATGAAATAGAAAGAGTCTACGTAGGCCAAGAGGTCCTCCTGGACTTTAGCCATTTCGAGGGTTTCATTAACGGTAAGATAACTAAAATCAATAATAACCCTGTGCCGGACAGGATGGCCGATGACGAGTTCGCGATGCGATATGTATACTGGATGACCGTAGAGGGCGATAACCCCAGCCTTGTGCAACCGGGTATGAAAGTAAGGATAGGCCTCCCCGCCAACGAGGAGAAAACCCTTGCACGCTACTTCGAAAATATAACGGAAGTAGAAAGCTATATGAAGGAAGAAAAGGTGATAAACCGCGCGGAGGCCATCGTTACGGAGGTTAATGCCTACGATATGGAGGAGGTCAAAAAGGGCGACCCCATACTCTCCATGTCAGGGAGCGACGTACAAAAAACCCTGCAGGATCTTCTAGAAGAAATACGTGAACTTCAGGTGGATGTACGAAACCTACAAAAACAATACGATCAGCTTGATATTACCGCCACCATGGACGGCGTAGTGGCCTCGATGCATCGGGAAGTAGGCGAAACGGTAAGGGCCGGCGAATGGATAGGGGATATATACAATACCAGTGAGATGATGCTCTGGGCCCAGGTGGATGATATAGATATTGTAAATGTAAAGCAGGATGCGCCTGTTAGAGTGACAGTGGATGCGGTACCCGGCGAAACGTACGAGGGCATCGTTACCCATGTATCCCCTATGGGGGAGAAAATAAATAATATAACACGGTTCTCAATTAATATAACCATAAAGGGCGGCCCACAGCTTAGACCCGGTATGCAGGCCAACGCATTTATAGATGCCGGGGCAGCGGAAAACGTACTTTTGATCCCCCTCGAGGCCTTATTCGAAGATGATGGAAGGACAATGGTAGAAGTGCTTCAAGATGATAACAGGGTAAAGATGACGCAAGTCCGTTTAGGACTTATAAGCGATAGATATGCAGAGGTTACGGACGGCCTGGAGGAAGGCCAGCTCGTAGTAACGGGCAGTAGCGCCGACCTTTTGCCCAGCCAACAGATAAAGGCTAAGGATACATTGTTGCCCGAAAAGGGCGGGGATAAAAATAATGAAAATTAAAAGGGGGCAAAACTATATGAAAAGAATAAAACCAAATTTAAGCTCCCTGTTAGCCAAGTTAACTGCTTTAATAAATAAAAAGAAATTGATGCCGCATCTTACGAGGCTTTGGTTTACGGCTAAAATGGCAGCCCATGGCATACTATCAAAACGCCTGCGCTCCGCCCTTACCGTCCTCGGCGTTGCTATAGGCGTAGCATCGGTCGTAAGTCTAATGGGCATAGGCGAAGGGGCCCGCCGAGCCGTGGTCGATCAATTTGAAAGCCTAGGCTCTAACGTTGTTATAATAAAGGCCCATGACGCCGAATTTGAATTTAAACCCGAGGAGGCGGCGGAAATTTTAGAAAGGGTAAAGGGCCTTGACATGGCCACGCCTATCGTACATACCCAGGGTAGCGTCACATGGCGTAGGGCTAAGGGTAAAGCGGATATATTGGGAACTAACAACGAATTCCCAAAGATCCGTGATCACAACATTATAGCCGGACATTTTTTCTCATCCTTACACGTCAGCCAGCGTTCACCGGTAGCGGTCCTGGGCTATGAACTCGCCCAGGGGCTTTTGGCAGGCCGTAGCCCCGTAGGGCAGTCCATATCCATAGCGGGGCAGAGTTATCGGATTATCGGCGTATTGGCCCCGAAGGGTGCGGGGAAGGCGGAAAATATAGATTATAAGATAGTAATACCCTACACCACGGCCCAAAAGCTGGCGGAAAAACGTACCGTAGAGGAGATTTGGGCTAAGGCGTCCTCGAGTGTTGATGCAGACCTTGCAATAGTGCAGTTAGGGAGGATATTTAAAAGGAAATTAGGCCTTGACCAAAGCGCGCCAACCCATTCGAATCCTGATGAAACCGAGGACGGAGGGGCGGTAGGTCCCACCGTGGAAACACGGGTACACGTCGTAGGCGGCGGCGGTATGGTAATGGAAAGGGCCGTACCCGGGTCATCATCGGCCCGGGGATCGCAATCGGTGCTCCCCGATGGCGGCGATGATATTATAACTATCACGAGCCTTAACCAAATGGTAGAGGAAGCGGACAATGCAAACCGTATTATGACGCTGCTCCTTGGCGGCATTGCGGCAGTATCCCTCTTAGTAGGCGGCCTTGGGATAATGAATATAATGCTCGTAGCCGTAACGGAAAGGACCGAGGAGATCGGCCTTCGCCGTGCCCTAGGTGCAAAGCGCGAGGATCTCTTAATGCAGTTCATGATAGAGGCGCTTTATTTGAGCCTTATAGGGGCTATAGTAGGCGTTTTAGCCGGCATATGGGGCGTCAGCATGTTTAGGGGTTACGGCTTCGAAACGGTGGTAAGTTTCCAGGCGATAAAAATAGCTACCTTCGTAGCCGTAGTATCGGGGCTTTTGTTCGGCGTATACCCCGCGGTATCGGCTTCATCGGTACCCCCGGTAGAAGCCCTAAGACGTCAATAAGCACATACGAAAATGGGGACGGCTTCCCAAGGGCCGTCCCCATTTTATTTATATTTTCAGATTTGTAAATACATCATCAATTCCCGTCCGTATCTCCTCCGCCCGTTGTTCGTCCGCGGCGTCATTTTCGATGAAGTCCCTATTATATTCAGTCCAAAGGGATATAAGCGCACCCTGGGTAGAGATTAGCAGGCTTTTTTTGCCCCCGTATTCCGAGGGTAACCTTTTATCTATATCAACGGGGCGCACCTTTGACAATCCCGGTATCCATTGGGACGAAAAGGCCTTCCAACCTTCTACATCCCCCGATGCCGCCAGATGATTATAGGTTTCGTTAAGGACCTCATATTCCCGTTCCAAGTCGGCCTTATACCCCTCTAACATCGCCTTTGTCTCGTTCTTTGAAACCTGGGGCATTTCCCTGTAATACATAAAACCTAACACCAACGCTACCGCAATAAGTAAAACTATAAGTATTATGATATAAGGCCTTCTGCTCATAGCCGTATCTCCTCCTACTAAATAACTGACAGAAGTAATTATATCTTATTTTTTCTGAAGGCGCAACTAATTACCCTTACCCCTGTTTATGTCACTTATCCCTTGTAAATTTACCGGATTTTGTGATCCGGGCCAGTCTGGTTTTGCCATCCCAATCATAGATATACCCTTTAACATCCGCTCCTCTAAATTCCTGTTCTATTTCCAGTTGTATATCTTCCATAAAGTACTCCAAATCCCTATCCTTTATATCATCCCATTTACGTTTATATTTATCATAGTCCACATATACTGTAAATGTAACATCATCCTCATCGCCGTCTAATTCGATATCCACATCAAAATCGTAAAAGTAGTCATAGAACATATCATCGAGGTCGTATTCTAAATCACGGAGATCCGTATCCCTTACCCTGGAATACCCATCGTCATCGAGGGATACATTTCCCCGGGATGTAACGGTGAATTCATTTATCCTATCCCTTGATGTCTTTGAACTATCCTTAAAGTAACCGCTTATATCGGCCTTCGGGAATACGTCTAATATTTCATCGCACATATCCTGCAAATAGGATGTAATGTTTTTCGTAGTAAGCCTGTTCCATGCGCTCTTATCCCGTTTCAGATTAAACTCTATTACGACGGTAATCCTTGACTTTGAACCGCTTAGGCTAATATCAAAATCTACATCCTTGTATTCGTCATAGTAAAAGTTTAAATCGTCCTCTAGCTCATCTATGTCTGAGACGCGAACATTTTGCCTTTCCAGGCTTGCCACTCTATCCTCTAGATATTTTATTTCATTATCCTTCATAATCAATTGCATGTTTAAATAATCTAGGCTCTGGCCCAGCTTATCGTTAATATGTACCGTATAGTTTTGTCCATCCCACAGCACTTCTTTGTTAAGTATTTCAGCCAACATGCGCACCGGTACGTAGGTGGTACCGTCCACTATAAAGGGTTCTTTATCCGCTTCCACGCTTACTGCACGGTTATTGCTCATTATTTTCACATTCATATACCAAGCTTCGAGCATTTTTTTGTTCCCCGATGCAAGGCCTGTAGGAACGATGGATATAAGCAAAAAAAGGGCGGTTAACGTAAATATAATGGCCTTTGTTGTGGTCTTGTTTTTCATAAATAAAACACCCCCTGGGTTATTTTTGAAATTTAAAAAATATCGTTTAAATCCCTATCATTTTGCAATAGTTTTACGGATAGGCACGAGCCTGTTCATAAGGGATGACATATTCGGCCAATCCTCATTAACAAGCAGCGTCCCTAGGTTATCCAATTCCTGTTTGAAGGTATTCATATCGTTAACGGTGGATTTGCCTATAAAGATTTTCTTGTGTTCCGTAGTCCTAAGCTCCTCTTCCTTCAAAAACAGTTCCTCATACAGTTTTTCACCAGGCCGCAGCCCTATTATTTTTATAGCTATATCCACCTCCGGTTCAAACCCCGAAAGCCTTATAAGGTCCCGGGCAAGGTCTATAATCTTTACCGGTTCACCCATATCCAATACGAAGATCTCGCCCCCCTTTGCCATGGCCCCGGCCTGTATGACCAATTGACCGGCCTCGGGTATAGTCATAAAATAACGGGTAATGTCGCGGTGGGTTACGGTAACAGGACCGCCGGCGATTATCTGGCTTTTAAAAAGCGGTATAACGCTACCGCTGCTGCCTAATACATTACCAAACCTTACCGTTGTGAATTTTGTATCGCTCTCTTTATTTTTCATCTGGACAATGACTTCTGCAACCCTTTTACTGGCACCCATTACGTTAGTCGGATTAACGGCCTTGTCGGTGGATACGAGTACGAACTTTTCGGCACCTAACTTATCGGCACATTCTGCAGCATTCAGCGTACCGAATATATTGTTTTTTATTGCCTCCGTAGGATTATCCTCCATAAGGGGCACATGTTTATGGGCCGCAGCGTGGAATACAACCTGGGGCCTGTAAGCATTAAATACATTGCTCAGCCTTGCCTTATCGCGAACCGATGCAATAATTATCTTTGTTTTTAAGTCTGGGCGTTCCCTTAGAAGATCCGTCTGTAAAGTATAAGCATTATTTTCGTTTATATCGAGTATTAATAAAAGGGCCGGTTCAAACCGCATGATCTGGCGACATAGCTCAGAACCTATCGAACCGCCGCCGCCGGTCACAAGAACAGTTTTATCCTTTAGATATCCGGATATTTTTTTTGTATTTAAATCCACCGGCTCACGGCCTAAGAGATCCTCTATCTCTACATCCCTGATATGCTTTACGCTCACCTTTCCGTCTATAATTTCAAATACGCCGGGTAGCGTCTTTAATTTGCATTTTGTACCCTTGCATAGATCTACGATGTGCCTTAGATGTTGCCTTTTAACCGAGGGTATGGCGATTATTATCTCGTGTATACCGAGATCCTTCGCCACCTGCCCAACACCTTTGATGCTCCCTAAAACCGGTACACCGTTTATTTTACGCCGATGTTTGTTTTGGTCATCATCTAGAACAGCTACAGGCTTTGTATTGAGTTCCGGATGTTTTTTCAGCTCCTTTATTACCATAGCCCCGGCTTCACCGGCACCTATTATGAGCACCTTTACGATGTGTCCTACCTGTGAATGTTTGTTTATGCCATAAAACCTACCACCGTGTAATTCCCTCAAAACCCTATATCCAAACCGACTGCCACCTATTAAAAACACATCGAGTATCGTAACAAGGACATAAATACTTCGTGGCAGATTTGCTTCTACGAAGACTAGGTAGCTTATAGCCACGGCATTTGCCGTACCTATAGCGACTACAACCTGCAGCATATCCAATATGCCGGCATAACGCCATAGATTTTCGTATAGTTTGAAATAATAAAAGGTCACTATTTTTATAGCGATAAGAATAAAAGCGGCCTCTATGAACACATTAAAATTATTTTTAGGGACCTTTCCCTCGAACCTTATGGTAAATGAAAATATGTAGGATAAATATATAAGCATGGTGTCCACAATTATAAGTATGATAGGCCTGTACCTTCTTCTCACGTTTATACCCCCGTTACAGTTAGCAACTATGATGAAATGATAGCCGACCCCTGCACGATACAGGCGGATAGGCTTTTTTGTTGCCGCCCTTTTGGTATTATCCCCGACCCCTTATCATGCTTCGGTCCTCTCCCAGTAGTCCTTTAAGAAAACGATGAACACCGATACCATAAGCCCTAGCACACCGGCGATCGCGACGTTAAGCCGTTTGTTAGGGGATATGGGTGCCGTTGATGCCATGGCCGGTACCGCAAGGACTATATTAGCCTCACCGACCCGGCCGGACTGGGCTATCCTTATTTCTTCGTATTTACTATAAAAAGCGTCATATGTTTGCTTTGCAAGGTTGATATTTCTTTTTAATATTTCCTCTTCGTATTGCTTTTCTGCAAGCTCTGTTTGCAGCCTTTCAAGTTCAGCAGAGTTTTGTACTATTTGTGTTCTTATATTTTGTCTTTCTGTTTCTAAAGTTGCAAGATCGGCGTTTAAAGTGGATATAAGTCTTTCAAGGTTTAAATAATTCGGATTTATTTCCTGATTCTCCATCAATACGACGCCGGTTTTCGCGGGATTTTCCCCCAGGGAATCAGATATTATATTGTTTAAAAAAGCATCCTCGGATAGGCTTTTTTTCGTTACTAATACCTTTTCTGTATCGGCGAATTCTTTTTGCAACGTTATAAGTGTAGCTTTTTTTGCGTTTTCCTCCACTTCATTTTGCATATATTTCACTTTATAATCCGTTATAAAGTTTAATCTGCTACTTATCTCCGCCTTTAGCTCATCAACGTTCCTAGGCTGGGCTAAAAATTCCTTATACTCCGCTTGCGCTTTTTCCAGAAGGCCCTTTTCCACATTCATCTGCCCTTCAAGGTATCTATAGGATGTAAGCGCCCGTTCTTTTGCCAAATCTGAAACGTATTTTATAAAATTCATCGCAAGATTATCAGCTATATTCGTCGCAAAATCCGGGTCACTGTCCCGGACTTTTATACGCAAAAGATTAGTATTTTCCACTATTTCCGTGGATATTTTATCCGCCAGCCTATGCCGTGTAAGCTCATCTTCGCCAATACCCATATCATTTAATACGTTCTGTAATACCACCGGACTCTTTACTTGAGTCTTATATGTATCCAAGGTAGGCGCCGATGTGGCAGACAAAGAATCCAAAAAGCCTGATACGCCACCCCTGGATTGCGGCATTTCTAACTTAGTCGCCGCCGAAGCCATAAGGGTTACGTTGGCCTCATATACAGGGGAAATAAAAAATACACTTACCACAGCGCTTATGATAACCGCTATAAGCACTACAATAACAATAAATTTCCAACCTTTTAGAATTACCTCAATGATCTCCCGCAGGGAAATCTCCTCGGGGTATGCGTTGTCCTTCGTCTCCATCTATAGACCTCCGTTAAATTTAAGATGACTCTTTATACATTTTGACTGCCCCATAATGGCTATGCCGTATTATACTATACTTAGTTGTCCCCTTATAAAATTATCCCCTTATGAAATATTTAGACTACTTATACATTTGATTTGTTCATTTTGCTCCCCTTATTACTTTTATTTCGACATCTTGTTTTTCTACCTTTTTACTTATTTGGTCAACTTTTTTCTCAAGAGTCGTAAGCTTCTCATAAGTGAGCCTATATCCATCGCTTAGGGCATCTAACTTTTTGCCATGGTCATGCTCAATAACAGTTACTTTGTTTTCTATGCTCTGCATTCTGTCTTCCATGCTCTGCATTCTGTCTTCCATGCTCTGCATTC
>CAZDSH010000058.1:0-9237 GCA_964508195.1 uncultured Clostridiaceae bacterium
GCTGGTACTACGCCCAGGATGATACGCTAGAAGATGTAAAGTCTTTATCACGTTATATATAGGCTATAGCATAGGGGGTATAAATGTGTATCAAAAAAATGAAATAAAAATCCTTCTAAAGGGTTTAAACTGCGCAGGCTGTGCCGCAAAAATTGAGGCAAAGGCTAATACAATAGAATATGTAGTCGAAGCGACATTGAATATGGTTACGGGTATTTTAAATATCGTGACGGCGGATACAAGGGCACGGGGGGATATTGTATCGGATGTAATAAACATGGTAAGGGATATTGAGCCCGGTATCGTCGCAGAGGATATAACGGACCAAAACAGGGGTATAGGCACGGGATTTTCGACGAGGCGGATCGGTCCGGGGGGCGAAGTAGGAAGTGCTGCCACTAAGGGGGAAATCGCGGCAGGTAGGGTTAGGAAGGGCATTTTAACATTTCAATATGACGATATTAAAAAAGAAACGATAATCCTGATCCTAGGGGGACTATTTTTCTTCGCCGCGATTGGTTTGCCGTTGGGTTCTCATATTAAGCTAGCCCTTTTTATAATCAGCTATATAATAGTCGGGGGCAAGATGCTCTCCGCTGCTACAAGAAATATAATCAGAGGAAAGATCTTTGATGAGAATTTCTTAATGGGTATATCTACGCTAGGGGCCCTATCTATCGGCGAGTACCCCGAGGCGGTAGCGGTGATGTTGTTCTTTAGAACGGGGGAATTGATGCAGGATCTGGCGGTGGATCGTTCGAGGAGATCTATCGCCGAGCTTATGGATATAAGGCCGGAGTATGCCACCCTTAAAAAAGGAGAGCGGTTTATAAGGGTGCGTGCCGAAGAGGTGGATATAGGGGAAAAAGTAATGGTAAGGCCCGGTGAAAGGATACCCCTAGACGGCGAAATATTAGAGGGGGTATCAACGGCGGACACCTCTGACCTTACCGGCGAGGCAATGCCAAGGGATATAGGCCCGGGGGCGGAAGTACTAGCAGGTTTTATAAATAAAAATGGACTTATAATATTGGAAACAAAGCGTAGACTCGAAGAGGCGGCGGTAACGAAAATACTGGAGCTTGTGGAGGATGCCGGCGCACGAAAAGCGCCTACGGAAAAGTTTATAACTAAATTCTCGAGGTATTATACCCCTGCGGTAGTACTGGCGGCTGCGGTATTGGCTTTTGTACCACCCCTTATAATACCGGGGGCGACATTTTCCCAGTGGATATACAGGGCATTAGTATTCCTTGTAGTGTCCTGTCCCTGCGCTTTAATAGTGTCCATTCCCCTGGGGTTTTTCGGCGGTATCGGCGGCGCTTCCAAAAGGGGTATACTTGTTAAGGGCGGCAGCTATCTCGAAATGTTAACAAACGTGGGTACCGTTGTTTTTGATAAAACCGGTACCCTTACCGAGGGCGTGTTTAAAGTGGCCTCTATAAATCCTACGGCGGGCGTAACCGAGGAAGAATTACTGGAATACGCTGCAAGGGCGGAATATGGATCTAATCACCCGATTGCATTATCCATACTCGAGGCCTTCGGCATGGATCCCCGGGGCGAAGGTGTAACAAGCTACGATGAAACGCCTGGTTTTGGCATCAAAGCCATAATAGACGGAGAAACGGTGCTAGCGGGGAATGCCCGACTTATGGACGACGAAGGTGTTACAATTAAACCGGCGGATGAGCCGGGTACAGTAGTATACGTAGCCCGGGATGGGGAATTTATAGGCAGTATAACTGTGGCCGACGTTATAAAGGACGGTGCATCGGATACCATAAAAGGGCTTAGGGGTTTAGGTATAAAGAATACTGCTATGCTTACCGGGGATAATAAAAAAGTTGCAAAAAAGGTAGCGGGGGTATTGGGTATAGACAAGGTTTATGCTGAACTTTTGCCCCATCAAAAAGTTTCTATGGTAGAGGCATTACAAAGGGACGGGCATCCACGGCATAAAACGGTATTCGTCGGTGATGGTATAAACGACGCGCCGGCCCTTGCCAGGGCGGACATCGGTGTCGCAATGGGCGGGCTAGGCTCCGATGCTGCTATAGAAGCGGCGGATGTAGTTATAATGACTGACGAGCCCGGCAAATTAATACAGGCAATACAAATAGCAAAGCGTACGAAGGCAATAGTATGGCAAAACATAGTGTTCGCATTAGGCGTTAAGGCCCTGGTACTCGCCCTTGGTGCCGGTGGTTCGGCTACGATGTGGGAGGCGGTATTTGCCGACGTAGGCGTGGCCCTTATAGCAGTGTTAAATTCTATGCGGGTGATGACTATAAAAGCCGGTGCGTCACGGTAATGCCCCTTTTTCTTTACATGGTTGCGCTATAGAGTATATAATAATCTATGTGCGCACACCATGGTATACAGGATGGAGGAATGTATTTTGGAAAACGGAATAAAGGATAACAGGCTCGGTACCGAACCAATAATACCGCTTCTATTTAAATTGGCGGTACCATCTATACTGTCGATGTTCATTCAATCAATGTACAATGTTGTGGATAGCATTTTTGTGGCAAGGCTAAGTGAGGATGCTTTAGCAGCCCTTTCCTTAGCCTTTCCAATTCAAACGGCCCTTATAGCCGTAGCCGTGGGCACGGGCATCGGCGCGAGTTCGCTTATTGCAAGGTTCTTAGGCCAGGGTAGGCTAAAGGAGGCAGGGGATGTGGCAAGCCATGTGTTAGTATTGGCCCTTGTCTATGGCGTTGTTGCGGCATTGATAGGCCTGTTTTTGCCCTCACAGCTTATTGGGCTATTTACAAAGGATGCACTTTTAATAGATTACGGTACGAGGTATATATGGATTATCCTCATAGGTGCCACAGCGATGTTTATACCTATGATAATAAGCAGCATACTAAGGGGCGAGGGTAATACCTTCGTACCTATGCTAACTATGCTCATAGGAGCTATTATGAATATAATACTAGATCCCCTGTTCATTTTTGGGTACGGTTTCTTCCCGAAAATGGGCATAGAAGGTGCCGCGGTAGCGACGGTTCTTTCACGGATAGTGAGTGGCAGTTTTATAGTGATCATGCTGTTTAAAGGCGATAACCAAGTACGGACTACGTTAAAGGGATTTAGATTGGATCTGTCTATCCTAAAAAATATCTATCAGGTAGGCCTGCCGTCGATATTAATGCAGCTATTGATCTCAGTTATGGTCGGGGGGCTCAACGGCATATTAGACGGGTATGGAACAACGGCTATTGCGGCTATGGGTATATATTTCCGGCTTCAATCCTTCGTATTTATGCCGGTGTTCGGGCTGACCCATGGTTATCTACCGATAATTGGATACAATTTTGGAAGGAACAATGCCCCAAGGATAAAAGAAACCATGAAGGCCGGTTTTCTTGTAGGGCTCTTGTTTACCCTTATGGGGTTTATAATATTTCAAGTATTTCCCGAACAGCTTATACGACTTTTTGGTAACAGTCCGGAACTTTTGGATTTAGGGGTAAGGGCCCTTAAAACTATAAGCCTCGCCTTTCCGGTAATAGGTCCGGCGATAATAGGAAGCACGACGTTCCAGGCTATAGGGAAGGGTATGCCAAGCCTTATTTTGTCCTTCGCCAGGCAGATAGTAGTTCTACTGCCCTTGGCCTTTTTACTGGGGCGGATAGGGGGGTTAAATCTTATATGGTACGCCTTTCCCCTGGCGGAGCTCGTGGCGGTGACATGGATGGCGTTTTGGCTTAGGAGCGAAATGAAACACGTATTCGGGGTTATGGACGCAAATGAATAGTAGCTAGGGGTAAGCAGAAAAACGATGCGATGTGCTAGAAAGCGGGGTAATGCTTTATGATTAGACGTTTAAGGGCGGATATTTTGTTATTAATGGTGTCATTGTTCTGGGGGTCCTCCTACGTTCTTACTAAATTCGGACTTGAAATTTTCGAACCCTTTAACCTTACGGCCCTACGATTTATTATAGCCTTTGGCGTTTCAGCCCCTATATTTGGAAAACGTATCATAAAGGCTGGCATAAATACCTATAAATACGCATTTATTCTGGCGTTTATTTTATTTATGGTCTTCATATTTATGACCTTCGGGCTTAAGTTTACTACCGCTTCTAATGCAGGTTTTTTAGCAAGCCTTTCAGTAATTATTATACCGATTATATCCTTTTTTATATTAAAACAGAGGATAGAAAAAAGGGTCTTATTAGGGGTAGGTATTGCGGCTATCGGTATAGCATTATTAACCCTAGATGCGAAATTTCGTATTAATTTCGGGGACATATTATATTTAGGCTGTGCTACGCTATACGCAGTTCATGTGGTGGCGACGGGGGTTTTTACGCGTAATGTGGATTCCGTTGCCCTGGGTATCCTACAGCTAGGTTTTGTTGCATTACTGAACACAGTAGTCTCGGTAGCGACGGAAACCATGATATTTCCTAAGGACATTAGGGCCTGGATTATAATACTAGCCCTTAGCATACCGTGTACCGCCGTGGGATATATTGTGCAGACGACGGTACAGCGTCATTCCGATGCTACTCGTACCGGACTTATACTTTCCCTAGAACCGGTATTTTCGGCGATCTTTGCCTATTTATTTTTACGGGAACAGCTTATATTGAGAAATTATCTGGGGGCGGCTATTCTAATGGCGGGGATTTTAGTGGCGGAGCTTAGGTTAACGAAGGGCCTGGAAGAGGTATCGGATACCCCTGCGGGTGCGGGACGATAAAATCGTAAAAGGTTAATAAAACCTTATTATGTTATATATAGGAGTTTTGAATCAGTTAAATTTAATCATGTCGGACATTCTTTGGTATTCATATAATTGGCATAATAAAAATTCCTAGCTTTCAAAGACTAATAATAGATTTTTGCTTTGAAGGGAGAATCAATTATATGAAACGCCAGTTGCTTTTAGTACTCATTGCACTGCTGCTGGTATCTTCTTTAGCGTCCGGCTGTTTATCACAACGAAGGCCTGTACCGGATGTTACGCCGACACCGCAACAAAGACCGGCGCCCGGCGTAACGCCACAGCCGCAACCCCTGCCCGGTACTACCGATGGCCCGGGGAATAGAGTGCCGGGTCCCGCGGATACTACAAGGGATTCGAAACGGGCGGAGGTTTTAGCGGATCGTATTAAAGATTTAAACGACGTAACAGATGCGATGGTAATAGTTAGCGGTGACACAGCCTATGTTGGGGTGGATATTGCCGCGGGAATGCAGGGAAGGATGACGGACCAACTAAAGGAAAGGGTAATAGATAGGGCTAAACAAACTGATACATTGCTGTCTAATGTATATGTATCGGCGGACGTCGATACGATGACCCGTCTTAAAAACTATGCAAGGGATATACAGGACGGGAAACCGATAAGCGGTATAATCCAACAGGTAGACGAGATGTTTAGAAGGCCGGCACCGATGGTTAGGTAACAATAAAACCGGGGTAGAAAATCTACCCCGGTTTTATCGTACAAGTAATAAAAGTCCCCATTAATGGGGACTTTTATTACATAGCATTTCCCGGTATTATCGCATCGACAACGCCGAATATTAAGGCACCGATAATAGCGCCCCAAACGGTGACATTGAATCCCGTTACAAAGAACTGCGTTGCATAAATTATAACCGCCGCTGTAATAAAACCAACTATTCCTTTTCCATAGGGTGATGCTTCTACACCGATTAGCTTGGCTATAAAAAAATCTAACACTGCCAGGACTACCGCGCCTAGTAAAAGGGCCCATATACCTTCGATTCTAAATCCCGGTGTCAGAAAGGCGGTTATGCCGAGTACTACCGCTGCAGTAATAAGCCTTATTACTATACTGCCAATGTTCACATTACTTTCCCTTTGACGGTCTTCATCTTTCCGTTCCCTTTCCGCCATGTTCCACACTCCCTTTTTTAAAATTTGTGCATTTTTAGTATGCTATGTATCCTTTTAAATATTCATTAAGTTTAACTTGTTATTACCTATAAGCTGAAAAAATGTAAATAAACATGAACTAAAATACGTCAAGGGCGTAGAATACCCTTCGTTATTTTGCTATAATCATCATAGGGGCATGCCTATTATGAAGATATTCTAACGAATACTTACGGATATAGACGGGATGCCCGCTATATAAAGGCATAGGACCATCCCTTGTAGAGGAGAATAAAACGATTCATGATAAATAATTTTAAAAGTATCAACCATTTTTTACAAAATAAGATATATTTGCCAAAGGGTTTGGCGGACTCCGGCGAATTTAAGGTGCTGCATTTAAGTGATACACCCTCTTTGATATATCCCGCTATAGAGGATATGTTAAACAGGCTTAAACCGGATCTGATCGTCCATACCGGGGATATCGCCGACGATATAAAGCTCGAGGATAATCCAGGATGCTTAGGGCTGTATCAACGGACTGTTGAGCCTTTTTTGCAAAACCTTATCCAAAACACGCCAAGGTTTTATATAGTACCGGGCAATCACGATTCCGTACCCTTTATTGAGGCCAAGGTACCCGCAAGTAGCATCGTGAATCCCGGTCTAAAGGTGGACATAGAGGGTTATTCCTTCGGTATGGCACATTACCTGTCGGATTTGCCCCGGGGTGCACAGTACAACCTGTTCGGCCATAACTTTGAAATGCCCGAAGTTACAGCAGGGGATATATTTTTAAACGGTGCAAAAAGTATTAACATAATATTGCTGCCTTCGGGCGAGGTGTATGGGATACGCTATCCTGGCAGGACAAATCACGGTAGAAGGTACAGGAATAATCCGCCGAATCTTATTTGAGGAGGATTATCATGATCTTTACGAGGATGAGCTCTAGATTACTTTTTTTAAGGACCGTAAAACATGATCAGCTAGAAAAATATCTGGTAAACTATTTTAAGGGTAATATAGTTACGTTGGAGAACGCCCTGACAAAGGCTTCGGAGGAGAGCTCCCTTATATTTATTACGCCTACGGGTTTACATACAACGAGGGTTGAGGATGCTATTTCAATATTGCATGTACCCTTTAATACGTCGGTCATACTCATGCGGCTCATAAACGAGGGTAAGGCGGGGCTTATAGAAAGGGCGCAGCTAGGGCCGGGGTTTTTGATAATGCGAACACCGGAAAAAAGGCAGGCCATTGTAGAGCGCATTAAGGAAGAATACAACGGCCGAATCCTTTCCTTTAATGATGGTATAGGACATGGCGAAAGTGAGGATACATTGCTCGCCTTTACTGATAGACCGATAAATCGGTATATGGCTCCAACGGAGAAGGATTCATGCTTTTTGCTCGTCAGTGTACCCATTAATAAGATGCAAAGCAACATAAGGCGGGATGCGGTAAGATATATTACCGAAAGCATGGCGGATACCCAGTGGTACGAATACAGGATAAACATATACGATGCCCGGGGTCGTTACATGGAACAGCTTGAACGGTTGATGCTCGTGCTTTCCGATCTCGAAGCGGGTTTCGTGCTGGCCCAGCGTTGGACCCGGGACCATGCCTTGGTATTGTATTCGGTGACGGCCTATCAGATCAGGATATTTAGCCTTATGCCGCCGAAGGATATAAAAAGGCTGCTCGTGGGTCTCGAATACGATAGTAAGGGACAGCGTTTCGTTGATATGGACCTATATTACAGGAATAGAAAAATAGAGTTCGTTTCTATTGAAAAAGGGATCAAAAAAAGGGAAAGGCCGAGGATCGGTGCCGAAATGCGTGAAAGGATTTTGGCCGAGCTGTCGGGGGAGATGTCAAGGAAGTTTTTGGGGATAGAAAAGAAATTATCGGATTTGGCACAATAAAAGCTAAGACGAGCGCTCAGGACGGGCAACGTTAAACAGATAATCATGCGCCGTCGAGGGGACACAGCCGGGACTAGTCGGTACCATGCCGAAATCGTATATGCGATGTCGGCCACAGCCATGCAATAGCCGTATCGGGGCCGTGATCGCCGGCGTTGTATTTGTGAACGTTTTTTTGTTCAGAGCCGTTTGATTAATGTTCTATAAGGCGTTATAATAGTTGCTATGATGAAAAGGAGGTACGATATGAATTATAAGCAAAAGAATATAAAGCTATATGGCGCAGTATTAGCGATATTACTGTTATCAGTCGCCCTTTTAACGGTGGCCTGTTCCAATGCCGGTGAAGTGGTGGCCAGCGTGAATGGTGAGCCTATAAGTAAGGATGAATTGTATGACGTTTTAGTAAAGCAAAACGGCCAGCAGGCCCTTGAAGTGATTATAATGAAAAAGATTATTAAGATGGAAACTGACAAACAGGATCTTCAGATATCAAAGGAGGACATTGACAAAGAGGTCAAGGAAATGGCTGAGCAATACGGCGGCGAAGAAACCTTTAATCAAATGATGAGTATGTATGGCTACGATATAGATGATATAAAGGAAGATATGGAAATGAATCTGATGATCGAGGCACTAATTAAGCCTAGGATCAATATATCTCCGGAGGAGATGCAGGAGTACTTCGATAATAATAAAGAGGAATTTGCGACGGAGGAACAAGTTGAAGTAAACCATATATTGGTCGAAACCGAGGACATAGCAGCGGAGGTTAAAGGCAAACTAGATGACGGTGCGGATTTTGCCGAGCTTGCAAAGGAATATTCTACCGATGAAAGTACCAAGGATTTTGGCGGTGCCCTAGGAGCTGTCAAAAGGGGCGAAATGGTAACGGAGTTCGAAAATGCGGCCTTTTCGATGGAGGAGGGCGGTATAAGCGAACCGGTTAATACGCAATTCGGATACCATATAATCCAGGTTGAGAAAAGGATAGCGGCCCAGGATGCGGACTTTGAACGAAGTAAAGCCGAGATCGAAAATATATTGTTAACCAGCAAGATCCAACCTGAATTCAACGATTGGTACTATGAAAAATTAGAGGAATACGAGATAGAAAGCTTTATAAATTAAGGATCCCCCGGGATAAAATTTTGACTAAAACGTTAAAACGTATCTTATAACGTGATAAAGACTTTACATCTTCTAGCGTGTCAGCCTGTGAGCATAGAACCAGCGTGTCAGCCTGTGGGCGTAGCACCAGCGTGTCATCCTGAGCATAGCACCAGCGTGTCATCCTGAGCGTAGCACCAGCGTGTCATCCTGTGAGCATAGCACCAGCGTGTCATCCTGTGAGCATAGCACCAGCGTGTCAGCCTGTGAGCGTAGCACCAGCGTGTCATCCTGTGGGCATAGCACCAGCGTGTCATTCTGT
>CAZDSH010000059.1:0-9167 GCA_964508195.1 uncultured Clostridiaceae bacterium
CGCCCTCTGCGCTCCATTTATTATGCGGGTATAAGCTCAGCTACGGATAGCCTAATGCCTACATGTGCGGACCTTCGGCGAGTTTCCTTCGCCCTCTGCGCTCCATTTACTATGCGGGTGTAAGCTCAGCTACGGACGGCCTAATGCCTATGCGTGCGGACCTTCGGGTCTACGTGTTTTATTTGATAGACTGTGAACCGTCCCCATGTTTGTTCGGGAGCCGGCAGTTTTACGGAAGGGATAGAATGTTAAATATTTGATACATGGCAGGGATTGCGTACTAAACGGAGAATACTATAACCCGGGGAGGTGTTTGTTAGTCATGCTAATTGATAGAAAGACTACGCTGGCGATAAGGTGTCCCTGGTGTGGCAATATATGTATAAGCAAAGTGGACCCCTTTAGCATTTCAAGAAACGGGGGTGCTATGGCAAAGTGCCTATGCGGACAGGATTTATTTTCGTTGAAAAAACGTAAATCCGGGGGATATCAACTTAACATTTCATGTATAGCCTGCGATTATGAGCATATCTATAGATTAGAGAACCGGGATCTTTGGAAAACCGATCTTTCTATTCTTAACTGCCATTATACCAATATGGAGGTATGTTTTTTAGGTAAGGACAGCAAAGTAAAACAGGCGGTGGAGGCTTACGAAAAGGAAATGGAGGAAATAATAGAGGAGCTAGGTATTGAGGAGTTCCTTGAAAATGATGTACAGTGGACGGAGAACTATACTAAATTTTTAGATAGCGTAGAAAGGGTTAGTCAAGACGAGAAATTAGGGAAGAATATAGTTGACCTGATAATAAGGGGACCGAACCATAGAAAATAGCATAGTTTCCTTTACGTTATAGCACACTATGCAAAGGATCTATGCCAATAACGGTGACCGCCTGGCGACGTGTTGGGCAACGGAACGGCTGCCGGGATATAAAAAGAGTCCCGCTGAAGGAGGATTGCAATGAAACTTTTTCTTGACACTGCAAATCTCGACGAAATAAAGGAAGCCCATTCCATGGGTGTAATTTGTGGCATTACTACGAATCCTTCCCTAGTGGCAAAGGAGGGGGCGGATTTTAAACAAAGGGTAAAGGACATCGCATCTATTGTAAAGGGGCCTATAAGCGCAGAGGTGGTATCCCCTGGGGCGAAGGATATGATTAAAGAGGCCCGTACCCTTGCGGCTATACACGAAAATATTATTATTAAGGTACCTATTACTGCTGAGGGTCTAAAGGCTACGAATATCCTTGCTACCGAGGGTATAAAGGTGAATGCGACCCTTATATTTTCCGCAAACCAAGCCCTGCTAGCGGCTAGGGCCGGCGCAGTCTATGTAAGTCCCTTCGTCGGCAGGATAGACGATATAGGCAATGACGGCATGAAAGTGGTAGAAGATATCGTAGATATATTCCAAATCCATAGTATAAAGGCCCGAATAATCGCGGCTAGCATACGTCACCCGATGCACGTTATACAGGCCGCCCTGAGGGGGGCCCACATCTCAACTGTACCCTTTAAAGTACTTATGGCGATGCTAAAGCATCCGATGACCGATTTAGGAATAGAAAGATTTTTAAAGGATTGGGAAGAAGCATCCGGTAAAATTTAAAATTAAAAGGGAAAAGGGCCCGAGGGTCCGGTTTGGTGTGCTTTAAAAAGTATATTAAAAATGTTCCAATGTTCCAATATTCCAATGTTCCTTAGATCAATAAAGCCGGAACATTAAATCCGGCTATTTTAAGGGGGTTATATTCTTGTTGGACAGGGACCTTGCATTGAATCTAGTCAGGGTAACTGAGACAGCGGCGTTAAATGCCGCCAAATTTATGGGCCGAGGGGACAAAATTGCCGCGGATCAGGCAGCGGTGGATGGTATGCGCCGAATGTTCGATACTATCCATATAAACGGCGTAGTGGTAATCGGCGAAGGTGAAATGGATGAGGCACCGATGTTGTACATAGGAGAAAAGATCGGTTGCCGTGCAAAGGATGATGTAAAAGTGGATATAGCTGTGGATCCCTTAGATGGCACATCTTTGATCGCAAAGGGGAGACCTAATGCCATATCGGTAGTAGCAATAGCTCCCGAGGGGTGCCTTTTACATGCACCGGACATGTATATGAGCAAACTTGCAGTCAGTTCCAAGGCTAAGGGGGCGGCGGATATAAATGCGCCTATTAAGGATAACCTTAAAAATGTTGCCAGGGCTTTGAACAAGGATATTTCGGATCTGACGGTAACGATGCTCGATAGGCCCAGACATAGAGAAATGATAGAGGAGATACGAAAGTCCGGTGCTAGGATAAAACTATTTGGTGACGGTGATGTTGCCGCCGCAATAGCTACAGCCTTTGAGCATACCGGTATAGACATGCTGCTTGGTATAGGCGGTGCGCCCGAGGGCGTTATTGCAGCCTCGGCTATGAAATGTTTAGGGGCGGACTTCCAGGGTAAACTTGTACCCTATACTGACGAGGAAAGGGAACGATGTCACAGTATGGGTATAACGGACGTCAATAGGGTGTTGTATCTTGATGACATGGTTAAAGGTGATGAAACGTATTTTGCGGCTACGGGCGTCTCAGACGGTGAACTGCTAAAGGGCGTAGTATATTATGGAAGGGGTAAAGCAAAGACACATTCCGTAATAATGCGTTCCGAGACGGGAACGATCAGGTTTGTCGAAGCCATTCATAAACTTGCCAAAAAACCGGAATATGCAATTTAATTTAAAATGGGGCTATAAAATGCCCCCTTTTAGTCAAAACTCCAAAAGCGGCTGATAAAGGAGTATCCCTTGTAATGTTTAAGAAATACAGTATAATATGATTGTGCGTCGATGCTCATTCTGAATTAATCTCAATTTATCAGAATAAAACTATATAGTTTCATTGTGCACATAATTTTGGAGGTGCTATTTTATTGAACCAGTCTGAACTGGCTAGTAGAACTATTGCCGAATTAAGGAACATTGCAAAAGGTCTGGACGTAAAAAGTCCGACTACTTACAAGAAAGCTCAGCTAATAGAAATGATCATGGAAAAGCAAATAGAAATGCATAAGGGGGACAAACTTAAACAAATTGCAATTCTGGCTCAACCGGATCTCGTAGAAGGAGTATTGGAGGTCTTACCCGATGGTTACGGTTTTCTTCGTTCATCGAATTACCTCCCCGGTCCCGATGATGTTTATGTATCCCCCTCCCAGATAAGGAAATTTAGTCTCAAAACCGGTGATTTAATTACCGGGAAAACAAGGGCCGCCAAGGACAGCGAAAAGTATCACGCGCTATTGTATGTCGAGGCGGTAAACGGTGATGCGCCGGAGGTAGCCGCCGAAAGGCCGGATTTTGATACCCTCACTCCTATATATCCAAAGCAAAGGATAACCCTCGAACATTCGCCCGCGGACCTGTCCACAAGATTAACGGATATAATTTCGCCCCTGGGCATGGGCCAAAGGGGTCTTATCGTAGCACCTCCGAAGGCCGGTAAAACTATACTGTTACAAAAGATCGCAAATAGCATAACGAAGAACCATCCTAATATAAAGGTTATCGTACTGCTTATAGATGAACGGCCGGAAGAAGTTACGGATATGAGAAGGTCCATAAACGGTGATGTGGTGTATTCTACCTTTGATGAGGTACCGGAACACCATGTAAGGGCAGCGGAAATGGTGCTGGACCGCGCACAAAGGCTTGTAGAACAAAAACAAGACGTGATAATATTGTTAGACAGCATTACGAGGTTGGCCCGGGCCTATAATCTAACGATACCCCCTACGGGGAGGACGCTATCCGGGGGCCTTGATCCCGGGGCGTTGCATAAGCCAAAACGGTTTTTCGGTGCCGCGAGGAACATAGAAGAGGGCGGAAGTCTGACTATATTGGCCACGGCCTTGATAGAAACGGGAAGTCGTATGGACGATGTTATATACGAAGAATTTAAAGGCACCGGAAACATGGAACTCCACCTTGACCGAAGGCTATCGGAAAGAAGGATTTTCCCAGCGATAGATATAAACCGTTCGGGAACAAGGCGTGAGGAACTGCTCCTCGATCAGGAGGAATTAGAGGCCGTATGGTATATCCGAAAAGCCTTGAGTACAGGTCAAAGTGCAGAGGTCACAGAAGTCCTTATAAACAGACTCACCATGACTGTGAACAACAGACAATTCCTTGATGTAGTAAAGAAAATGTTTTAAAGAATAATACCTTGGGCCTAGTTTCAGGTGTGGGGTGTAGAATAATATAAAGGACGAGATACTATGCGCGATGTATACAGCCATCAGTACGCCCCGTCCCTTATTTCTAGACGCTATATCCCCTTGGGGATGTTTTCCGGTTGTTATTTACAATAATTCCTCTAAGGCTTCACCCATCCGTTTTATGCCCTCGATTATTTTTTCCTCGGGCATCGCCGAAAAACTGAACCTAGCAGTATTTTCGCCGCCGCCGTTCGGGTAAAAGGGTGCACCGGGAATGTAAGCGACGTTTTTTTCGAGGACCCTCGGCATAAGCTCCGTAGTGTTAATATGCTCAGGGAACTCTACCCATAGGAACAGTCCGCCATCGGCGATACTTATATTTACTTCTTTCGGGAAGTGTTTCTTCATCTGTTCTACCATTACTTCCCTCCTGCTCCTGTATACCTTAATAAGCTCTTCAATACGTGCGTCAAGATCATACATCTCCATGTATGTATTGATCTGCCGTTGTGTAAGGGAGTTTACCTGAAGGTCGGCCCCCTGTTTAATGAGGTTGTATTTACCTAGAATTTCGTCGCCGGCGCATATCCAACCTATCCTTAGCCCCGGGGCTAATGTTTTTGAAAATGTACCTAAAAACACGACTCGATCCTGGGTATCAAAGGATTTTATTGCGGGTTTTGGTTCACCGGAGTATCTTAATTCATAATAGGGGTTGTCCTCTATTATAACTTTGTCGTACCGGTTGGCGAGCACCACTAGGGCTTTCCTTCTTTCCACCGACCAGGATTTACCCGTAGGATTTTGGAAATCGGGGATTACGTATATAAATTTGATTCGTTTGTTCGACCTAAGGACCCTCTCCAGATCTTCCATGAGTATTCCTTCATCGTCCATAGGGATATCAATAAACTGACACTCATAGGCCCTGAACGCGTTTATCGCACCGAGGTAACTGGGCCTTTCACAAACAACTGCATCGCCCGGATCTAAGAATACTTTGCCACAGAAATCAAGACCTTGTTGCGAGCCCGCGGTAAATAGGATATTATCTGCGCTGATATTTTCTATGCCGATGCCGCCTAATCTTTTGGCGACCTTTTCACGTAGCGGAAGAAAACCGTCTGTTGGCCCGTATTGTAACGCTTTTTGGCCGTCTTCTTCCAACACCTTCATAGTTACTTTTTGCATTTCATCAATAGGGAAAAACTCCGATGCGGGCATACCTCCGCCGAAGGAGATAACCTCCGGCTTTTCCGTTAGCTTCAAAACTTCGCGGATAGTGGAACCTTTAATATTATCCATCCTTTTTGCAAATTGAAAAGCCATTATACCACCCACCTCCAGTAATATTTTAAGTCCTTTTATACTATTGTAACATTAATACCAAATTTCTAGTAGGGCAAAGGTTGTATAAATCTGACGTATTGGCAATTAATGCGTCGGATGTGGGGTATAGGCGAATGCGGCGACGGCGATGTGCCGAAATTTTATTTGCGACGCAAAAGGAGTTTATGTTATAATACTATAGTTGAATTACTGCATTATAGCGAAACGAGGTGAAGTATCTTGAAGAAAGGAATTCATCCTGAATACAAAAAAGCGGTGGTAAGGTGTGCCTGTGGCGAAACCTTCGAAACCGGTTCAGTGAAAGAAGAACTAAAAGTAGAAATTTGCTCGAAGTGCCATCCCTTCTTTACAGGGCGGCAGAAGTTCGTAGATACCGGTGGCCGTGTTGATAGATTTAAAAGGAAATACGGTTTATCCGACGATACCGATGCTTAGGATAACGGATATGGACTGGTAAAGCCAGTCTATATTTGTATGGGGGAATAAAAATGGAGAATACCAAAAAAACAAGGGCGGCGGCTATAGGCGGCCAAGCGGTAATTGAGGGGGTCCTTATGAAGGGTCCCAACAATGCTGCGGTTGCATTGCGCAAAGCCGATGGAGGGATATCCGTACGGCGTGAACGGTTAAAGGGTATTGATAAAAGATATGCTATTTTTAGATTACCGGTTTTTAGGGGAATGTTTATCCTTATAGATACGTTGGTTTTAGGCCTTAGGGCATTAACCTTTTCCGCTGACCAGGCGGGCCTCGGCGAGGATGCCGATGAACCCTCTCGGCTTGAGCAAATTTTCGAAAAATTATTAGGGGACAGGGCGGAACAGGTGGCGATATACTTATCCGTTGCGATATCCTTGGTGTTGGCTGTGGGACTTTTTATGGTGCTCCCCACATACCTTATAAGGTTTCTGAGTCCCGTAGCCGGAGGTGTCCTATACATGAACCTCGTAGAAGGGCTACTGAGGATATGTATATTCCTCGGCTATATACTACTGATCAGCCGGATGAAGGATATTCAGAGGGTATTTGAATATCATGGTGCTGAGCATAAAACTATACACTGTTATGAGCATGGAGAGGAGCTTATTCCGGAGAACGCCTCTAAATACCCGCGACTGCACCCGCGATGCGGCACTAGTTTTTTATTAATAGTAATGGTCGTAAGTATAATATTGTTTTCCTTTGTAGGTTGGCCCAATATTCCTATAAGGATAATATCAAGGATCTTACTTATGCCCCTAGTAGGTGGTATCTCCTATGAAATAATAAAATGGGCGGGGAACAGCGAAGGTTTTATCTCCGGGATTATAAAGGCACCGGGGCTTCTTTTACAACAGCTTACCACCAGGGAGCCGGACAGCGGCCAATTGGAAGTGGCTATAGCTTCCCTTAAGGCGGTAGTTGCAGCGGAGGAGGAAAAGGTGTAGAGGACGATGGACTACAATAATACGTTAAGGGAGCTGGCGGCGGAGGGTGTTAAACGCCTTATAAAGGCAAAGGCGGACAGTCCTAGGCTTGATACAGAGTTGCTACTGGCTAAAGCAGCGAATAGGGATAGAGGATTTTTGCATCTAAATCCCGATTACCGGTTAAACGCCAGGATGACGGCAAAGTATTACGCACTGCTCGAGCAAAGGGCCAGGGGTAAGCCCTTACAATATTTAACCGGCTACCGGGAGTTTATGGGGCTTAAGTTCACGGTAAATCCTTCGGTGCTCATACCTAGGCCCGATACCGAGACCCTTGTGGAGGAAGTATTAAAGGAATTAAAAGGGCGGCGACGTATAGCCGGTAGACCGGGGGCAAAGGATATCGATGCGGTTTTGTTATCCGATGGCGGTCCAAGGTCTGCCGATATAAAGGGCAACAAAGTTTATAAAGGCGGTGCTAAAGGGCCGGGTAGCGACGGCGGCGTTAGATTATCTAGGGATAGTAGAGTAGGGGCTACCTTTATGGGGCTAGAGCTTGGTACCGGCTGTGGCGCAATAGCTGTCAGCCTTGCATATTATTTTCCAGGGCTTTTATTGAAGGCCGTGGACATCTCCCGTAATGCGTTACAGGTGGCAAGAAATAATGCTCTAGCCCATGGTGTAGCCCATAGGATCGAATTTATCAAAGGGGACTTATTCTCACCCCTTAGGGGAACAAACGTCAAGTTTGATTTTATCGTATCCAACCCCCCCTATATCTCTGCAAAGGAGATGAAAGAGCTGCCTAGGGAGGTTTTATATGAACCGAAGGAAGCCCTCTACGGCGGGGAGGACGGACTTTATTTTTATAAAAAAATTGCGGCTAGGGCACCGGTATTCTTGAAGGCGGGGGGATTTTTAGCCTTCGAAATCGGATATGATAAGGCCGATGCGGTGGTCGGCATTCTAAAGGAAACCGACGTTTTTGTTAACATAAAAGTAGTGCAAGATTTAGCGCGAAGGGATAGGGTAATAATAGCGGATATGGCGACAGGTGTAAGGGGTGTGAAAAATGCTTGAAAAATTAGATTTTTTAACAGACAAATACAGGGAGCTAGGCCTTAAAATATCCGATCCGGAGATAATTAAAGATAATATCCAATGGACTAAATTCGTTAAGGAACATTCGGATATAGAGCCGGTGGTGATAAAGTATCGCGAGTATAAGAGCACATTATCTGAGCTTGACGATGCAAAGGCATTGTTAGAGGAAACTGAGGATAAGGAATTTGAAGAATTAGTAATTAACGAGATAGCTGAGCTTACCGAAAAAAAGGATACCGTAGAGGAGGAGTTAAAACGACTGCTCATTCCTAAGGATCCTAACGACGAAAAGAACGTATTCATAGAAATACGTGCCGGTACCGGTGGCGAGGAGGCTGCGTTATTTGCGGGTACGCTTTTCAGGATGTACAATAGGTACGCCGAAATAAGGGGTTGGCGGTCTGAGATTATTGATGCAAACGCAACTACTATAGGTGGTTTCAAAGAAGTGATTTTCCTGTTAGAAGGAAAGGGTGCCTATAGCCGATTGAAATACGAAAGCGGCGTCCATAGAGTCCAGCGGATACCGTCTACGGAATCCGGCGGCAGGATACACACTTCCGCCGCAACGGTAGCCGTACTACCGGAGGCCCAGGACGTGGACGTGGATGTGAACCCTAACGATTTGCGCATAGACGTTTTTCGTTCTACGGGGCACGGCGGACAAAGCGTAAACACTACGGATTCCGCTGTGAGGATTACGCATCTTCCAACAGGGCTAGTCGTGTCCTGTCAAGACGAAAAGTCCCAGCATAAAAACAAGGAAAAGGCCCTTAAGGTTTTGCAGGCACGGCTTTTGGATATGGAGATCGCCCGGCAAAACGAGAAAATTGCCGAATCGAGGAGAAGCCAAGTGGGTTCCGGTGATAGAAGCGAAAGGATACGTACCTACAATTATCCCCAGGGGCGGGTTACGGATCATAGGATAGGCCTTACCTTATACCGATTGGAGAACTTTTTAGATGGGGACTTAGAGGAAATGATAGATGCCCTCATCACGAACAGCCAGGCGGAAAAACTAAAAAACAGCTAAAAATGTGGCAAGGGGACGTTTTGTTTGCCACATTTTTAGAATGGTTCTAACTTTG
>CAZDSH010000060.1:0-9072 GCA_964508195.1 uncultured Clostridiaceae bacterium
TACGCACAGGCTGACACGCTGGTGCTACGCACAGGCTGACACGCTGGTGCTACGCACAGGCTGACATGCTGGTGCTACGCTCAGGATGACACGCTGGTGCTACGCACAGGCTGACATGCTGGTGCTACGCTCAGGCTGACACGCTGGTGCTACGCACAGGCTGACACGCTGGTGCTACGCACAGGCTGACACGCTGGTGCTACGCTCAGGATGACATGCTAGAAGATGTAAAGTCTTTATCACGTTATATATAGATTTAAGAAAAACACAAGTTTGTGAGGTGTTTGCGTTGACCAAAAGGTCTAAGGAGCCAATGCTGGAGCTGTTTATATTCGAAACGGCCCAGCTATTGGAACAACTTGAACAGGTTACACTAAGCAGCGAAAAAACCAATTTCTATTCCGAACACGATATGAACGAAATTTTTAGAGTTATGCATACCATAAAAAGTTCCGCCGCAATGATGTTATTTGATAACATCTCTTCCCTTGCCCATTCTATGGAGGACATTTTCTATTACATAAGGGAAAGACGTCCTAAACATATTGAATTCCCGCTGTTAACCGATCTGGTGTTAAAGGGCGGGGATTTTATTAAAAAGGAACTTGCGAAAATAGAACAAAGTGATACCTCTGCCGAGGCGGACCCTAAGGAAATTATTGAGCAGAACCAACAGTTCTTAGAAAAACTTAAAAAGGATAACGCATCTTCCGATGGGATTTCCTACGATGAGAAAAAGGCCGAGCCAGTAAAAAGAAAACCTAAGTATTATATTTCGTCAGACAGGCAGGAGGAAGCGCCTTCGGGCCAAATATTCAAGGCCGTCATACATTTTACGAAGGATTGCGGGATGGAAAATGTAAGGGCATTCCTGGCAGTACAAAACATTAAAGAGATTGCCAGCGAGATTTTTTATTTTCCCGAGGATATAGCCGAGGACAATAATACGGACGAAATGATAAGAAAGAATGGGTTTACGATACTGTTTAAAACTAAGGAAACGGAACAGAAGGTCAATGAAAAATTTCAACAGACGGCCTTCCTCGAAGCCCTTGAGCTTACAAGGCTAAAGGATGAAAACGAGATGTATCGAATAATAGAAAGTCTGAACGAGGCATCGGGGAAAACAGGGCATCCCCAATCGTCACTTCGGAAAAGCGGCACGGAGGACGATACTTGTCTCAGGGTTTTAAGCAGGAGTATGATCAGCGTTAATCTAGAAAAGCTGGACAACCTTATGGACCTTGTAGGCGAGCTCGTTGTATCCGAAAAAATGGTCACCCAAAACCCTGATTTACAGGGGCTTACCCTTGAAAACTTCGACAAATCCGCTAGGCATCTAAGAAAGATCACCGGCGAACTTCAGGATTTAGTCATGTCTATGAGGATGGTTCCCCTTTCCGCTACGTTCCAAAGGATGCACCGAATCCTTAGGGACATGTGCAAGAAGCTGGATAAGGATATAGAACTTAAAATCCTAGGCGAGCAAACAGAGGTTGACAAAAATATAATAGAACATATATCCGACCCGTTGATACATATAATCAGAAACGCTATAGATCACGGTATTGAAAGGCCCGAAGAAAGGGTAGCCCTTGGTAAGGACAAAACCGGCAAAATAATTTTAGAGGCGAAAAACGCTGGCGGGAACGTCCTTATAATAATAAAGGATGACGGAAGGGGTCTTAACAGAGAAAAACTCATTGAAAGGGCTAGGGCAAACGGCCTTATACGGGATGAGGAAAAGGACCTTACGGACCGGGAGGTATTTTCCTTTATATTTGTTCCGGGCTTTTCTACAAGTGACGATGTGACGGAGTTCTCCGGGCGTGGTGTAGGCATGGATGTCGTTACGGAAAATTTGGATAAAATCAGGGGCGTGGCAACTGTTGATAGCGTAGCCGGGGAGGGCACGACTATTACCATAAGGATTCCCCTTACATTGGCTATAATAGGCGGCTTAAATGTCAAAGTGGGCTCCTCGACCTATACCATACCTATAACATCTATAAGGGAATCCCTAAAGCCAAAGGAAGAAGACATAATAAAGGATCCCGACGGAAACGAAATGATCATGGTGCGGGGCCAATGTTACCCAATACTGAGGCTCCACGAATTTTATCATACGGAGACGGAGATAAAGGATATCCATGAAGGGATAATCGTCATAGTGGAGGATGATTTGAATACCCTTTGTATATTTGCTGACGAACTTTTAGGGGAACAGGAGGTAGTTGTTAAGGCGCTGCCGATGCATGTGAACAAGGTCAAGGGGTTAGCAGGGTGCACATTATTAGGGGATGGCAGCATAAGCCTAATCCTCGATGTAGCGACATTGGCAGGGGATAAACAATGATATATCTGCTTCAAAGGCGGTTAGACATCTTATATAGATATCCGTTACCGGGATAAAAACGTCCAAGGTATAGGAGCTTATTTTAAAGCAGGGATTATAGATTTTAATTTAAAAGGGGGGCGTAAAACAAATGACTAAGAAAAAACTAGGCTTTGGGATACGAGGGAAACTAACAATTATTATAATTATCGCATTAATTACTTCAATAGGGATCGTAGGGGGAATATCAATATTTTCGATGCGTGCTGAAATGGAGAGGCAGATAAGGGAAAGCCAGATGCTTTTGGCTAAAACTTTTAGCGAAGAGGTACAACAATTCTTCGATGATGCTAAGGGTATGGTAAGAACGGCAGTTCAAATGCCAGCGATACGGGACGTATCTTCTATCCCGTTGATAAGTGAAGACGTTATGGGCGTGCCTAGGGATGTGGATGTACCTAAAAGGGATATTATGAACTATATAGTGGATAATTACGGAGACTTCCGTTATATGGAGCAGGTTACCGCGGACGTAGGGAACAACATAGTCCTTGAACCATGGGAGTACCAGTTAGATTTAACACAGTTGGATTTCGGTCATCGTGAATGGTTCACAAAGGCATTAAAGAAAATGGACGCCCATGTCTCAGAGGTTTATATCAGTTCATCTTTAAATGCGCCGGTGATTGCAATATCCCATCCTACTGTGGATGATAACGGTAACCCCACCTCGGTTTTCATGGGGGCTCTTACATTGGACCGCCTTAACGAATTAAGCCGGAATCTGACCTTCGGCGAAACCGGACATGCCTACATGGTTGACCATCGTGGGATTTTAGCTGCCCATCACGATGAAAGCCTTACGGCGGAAATGAGGGTTGCACTTGATGTGCCAATGGTAGCGAAAGCCATGGCCGGGGAGACTGGGGTGGATTTGTTCTTTGACCCCTTGGAACAACAGGAGGTGCTGTCATCCTATATGCCCATAGGGGATACCGGTTGGAGTATGGTAGTCGTGCAGGATCCCGATGAGGCCTTCGCACCGGTTAAGGCAACGATGTTTAAGGTAATAACGGCCGCAGGGGTATTGTTGATAGTAGGTGTTTTATTGGCAATATTGGTGGCAAACTCCTTCAGCCATCCCATAAATAAATTAGCTGCAGAGGTAGGAAGGGTAGCCCAGGGGGACTTGACGGCGACCATTGATATCCGTTCGAAGGATGAGATCGGTGCCCTAGCCGATGGATTCAATATCATGGTTAAAAATATGGAGGAGGCCCTGGCTAATATAAATGTAGCCTCGGAGCAGGTGGCCTCAGGCTCCGGCCAGGTATCGGATTCCTCTATGGCTCTGTCCCAGGGTGCCGCGGAGCAGGCCAGCTCCATAGAGGAGCTTACGGCGTCCCTAGAGGAGGTATCCTCCCAGACGAAGCTAAACGCCGAGCATGCTAACGAGGCCAACAGGTTATCAGAGCTTGCTATGAACAACGCAAAACAAGGGGACGAACAGATGGAGGACATGCTCGAGGCTATGGAAAACATAAATGCTTCCTCCTCGAACATATCTAAGATAATAAAGGTAATAGACGAGATAGCCTTCCAGACGAATATACTAGCCCTTAACGCGGCGGTAGAAGCTGCTAGGGCCGGGCAGCACGGTAAAGGCTTTGCCGTCGTCGCCGAGGAGGTAAGGAACCTTGCGGCGAGGTCGGCGAACGCCGCTAAGGAGACTACGGACATGATCGAAGAGTCCATAAAACGGGCCGAGGGTGGCACTAAAATTGCCCAGGATACTGCAAAGGCCCTCGGGGAGATAGTAGAGGGTATCGCCCAGGCTGCAAAGCTCGTTGGTGATATAGCCGTAGCATCTAACGAACAGGCCTCGGCTATAGAACAGATAAACCAAGGGGTAATGCAAATATCCCAGGTAGTGCAAAACAACTCCGCCACCGCCGAGGAGAGCGCCGCGGCCAGTGAGGAGCTATCCGGTCAGGCGGACCTTTTAAGGGAGACCGTTAACCAGTTCAAACTAAAGGAACACTCCCAATCCCTGAAGGGGAGAGAGGGTTTTCAGGGATTGGATTTCAAAACAAAGGAAAGGGAAACAAAAATTAAAGGGGCAAAGGATGAAAATGAACATAAACCAAGGGGTGTCTCGGATTTGGATACAGCAGCGGCATCGAAGGTAGAAATTAAGATAGAGGAGAATAATATCGGAAAATACTAGGAACACAGTAAAATCGGCATAAAATTGATATATAAAATACGAAGGATAGCGCGTGAATAAAACAAAGGGGGAATGATAGCATGAAGGAAAATCACGATTTTTCAATGCTGGAGGAGGATACACAAAGGGGCAAATTCCTCACATTTACCCTGGGCCAGGAATCCTACGGTATAGGGGTTAAATACGTAATTGAGATAATAGGGATCCAACCTACTACGGAGATACCGGAGCTTCCGGAGTACATACGGGGTATTATAAACCTTCGGGGCAAAATAATCCCCATAATGGATGTAAGATTGCGCTTTAAAAAGGAGTTCAGGGAATACGATGATAGAACCTGTGTCATCGTAATAGAGGCACTGGGAGCCCCGATGGGTCTTATAGTGGATAGCGTGTCCGAGGTTTTGTCCATTCCCGAAGAGGAGATCGTAGATCCGCCGAGTATAAGCAAAACCAGCAACAGGTACATAAAGGGAATAGGTAAAACCGCCGACGGAGTTAAATTGATACTAGATTGTGACAGGCTTGTATCGGAGGAAGAGATGGATTCTATAAAGGAGACCATTAACAAATAAAAAGGGGTCAAAATATATGGATATTTCTCGGTTATCATCTAAGGTTTCTATTAAAATCTGGTCAGGGTTTATTGCAGTACTTTTGATTATGGGTGCCATCGTAGGGTATAGCTACGTTCAATTGAACATCATAGGAAACAAGATCGCGGAGCTGGACGAAAGAAGGGTACCGAATCTATTGGCAACGGAGGAGCTTGTGCTGGAATGGACTAGCCAAATGTCTGCAGTTTTAGGCTATCTGGCATCGGGGGAAGAGAAGTTTGTAAAAGAGATGAACGACGCCATTGAACAGTTAGAAGGGAACATTGATTTTCTCGAGGATAATGCAATAGACAAGGATAGGCTTTCAATTGCTAAGGAGGCGGTGGCAAGTGTCAGGCCACTACCGCCCCAAGTGCTGAATTTATATAGGACCCAGGGACGGGAAAGAGCTCTAGAGTACCTTTTGATGGCGGTGGAGCCGGCAAAGCTAAGGGCCTTTACGATACTTAACGATTATAAAGAATACCAGGAGGAGGCTGTGCATCAAGATGTTCAGGGGATTCAGGATATCGGTACCAGCCTTATAAGGCTATCCATTGTTTTGCTTATAGTGGCTTTAATATTAGGTATTGTAATCGCCGCCCTTATAAGCAGGATCATAAGCCGGCCCCTTATAAAACTTAAAGATGCAGCGGATAAAATCGCCGGCGGAGACCTGGACGTAGAAATAGACGTATCCTCGAAGGATGAGATAGGTGCCCTGGCCCAGGCCTTTGCAAAGGCAGCGAATAATACGAATGAGGCTATGGCCGATATAAATATAGCCTCAGAGCAGGTAGCCCTAGGCGCGGGTCAGGTATCGGATTCCTCCATGGTTCTGTCCCAGGGTGCCGCGGAGCAGGCCAGCTCCATAGAGGAGCTTACGGCATCCCTAGAGGAGGTATCCACCCAGACGAAGCTAAACGCCGAGCACGCTAAGGAGGCCAACAAATTAACGGAGCTTGCTATGAACAACGCAAAACAAGGGGACGAACAGATGAGGGACATGCTCGGGGCTATGGAAAATATAAACGCTTCCTCCTCGAACATATCTAAGATAATAAAGGTAATAGACGAGATAGCCTTCCAGACGAATATACTGGCCCTTAATGCGGCTATAGAGGCTGCTAGGGCCGGGCAGCATGGCAAAGGCTTTGCCGTCGTTGCCGAGGAGGTAAGGAACCTCGCGGCGAGGTCGGCGGACGCAGCTAAGGAGACTACGGACATGATAGAGGAGTCCATTAGGCGGGCTGAGGGTGGCACTAAGATTGCCCAGGACACTGCAAAGGCCCTTAAGGAAATAGTAGAGGATATCGCCCAGGCTGCAAAGCTCGTTGGTGATATAGCCGTAGCGTCTAACGAACAGGCCTCGGCTATAGAACAGATAAACCAAGGGGTAATGCAAATATCCCAGGTAGTGCAAAACAACTCCGCCACCGCCGAGGAGAGCGCCGCGGCCAGTGAGGAGTTATCCGGTCAGGCGGACCTTCTAAGGGAGGCAGTTAATAAATTTAAACTAAAGGGGCATACCCATCCTCCGAAGGGTCCAACGGATTTGTACAGGGAAGAAAAGGCGGGGTCCAAGGGGAAGGAAAAAAAACGTGATAAACATGCCACGAAAAAGCAAAGGATCGCTGTCGGGGACGAAGGAGAATCGGAAGGGTACAAAGATAGATACGAGCCGGGCTATGCTATAGACAAAGGGGCGGAGGATAATAGGAAAAAGGGGACAGCATACGATATTGAAGATGAAATAGAAGATGATACCGAAAGCGGGATGATATATGATACCGCGGATGAAATAGAAGACGAAAGGGAGAATGGGGTAACATATTATGCCGAAGGTGTATTAAAGGACGATGCCGAGAACGGGCTAATATACTATGCCGAGGATGTAGCGAAAGATGATACCGAGTACGGAGCCATATACGACATCGAGGATGGAGCGGAAGATGATGCCGGGGATGGGATAATATGCGATGCCGAGGATGTAGTGAAAGATGATACCGAGTACGAAACAGTGTACGACGTTGGGGATGATTCTAAGGGTGGGATAATATGCGATGCCGAGGATGTAGCGAAAGATGATACCGAGTACGAAACAGTGTACGACGTTGGGGATGATTCTAAGGGTGGGATAATATGCGATGCCGAGGATGTAGCGAAAGATGATACCGAGTATGAAACAGTGTATGACGTTGGGGATGATTCTAAGGGTGGGATAATATACTATGCCGAGGATGTAGCGAAAGATGATACCGAGCACGGAGCAGTATGCGATGCCGAGGATGTAGCAAAAGATGATACCGAGTACGAAACAATATACGATGCCGGGAAAAATATAGTATACGATGCCGAAGACGAAAGGGGAAATAAGGATCCCGGGGATGCAAAGCCGAAATCAAACTCCGAGACGGCAACATCAAATATAGAAATCCAGCGGAAGGATAAGGGCAATAACAATGAATCCGATGAACATTAGACGTCTTTATAGGTCCGGGGGGCAAAGCCCGGGCAATGGCGTGTAAATAAAACGAAGGGGGATGGTCGGGATTGAAGGGCGAACTTGATTTTTCAATGTTAGAGGAGGAGGATACACAAAAGGACAAATTCCTCATATTTACCCTGGGGGAAGAATCCTACGGTATCGGCGTGAAATACGTTACAGAAATAATAGGAATACAGCCGACAACAGAAATACCGGAACTTCCGGAATACATACAGGGGATTATAAATCTTCGGGGCAAAATAATCCCCATAATGGATGTAAGGCTACGTTTTAAAAAGGAATTCAGGGAATACGATGATAGAACCTGCGTAATCGTAATAGAGGCTTTAAACGCCCCGATGGGCCTTATAGTAGACGGTGTATCCGAGGTTCTGTCCATACCCGAGGAGGAGATCGTGGACCCGCCGAGTATAAGCAAAACCGTCAACAGGTACATAAAGGGGATAGGCAAAACCGGCGACAAGGTTAAGTTGATACTCGATTGCAATAGGCTTTTATCCGATGAGGAAATAAATTCTATAGACGGGGTTATTAACTAATAAAAAAAGGAGGCTGAAATGTATGGGTATTTCCCGTGGATTGACATCTAAGGTTTCCACGAAGATTTGGTCGGGTTTTATTGTGGTACTTTTGATTATGGCCTTTGTTGTAGGCTTTAGTTATGTTCAGCTTAGCGTAATAGATAAAAAAATGCTCGAATTAGAAGAAAAAAGGGTTGTAAACGTATTAGCGACGGAGGCTCTAGCCTTGGCTACCGCAGATCAAATTACCGCCACCCTGGGGTATCTGTTAACGGGGGATAGGAGTTTTCTAATAGAATTAGAAGAAAAGACTGAGCTGGCGGAGGAGAAGGCAGATCTACTGGATAGGAATGTAATGAATCAAGAGAAATGGATACCCGTAAAGAATTCCTTTAATACGTTTAAACTAGGCATACCGGAAATGATCCGTATCTATGATACACAGGGGAAGGATGCAGCTTTAGTATATTTATTAGGTATTGCTGAAACGAATAGGAGAATATTTTTCAACGATATTGACGGCTACATAGATTACCAAGAGGGGGCCATAGGCAACGATGTAAATGAGGTCCAGGACATCACGACAAATCTGGTAAGGTTATCCCTCATTTTACTCGCAGTGGCCCTGATATTTGGCATCATAATCGCCGCCTTTATAAGTAGGATCATAAGCCGGCCCCTGGTGAAATTAAGGGAGATCGCCAACAAACTTGCCGGCGGGGATCTGGACGTAGAAATAGACGTATCCTCGAAGGATGAGATCGGTGCCCTGGCCCAGGCCTTCGCTAAGATGGCGGATAATACGAACGATGCCATGACTAATATAAGCGTAGCCTCGGAGCAGGTGGCCTCAGGCTCCGGCCAGGTATCGGATTCCTCTATGG
>CAZDSH010000061.1:0-9053 GCA_964508195.1 uncultured Clostridiaceae bacterium
CTCACAGGATGACACGCTGGTGCTATGCTCACAGGATGACACGCTGGTGCTACGCCCAGGATGACACGCTAGAAGATGTAAAGTCTTTATCACGTTATATATATTTAAAACATTCCAGCAGTCAACAAAAAGAAACAACAAATATCAATATAAGCAACCGTCGGACTGGGGACTTATACCGGGATCGGCTGTTGCTTATAGTATACAAGGGAGGGTTGGGCATGTATAAAATGTGTGCAACTTTTAGAATTACAACGCCTATGTTTTTAGGCGGAGCGGACAGCAAGACAACAGCGGAACTTAGGCCTGCATCCATAAAAGGAATCCTTAGGTTTTGGTATAGGGCCATAAACTACGGCCTGCATCAAAATTACAGCGAAGTCAAAAAGATGGAAGACAAAATCTTTGGAAGCACTACCTCTCAGAGTGCGGTTTTTCTAAAAGTGGATGCGCAAAACATTAAAATTGAAACTGAACAATCCCAATGTAAGGAGCTGTTTGAATACGGTATTTCCTATCTTGGTTATGGTTTGGACTATGAAAAGGATTCAGAAAAGGGGGAGTCAAAGGGAAAAAAACCGAGGGAAGAAAAGATTTATAGGTTCTATGTAATACCGGGACAGAGATTTTCGATAAATTTATTCGTGAAACCAAAATACAGAAAAGAGATTAACCTAGATTCTTTGATAAAACCTATAAAAGCATTAAGCTTATTCGGTGGCCTTGGTAGCAGAAACAGGAGAGGTTTTGGCTCGGTCACCCTGGAATCTATTAGTGCTAACGATCAGGATTATTGGACAGCCCCTACTTCGAGGGATGAACTAAAAGAAGCGTATAAAGAGTTCTATTCGGATTTAAGGCTTACTGAAAACATCCCGCAGTATACAGCTTTTAGCAAAACAAATAGAACCATAATACTGGAAGAATTTAATAACTATAAGGGGGCTTTAAAGAAAGTGGGAAGGGGAATGATGGAATTCCGTCGGGGCTATGGAAGGGATGCCCAGATTGTGTCTGATTATTTAAAAGGATGCAATATTGACAAACACCCGGAGCGAGTAGTCTTTGGGCTACCGCACAATTATCTTCTAGAAGACAAGCAAGTGGAAATAAACCCTATTATACGCGAAGAAAGGACAAGGCGTGCAAGTCCATTATTTATAAAAATTATTTCAATAGAAACGTCAGACGGCGAAAAATATATCCCTGTTATGACTGTATTCCCATCGGACTTTTTGCCCGGAGGCACGATGCTTTCCCTGAAAGCTAAAGATTTAGAAAGTGTTAAAATTGAACACGAAGTGGATTTTAAACTTATAAATGATTTCATGGATTACTTTTCTACTGCATTGGAGGTGAGGCCTTGACTAAACAACGGTATTTCTATTTTTCCATAGGACCGGTTCAGGAGTTTGTTGGGAAAGCAAGGAGGCTAAGGGATTATTGGACAGGGTCGTTTTTACTTTCTTATTTAACGGAACAGGCTATGGATGAAGTTAATAAGAACTACGGAGTTATTGTTTTTCCGCCCTATGAAGGGATGGGTAAAAGCCAGGAAGCCGGTTCCTTGCCAAACAGGTTCCAAGCTAATGTATCCATAAAATTTTCACCGGATGTCTGTGTAGGAAGAGTACAAAAAGCCTGGAAAGAAATCGCAGATCATGTTTGGGAAAACTATATAAAGGGAGCTGCGCATTTAGGTAGGGGAACCAAGGGAATTTGGGATCGACAGGTTGAAAGCTTCTGGAATGTTCAATGGGTATTAACCGACGAAGAAGATGATGCGCTATTGGATAAAAGGAAAAACTGGCGAAGCTATATACCTGCGGTGGAGCCGGGGGATAAATGCACATTGTTTGGGAATCTTCAGGAAATATCGGGCTACATAAGCCCAATTGGAAGAAAAGAAGGTGAAAGTCAAAGACGGTTCTGGGATGGAATGCGTTTGCAATTAGGAACACTAAATTTAAAGGAAGGGGAAAGGCTTTCGGCTATCGCGCTAATAAAGAGATTATTTCCCCGGGCCTATAACGAATTAAAAGGAACAAAGGCCCCAGAGAATTTCCCATCGACAGTATATATGTCTTCTGTACCATGGTTAAGATTTGTTATGGAAAAGGATAAATCCTTGGCAATGGATTTTGCAAAAGAAGCGAAAAAGTTGAATATGCCCGCTAGCGAATTTGGAACAAACATACGATGCCTAACCGAGCTTGCCGGCAGGGACAGAATCTTGAATAGTTTTATATCATTAGACGGGAATTGTTTTAATAAGGATACCGTTTTAAACGATAGTTCCTGGGATAAATCCACGGGCCCAACAAGGGAAGAAAGGGAAGCCTTTGCGGAAGTATTAGAACATGTAAATAAAAAAATAGGAGCTAAAGCGGATTCCTATTATGCATTGCTCGCCATGGACGGCGATAAAATGGGTGCAATTCTTCAGGAAAATAGGGATAAAAAACCGCAAATAAGTAAAGCTATTTCCGATTTTAGTAAAACAGTGCCAAGCATTATCACAAAATATAACGGAAAAGTGATTTATGCCGGCGGTGAAGATGTATTTGCAATTTTACCCGTAGATACAGCGGTAGATGCAGCTATTAAGTTAAAGAATAAATATATGGATCTGTTCAAACCGATTTTCCTTTCGGAAGAAATTGCAACGATTTCCGCCTCTATAATATTTGCACACCATCATGCGCCTTTGAATAGAATTTATAATAATCTTCAAACATTACTGGACGATACGGCCAAAAAAGAATATGGCAGATCAACCCTTGCGATTTGTACATGGAATACAGGGGGTCCGGATTTGGTTTGGGCTATGCCCTGGCAACATTTTTTAGAATATGCGGAAGGGAACTTGATTAGCAGGTTGGCTAAGGCTTTTACCGATAAAAAAGGTGTTGAGGGGATTTCTAACAGCTTTGTTTACAACATGCGTAAAAGGTTTAGCCTGTTTTCGCAAGATGTTTCATCGGTGGAGGGGTTAGATATTTTGACACTACTAACGGCTGAATACATCAAAAGCCGAGCAAAAGGCGATGTAGAGCTAGCAGCAAAAGAGGTTGAACCGCTTATGAAAGATCTGCTAAAAGTATGTACGATATACTATCGGGATGAAAATGGTGTGATTAAAGAACAACGGGGGCTGAACTTTGATGGTGCCCTATTGGTAAAGTTTTTAGCAAGGAGGTGGTATAGTTGACGGTTAAGGTCTGGAAGTTCAAAGCGATGGATACGCTGTTTTTCAGAGATGGTACACCCCATAATGCAGGCGAAGGCGGAGGGATTGGAATTAGAAGTATCTTTCCTCCATATATGTTTACATTACAGGGTGCTGTCAGAACGGAACTGGCGATAGGGCAGGGCTGGCTTCCTAAGGGGAATGTACCCTTTCCCAAGGAATTAGGCGATAAAAACGAATTTGGTGATATTTCCTTTGAGGGGCCTTATTTAAAATACAATGACGATTATATTTTTGATGTTCCTTTAGATATATTACACAATAATATGGACCAGTTCAGCCGCGTTATACCCGGGGAAATGTTGTATAACACGGATATTGGTGATGTAAAGTTACCCGTTTTAACGAAGGGCATTAAGGGTGCAAAAACTATTAGCAATTTTATGATCAAAAGAAGAGCACTGGAATCGCTTCTGAACGGAGAAAAGGATACATTAAAAGGAAAGAATTTTTATAAGAATACAAACCTTTGGAAAGAGGAAGAAAGGGTCGGCATAGGTATTGATAGGGCTACTGGAACTGCGAAGGACAAGATGTTGTATTTTACATCCCATATAAGGCCGGAACCAGGGCTGTCAATGGTTGTTAAGGTCAAGGGTATTGATGAAAAATGGCATCAGGAGGTTTCTTCTATTTGTACTCTGGGTGGGGAAGGAAGATTGGCTACGATCCAAATAACCGACGATAAAGAGATATTACCGTCAATGCCGGAGCTGACTGTAGAAGCTGGCAAGGTTAGGTTTACTGTCATTTTGGTTACCCCGGGCTGTATATGGCCATCGGAATCGATAGAAGGTGTGTTAGAAAGCATGGGCAACCTTATTAAAAAAGGGTATCCTCACATCCCGGGTAATTGTGTTTCGGCCTGTATTGGTAAAATGAAACAAGTGGGGGGGTTTGACCTTGAAACAAGAAAACCCAGGCCATTAATCCCTATGCTGCCACCGGGGAGTTTGTGGTTTTATGAGGGCGACGCAAAGGATATAGGTATTTTAAAGGATTTGCATGGTAAAGTAACAAACCCATTGGGTTTTAATCAAATAATAATTGGGAATTGGGGGGTTTAACATGAAAGCCGAAATAATAGGTTTGTTAAGTGAAACGAGTATACATCCAGGTTCAGAAAGCGCAATGGGAGCAGTTGACCTCCCTATAGCAAGGGAGGCTAGTACTAATTATCCCGTTATAACCGGTTCTTCGTTAAAGGGGGCTTTTCGGGAGAGCTTCGAATATAGGAGGAATGGGGACGCATCTGCTAAGATCTTTGGCGAAAAGGACAGGGTAGGAGAGATTGCTATTACCGACGGTAGGATACTTCTTCTGCCGGTGAGGTCCTTGATAGGGCATTATAAATGGGTTACATGTCCATATATATTGGATAGGTTTCAAAGGGATCTAAAGCTCGCCGGCTTCATAAAGGATGGGTTCTCGGTACGAAGGATCGAACAGGGTAAGGCTTTATGCAATACTGTTGAAGAGGATATCCTTTTGGAAGAAATAGTTTTTAAGCCGTATAGAGATGACAATTTTATTAATAAACTGATTAAAATAATAAAGCCCCTTTTATTCCATGTTTCGTTAAGGGATAGGCTACTGGATCAGTTGATAGTAATAAATGATGATGAATTTGTCTATTTTGCCAAATATGGTGTAGAAATACGGGATAGGAATAAACTGGAGAAAAACACAAAACAAAGTGAAAATCTTTGGTATGAAGAATGTTTACCATCAGACACACTATTTTACTCTTTATGTATAAGTCGGTTCGGCAATAGTGCATCCTTGAAAATGTTGAAGAAAGCTTTTCTTGAAAACCCCTACATTCAAATAGGAGGTAACGAAACCGTAGGTCAAGGTTGGTGCATCTTGAACTGCTGGGAGGGGGATGTAGAAAATGAGTAGAGATTTAGAACAAGAAAGGGCAAGATATGCGTTAAAAACAATTGAAAAAAGAGGAAGTATGCTTGGAAAAGATGATAAAAAACGGGCAAGGTATTTAGCTAAAGTTAAAAGTCTACCTGCAACATTAATAATGTGCGGGTTGGGCCAAACGGCTGCTATGTTGCTCTCGGTGGGCAAAGGGCAGGAAGGAAATCCCGATCAGATGCTGTACAGGGATTTGGAGAGTTGGCTTTGTGCAGGTTTTGACAGGGCTCCCTATCGTGAAAAGAATCTGATGGAGGCAATAATAAAAAACGACCGTAGCGCGTATATAAAAGCCCAGGCTGAAGCCCTTAAAATGCTGGAATGGCTGAAAAAATTCGCTACCGCATCGTTTTCCGAAGGGGTGAAATCCCTATGAATTTACCGTTGTATAAGCAAGCCCGGGGGATATTTGATAGGCTGGATTTAAATAAAGATGATTGTAGCGTAAACTTAAGCCTGTATTACCAAAAGCTGTGCCATAGCTGGGGGAAAAATTTTAACAGTATTGAGAAACAAAAGTTTATCGCTGATGTCGTTAATAAAGGTAAAGCTATAGATAAGGCTTTATTAGATGAACACATTGAACGGATGTACCGGCTTGTCCATGGGTTAGGCGGTATATTTAAGATATACGAGTTACAAGAACGGTTTATAACGGGAACGGGGCTTGATCACCCAATAGAAGTGGGGTTTTTAATGCATCATATATTAGGCGTGCCCTACATACCAGGAAGCTCAATAAAAGGTCTTGTAAGGGATTGGGCAGAGAATTGGAAGAAAGGCAGTTATAAAGGAATTGAAGAAATATTCGGTTATAATGCCGAGGATAATACGGAAAAATGGGTTGGCAAAGTAATATTTCACGATGCGCTATCCTACGGCAGGGTAAATCTTAATGCGGATATAATGACGCCCCATTATGCCCCCTATTACGCTGATGGCGAGTGCCCCGGTGATTGGAGCAATCCAGTACCAATACCCTTTTTAACAGTGGCTAAAGGGCAAAAATTTGTTTTCTTTATCAGCCCCAGAACAAAAAAAGATGTTAGGAGTTGTTCCATAGTTGCAAAATGGCTTGATGAGGCATTGACCACCATAGGTGCCGGCGCAAAAACCGCAATAGGATATGGCTGTTTTAAATCAGCGGAGGGTACGGAAAGAGCATATCAAGAAAGAATAAAACAAAAGGTTGAAAAGGAAATAATGCAACGAAAGTTAGCTAACGTATCCCCTATCAGGCGAGATATGGAGGACGAAGGATATAGCGAAAAGGACGGGACTTTTATGGAAAGTCTCACCGTGAAATGGATAAAACGCCTAGAAGGGGATGAAAATGAAGCTATCAAGGGAGAGATAGCAAGGTATCTTGCTGATTGGTATATTTCAAATAGACCTAAGCAGTGGAAAAACCCGAGGGGAAAAAACATAAAGAAAGTAAAAACAATCAGGCGTTTTATTGACTAAAGAACCGATATGTATTTGTATAAGGGAGTGTGTGCGAATATGGCTAGGGTACTTATATCGCCTTTGGGACTGGGAAAGGCTCCGGCTGATAGAGGATATAGTAAGACGAAATACAAATTCGAATTTGGGGATGGAGGTATAGCTGAATACGAGACCTCTTTTTTTGCATCAGCCCTCGCTGAGGAATTGGATATAGACAAAATATTCTTCGTAGGCACGGTGAGATCCATGTGGGAACAAGTATACTATTATTTTATGGATAAAGCACATCAGGGGCTTAATGAAGATTATTGGATGGAAGTAGGAAAAATGGCCTATGATTCACGTTATGAAAAACCATTGTTAAAAACAGGGGACCTTGATAAGGCAAACGAAGCGATAGATATATATTTAAAACATATTTATCCGGAAGCATCCGGTGGTTCACGGTGTTTTATTATTGATTATGGGGTCAATCAGGAAGAACTGTGGAATAATTTTGACATTTTTATGGGTATAGGGGATAATCTAAATCGCGGTGATGAGGTTTATTTGGATATAACCCATTCCTTTCGTTCAATACCTATATTCATGTATCTTATGATGAATTTTATTCAAACTTTAAATTACGAAAAAGAAATAAAGTTAGCCGGTATTTATTATGGTATGTTGGATGCAAGTAAGGAATTTGGGTATACGCCTGTTGTTGATTTAAGTCCTTTATTCGAAATATCTTCATGGGCCAGGGGCGTATACGACTATACTAATTACGGGAATGGTTATCTTATAGCGGAACTATTAGATGATAAGGGAATCGGACAAAAGATTAAAAATACATCAGAGCTTCTTAACATTAACTATCTTACTGACTTAAAAAGAGAGATAGATAGCCTCAATCACTATTTGGACAAACTTGAAGATCTGCCCACTCCGGTGTTTAAATATTTAAAGCCCTACTTAAACAATTTTATTAAAAGATTTAAGGGGATAAATACTAATAGCGGATTACAATTTGAACTTGCGAAATGGTATTTTGAAAACAAGAGATATTCTAATGGGTATATATGTTTAGCCGAAAGCATCGTAACCAAGATAGCAGAAGCCTATGGAGATGCGGGTTATAGAATAGGAACCAGTAGTGCGCAAAGGGATAAGATAAAATCAATAATGAGAACGAAATTTAAAACAAGTGATATACAATCCTATAAGTTGCTATACGAAAATTATGATGCAATTAATAAAATAAGGAATGTAATCGCACATGCCGGGTATATCGAGGATGAAAAAGGCCCGAGGAAACACGGGCGTTTAAGGGTAGGCTATTTCCAACAAGATATTGAAGAATGTCAGACTCATTTGAAGAGTATATATAAATTATTATTCGACAATAGAGAGATAAAAGATATACCTAAACTTTATCCATTATAAAAGTCCTCGTTTCTTCCGGAACCGATAATAAAGACTGATTAGTAGACGAAATGTAGGACTTAGGCCTCTATGCTGTCGTATTAAAATTGTTAAAAATATGGTAAGGGATGTGTGTTTGTAGATTGAAGAATCTATATCTGATATTTTCCCATAGGTTAACCGACGAACAAAAAAATCAGGCGAAGGAACAATTAAGAATAAAAGAATGTATATATCTTCCGGTACCCTTGCAAGGGCTTTGGTCGAATATACCGCCGGATACCCGTTCCATTAAAGATTATTTAGCCCCGATAGCGGAATGGCTTATAGGCGATGCTAGGCCCGGGGATTTTGTTTTGATACAGGGGGATTTTGGCGCAACATATATAATGGTCAATCTGGCACTTTCTAAAGGGCTTGTGCCGGTATACGCCACTACCAAAAGAGATGCCGAGGAAATGATAGGGCCGAACGGTGAAATACAATTAATTAAAAAGTTCTCCCATGTGCAATATAGGCAATACGAAAAAGGCTGATCTATAAGGAGAGGGGTGGACGAATGTTTGCTGGGGATTTTTTCATTACCCCCCATGCCGTGCGGCAGTTTCAAAGTAGGATTGCGCCATGGATGAGTTATGAACAGGCTTTAGGCACTATTATCCGAGAGCTGCGGCATGCCAAAGAGTTCCGATTAACGAAAAATCGTAAAGCCCATTATACCCGTATTGATGGTAGATGGCAGTTTAGGGCCATTATTCAAAAGGGTGAGGATCTGCCCGCTGTTACTACGATTCTTCGGAGCGGTAAAGGGAGGAAAAGGAGGAATGGGCGAGGGGAATAGTAACTGAATTGAATTTAAAAAACCTCAATTTTTATGTGAATATTTAATCTAGAGGCGATAGATAATAGGGGGTTTTATTGCTGCGCCAAGTACAAGCTCCCATGGTTTTCCCGGGAGGTTGGCGGGTCGGTTAGTATCAATGCTTTGATGGGCTTTTTTGTTGATCTGCCAAGCATAATTTTGTAT
>CAZDSH010000062.1:0-9000 GCA_964508195.1 uncultured Clostridiaceae bacterium
CGAGGCTTTAGTTTCCTCTAAAGCATTTTTGCATTAGCGAGTACCCATGGAGCAAAGATACCTGAAGGCGGCCTACGGATCATACCTAAAAATGTGGCAAACAAAACGTCCCCTTGCCACATTCGCGAAGCGAGGATAGCCTAATGCCGGCACGTTAAAAATGTGGCAAACAAAACGTCCCCCTGCCACACGTGTGACACTACCCCCGTCCCTGTGACACACCTGTGACACACCCGCGTCCCCCTGCCACATTCGCCGTCCCCTTGCCACACTCTGCTAATGCGTTAGTATGGTGCCGGTTTTGCCCCTTAGCGCATCCATTACCTTCTCGAGGGAGGATATTATCGCTATCCTTCCCTTTTTTGATTCCGCAAAGGCAATAGCCGCCTTTATCTTAGGCAACATAGAACCCGGTGCAAAGTGACCCTCCTTTATGTATTCCCTAGCCTTTTCCGTCGTGAGCACATCGAGATCCCTTTGTCCGGGTGTACCGAAGTTTAACGAAACCTTTTCCACAGCAGTCAACATAATGAACCTGTCGGCGCCAATATCCTCCGCCAATCTTTCCGACGCATAATCCTTATCTATAACGGCGGCTACGCCTTCGAGGACACCATCGTCCCTGCGGATAACCGGGATACCTCCTCCCCCCGCGGCTATTACCATCACTTTAGATTCTATAAGGGCCTTTATAGCTGCAAGCTCCACTATCTCCACGGGCTCCGGCGATGGAACCACCTGCCTCCATCCCCTGCCGGCATCCTCTTTAACGGTGTAACCCTTTTCCCTTTCCCATTTCTTAGCCTCATCAAAGCTATAAAAGGGTCCTATGGGCTTTGTGGGTTCCCTAAAGGCGGGGTCCTCCCCGTCGACTATTACCTGGGTCACCAATGTTACGACGGGTCTTAGGATACCCCGCCTCCTTAATTCCGTCCCCATGGCCTGCTGAATATGATAGCCTATCATACCTTGACTCATCGCTCCGCAAACATCCAGGGGCATCGCCGGAGTTACATGGGATGCCCCTTCGTTTTGTAATACTATACGCCCTACCTGGGGTCCGTTGCCATGGGTTATTATAACCTCGTAGCCCTTTTCCGTAAGCCCCGCTATACAGCGTGCCATAGCTCCTACGGCCTCACGCTGTGCCGCAGCCGTTGCCGATCCGTTGCCCTTTTGAAGCGCGTTGCCCCCTAGGGCCACTACAAGCCTTTTCATCGAAAATCGCCCGCCTCCTCATGTTGATGTTGGCATACCAACTAGCAAAAGCGGCCTTACGCCGCTCTTTTTACTATCAGCTACATTTTATCCTACGGTTTTCGCTACAAAGGGTAAGCTCCACCGTCTCGGTAAGAATATCCGAGTAGCTATAGGAAACCCGCCTTATGGAGTTCTGATCTGTGTTAAACTTCACGACGAATATACATGGGTAGGTAGATTCAAGTATCCCTTCTTTAACAAAGGTCCTACGCCGGCCTTTGTTGGCCTTCAGCCTGACCTTTTCACCGACACATGTTTCAACATCTTTTTTTATTTTATTGAGGGAATCGTTTACCCGCACTAAATATCACCTCTTTGCCCCATCTGTATACATATATATTAACATAAATCATCGTAATAGGCAAATAATTATTGTACCAATGAACTTATACTATTGTCAATGCAAAAAACTTACATTATTCCTGTCCCTATGATTAATAGCGGGATTACGCCTACTTGAAACTTTCGCAACCGTAATAGCACATTATTCCATTACATAGCACCTTTACAACCTTTGTCCTAAACTCCCTACACCGGAGTTTTTTTTCTTCGTCGGGGTTTGTTATATAAAAAAGCTCCAGTTGTAGTGAGCTAACCTTTACTTCCCGTAATACATAAAAGTTTGCCCTTTGTACGCCCCTGTCAAGGACACCTAACTCGCTAACTAGTTTATCCATTATACAAAGGCCCAGCCTTTTGCCCTGGGTATCGCCGTTGTAATAATATATTTCCGTGCCTGAGACGCCGGGATTATAAAAACTGTTTTGGTGTATACTGATAAAAAAATGTGGCCTGATCCCATTGGCCATACTCGCTCTATCGGAAAGCAATACACCTTTGTCCTCGGTTCGGGTTAAAAAAACCTTTGCCCCAAACCCTTCTAGCATCCCCCCTAGCCTAAGGGCAATATCCAGGTTAACGTCCTTTTCCCTAAGCCCACCGGGGCCTATGCTATCATCGCTATCGTCGCCACCATGTCCGGGATCTAGAACAAATACTTTCCCCGTTAACGGCATATCACCGGTTCCGGCTATAGTAGTTATTTGTACGCCGGTAAAATAATAATTAATAATTTCTTTATAATTGCAACCGTCCCGGGCCATAGCCGCTGCACCGTATTGGCACATACCAAGGCCGTGCCCCTTACCCCTGCATATAAACTTTAAAGTAACGGGTTCCCATGTAAATCGTGTAGAAGTAAGGCCTAATAACCTTTTTATATCTACACCTTTAAAGGATTTGCCTCCTATCCGTAGGCCCTTTATCCTCCCCATATCATCGCAATCTACATCATCTATAAATCCTTCTATTAAAGGACATCCCAAATCCCCAGTGCCCTTCTTTTTTATGCTTAACCTATCTTTGATCTCTTTCAACGGGAATTCCCTCTCGTATTTCCAACCTATGGAACCCCTACAATGATCGCATAGCACACGCCTTAGGTACGCAACTTTGTTTCCGATTATATCCTCTGCATTTTCCGTAGCACCGCCGCAACATTCATGGCAATAAGCCATTATAGGCCTGTTGTTGAGGGTTATTATCTCTCCCCGGGTACTTTGTATCGCTTCTATTATTCTTTCCCGATTTTTGCACGGTTTATTCCCCTTATAGGCCCCGGCCTGTACGGTATAGGGCATCCAATTGATACAATGCCCGGTATCGCATACGTCAGCCCCGGCATACAAGTTACAGCCCCTGCCGTCATAGATAGGTAGCTGCCGTGCTATATTTGTCCTTATAATGACCCCTTGGGCCTTTAATGCTTCCGCATCGAAGGTATAGGGTGTTGATAAGGCTAACATCTCCGCCGTCAGCATTTCTAAGGGCATCGTTTTACATCCCTTTTCGGAGGCTTTATATATGTTTACATAAATATCGTCATAGGCTTTCAATGTCCCCTACCCCCCCTTCTATCCCATCCCTGCAACACCGGGCCCCGGTATACCTTCTCTGTATTTGCCCCTTGTTTCCAGGCCACCGATACCCCCGAGGCCCGCCACGGTCTTTGATACTAACTTCCGCACCGGAACTATGCTATCAATACTCGTACAGGCGATGCCCTGACAAATAAACACGGGATCGAGGGCATGTATAAGGACTCTTTTAGGGGAACTGGCATAGTTGGCCCCCGCCGCCAATATTGCCTCGAAGTGGGACTGACACGCCCCGGCAAAAATGACGAGATCATCATAGGAGGGTTCAAAACCCCTGGCCTCCTTTACGGCGGCTACGTAATACCCGGAGTTTCTATAGCTTCTTATATTGTATTTGTCTTTACCTTTGCCTATGGCATCGTGCCCCGTCAGCACCAGTATATCCGGCAGATGAACCCTTAGCATGCCGGCAACCTGCCGAGGTTGCAGGTCCTCGGGCACGTACTCACCCTCCGCATAGAGCCCCATATCTTCGTATGCCTTACTGCATATATTCAGATAATCCTCGTCCCCGTCTAAGTGCAGTATCCTACCTGGCCTTTTAAGGGGTTCTTCACCTTTATATAAAAAAACATCCCTTATCCTTTCCTTTATATCCCTGACTACACCTCGGTTGCGATAGCGGGCCCCGGCACTGATCAAACCCTTCATAACAGCCCTTTGGTTATCCCTTTCAAATTTTTCTATATCGCTTTTGTCCTGTAACATTAAATCCTTAGCGGGGGCATCGGCTATGATACGCATATTTACACCCTTTAATATATAAAGCACGTTACCCTCGGCATCCCTTAACACATCGTTAACCTTAAAGAGCACATCATAGTTATAGGACCTTCGCGCAACAAAGTCACCGATCTTTATTTCCCTCATAACGGCACTCCCTAGCATAATATCCAGCATATTGTTTAGTATATATTATGAGGAACCGTTAACGTGTGTGCTATTGTCTGGAACATAGGACACAACCATTAGCATGGAACCTTTAAAACCCGTGTTCCCAAGCCACGGAGTATACCCTTTTTAGAAAAAATAATGGAAATCTACCGGGGAGTTATATATAATAGGATTGTAGATGAATATTTCGTTAGGTGAGGCTCCTGCACAGATAAACGCTACTACCCGGAAATGTCGAGAGACGCCAACGGGTCAACAGGTATTACCGGAATAAGGTTTATCTAATGTAGCTGGATGTAACATGTGCATCCAAAGCTGTGCAGTGCCAAAACTCAACGAGGGGGAGCCTGTTTTACAAGCTTCTTCATTATCGAGGAAGTTTTATTTTTGCAGTAAATCCCCGACACCAGGAAGGAGGTTGTTCCCCATGGACAATTTAAGGGAGCTATACAGGCAGAAAAATTTTGAACAGTTAGTTGAGCAGTTAAACAACTGGCACGGGGCGGATCTGGCCGAGTACTTTAAGGAGCTTAGCACGGAAGAGAGGGTTATATTATTTAGGCTGCTTAAAAAGGATCTGGCCTCCGGTGTATTTTCCCACATGGATAAGGGTGAACAATGGAACCTTATAAACTCCATAACGGATCGTGGTATCCGGGGCCTTCTATCGGGACTGGCCTTTGACGATAAGGTCGATCTTTTAGAGGAGATGCCCGCCAACGTAGCGAAAAAAGTGCTACGAAACGTATCCGCAAAGGAACGGGGCATTATAAACCAATTTTTAAAATTTCCTGAAAACAGCGCAGGCTCCATAATGACGATCGAATATGTAGACCTTAAGGAGCATTATACTGCTTCCCAGGCACTGGAACATATAAGAAGGATCGGCGTGGATAAAGAAACTATATACACCTGCTACGTAATGGATTCTAAAAGGCATTTAAGGGGGACCGTGTCCCTTAAGGATATAATAATGGCCGAGGACGATGCAATAATAGGGGATCTTATGGACGAAAATGTCCTATCGGTACAGACTACCGACGATCAGGAGCCCGTGGCGGCTTTATTTAAAAAATATGATTTGCTTGCGGTACCGGTCCTTGACCATGAGGATAGGCTTATAGGCATAATAACCGTCGACGATATAATAGACGTTATAGAAAAGGAGGGCACCGAGGACTTTCATAAGATGGCGGCCTTGGAGACTACAGAATACGATTACCTTTCAATGGGGGTTTTCTCCTTGGCGCGTAAAAGAATCCTTTGGCTTTTGGTCCTTTTGGTCTCCGCCGCCCTTACGGGTAATATAATAGAGCATTTCCAGGCTATTTTGCAATCAGCGATCAGCCTTACGGTTTTTATACCTATGTTAATGGATACCGGCGGCAACGCAGGGATGCAGTCCTCTACTTTAATAATACGAGGCATGGCGGTGGGGGAGTTAAAGCGTAAGGATACCCTTAACATTATATTCAAAGAATTGAAAGTTTCCCTCGTGGTGGGCCTTTCCCTCGGCGTAACTAATTTCGTGCGCATAATAATTTTTGAAAAAGAGCCGGTACCCGTAGCCCTCGCGGTTTCTATAACGGTGTTTTTAACTATCGTATTAGCGAAACTTACCGGCGCGATATTGCCTATCCTTGCAAAGATAGTGGGCCTTGACCCGGCCCTTATAGCCGCACCGCTGCTTACTACTATTATAGATGTATTATCCCTTTTGGTATATTTTAACGTAGTACTCATGATACTGGGGCCGGCATTAAACATCGGCTAGGGTTAAATAGACATTCTGGGGCCGGAGAGAGCTTTGGCACGACGGAATTAACAATATATAACGCCCAACATCCTACAGATGTTAAAGGTTTCCCGTTGGATATATAGAATTAAATAGTTAATGGGTATTAGCTACTCCGGGGATAAAACCCAGGGGCCTATAATAACGAAGGAACGTAAGAGCCGCCTAATCAAAAGGCCATATAAAATAGGGGGTGCGATGATGACGGGGAACGACACCTTGCCCTTCGGGACATTGGGAAACCTTTTTATGGATAGGGGAACGATATTGTTCGCTGGCACAGTGGTTTTGCTTATGATTTTATTTGTACTAACGGTGTATTCAGATAGAAAAGCGATTAGAAAAATTAGAACAATCCTCAATGAGATCGAAAAAGGAAATATGCTAAAAACCCTTCCGGAGAATCTTAAGGGGGATTATGGCAAAGTATCCGGCGCCATGAACAGGATTTTGTTTGGGAATAAAAAACTTATGGGCAATATACTCACTTCCTCGGAGAAAACTAAAAACTATGTACAGGGCATACTTGCAAATGTGGAGGACACGAAACGCTCCGCTGAGGAAATAGCGGTTAACGTATCGGAAACCGCCGGGGGTATAGAAACTATATCGGGGGCCGCCGCGGACACGATGGACAGCGTAAGGGATATGGCCGATGCCTCCGGGCGGATTGAAGGTTTCGTACAAAAAACCCTGGAGGATGCCGTCAGTATGCAGAGGATCACCGGTGCCAGTATAGAAAGGCTCGGGGATTTAATACATAGTATCCGAATGACTTCTGATATAAATGATACCTTGGCCAGGGAAGTTACGACCTTAGAGGGGTATGCAAAACAAATATCCGGCATAACTATAGAGGTATCGGATATAAGCGATCAGACGAGTCTGTTGGCGTTAAATGCCGCCATTGAAGCGGCCCGGGCGGGGGAGCAGGGAAGGGGTTTTGCGGTGGTAGCCGATGAAGTAAAAAAGCTCGCGGAGCAATCCGCAGCCTCCTCCGCAAAAATAAAAGGGCTTATAGAGACCATCTCCGAGCAGATAACCCTCGTTGCCGAAAGCATGAAGGAGCAAGCAACTAGGTCCAGGGAAGACGTTAAAAGGGCGGATATATCCCGGGGTGATTTTAATAAAGTTGACGATGTAATAGGGGCCATTGTTTTATCCTTTGAGAAGGTGCAAGGGCTTACGGAACGGCAGAAACAAAGGGCCGATGAAATTGGAACCCTTATGGAAGATATAGTGGCATCGGTCCAGCAATCCTCAGCGGGGGCGCAACAGGCCGCGGCGGGGGCGCAACAACAGTCCGCAGCAATGGAGCAAGTCTTTGACCTTATCAAAAACCTTGATGAAATGGCCAGGGATTTAAATAACAGTTTTATTGATTACAAAAAGGGGTTAAAACTGCGGGATGAACACAGGGAAAGAATCGCCGATGCACATAAAATAGTAGCCGAACTCATAGACAGCCCCATCTTCACAAAGGAGGATTTAGCCGGGATAAAGTCTGCTATGCTAAAGAGCGTAGCCCAGCGGGATTATTTAGAGCTACTCGCCTACGTGGATACCGAAGGCATAGCTAAAGTAACGACTATTGATGCATTAAAGGGCGAAAGCATAGTCCATAGGGATTATTTTAAAGGGGCTATGGGGGGCAACACCTATCAATCAGAACCATACGTATCCAGCGCGACGGAGGATTTTTGTATAACCCTTGCAACGCCGATAAGGGACAGTTCAAAGGTTATTACAGGGGTGCTGGTGGCGGATATAAATATTTCGAAATAATATATATATAAAGTGTTAATAATATTACTTTACTTGTCATTTAAGAGGGCGAAGCCCGAAGAATCTTCTTGGAGGCAGACATAAGATCCTTCGCTACGCTCAGGATGACACGCTGGTGCTATGCTCACAGGATGACACGCTAGTACTACGCCCAGGATGATACGCTAGAAGATGTAAAGTCTTTATTACGTTATATATAGTAATGGGCTGGCACAATGGGCTATGGAAACGAGTCGGCAGGGCGGAGAAAAGGGGTACCTATTCCCCCGCCTTATCGTATAAACAATCGGCAAGGGAACAGAATTCTTCTATAGAAAGGGTTTCACCCCTTCGGCGGATATCTATATTACATTTTCCAAGGGCATTTTCTATATCATGCCTATCAAAACTTTTGAGGCCGCTATCCAGGGCGTTTATTAAAGTTTTTCGTCTTTGGCCGAAGGCGGCCTTTACGAGGCGAAACAGTAATCCTTCGTCCTTTGTGTCGCATGCCCTATCATCAGCCCTATTTATATCCAGCCTTATAATCGCGGAAGTTACCCTCGGCGGCGGCATAAAAACCGTCGGAGGAACATCCGCTATAATATTAACCCGGCAGCGGTATTGCACCGCTACGCTTAAAGCGCCGTAGTCCTTAGTATCGGGGCCGGCGTTCATCCTTTGGGCGACCTCTTTTTGTACCATTACGACTATACTGTCTATGGGCAATGCCCCTTCGAGGAAACCCATTATAACGGGCGAAGTAATATAATAGGGCAGGTTTGCCACTACTTTAAAAGTGCCGGCAAAATTATCTTTCCAAAGGGTATGTAAATCAATATTTAAAATATCTGCACTAATCAGCTTTACGTTATTGAAGGATCTGAGGGTATACTCCAGAGCGGGCATTAGCCGCCTATCCAGTTCAACGGCCACTACGCGCCGTGCCGTCGATGCTAATGCACGGGTAAGGGTTCCGATCCCCGGCCCTACCTCTAATACCTGATCTTCGGAGCCTATCTGTGCCGCGGCTAATATCTTGGTCAATATGTTTTTGTCTATAAGGAAATTTTGACCTAGGCCCTTGTTAGGCTTTATATTAAACTTTTCTAGTATTTCCCTAGTTTCGTTAAGGGTGAATCCTTTATTCATAAATATTTCCCCTTTGATCGATTTAGGCCCCAATACGTAGGTTGTTATTTTTGCTCCATGGGATGCGAAGCTATGTGGCAAGGGGACGTTTTGTTTGCCACATTCGTGGGTAATGTGGCAGGGGGACGTTTTGTTTGCCACATAGGAAACTCGCCGAAGGTCCGCAGAAAACCCGTAGATTTGGCAGGACGCCAAATC
>CAZDSH010000063.1:0-8554 GCA_964508195.1 uncultured Clostridiaceae bacterium
CAGAAGGTAAAATAAAACTTGTTATAAAACTGCTTAAAAAAAGGTTCCCGGAAATGCCTAGGGTATACGAAGAAAAACTTTTGAACGCCAAGATTGAAGTTATAGAAAGCATTGCGGAGGATATATTTGATATAAACGATATTAAAGATTTAGATAAATATTTATTGCAAAAATAAATTAAATATAGATGAATCGAACCATTTATCACCCGGCTTGATATTTGCCCGGTTTTCGTCGACAGATTAATAGTATTCTGGTGTCCCATGGGATGCGAAGCGAGGATAGCCTAATGCCGGTACAACGATAGGGGACACATCTCCACCCCGGGGTAGGGCTAAAAATGTGGCAAACAAAACGTCCCCCTGCCACATTCGCGTCCCCCTGCCACCTCTTGCCATATACCATATCAAAAAAGGGGGCCTTTGCCCCCTTCGGTATCAATCTATTTATGGATCTTTTTATCTGTTTTTATGCGCCACAATTCTTTTGTGCTGGGAAACCCCCTTTATAAGAAGGCCATATACAATCGCCGCACCGACGGAAGCGAACACGATATTCGGATGAAACAATGCCAACGACGCAAATACGGTTATGCCCCCCTTGAACAGAACATTCAACGCCGTGTTTTCGTTAAATACTCCATAGAGTATGAAACAAGTGCCGAGGCATCCCGCGGCGATTATAATGAGATTTATAATTTGGTTTATCCCCGGCTGAACGACTAAATCTGACCTTGCGAAAATAGCAAAGGAGATTATAAATATTGGGGTGCATATCTTAAGCCCCTGCATTACAGTTTTTAGGAACGGTGTATCCGCTATTTTTGACGCCACCGCCGATGCCATCGAAGTAGGTGGTGAGAACTCGCCCATTACGGAGATAATAAATACTAGGAAATGGGTAACCCATGGGTTGATCCCCAAAGTCGTAAAGGCGGGCACCGCAGCGACCGCTATAATTATATAGGCTGCACTTGGCGGCAATCCCATACCGGCTATCCATCCAAAGGCCCAGGTTACAATAATAGTTAAAATTAAACTTGTAGATCCGAGGCTAACTAATTGGTCGCCCATACGGGTAATAAAGCCCGTTATCGTAAATAAACCTATCATCAATCCTATAGTTGCCATCAACAGAACTAAATTTACTGTTAGATCTGCATAGCTCTCTATAATTGTCTTTAAAATACTTATTTCCTTCTCATTTTTAAAGGCCTCTTCCTTCTTATAGTATTTATAATAAAGATGCACTGCCATAAGCAGAGTTGCATACATCGTAGCTACAATAACCGCCGCCCGCATAGGCCCATATTTGAAAACGCCCATCAATAAAATTAAGGCCAGGACACTTATTATAAACACATAAGTTTTAACCTTATCATAGGCTGGAACCTGCGGCGCTACAAACTCCCTATTTGCTTTGACCGTCCTTATACTGATAAGGTATACCGCCATCATTACAGTTAGGTAATACAGTATTCCTACGCCGAAGGCTCTAACCACTACATCCCAATAAGTCACTCCTAAGAAATCCGCCATCAAAAATCCCGCTACTCCCATAATCGGCGGCATAATGAGACTCCCCATCGCCGCAGACGTTTGAACCGCTGCAGCGTATATCGGGGGAAACCCGTGGTCGATCATCAATGGAATAGAAAACCCTCCCGTAATGGCGACACTTGCCGCACCGCTTCCGCTGACACATCCAATAGCAGTGGAACTGATAACTGCCACCTGGGGCAAATTGTATTCATTTTTGCCAAGTAGACTATAAACAAACCTTACGATTGCCCGTTCTGCACCGAAAGCCTTAGCCACAGCCCCTAACAATAAAAACGAAGAAACCATGGTCAGGGCAAGTTGGGCAAACCTCCCGAACACCCCTGTACTGAATTCTATAGTTGATGAAGTAATTATCCTAAAGATATTTGTCCCCGGGTGCCAGAAAAAATCCAGCGGTGATAAATAACCGTACAAACAATAGAAAATTAAACCTATATTAACCCAAAACAAAATCGGCTGTGTATTACGAGCTATCTCCAGAATCAGGAGAAAAATAAGAACACCGACTAAAAGATCGGTTTTCGTATATGCTCCGGCTCTATATAAGAAAAGATTCTCATACTCCGCCTCTAGATAAAACAATACTCCGAAACCAATCGCTATATATATTGCTACGATAATCTTATTCCAGGTCTCTCCTAAGCCTTTATACAGTTTTCCTTTTCTGATTGCGCCAAGAAAAAAGAGGATAGTAGTTAAAGGGATTAGACGTATAGCCAGATGTAGTGCTCCCCCGGCCCCGGTAAAGAAATAATATACTATCTGGATAAAGAATATTGAGGCTATTGCTAGATATAAGTTCTTAACGGTAAATACAGATTTGACTCTATCCATGTCCGATTCCCCCTTTCCTTAAATACTATATTAATTGCTACAGTTTTTCGGCGATTAGTTTAGGCTGTGCATGCGGTTTACCATAAAGGCAAACCGCATACACCCTTTGCTATTCTACTATAGTCCATTCCTCGTCCCAAACATTCATTTCTTTGAGATACTGTGCAAGTCCCGGATGAACGGGGATATCTGGATTCGCTTTAATACCGGCTACTTGCATCCCTACAAAATCCTCCGCCAGCGGGTTCAAACTAGGATCGCTATCCGCCAGGGATTGTGCATTTTCTTCGAGGACCTTTATCATGGTGTATATGAAATCTTCTGATATATCCGTCTTAGCATTTAGCCCAAAGAGAATCGGTACTGCGATTATTTCATCAACGCCTACATCCTGGGAGAATACTTTCTTAGGATCAATTCTAAGAGTCGACAATCCCGCATCCTCAAGCCTTTGTATTTCTTCTTCGCTTGGATTGACGACGGTTACGTCTACCCTCATCTCCGCTTCCTTCCACCAGGGTGCGAAGGCCCTTCCTGCGGTGGTATACGTTGCACTACCGACTACCGTACCGGATTCCATTGCATCAGCCACTACCGATGAGTCGACCTCTATATGGTTCATTTCATACCCTAGGGCGTTGAAGGTACGCTCCCAGTTAAGCCAGTTCATATAACCCGCGGGGGTATAGAAAACGGGTTTTCCGTTAAAATCATCCCAGCAATTATAATCCTTTGCCAAGGGCGTATACACAGTCATAAAGGATTCCATCGGATAGTAATAGAATGTGTGGACCAATTCTTCGCTGGTTGGCTCAAATTTCTCGTATGTCCCGACACGGTCGTAGAACTGTCTCATCCCGACATCCGCCGTAAGGGATATATCACCGTCCCCAACCATAGCTGCTTTCATAGCAGGATCGGGCCCCGGATACGGGTGAACGGTAACTGTATAATTATACTCCTTCGGCAAATTTTTATTTAGGACACTGGCAATAAGGGTTGATGTCGAATGGCCCGTAGAACCAACATCCGATGCGTTTAGCTTTAACGAAATCCTTTTCGAACCTCCGCCCTTACTTTTTTCGCCATCCGTGGAACAGCCCACTAAAAACACGGTAAGGATTAAACCTAAAACTAGCACAACAGCAATACCTTTAGATAGTTTTTTCATTCCTTTCCCTCCCAGTTATTTTTTCATTACCTCTCGGTATTTCGCCGAAGGTGTATATTCCTCAGGCCAATCGAAGGAATCCTCAAAAGCTGCCATAGCCACACCGTAACGGGAGAAACAAGAATCCAGCAACGATATGATGATCATTTCATATATTTGTTTTTGATTAAAACAATCGTTTAATTGGATCCAAAGTTCATCGGATACCTGTTCTCCCCCGGCAACGGCTAACCCTAATTTAAGGGCGAGATAATATTCCTTTTCCAGTTTACCAGCCTTATAACTTTCTTCGTAATTTTTAATGTTGTCCACGAACTCCGCTGTTAAGTTAAGATCGCGGATAAGTTCCCTTTCGTGGGTATTAACGCAACGATCACAATCATTTTGTACCGCAGTTATCAAGGATATGGCAAAGAGGTATTTTTTCGGCGTCGCCGTCGGTTCTACCTTTAAATGTTTAACAACATCCCACATCGCCTTAACCACCACATGATCATTGCCCCAGAAACCCCAAACCGGAACAAGCCTATGTTTACCCCAGGTCTTTATAATGTCCTCGTACACATCTTTTGTTACTCCGGTAGCCTGATTCGGTTTAACAAGTTTAAACGCTTTCATAAATGCCCTCCTTTGTATACTTTGTATATACCTGTATCTTGATCGATTAAAGCTGAAATACGCCAGCCCCATGATACGATCTACAGCTATTTACGCCCTAGGGATAGAGCCTTCGCCGAACAAAATTCAATACAAAACGGCACCTTAAGATCAAAACATAGATTACAGCTTTCGAAAAATTCTGCGCTTATTTCCCGTTCCAGGGGCCTATGGTCAATTTTCAGGGATGCACCCTTAGGGGAGAAATAATCGGTTTTCCTAAAGGAACAAGCTAATTCACAGGCCTTGCATCCGGTACACTTTTCAGGTTCGAACAAGATGGTCTCTTCAAACTTTAGATTTTCTTTTACCATTTCTTCACCACCCTGTGAAATGTTATTTTATCAGCCTTCCACGGGCATCCAATGCCTTTGCCACATCGTTAAGCCCCAGCCTCTTTAGCCCCGATAGCGTTTGCCATCCCGTTTCTTCATCCCAACCCTGCAACTTATAAAATCTACTGATTAGAGCATCCCATTTATCGTAATCAAGGGTTGCACCTTTGAACTGACCGAAGCTTACAGGGTCTTCATAAAACCTTCTTGGAAGGATATCGTCTTCCCTCCTGAAGCCGGCATGTAATACGTTAAAGGCCTTTTCGATGTTTAGCGTCCTTTCGCCGATTTTGATCAAATCATCCTTTGAAAGGGATTTACCCGTTAGCGCATTGTATGCCCTTGCGAACTCCTCGTGCTTATAGAAATTATCGTCATAGCATATCGAATGGAACCAACAGGTACCTAAACTATCTATTACGACTTTCAAGTAATTAAACTGGGTTACTAGTTTTTCCTTTTCACTGTAGGACGAGGATTCAAAAGCGGTTTCGATGCCATATAATTTTTTAGATAGTTCCCTAGGTTTACTTCTGTTTTCCGATAACGGCGCACCGTTTAGATGCCCTCCGCCCCGAACGCTGGTCGCTACGCCAAGGGCCCAACCGATATATTCCCTAAGACCCCTCTCATTGATACCGGCGTTTTTTATAGTAACGGCTAGCTCTTCGGCACCGCGTCCGATCCTTTTACTGGCCTCGGCTACGCCATCGGCGAGAACATCCCCAAACCCTTCTCTGTGTGCCATCTGTCGTATAAGTTCGAGGAAAGAATCCCCCTGCCCCCATCCTAAAACAAGGCCCCCTGTATCTTCCTTATTAATAATGCCCTTTTCCCAGGCTTCGAAGGCCCACGCTATCGTTGCAGAAACTTCATCGACATTAAGACCGTATTGGCTCACTAGGGAACTCGCCCTAAGAATCATCTCGGGCTTGTCTATGTCGAGGTTTGAACCAAAACCCCTTATATGATTTGAATGGATTGCAAGGCACCTGTCCTGACTATCTACGCTGTTGGGAACCCCGAAGGATTGGGAACACGGTGTGGGGCAACCAAAACAAGCATAATAGGGCCCGGGGAATTTTTCCCGGAAAACAACGTCCTTAAGGCCCGATGTTTTAAAGCCGTCCCATTGGCCGTCGGATAGATTTTTTACTCCCTGGGGCCTACCGGTTAATAATCCATCGCCGCCGGAAACGCCTATGGTCCCGTACCTTGTTACTTGCTGCATTGGTTTTGAATTATGAATAACATTCCATGCGTTTCTTACTTCTTCTAAAAAGAGATCCGGGTGCGCTACTCTAACCTTTCCATCACCCTTTACGGCAATTGCCTTTAGATTCTTTGAACCCATGATGGCACCACAACCGGCCCAGGCAGCGGCGCGCCCTTTGTCCACTATTATACAGGCGGATTTACACTTGTTTTCGCCGCCCTGGCCAATAGAAGCGATTCTGATATTGGGGTTTCTTAGCTCTTTTCTTATTAGGTCCTCTGTCTCCCAGGTAGTTTTTCCCCATAAATGTTCGGCACTTTTAATCTGAACTTTACCTTCTAGTATAGCCAGATATACGGGTTTTTCAGCGGAGCCCTTTATCGCGATATGATCAAAACCGGAATATTTAATTTCCGGTGCAAGGAATCCCCCAACATTTGTGGCACCATAGCCCCCGGTAATAGCACTTTTTGTAGTTATAAGCAGCCTTGAGGATGCGGGAAACAATGTACCGGTCATTGAACCCGTACTGAATATGAGCATATTTTCAGGTTCTAAGGGACCTACCTCTGGCTTTATTTGATTGAATAAAAATTCGCTAGCATAGGAACGTCCGCCTATATTAATATCAGAATCCTCTATATTCGATACATCGTATGTGCCCCGCGTCAAATCTATTTGTAGCAGTCTGCATGTTTGACCCATCATCTCTCCCCCTTTCATAGTTCTTTTATAAACCTTGGAGGAACTTATATAGCCGGGCGTTTTGCCCCATTCCTCAATAATACCTTCACAATGCCTAACCTTAATTTTTTCGTAGATTTCGGAGTTGAAGTCTAACCTAAACTAAAGATTAATCAGTATAGGCACTCTATTTAGCCTTTAGCTATTCTACACCCGGAGATATTATTTCCGGTAATGCCGGAATTCGATTACCAGGGCCCCTACAGGATAATGCAATGGCCCATGTTTTACGCCGGCTGGGAAAACCGCAACGCTGCCCGCCGGATAATAACATCCTAGCCTTTCGTTAACAGCCCCGCCGGATACAATATACACGACTTCGTCAAAATCGTGTACCAAAGGTTCCTTTGTACCCCTAAACCCGGGTTCAAAAGTAAGAAGACGACTATAGGTACCTAGGTCACTGTCTTCGTACAGTATACATTCTTTGGCACCATCGGGGAGGGTATCCACCTTCCTCCACTCAAATTCTTTCTCCGGACTTAAGAACTCCCTGCTAGTAGTGATTTTGTTTGCATCTGTCATGTTTTTTGCCATCCTTTCTGATTTATGAATTATTTTTATGGGTGTAGCCGTTACCTATCCGGCAGCCCCCTTCGGGGGCACTGGGTGCATGATATATATAATTATGCATGTCACGTGTCAGACAACTAAAGTTATAATTTCCCCGAAACTTTTAATTTCGCTATCTTTCCTAGTGTTTTTATAATCGGTTTAGTATTGGCTATGAATAAATATTTAGAGGGAATATATTCTACGAAGGTGATTTTCCATATACTCGCCGGCTTTTTTAGGGTCCTTATTTTCAATCGCCCTATATATTTTTTCGTGATCCTCCTGTTGGTGCTTAGGCATTGCATGGGTCTTATAAACAGATTTAAGAAGCAATAGTTTAAAGGATTTGCTGATTTCGATAGCTACTCTGTTCTGGGTAGCCTTAGCAATAGCATGATGGAAATTCACGCTCACGTTCAAAGTCTCCTCCGGTGGCAATGATGCCGTTTTCTCTACCCAATAGTAGATATCATCGAGATGTTTTTTCTTTGCCCTGATTGCAGCTAGCTCCGCGTTTGCAACCTCTAAATATAAACGCATTTCGTATATTTCCTGCATGTCAATATCCTTTAAAGCGATTAAAAAACCGAAGGGTTTGTACAAGAAATCATCCCCGGGCTCCGCTACAAAAACACCCCTTGGGCCTCTATCAATAAGCCCTAAGGTCTCCAGAGCCTTTAATGCCTCCCGTACCGATGACCTGCCCACGCCCAGCCGTTTTGTAAGCTCTAATTCAGAAGGAAAACGTTCGCCCGTTTGCATACTTTTGTTTATAATCATTTCGGAAAATATTTCAATTATGGTATCTACAACGTTTATTTTAGAGATAGGCTTTAACTTTATCATTTTAAAACTCCTTTTTCAAAATGAAGGCTGTATTCCGTCGCAACGTATTTTCTGTGGGTGATTAGAACTTTGTCTTTTTACTATTTTTATTTCAGCCCTAGAACCTCTTTTATTTTATATACATTTTCCGCAAACCCACGAAATACCTGTTCATCAATTACGACGGTAGCTAAGGTGCGACTGCCTAATTTCTTTAACTCCTCCATTGCATCGGGATCGGCCTTGACATCCTTTTCAGTAAAACCTATGTCGTAATTATTAAAAAATATCTTAGCTTTTCTACAATCTATACATTTAGGCTGGCTATACACGGTAACTTTCACGCAGAACACCCCCCTTCTTAAAAATACCAGACCGACATTTTAAGAAACTATATACAATAGCTGAATATTAATTACAACATTCGGGCTTTTACTGTAGGTATTGCGCATGTCTGACAACTCATTTTATATATTCAACATAAAACTAAAAAGTCCTTCTTTTTTATAAAAGTTTTTTTAACGTTGAAATATTGGGTAATTATCCCTATGTGGCAAGGGGACGTTTTGTTTGCCACATATTTGGAATGGTTCTAACTTTGTGGCAAGGGGACGTCAGACTGTGTGAAAACTCGGAAAACGATTCCATAATTTCA
>CAZDSH010000064.1:0-8436 GCA_964508195.1 uncultured Clostridiaceae bacterium
TTACACCCGCATAATAGAAAGAGCGCAGAGGGCGAAGGATCAGAATTTTCGCTGTTCGAAGCCGGTAGGCTAGTTTGCGGAAATTCCCGAAGCCCTCAAGCTCATACAACTATTGCCGGCGGGTTCGCGAAGCGAGGATAGCCTAATGCCGACCCGCAGGACGCCAGATGGTAAGGGGATACATCTCTACCCCGGGATAGGGCTTTGCAGTATGAGAAATGTGGCAAACAAAACGTCCCCCTGCCACATGTTTGATGTTAGGAGGTAAGACATTGAAAGCTAGAAAAATAGCTGTTACTATTACCCTGTTATTTTTATTAATAATATTATCCACACTACCAAGGGGCACCACAGCCCTGGCCTACAACCCCTTCATCCCGGATTATGACGATAGGGGTTTCCCCGGCCTAGACCCTCGGGAACACTTGTCCGCGGATAATGTAGATTTTGTCCTTACAGGCAAAAAAACCGGGGCGGAGCTGAGAAACAACATCGATTTTACGGACATAAGGGATCATTGGGCGAAGGAACATATATTTAAAATGGCGGCCCAATCGGTAATAAGGGGCTACGGCAATATGCGGTTTTCACCGGAGGGCAGCATTTCCCGTCAAGAGGCCCTGGCCGTACTAGTACGAATAATGGGCCGTGAGGAAGAAGTCCAAAGGCGGGCCGCCGCCGGAGGTATGCCGCCCGCCGGCAGTAGCGCAACGGATCTGTGGGCCCGGGAGTACATAACATTGGCCCAGGATATAGGCATATTGGACATCGGTGAGGGCGGCGGCGCCTGGGAGGGGAACGCCAACCGTCAGGAGGTAGCGGTATGGCTTGCCAGGGCCCTGCGGCTTGCCCCGGTGTACGGTGCCGATCAGCAGTATTTATATAATTTAAATGATTGGCGGAGCATAAGCCTTCCAAACCAGCCCCTCGTGGAGGCAATACTCCGGGAGGATATAATGCAAGGGGATGATAGGGGCTATTTTAACCCCGGCGCGGGGCTTAGAAGGTCGGAGATTGCGGTAATGCTGGACAGAGTAGCGGAGAAGTTTTACAGCCTACGGAATTTAACGGCCTATAGCGGCGAGATTATACAAAGGGGTACGCTAGACGGCGATACGGCCTTTAGCATACGAAGTCCCGATGGCACCCGGGGCCTGATAACCCTTTCCGGTGGCACGGATTTCCCCGTATTGCGGATGGGCGCAATAGGCTCCGGGGACAGCTTACAACCCGGGGACAGGGTAGAAATTCTAGGCGACAACGAAGGGATCCTTTATGCCTTGGTACCCCGGGGTAGCGCCGCGGAAGTTTATCCCAGTAGAGCCGAGGGCTACGTAAGAGCTGTGGACCCGGCGAACAACAGGCTTTCTATAACCGATTACGACGGAAATGTGCATACCTACCGATACGACGACAATGTGGGCGTAACCATAAACGACCGCCCCGCGGGTGTAAAGGATTTAAAATTCGGTCTGGAAGTAACCTTTGATCTAATAGGCGAAAGGGTGGCCACTATAAGAAGCAGCTACGCTATGGAGCAGCCGGGGTACATCCCCCCGGGGGGCCGTGTACGAACCGGTAGGATAGTGGAAATAGGGGCGGATAGCCTGATATTAGGCCTTGACAACGGCGGTCAGGAGGATTTTTCAATATCTAATAGTACGATGATAACAAAGGAAGGGACAATGGTACCCGCGGGCAGTATAAAAGTAGGGGATAGAGTCCGTGTTTATACCGATACAGTCCTATCAAATATTGCCTCACGCATAAACATAGAGGGCAAGCAGCAGCTAATACAGGATGTCTATCGCGGCGTATTAGAGGCGGTACACCCCTCCGGCGGTACATTGGTCCTAAGGGAAACCGCAGCCTTCATAAACGGCGATTGGGAGGACAGGGAAAGACGCATCACCCTAGAGCTGGGCCCCGGGACACAGATTTATTATGGTGGTCGTGCCCTGTCACCTGACGATATTAAATCCGGCTTTTTTAACGCCACAGCCTACGTAGCGATAAGCAGTAACTTTGGCAACCCCCGGGCCGTTATGGTGACTTTAAAGAGGGGCAGCGAACAATTATACGGCGGCAGGATACGCGATATTAGCTGGGGCACCGGCGAAATAGAGCTAAGGGATAGGAATAATATAATGTTAAACGAAGCCTCCATTATATTATCAGGGGGACGCATAGTGGATATTTCCGCCCTTGACGAGGACCATACCGTTACAGTAGTAGCCGACCGGTATGACGGCGTAAATAACGCGGCGATAGTTATGTTAGAGGACGTGCATCCTACGGGGGATAGGATATATGTGGGCAGGCTCGATGAGATAAGAACCCGGGAGTTTGACATAAACTATTACAGCCGCCTTGAACAAAACGAATGGGACAGGTTGAGCTCCAGATCGAGGTTTCAAACCTTTGAATACGATCGGGATACATACATAATGAAGATTGAGGGTAACAGGGTCGAAACCTTAAGCGCCGGGGACTTTTTCCAAGGGGATTATGCCGAGGATCGTTCCACAAGGTCCCGGAGGGATTACTATGCCTTTATTATGGCCGACGGAGACAGAGCGAGGGCGATAAGGATGATGCGGGGCGGCATATTAAAGGACGGCTCTACTATAGATAATGTTGACCTTGAAGGGCTAAGGGTTACGATGGGCGAAATAAGGGATATCAATACCGTAAGGGATATATTGACTATAAGTAAGGCGAGCAACTGGAGCAGCTTTTATAGGCAATGGGAACGATCCGATGCGGATAACTACGTAAACTACGCCACCGCGCTGATAATAAGGGACGGAAGGGTCATCGAAGCGGGGGATTTAAAACGGGGCGAAAGCGTATACGTGATAAGGGACGATAATAGGGGTATTATAATAATGACACTTTAATTAACACAAGGACTTAATGCAAGGATGGTTTCTGCATTGATTGTTATGTATAAGCCGTCCACTCCATCGTGTTAATAGAAAAGAATCGGGGGTTTTGGGAATGAAAAAAAGAATAATATTAACCGTAATATTACTATTGTTAACCCAGGCTGTAACAGTCCACGGGTCGATTCTCGATTATCCCGGCATAAGCGGTGACGAATATCAGCGCAAGGATGAATATCAACACAAAGAGATATTATTCATAACCGGCGAGCCCGTAGAAGTATCCGGTACCGTAAAATGGAGCGAAGGCCAATCGAAGGGTTTTACAACCATCGGCGGCAGGTATGACCTGAAAAATGCATCCCTCGGTATAAGCCTTAAGCGCAATATAACCCTTAAAACCTCCCATGATAATCGTGAAGACATCGGCCAGATTATAAGCGATACCACTATTGACAAATACAGTGAAACGGTGACCACCCCCGATGCAAAATATACGTTGAAGGGATATACGTTAAACGGTTCCCGAGTTACCCACAATAAACCTATAGCGGACTTTTTCTCCGGTAACTGGCAATCTAAGAAGGTATACGATATCGGCAAGGACGAGGGCAGCGTGATAATAGAAACCCAGGGCCAGGAGATCGGATATGACCATTATTGGGGGAGCGTTACGACCAGCCAGGTAAAGGGTTACATAGACGCATGGATAGATGTGGAATACGACGACGGTGATAAGGAAAGGATTCGCTGGGACGGCGATTTTTCCTATACCGTTTCCAATACTACGAACAAATCCCTCTCCTATATAAGGAACGAGCCTTCCCAGATTAGCTTTGGCGGCGGGTACATGCTGACGGAGGAACAGGAAAACCTTATAGAGTACAATTATGACCTGCCACGCTTTGATAGGGACGGTCTGCCGCACCGGAGGAATCGGGAGCGGGATAGCGGCAGCCTCGTACTGAAAACCGTGCCAAAGTACCAAAGGCTCCTTATACCGGAGCTTAGGGATATAAGCGGACATTGGGCCCAAAGGGAAATCGAAACCCTTTATAGCCTCGGGGTGTTCCCCCATACATCCGCTTACTTCGGGCCGGGGCTTCCCATGATACGATCGGACTTTGCCCGGGCTATAGCCGAGGCGTCGGGCCTTTTAAAGGATGAAGGGACGCAGGCTAAAGGGACGACGCAGCCACAGCGACCGCCGCAACAGCAACAGCGGCCGGGCCAACGAAATAGCGGCGATATGCCTACGGGAGTCTTTTCTGACGTGACACAAAATCATCCCGACTATGAACACATTATGGAAGTGGAAAAACGGGGCATAATACAAGGTATGGGCTTTGGAAAGTTCGTACCCGATGGCGTACTCACCCGGGCCCAGGCCATCACCATAATGATAAGGGCCCTAGGGTTTGAAAGTATGGCCCCAAGCCCGGGGTTTAGAACACGGTTTGCCGACGATAGCCAAATCCCTGACTGGGCTATGGATTCCGTCTATGCAGCGGGGGAGATTGGCCTTGTGCAGGGTGATACCTACGGTTACCTTAATCCCAACGAGGTATTAAGCCGTGCTGAGGCGGCGACTTTCCTTTATCGGTTTATCCGGTATTTGCAGGCCGATATAAAGAGGGATTATCGTGACAGGATATTGTATTGAAAAATTTTTCATAAAAAAGACACTTACCAATTAGTGTCTTTTTTAAATTAGCACTCCTTGAAGGTTATCGTTCTTTTTTGTTGAATGTTTATTAAAGGGTTCGTAGTGCAAAGATTTTGTTGCGCTATTGATAATAATCTGATACTTTAGTAAGCAAATTTTGAAACGGAGGTTTAATTAGAATATGTACAATAGAAACAATATGAGATTTATAACCATTCTTATAATTTCCTTAGCCCTAGTAACACAGATTTTTTCGCCGGCGGTCCATGCTGCGGATACAATGGCCGACGAAATTGCGGCTAAAATTAAAGAGAAAACCCTAGACGAGCAGATAGATTTCCTAAAACTTTTAATAGAGGCTGCGAACGGCCTTTATTACGAGGAAGTGGATATCCAGGACTTAATAGACGGTGCCTATAAAGGGGTATTCGATAAACTCGATCCCTACAGCGTCTATTATACCGATGACGAATATGAGGACTTTGACGCGGAAGTAACGGGCACCTTCGGCGGCATAGGCGTGCAGATTGCCGTAAGGGATGGATTTATAACGGTTATCGCGCCCTTAGACGGGACTCCCGCTTACAAAGCCGGTATAAAGACCGGAGACCGTGTAGTGGAGGTGGACGGCGCCGACGTGCGGGATGTATCTATTGACAAGGTTGCCAGTATGATGCGTGGCAAGCCCGGGACGAAAATAAAGCTCGGCATTATAAGGGAAGGGTACCCCTCTGTGATGGAATTTGAATTAACCCGGGGGATAATAGAGGTAAACCCCGTTACCTATGAAATAATAGAGGAAGATATCGGCTACATAAGGCTGAGCGAGTTCAACGAACATGCCGCGGAGCACGTGGACGAGGCCCTCGAATATTTTGATGCACACGGTATAGAGGATATAATCCTCGACCTTCGCAATAACCCCGGCGGCATAATAGGCCAGTGCGTAGACGTGGCGGGGAGGTTCATGCTTAAGGGGCCCGTTGTGCATATTGCAAGGCGGGACGCCCCATGGCAGACGTTACAATCCGGGGTAGAGGAGCAAAAGTACAACCTAGCGGTACTCGTAAACGGTGGCAGCGCCAGCGCATCGGAGATAGTGGCGGGGGCAGTTCAGGACACGAGTGCCGGCGTTATAATAGGTACCAAAACCTTCGGCAAAGGTACGGTACAGCAACTATTGCCGCTAAAGGATAACAACGGGTTTCTAAAGCTCACTATCGCCCGATATATGACGCCCTGGGGCAGGAATATAGACGGCGAAGGCATAACCCCCGACATAATAATCGAAGAATTAGAGCCTACGGGGAAATACGCCGATGATGTACTTGCCCCGATAAAGGGAGACAGAAAGCTCTCGCCGGGAATGGTGGGCCTCGATGTATTGGGGGCTGAGCAGCGTCTTGATACGATGGGCTATGAAACCGGTGAAGTGGACGGCGTATTCGACGGTATGCTACAGCAAGCTGTTATGGATTTTCAGGCCGATATGGGGCTTTATGCCTATGGTGTGTTGGATTTTACTACGCAAAAAAGGCTCCTTACGGAATACGAGATTTTTATCGAGGAAAGCGTATCTGATGTGCAGCTCCAAAAAGCCGTAGAAGTACTTAAAAATGGGGATAGTTCTCTGTTTGACGGATTCGAACAATAGCAATAGGCGTAGATACAAAAAATATAATCCTCCTTGACCTGTCCCACAAAATACCGATATAATTATATAGTTAATGTATACATAGATAATGCCCGGCAACGCCCGATCAAAACCCATGGGTATTAATACATAATAACTGATCAGATATGGCCAAGGCATAGGCGATACCCGATTAAGGGCATAAACGTAACCTTAGGGGTTCCCTAGGCGGACAATTCGAAATATATTAGAGATGGCGTTTGACCCCTATTAAGAAAACATGGAGGTATTATATAAGTGTCTACTAAACATATTTTCGTAACCGGCGGCGTAGTATCATCCCTAGGCAAGGGCATAACCGCGGCGTCCCTAGGACGCCTGCTTAAAAATCGCGGCCTAAGGGTGAGTATGCAAAAGCTCGACCCATACATAAATGTCGACCCCGGTACGATGAGCCCCTATCAGCACGGCGAAGTTTTCGTCACCGAGGACGGCGCCGAGACGGACTTGGACCTGGGGCATTATGAGCGATTCATAGATATAAACTTGACGAGGGATAGCAGCCTTACCGCAGGTAAGGTGTACTGGTCAGTATTAAATAAGGAAAGAAGAGGGGACTATAAGGGTGGCACCGTGCAGGTTATACCCCATGTAACGGAGGAAATAAAGGAAAGGATAAAAAAAGTATCCGCCGATGGTAACATCGACGTAGTTATAACGGAAATAGGCGGTACCGTCGGCGATATAGAAAGCCTGCCCTTCCTCGAAGCCATAAGGCAGTTTCGCCATGACGTGGGCCGTAATAACGTGCTTTATATCCATGTGACCCTGGTACCTTACCTTACAAGGGCCGGCGAGCTAAAAACAAAGCCCACGCAGCACAGCGTTAAGGAGCTCCGCGGTATAGGTATACAGCCGGATATAATAGTGTGTCGTACCGAAAGACCCCTTACCCGGGAAATAAAAGAAAAGATTGCGCTCTTTTGCAACGTAGAGCCCGAAGCGGTGGTACAAAACCACGATGTTTCTACGATATACGATGTGCCCCTTTTGATGGAGGAGGAGGGCCTTGACGACCTGGTAGCGGACATGCTTGGGCTTCAGGGCCTTTCCCCGGCGGATATGACAGAGTGGAGGGATCTCGTAGCGAAGATTAAAAATCCAAAGCGCAGCATAAAAATAGCCCTAGTGGGCAAATACGTCGAGCTGCACGACGCTTACCTTTCCGTGGCCGAGGCGCTGTGCCACGGTGCTATAGCAAAGGATGCCTCCGTAAATATAAGATGGATACATTCGGCTAATGTCTCGGAGGAAAACGTCGCGGGATATTTAGAGGATGCCCGGGGTGTGATAATACCCGGCGGTTTCGGCAACCGGGGTATAGAGGGCAAAATCCACGCGATAAAGTTTGCCCGGGAAAACCAGGTACCTCTTTTGGGGATAGGCCTTGGGATGCAGCTTCTAGCCATAGAATTTTCGCGAAATGTTTTAGGCTACGGGGATGCCCACAGTACGGAATTTCACCCGAAAACACGCCATCCCATCGTAGATATTATTAATAAGCAGGGGGATAGGGAGAATTTAAACAGCGCAATGCGGTTGGGGCTTTACCCGTGCGCCCTGGCGGAGGGTACAAAGGCCAGGGAGATTTATGGCAGGGATAAAGTCCATGAGCGTCATCGCCATCGTTATATGTTTAATAATAAATATCGTGAAATACTAAGGGAAAAGGGGCTCATAGCAAGCGGCATTTCCGAGGACGATAAATTCGTAGAAATACTAGAGCTAAGGGGCCACCCGTGGTTTATGGGCTGTCAGTTCCATCCGGAGTTTAAATCCCGACCGAACCGACCCCATCCGCTCTTTAGCGATTTTATAAGGGCTGTACTATAAGGCAGGGGGACGTTTTGTTTGCCATATTTAGTGTCACGGGGACGGGGGTAGTGTCACATTATTCAATTTATAACCATAACTTATTCTGGTATTTTTGCGCAGTCGGACGTTTTGTTTGCCACATTTATGTGAAGTGAGAAGTGATTAGTGGGTAGTGGGAAGTGGGAAGTGGGAGGCATTAGGCTATTCGTAGCTGAGCTTACACCCGTGGTTCCACGCTTGCTTCGTGGGATGCGAAGCTATGCTTGAAAGTGGATAGTGGTTAGTGGGAAGTGGGAAGTGGGAAGTGGGAGGCATTAGGCTATCCGTAGCTGAGCTTACACCCGCATAATAAATAGAGCGCAGAGGGCGAAGGATCA
>CAZDSH010000065.1:0-8391 GCA_964508195.1 uncultured Clostridiaceae bacterium
CCGAAGCCGATAGGCTAGTTTGCGGAAATTCCCGTAGCCCTCGAGCTCATACATATATTACTGGCGGGTTCGCGAAGCGAGGATAGCCTAATGCCGACACGTTAAAAATGTGGCAAACAAAACGTCCCCCTGCCACAAAGTTAGAACCATTCTAAAAATGTGGCAAACAAAACGTCCCCTTGCCACATTAAACAAAACATCCTCGTGCCCTATGATCGAACAAACGGGAAAATTGACAGAATAATCAATTTCGTGTAAAATTATAATAAGTTTTAATCCACATAATGTTAATCACCTAAAACAACCCTTTAAACCATTCATTAAGAAATGTCTAGAACCATCAACGCTGGAAAGGGAAGTATTCAAAATAAAAATTTAATATATCCAAAGGAGGTCTTAATAATTCTATGGTACAAAACAATGCCCTCTTTAAAAGGTATGATAAAAACCCTATTATTACCCCTGATAAATGGCCTTACCTGGCTAATGCAACGTTCAATCCCGGTGCAATAAAGCATAAGGGTGAGACTTTGCTTTTAGTCCGGGTGGAGGATATGCGCGGGTTTTCCCATTTAACCCTCGCCCGTAGTAAGGATGGCAGGACTAATTGGACCATTGATAAGAAACCTTTTTTAAAGCCCGAGCCCCACAACGAAGAAGAACAATGGGGCCTGGAGGATCCACGTATCGTCTTTTTAGAGGAGGAACAAAAATACGCCATCACCTATGTCTCATTTTCGAAGGGCGGCCCTACGGTATCATTAGCCCTAACGAAGGATTTTAAAAATATCGAACGAAAAGGTGCGATGCTTCCTCCGGAGGATAAGGACGCATCTATACTACCTAGAAAGATTAACGGCCAATACGTCCTAATACATCGCCCAATAATCCGTGGTGAAGCCCATATTTGGATTTCCTTTTCCCCGGATTTAAAACATTGGGGCGGCCACAAAATCCTTATACCGGTTCGGCCGGGGTGGTGGGACTGTTCCAAGGTCGGCTTAGGTCCGCCGCCTATCGAGACAAAAGAAGGTTGGCTCGTCATTTATCATGGTATACGGGTAACGGCTTCGGGGAGCCTTTATCGTGTGGGTTTAGCATTATTGGACTTGGATGAACCCTGCAAAGTTATTAAACGCAGCAGTTACTGGGTTTTCGGCCCCCGGGAGCAATATGAGCGTATAGGTGATGTACCCGGCGTGACTTTCCCCACAGGGACAACGATAGACGAGGAAAAGAAAGAGCTCAACATGTATTATGGAGCCGCTGATTCCAACGTCTGCCTTGCAACAGCAAAGTTGGATGAAATAACGGACTTCATCCTAGGGGATAAAACGCCGCAAAAAGGTGAATTAGGCTAAATTGAAAATAGCCATGCTATCTCCAATCTCCTGGCGTACACCGCCGCGGCATTACGGCCCTTGGGAATGGATTGCAAGCCTGCTTACCGAGGGCCTCGTGCAAAGGGGCATAGAGGTGGACCTTTTCGCTACCGGCGATTCCCAGACATCGGCACGGCTGCGCTGGGTCGCAGCCCGGGCTTATTCGGAGGATCCGCACATGGATGCAAAGGTCTGGGAATGCCTGCACATCGCGGCATTATTCGAAAGGGCGGATCAGTACGACCTTATCCATAATCATTTTGATTTTTTGCCCCTTACTTATTCAAAGCTGGTAAACACGCCGTTGTTAACTACTGTGCACGGGTTTTCATCACAGAAGATATTGCCCGTTTACGAAAAATACAACGAACATGTCACCTATATTGCTATTAGCAACGCGGCCCGTCATCCAAGCCTGAAATACTACGATACCATATATCACGGCATACCCGTAGAAAGATATCCTTTTTGCAACAAGCCTGAGGATTATCTATTATTTTTAGGGCGTATTCACCGTGATAAGGGAACTTATGAAGCCATCCAGCTTGCCCAAAGGACCGGGATGCCTTTAATCGTAGCCGGTATTATCCAAGATCAAGATTACTTTGACGAATACGTCGAGCCCTTCATAGATGATGAAACCGTAAAATATGTCGGGCCGGTGGGCTTCGGCACTAAAGAAAAACTATTAGGCAGGGCCCGGGGGCTTTTGCATCTCATTAATTGCCATGAGGCCTTCGGGCTTACCGTAATCGAAGCTATGGCCTGCGGTACGCCGGTTTTAGCCATAAACCGGGGATCCATGCCTGAATTAATCCGGCCCGGGGAAACCGGTTTCTTAGTGGACAACCTTAATGAGGCCTTCACTAAGGTGCAGGGGCTAAACCGTATATCCCGTCATCGATGCCGAGACTGGGTGAAACAACGATTCAGCGTTGAGTTGATGGTCGATCGTTATTTAAAAACATATAAAAAAATAGTACAAAGAAAATGAGGTGGTCAAGTATGATTAATCGTAGTTTTCATAATCCTTTAAATACTGCTTTTATAGCTACTTATCCGCCGCGACAGTGCGGTATAGCCACATTTACTACGGATCTTTACAGTAGCATAAAGACCTTCTATAACCTGGACAGGCGTGGGGATTGCAAAAATAATTTGCAGGTAATCGCCCTTAATAACGATTCTAAGAAATACGATTACGGTGATGAGGTTAGCTTTACAATCAGGGCCCAGAACAAAAGCGATTACCGCCAGGCTGCAAATTTTATAAACCTCTCACCGGTAGACGTAGTCTGTCTACAGCATGAGTTCGGCATTTTTGGCGGTAAGGACGGGGAAAATGTTATCCCGTTAATAGACGCTTTAGAAAAACCCGTTGTTACGACTCTGCATACGGTATTAGAAAAACCTACCCCCGGTCAGTTAAAAACGTTAAAACGTATCTGTGACAGCTCTACTTCAGTAGTAGTACTAGCCGAGAAAGCCATAAGCCTTTTACGGGATGTTTATCATGTACCCGGGGAAAAAATTATAAAGATTCATCACGGGACACCGGATCTGCCCTTCCTAGATACCTCCTATTATAAGGAACAGTTCCGGGCTGAGGGCAAAACAGTGATCCTGACCTTCGGGCTCTTGAGCCCTAACAAAGGAATTGAATACGTTATCAGCGCACTACCGGAAGTCGTAGAAAAGTTCCCTGATACGCTATACTTTATCCTCGGCGCAACCCATCCCGAGGTTAGAAAACTGTACGGCGAAGAATATCGCCGTTCCTTAGAAAAATTGGTAACGGATAAGGGCCTAGAGGACAATGTAATATTTTTTAACGAATACGTCACTATGGAACGGCTGATGCAGTTCATAATGGTTGCTGATATCTATATTAACCCCTATGTAAACAAGGAACAAATAAGCTCCGGTACGTTAGCCTATGCCTTAGCCTGCGGAAAAGCCATCGTTTCAACACCCTATTGGTATGCCGAAGAATTGCTTGCCGAAGGCCGGGGCTCTTTAGTACCTTTTCGCAACGACGGAGCTATCGGTAAGGCCTTAATAGAACTGTTAGGGGATGAGACCCTGCGTAACCGGATGCGGAAATACTCCTATGAATATGGGAGACAAATGATCTGGGAAAAGGTAGCCAGTGCCTACACCTGCACTTTTGAACAGGCACTACACAACTACAGAAACAGTAAACCCCGCCTTGTACGAAAAAAAGATGCCGGCGAAAATATTACTATACCGGACATCAAGTTGGAACATCTGCGCAATTTAACCGATGATACGGGCCTGTTTCAACATGCCCTTTATTCGATTCCCGACCGATACCGGGGTTACTGTACCGATGATAATGCCCGGGCATTAATTGTGACAGCGATGCACTGGCATCTTTTAAAGGACAAAAACGTTATACCGCTGATAAATGTGTATCTCAGTTTCCTAAATCATGCCTATAACAATGAAACGCAGCGCATGCGCAATTTTATGTCCTACGATCGCCGGTGGATGGAAAATATAGGTTCGGAGGATAGCCATGGCCGTACTATACTGGCCTTAGGTTATACGGTGGCCTACCCGCCTAATGACGGAGTTTTAGGTTTGGCAAGCCATCTATTCAGACAGACGGTCGGCATTACCCCATCCTTTACTTCCCCTCGGGCCTGGGCCCACACTATAATGGGCTCCCTTTATTACATAAAACGTTTTAGCGGGGACACCGAGGTAATAGGCATAATCAATGGGTTAAGCAATAGGCTCTTAGACCTTTTTAAAGCCGTAGCCGAAAAAGAATGGTATTGGTGCGAAGAAATCGTCACCTACGACAACGCCCGTCTGCCCCAGGCCTTAATAGCCGCCGGCGATCATCTAAAGGATGAAAAAATGTTGGATGTCGGTTTAAAGGCCTTGGATTGGCTCATTGATGTTCAAAGGGATCCGGAAAAGGAACACCTTTCAATCATAGGCAATAACGGTTGGTACCGGCGCGGTAAAGAAAAAGCGCGTTTCGATCAACAACCTCTAGAAGTAACTGCCCTTATAGATGCGTGTTACCAAGCCCTTATCGCCACTAAAGATATACGTTGGTACAAATACATGAACTGGGCCTTCAGTTGGTTTTTTGGCAACAACGATATAGGCCAAGTTATGTACAACCCCGCTACCGGCAGTTGCTATGACGGCCTTCAGCCCGGGCGGGTTAACCAAAACCAGGGCGGAGAGTCCGTAGTTTCGTTTTTGTTGGCCCTCCATCAGATGCAGCAGCTTATAAATTATGCAGCGGCTAAAAAAATCATAAAAAGCGCCGGCCAAAGGATGTCCGCCCTTTCCAAGTCGGAGGAACGACTTGCCGACCATATATAAAATAAAGGAGTGATACTTCCCATGTACGCAATTATTCTAGCCGGGGGCAGCGGTACCCGGCTTTGGCCTTTAAGCCGTGCACAATCTCCCAAACAATTCATCAACCTTACTGATAAGAACCTTAGTTTGTTTCAAGAAACATTAGAACGCATTGAAGGTATTGTACCTGAGAGCCGTATCGTCGTTATCGCCCATGCCGAACAAAAAAATAGCATTGAACAACAATTAATTGAATTAGACCTTAAAGAGGTTATATTGTTAACGGAACCTAAGACCTGTAACACCGCACCGGCTATTGGGCTAGCGGCATGGTATTTAGCGACAGTTACGACAAGGGCGGAAGATCCGACCATGGTGATACTACCTTCGGATCATTTTATTGCACCTAAGGAGGCCTTTACAAAGGTCCTTACAAAGGGTTGCCAGGCCGCCAGCAATTACGGACTAGTCACCTTCGGCATAAAACCTGACTACCCCGAAACGGGCTATGGCTATATACTATGCGGCGATCCATTAGATGAATATACATTCAAAGTAAAACAATTCGTAGAAAAACCGGAGCGGGCTTTAGCAAAACAGTATATAAAGGATAAGAACTACCTTTGGAATAGCGGTATGTTTGCATTTAAAGTAAATAAATTGATAGATGAATACCGTCGTTATCTCCCCGTCCTGGCCGAAGGACTTGATAGGATTAATTATACCGATTTTAATAATCTAGAACAAATATACAGTGCCTTTGACAGTATCTCCATTGACTATGGCCTTTTAGAAAAGACAACAGACACAACCGTTGTACCTATGGATATTACATGGAGCGATGTAGGCAGTTGGGACGCCCTTTATAAAATTTCCCCTAGGGACGCCAGGGGTAATGCCCATAAAGGGCGTATAGTAAGTATCGATTCTGAAAATACCCTCGCCATATCCACTGGGCCTTTAGTGGGGCTCGTAGGCGTAAAGGATATTTCCGTTGTATCCACAGAGGATGCATTCCTCGTCTGCGGTAGAGGGAAATCCCAAGGAGTAAAGGAGCTGGTGGGTAAACTTAAAAAGGATAGCGCTTTAGAATATATGGTCCATCCTACGGTCCATCGTCCCTGGGGTAGCTTTACCGTACTTGTAGATGAGAAATCCTATAAGGTGAAAAAAATCGTCGTAAAGCCCGGTAAACGGCTTAGCCTGCAGAGCCACCGTTATCGCTGTGAACATTGGTTGGTAGCCAAAGGAGAAGGACTAGTTACCATCAATGATGAAAAAAAGCTATTAACGGAAGGGGGATACGCCTTCATCCCGATGCATGCACGTCACCGCCTTGAAAATCCGGGGAATGAACCCCTTGAAATAATTGAGGTACAGCAGGGTAGCTATTTCGGTGAAGATGATATTATTCGCTATGAGGACGATTATGGGCGCAGCGGTACCGAGGCCGGCAACGATAGAGCCGGGGGCGGTAGCAGTGGTGATGGTGGTGGTGGTGGTGGTGGTGGTGGCGATGGTGATAGTGGCGATGGTGATGGTGATGGCGATGGTGATAGTGGCGATGGTGATGGTGATGGTGATGGTGATGGTGGTGGTGGTGGTGATAAGGACAACAATGGCGGCGGCGATGCAAGTACCAATGACATCAAAACCGATAGCGATAGGGTCGTAACCAGAAATGGCGGAACCCATGCCGCCAGCGCCAAGACCCCGGATCAGGTTTTGAAACAATGGATGATCTCGGATGCTCTTAAGCCCCTAGAGAGGGAAAAACTGCGGCAAATCGCAAAGAATCCCGAGGCTGTTAAAGAACTTTTTAGTTCCGAATTAACCTTTGGCACAGGGGGGCTAAGGGGTATAATGGGCATCGGCCTTAACCGGATGAATACATACACGGTACGGAGGACGACCCAGGGGCTAGCCAATTATATAAAGGAACAATATCCGACGGAAGGAGAATTACCCGTGGCCATCGCCTACGATACCCGTCGTTTTTCCCGGGAGTTTGCCCGGGAAGCGGCAAAGGTGTTAGCAGCCAACGGAATAAAGACTTTAATATTTGCCGGTGCACGGCCTACGCCCCAACTATCCTTTGCAGTGCGCGAGCTAAGATGTGCAGCGGGGATCGTAATCACCGCTAGCCATAACCCCCCTGAGTACAACGGCTATAAAGTATACGGTCCCGACGGCGGACAGGCTGTGGCCCCACTTATAGACGGGCTTACCCGGGCTATAAACGCCGTGGATATCTTCGAAGATGTTTCTATCGTATCCGAAGAGGAGGCAAGGGCTAGGGGCCTTTTGCAAATTATAAAGCCCGAACTCGATGAACTTTATACTGAGAAAGTATCCTCCCTTTCCTTAAGCCGTCCAAATCAAAGGCTAAAGGTCGTATTTACGCCTTTGCACGGTACCGGGGCCTGCTTTATAGCTGATCTTTTAAGTCAAAGGGGATACATTGACCTTGCTGTAGCAGAATCGCAAATGTCGGCGGATCCGGATTTTTCGACGGTAAAAAACCCTAACCCCGAGGATAAAGAAACTTTTGCCGTAGCATTAGATTTAGCTCGCAAAGAAGATGCCGATCTGGTCATGGCAACGGATCCTGATTGTGACCGTTTAGGCTGTGCTATAAGGGATAAAGGGGGTAATTACCGTTTCCTTACGGGGGACCAGACCGGGGCATTGTTAACAGAATATATATTGGGCCGTTTAAAGGAAAGGGGCGAATTACCCGAAAGAGGTGTAATATTAAAAACCATTGTTACCGGCGATTTAGGGAAAAGAATCGCCGCCTCCTACGATATCCCCACGATCGAAACGTTAACGGGGTTTAAATATATCGGCGAAAAAATAAAAGAATTTGAAGCGGCGGGGGCCCCTGATTTTGTTTTTGGCTACGAGGAGAGCCATGGTTATCTGGCGGGAACCTTCGTCCGGGATAAGGATGCCAATATAGCCGCTCTGCTGGTAGCGGAAATGGCCGCCTACTATAAAGAAAGGGATCAATCGCTGTTAGATGCCCTAGAGGGCCTGTTCAAACGGTTCGGTTATTATAAAGAGGACCTGGTAACGCTAGAGCTAAAGGATGAAATGACCGCAGACAGGCTTATGACCTCCTTGGACCGTCAGCCACCGAAGATTGCGAATATGCCTATAGCTGAAAAAAGGGATTATTCCCGCAAAAAAGGTTGGGATATGCTAAACAACCGGACTTTTGATATTGCTTTACCCCGTTCCAAGGCCCTTTATTATCGTTTCAAAGATGGTTCCTGGTTTTGTGTGCGCCCTTCGGGTACGGAACCGAAGCTGAAGTTTTATTTCTCTGCCGTCGGCCCAAAGAAAGAGGATGCAAAAAACAAACTGACAAAACTTAAAAACGCCGTATTAACGTAGCATGAGAATGTGGCAAAGGGACGTTTTGTTTGCCACATTAGGTCCGCACGCATAGGCATTAGGGCTGTCCGTAGCTGAGCTTACACCCGTGGCTCCTCACGCTTGCTTCATGGGAAGCGGGAAGTGGGAAGTGGGAAGTGGGAAGTGGGAGGCATTAGGCTATCCGTAGCTGAGCTTACACCCGCATAATAGAAAGAGCGCAGAGGGCGTAGGATCAGAATTTTCGCTGTCCGAAGCCGATAGGCTAGTTTGCGGAAATTCCCGT
>CAZDSH010000066.1:0-8319 GCA_964508195.1 uncultured Clostridiaceae bacterium
TACGCTCAGGATGACACGCTAGAAGATGTAAAGTCTTTATCACGTTATATATAGGATGTTTAAATACGGCAAAATCCATTATGGGCCTATATCGTATCGAACATAAAGGGGAAGGGGGATGTATTCTTTGAAAAACATTGATGCACGGACAAAACTTGTCGGGCTTTTAGGTTATCCCCTAGGACATAGTTTATCACCTATAATGCAAAATACAGCATTTAAAAGGATGGGGCTTAATTTCCTATATATCCCCTTGGAGACAGAGGGGAAGGATCTTTCCTATGTAATTGATGGCATAAAGAGGATGAATTTTAGCGGATTTAATATAACTATACCTTACAAAATAAGGATGATGGAATACATGGATGAACTTGACGATTTAGCCCGGGCAATAGGCGCGATAAATACGGTAGTTATCTCTAAAGGGCGAATGAAGGGATACAACACCGACGGATATGGGTTCGTCCGGTCCTTCGAGGAGGGTACCGGGTTATCGGTTAGAGGTAGGCGCATATTCCTAATAGGTAGCGGCGGCGCTGCCAGGGCCATAGCCATAACATTAGCAGCCCGGGGTGTAGGGCGCATCTATATTTGTAATAGGACCGAAAAAAGAGCGATTGAGCTTAGTCTTAGTATAAATCAACATATCAGCCAATGTTCCCTAGGGATACCGATGGACAGAAACGAAATAAAAAAGGTGTTAAAGGATGTAGATGTCGTTATAAATACGACGAGTGTAGGTATGTACCCACAGAATCAGGATACGCCCTTGGACATAGGGCTTGTACCCGCGGATGCAACGGTGTGCGATATAATATACAATCCCCCGGAGACGATGCTGCTTAAAGGGGCCATAGAAAAGGGCTGTAGGACGTTAAACGGCCTGGCAATGCTAGTGTACCAAGGTGCAGAGGCCTTTAAACTATGGACCGGTGTTGAGGCACCGGTTAAGGATATGTTCATGGTTTTGAAAAAACAATTTAATTGCTGTGGGTAGATACTCATTTTCCTATCAATCAATTAAAATATATGATAATATAAACTAGGTAAAATTTATAACCAAGGGTTTATGGACGTTATCAAACTACATTTTATTAATAATAGGCCATTAGTGCCATGGACTATAAGTGATTTGCTTATTAGGAGGGATGACAAAATGATTTCAGCGGGGGATTTCAGAAAGGGAATAACCTTCGAGATGGACGGGCAAGTGTATCAAGTGTTGGATTTCCAACATGTAAAGCCGGGTAAAGGTGCTGCATTTGTTAGGACAAAATATAAAAATATAGTGACCGGTACTATCCAGGAGAGGGCTTTTAATCCGTCGGATAGGTTCCCTAGGGCGCACATTGAAACAAAAGAGATGCAATACCTGTACGATGATGGGGACTTGTACTACTTCATGGATACGGAAAACTATGAACAGATACCCCTTAGCAAGGATAAGGTTGAGGAGGCTATCCTATATATAAAGCCTAACGATATGGCTACGGTTAGATTCTATAAGGGTGATGCCTTCTCCGTTGAACCGCCGAACTTTGTAATATTACAGGTAGTGGAAACGGAACCGGGGTTCAAAGGGGATACCGCCCAGAGTACATTTAAACCTGCAAAGGTGGAAACCGGGGCTATAATACAGGTACCGTTGTTTGTGGATAACGGCGAAAATATAAGAATAGACACGAGAACCGGTGAGTATATGTCGAGGGTTTAGGGTAATAATAGAAATAGCCAATAATGAAAAGAGAGGGAGGTTAGTAAAATGAAATATCTATACGAAAGAGTCTCATATTTAAGGGGTCTTGTTGACGGGTTACAGATTACCGAAGAAACCGGAGAAGGAAAGCTACTCGTTAAGGTCGTAGATGTGCTCGAAGAATTTGCGGATGCCGTGAACGAACTAGCGGAGATTCACGATGAACTAGACGAATATGTGGAGTGCATAGATGAGGATCTTGCTGATGTCGAAGATGAGGTATTCGAGGGCCTCTATGACGATGACGATTATGATGATGATTATTACTACGATGACGATGAGGACTATATAGAAGTGGAATGTCCCCATTGTGGACATACTGTGTTCGTAGAAGAAGAAGTGCTCGGGGACGAGGATACGGACATAATATGTCCCAACTGTCATGAGCCTATATACTTAGACTATGCCGAGGAGGATGACAAGGAAAATAACGAAGGGGGAAACGGGGAAATAAACTTTTAGCATAATAAAAATAAAAAAATCGGACGATGTGAAATAACTACATCGTCCGATTTTTTTATTTGGAATAATAGATGTTACTTAGGGGTCAAAAATTAGACATATTGTAGGGACCATACAAATATTAATTATATAAGAAAGGGGGACAGGTCTTTAAAATGTATACCATCGAAACACGAAAGCCCCTCATCTGTGCAGACTATATGGAAAAGGATATATCAAAGGGAAGATATGAAACAATATTGAATGCAATGCCGTTAAATATTAGAAAGATCATAAACAGGCTTCCGCTAAAGGAGCTGGACAGGATCGAGGAATATCGCCTTAAGTGTGGAGCCCCTTTTATCGTATATGGCAAATGCGGGAACAACTTCGTTGCCGAGGACGGTACCTTCACCAAAGACAGCAGTAAGGCTTATACAGTCACCGGCGAGGACACAAGAAAAGCCCTGCAGATAATGTGCGATTGTTCAGTGTATTCGATAATGGATGAGCTTAGACAGGGATTTATTACAATAAAAGGCGGCCATAGAGTCGGCGTTGTAGGCAAGGTTGTAACCGAAGGAGATAGGGTTAAAACTATAAAGGATATATCAGGGCTAAACATTAGAGTGTCGCGAGAGGTTATCGGCTGTAGCGATAGCCTTATGCCTCGTATTATAAAGAACAAAAGCGACGTATATAACACCCTTATAATATCACCGCCCCAGTGCGGTAAAACTACATTGCTCAGGGATATAATACGGCAGCTCAGCGATGGCATCCCGTCCTTAGGGTTCCCCGGTATAAAGGTAGGCGTCGTGGATGAGCGCTCGGAACTGGCCGGATGCTATAGGGGTGTACCCCAGAACAGGGTCGGTATACGAACCGACGTATTAGACGCATGCCCTAAGGCCCAAGGCATTATGATGCTAATAAGGGCAATGTCCCCTAGGGTTATAGCCACTGATGAGCTAGGTCGGAAGGAAGATCTCATTGCAACAGAGGAGGCATTAAACGCCGGCGTAAATATAATTACTACTGTTCACGGTTGGGATGTAGAGGATGCACTTCGTAAACCCGTAGTAGGCAACCTTTTAGATACCGGTGCCTTTGGGAAAGCTATCGTTTTAAGTAGGCGGAGGGGACCGGGGACTGTGGAACGTATCGTGGATGTAGGCAATGGGCGACGTAGTAGAACAATCGGGGGGTGTTCACGGTGATTATCAAATTAACCGGCTGTTTAATAATAATAGCGTGTTCCACTTCGGTGGGGTTTATGCTGGCTTCGGGCTATAAAAGGAGAGTTACGGAGCTTAGGGTTTTCCAAAATGCCCTCGGATTACTAGAAAGCGAAATAATGTTCGCATCGACGCCATTACCCCGGGCAGTATCAGAGTTAAAAAGGGGTCTAAGGGAACCCGTGGCGGGTTTGTTTGGGCTGTTTGGGTTTATCCTTAAACAAAGGGCCGGATATACAGCCGATGAGGCATGGAGTATGGCTATAAATGAAACCCGCAAATTTTTGTGCCTTGATAAAGAGGATATTGATATAATATTGGACTTTGGTAAGAATCTAGGTTCTACGGACAAGGAAAACCAACAGAAGAATTTCCTGCGTATAAGATATCAATTAGATGAACAATTAAGAAAAGCCGAGGAAAAACGCGGCAGGAATGAAAAGCTCTGCAAGAGCCTGGGTTTTTTATTAGGGGCCGCCCTTGTGACACTTTTAGTCTGAGAGGAGAGAGTGGATATGGATGTCAATATTATATTTAAAATAGGCGCCATCGGCATTTTAATAGCGGTTCTGTATATGGTCCTAAAGAATACCGGTCGGGAGGAGCTAGCCCTTATGGCAGCATTAGGGGGATTGGTTGTAGTGCTCATGATGGTTATACAAATGATAGGGGAACTTTTTGAAAGTGTTAGAACTATATTTCAACTTTATTGATTAAGGGGTGGCATCCGTTTGGAAATAGTCCAAATCGTAGCGATAAGTATTATCGCCGTGGTTCTGATAGTGCTGATAAGGCAACATAGGCCGGAAATTGCATTGCAACTGAGTATTGTTACGGGCTTAATTATATTTGTTATGGTCATAGTGAAACTCGTATCGGTGCTCGAAGAACTGCAAAGGCTTGCCGGAAGAATAGATATTGACACAGTATACATATCCACTATCTTTAAAATAGTGGGCATTGCATATATAGCAGAGTTTGGTGCACAGGTCTGTAATGATGCGGGGGAAAGCTCTATAGCGTCTAAAATTGAACTGGCGGGGAAAATTATCATACTTGTGCTGACAATACCAATCCTAATGGCCCTTATGGAGCTCATAATTCAAATAATGCCCTGAGGAGGTAACTCCCTTGGTTAAAAATTTATTTCTACTGCTGATAATAATCGTCTTTATAATGATTACGCCCGGGTGGGTAGGGGCGGAAACAAAAAGCGAAGTCCCTGCGGAAAGTATATTGAAGGGGCGGATGGAGGATTTAGATTTGGCGGATATACAGGACGTTTTAAAGGATTTGAACCGTGAAACAGAGGGTTATATACCTGCAATAGATGTAACCAGCTTGATAAAAGGCCTAGTAAAGGGCGAAATAGGCCTATCGCCTATGGAGATCATATCAGGTATGGGTAGGTACCTTTTTGCACAGGTATTATCGAATATAAACCTTTTAATAAAGCTGATGGCGCTTTCTATCGTATATGCGATACTTTGTAATGTTCAGGATACCTTCGGCAACGGTACTGTAAACGAACTTGCACGCATGACGTGTATGCTCGTGCTCACAGCCGTCGCGGTACAAAGCTTTTGGGCAGCCCTTAAAATAGGTTCCGCCGCCATCGATAGCATGGTTCTGTTCATGCAAGTGTTTTTGCCAACCCTTTTAGCGTTACTCGCCGTTATGGGTGGCGTAACCTCTATGGCTATATTACAACCGATCCTAGCCGTATCAATAGGCTTTTTTAGTACGGCATTTAAGGATCTCCTTTTGCCTATTATACTCTTTTCCGCTATCCTCGCCATAATAAATAATATATCAGAAAAATTCCACCTTTCGCGATTAGCATCCCTCTTAAAACAAGGGTGCATAGTTTTTATAGGTTTCGTGTTAACTGTATTTGTAGGCATAATGACCATCCAAGGGATAACCGCTGCTACCGTTGACGGTATATCCATAAGAACTGCAAAGTTTGCGGCGGATAATTTTGTGCCTATAGTGGGGGGCTTTTTTTCAGATGCAGTGGATACTATAGTGGGGTGTTCTTTGCTTATAAAAAATGCCGTCGGTGCCTTTGGGCTTATAGCATTATTCGCCATAATCGCATTTCCTGTGCTCAAAATAGTATCCCTTATAGTAGTATACAAAATTTGTGCAGCGGTGATAGAACCGGTAGCCCAGGGGCAACTCGTCCGGTGTTTAAACGAGATGGCAAGTAGCCTTTTACTCGTTTTTGCCACTGTTGCTTCGGTGGCCCTTATGTTTTTTGTTTCTGTTACTATAATTATCGGTGCGGGGAACGCTGCACTTATGATGAGGTAGGTGTAGTCTAAGTGGCTTTTTTGAAGAATTGGGTTACAAACATCGTCATGACGATGGTGTTTATAACTATTATAGAAATAATGATGCCCGGGGGCAATATGAGGAAGTATGTGGGGCTTGTAGTCGGCCTTATGGTAATGTTTGTAATTATAAACCCCTTTGTAACCCTCTTAGCAGGGGATTTCAATCTGGATGAAAGCGTTCTTCGAGTATCAGAATCCATACGTCTTAGGGATGTAAGTTCACAGATAGATAAGTTGGAGGGGAGTAACCGCGAAAACATCATTAAGCTCTACAGAGGTAATGTAGAGGAGCAAATTAAAAGGGATCTAAGGGATCAGGGGTTAACCGATGATATGGATGTAGAGGTTACGATAGATGAACAATGGGATAAGGATTACTTTGGTAGGATAGTCGGTATACGGATAGCGATACAAAAAAGACAACAGCGGGACCATCAGGATATAGAAAGGATTAAGGAGATAGAAAAGATCAGGGTAAGACTCGGTGAAACGGATGAAATGGCGCCGGAAACAGGGATGATGGGGACAGAGGTTAGGAAAGAATACGGGGGGATCTTGGAAAGCCTAGCTCGCACCTACGGTATATCCCAAGGTAATATAACCATAACAATAACGGAATGAAAACGTATCCGGTTTACCTAAAGAAAGGGGGAAGGGCCTATGGATTTTAATTCGATTAAGGAAAAATTATATAGCATGGGGCTTAAAAGAATCTGCCAGAACCTATTAATCGCTGCGCTAATAACAGCCATAATAGTCATCTTTACCGATAGTTTTTTTTATAAGGGTGGTGGTAGGAGAAATAGTATCGACGGAACAGACATACAATTAAATAGACAATCAATTTCTTCAGTTACCTACGAGGAACAATTAGAGAATAAATTGGAGTGTATACTAAGACAAATCTATGGCGTTGGCAAAGTTTCCGTGATGATAACCATAAAGGCAGGGAAGGAAACGGTACCTATATTTAATACGGTGAAATCTGATAGTGAGACGAATGAAAAGGATAGCGGCGGTGGCGTACGAATTGTTACGCAAAGTAATATAGATAGAAGACTAGCCCAGGGCAGCGGCGGCGGTATTACCTCGGATAAACCTTTAATATCAAAGGAAATGATGCCGGAGGTGCTAGGCGTAATAGTAGTGGCGGAGGGTGCACAAAAACCCGAGATTACTGAACAGTTAACCGAGGCGGTGCAGGCGGTACTGGGTATACCGGCCTTCAGGGTGAAGGTGTACCCGATGTAGAACAAATAATTCAGGGGGTGAAAAAAATATGATGGTATTAAGAAGAAAAGCTGTGGTGCTATCTTTTTTAGTATTGTTGCTCTTTGCCGTTGCAATAGTTAATCATAGGCTTGGCGGTAAAGTGGCCAGTGAGGACGGGTTAACCTTTGTTGAGGAGGACAGTCACCTGATAACGGAAGTAAAGGAACCCGAGGGCGAACTAGCCTTAGATGATGAGGGAACGGGGGATATGGAAATAGAAGAAAGCGTAGAAACGAGTGCTTCCAGATTAGCGGTGTCAAGCTTTTTTATCCAATCAAGGCTTGATAGGAGCAAGAACAGGAGCCTCTATATAGAGACATTAAACGGTATAGTGGCGGACCCGAACATTGATACGAAGGTTAAGGAGATGGCCCAGACGGAAATGATTTCCCTCGTTAAAAAAAGCGAAACGGAAAGTGTTATAGAAAATTTAATAAGGGCAAAGGGTTTTAAGGACGCCTTAGTAATCTTAGGAGAGGGGTCTGCTAACATCATTGTAGATTCCGAAAAGTTGACACAACCCCAGGTGGCACAAATTAAAGATATAGTATGCCGTGAAGTGGATGTAGATATAGATAATATTAAGATAATGGAAAAGCAATAAACTATTTGTAAAGGGTAACCTATTTTGGTATAATAATTCGTACAATTAACAAGTTTATAGGAGGTGAAAACTTGACGGATAACATCAATTTAAATCCTGAAGAACACGGCACCGTCAGGATCTCCGATGACGTTGTTTCGATTATATCAGGGCTAGCGGCGACTGAGATCGAGGGGGTTGCCGGGATGAGCGGCGGAATAGCCGGGGGTATTGCAGAACTCCTAGGTAGAAAAAACCAATCCAAGGGCGTAAAAGTGACCATGGGCGAAAGGGATGTTAATATAGACTTATACGTGGTTATGGAATATGGTGTAAAAATACCCGACGTAGCCTGGGATATACAGGAGAGGGTTAAAAAGGCTGTGGAGACCATGACCGGTTTAAACGTAGTAGAGATAAATATACACGTCCAAGGTGTGACTTTGGATAGGGCCCAGGATAGCGAGGATGAGGAAAAATAAAGATAGTGGCGTGGTATTAACCTCCTTTCCGGGAGGTTTATTCTTTAATGTTGCATAAACATTTATATATAAAGTGTTAATAATATTACTTTACTTGTCATTTAAGAAGGCGAAGCCCGAAGAATCTTCTTGGAGGCAGACATAGGATCCTTCGCTACGCTCAGGATGACACGCTGGCGCTACGCTCAGGATGACACGCTGGTGCTAC
>CAZDSH010000067.1:0-5842 GCA_964508195.1 uncultured Clostridiaceae bacterium
CAAAGTTAGAACCATTCTAAAAATGTGGCAAACAAAACGTCCCCCTGCCACATTAGGCTACAACCTCGATATTAAATCCCGCATCCTCCAATCGAGGCCGGAGAACCGTTTTGATATACGGTTGTTATCGACCATCCTACAGAGGTATTCTCTCCTGCCCACGAATACCGCCAGCTCCTTCGCCCTCGTAAGGGCGGTATACAATAGATTCCGCGTAATGAGCATAGGCGGTCCGCCGAATATGGGCATTATCATTACGGGAAATTCGCTGCCCTGGCTCTTGTGTACCGTGACGGCGTAGGCCGGCTCTAATTCGTCTAATTGATTAAACCGATAACAAACCCTTTTATCGCCATCGAATACAACGGTTAAAAGACCCTCCTCCTCATCGAGGTCCTCGATTACACCGAGGTCACCGTTAAATATGCCTTCGCCCTTTTCGGCCTCACAGCCGGTACGGGTTACCTCCCATTGTAGGGTATAATTATTCTTTATCTGCATGACCTTATCCCCTACGCGGAATACAAAATTGCCATATTTTTTCTCGCCCTTATCCATAGCGGCGGGGTTTAGGCTTTCCCTTAACCGGTTGTTAAGGTTATCTATACCGATGGGACCTTTTCGCATCGGCGATAATACTTGTATATCCCTGAGGGGATTATAATTGTTGTACTGGGGCAGACGTTTCCTATAAAGGTCTATTAACGTATCGACACAGGTCTGCATATCCCTTCTTTCGATGAAAAAGAAATCCCCGTCCCGCTCCCCTGTGATAGGGTACAGGCCTTCGTTTATCCTATGGGCATTGACGACTATAGAGCTTTCGCTCTCCTGGCGAAATATACGCTTTAGCCGCACTACCTTTACTACGCCACTATCTATTATATCCCTAAGCACGTTGCCCGCACCTACGGAGGGCAACTGGTCCGCATCCCCTACCATAACAAGGCGCGTACCGGCTTCTACGGCCTTTAGCAGATGATGCATGAGCAATATATCCACCATAGACACCTCGTCTACTATAAGTACCTCGCAGTCTAAGGGATTGTCCTCATCCCTGCTAAACCGTGATGAGCTTTCCTCCTCAAAATAAGAGAACTCCAACAACCTATGTATAGTAGAGGCTTCCCTGTTACAGGCTTGGGCCATGCGCTTTGCCGCCCGGCCCGTAGGCGCTGCTAAAGCCACCTTCAGGCCCTCGTCCTCGAATATATCTATTATAGCCTTTATGGTGGTGGTTTTACCGGTCCCCGGACCGCCGGTTATGATCACTACGCCGTTTTTTATGCACTGGATCACTGCCTCTTTTTGGGCGGGGTCCAATAGGTAATCGTGCTTTTTCTCGTATTTTCGGATCTTCTCTTCCATGTCCAGTTCGAAGGCGTCGTAATCCATAAGAACCAGCTTCGTAAGCCTGGCGGCTACGGAGGATTCTGCATAATAAAAGGGCATATTGTACACGATTTGGCCATCTTGCCTTTGTTCAAGTTTTAGTTGGCCGGATATGGCGAGGGATTCGATGGCTTCCTCGACCTGTTGTTCATCGACTCCCATAAGGGCCGCCGCCCGGGGCACGAGCAGCTCCCGCGGTACGAATACGTGGCCTGCGCCGGCGGATTCTGTTAGCACGTGCCTTGTGCCAGCGTAGACCCTGCTGGGCGAATTTTGTTCTATTCCCATGCTCATGGCTATTCTGTCGGCCCTTTTAAAACCGATACCCTCTATATCCTTCACGAGGCGGTAGGGATCCTCTTTTATAAACTTTATCGTGTTCTCCCTATATTTTTTATAAATTTTCAATGCGAAGGCGGTGCTTATATCGTAGGATTGTAAAAAAATCATAATATCCCGAAGTTCCCTTTGCTCCTCAAAGGCCTGGGCAATTTTTTGTGCCTTTTTGTCGCCTATACCCTTTACGGTAGTCAATTTCATGGGATTGTATTGGATTATGTCTAGGCTGTCCTTGCCCAGTTTTTCTACAATGTTTTTAGCCGTTTTAGGGCCTATGCCCGGGATAAGGCCTGAGGCCAGGTATTTCTCTATGCCCTCAAGGGTAGAAGGGGCAACGGAGGAATACCCGGTTACCTGCATCTGTTCGCCGTAGACCGGGTGATAGACCCATTCTCCCTTTACTTTTAAATTCTCACCCTCACGCACGAGGGGCATATACCCCACTAGGGTTATTTGATCGTCCTCACAGTTAAACCTCATTATGGTGTATCCGTTATCGTGGTTGCGATAGACGATACTGTTTACTGTGCCCTCTAACTCCAGCATAGATGGAACCCTCCTGATTAAAATCTATGGTCTTGCCTCCTCGTCAAAAACCTGATTGAGCTGTGTATTACTCATTATCGGCAATACTTTATTCCGCACAGCAGTATTTCCCATATCTAAACGATAATAGCGCTCCACTCCATCGGAACCCCTCTGTTTACGGATTAGCTGAATCCGTCCAAACAAATCCCAGTGCTTTTCCGCAAACTCCGCCAAACCAACTGCCTTGGCGAGATTATCGCTGCGACTTGAATCATGGGGTTCGAGGATATCGAACTGAAAACCCTTCTCGTCTTTGCGCACAATAAGCATATCGGGAAACATTGGTTTTATTTTCCCCGCATCGCGATAGGGAATCTCTAATGACCACGATTTGCGATCAAGATTCCGTAACCAGCCCACGACATCCCCGTTCTGCAACTCTATTTCTAATACATCCCTTTCCCAGTTCCCCAAATAGGCCCTGAATTTTCCGTCGTCCTCTAGATATAGATGCTTTTCATATTGAGGCGCCTTTAGTGGACGATTGAAATCGATGCTTTCCGGCAGCACCCAGGGGATGTTTTGCGGCTCGGCAGTAGCCAAACGTAGATGCTCATAATATTTGCGGCGTTTTTCTTTTCTTAAAGCCGCAATACTCCGCTTATGCCTTTCGTAGAGCGAATAAAACTCAGCTTCGGCAAAGCTTTCCAGCCTTTGCATACTATCATAATCCCGTGTCAATACCACTACTTCCACTTTGACTTCAACCGCTGCCCGTTCTTCGTGGGCACGCCAATAATCCATATTCAACCCGTTGCCCAATTTTCGGCCGGCCTGGTTAAAAAGTCGTTCAATATCCGCAGAAATCGCTTCAACAGTATATTTTCCGTAATCCTCCAACACTATTGTTTGCTTTTCCACGGCAATTGTCCTGAAGTCTATACCGGTAATGCCTTTTATTTTATCCTTTAGTATCCCGGACGCCCTTAAGCTGTCTATTTCTTCAGTCATCTTTTCGACGATTAGTTTTTTAACCCTTCCCTGGGCTTTTTCATCAATCCGATCCCGAGTAAGGCCACGCCCTAAACCCATGAGGCGGCGTAAGGCGCTTTGTTTCCTGACAGCATTTACCCGATAAGTAACCAGCTCCTTCATCGCATCAAAAACATCTTCTAAACCTTCCCGCCTTTTGAGCGTCTTTGATTCCCTGGCAGTACCGATTTCCGAAGGGGGAACATTTTCCACATCCTTCAGGTCTTCAATTACCACGTTGACGGCCTCCTGATCATAATGGGGCAGATATAAATGAACATCATTTAAAGAAGCATTCGCTTCAATTCGCCTAGCTAGGGGCGTTCGTATCATACGCCCTAAAAGCTGGGCGATGTAGGTATGATCCTGAGCCCTACGGAAGGACATCATTATCTCCGCCCGGGGGCAATCCCAACCGGTAGACAGGCTCATCTTGAAAAACACAACACTAACACGTTTATCTTCCTCGATACGGGAGGCATCAATATGCCGCACCTTATGGCCGGCTATATCTTGTTCGCCGATTTCGCTGAAGGTATGAACAACTTCCTTATCTCGCAACCGCCTGCCTATTATACTTTCTATAGTAGTTAAGCAGGCACCCATATCCGTTCTCGTAAGAATGTTCTCAGTCCCGTCCTCCACTTGGATTACTAAAATAGGTTTTACAATAGACTCGCCTTCGTGCTTACAATATTTAAGCCATTGCTCTCCTATTGTTTTCCATTGGGCTGCTGCCGAAGCTAACATAGTCATTTCCGTCTGGGATGTGGTCTCCGGATAGTGGATTAAAATCCGGTCCTTAAGCAATCCTGACTCCCTGACATCCTCCGCTTTAATATGGACCTTATGTACTGTATGGGTTGTTTCGGTCAAAAGGTCTTCGAACCTTCGAGGGGTGGCCGATATCCCAATTACCATAGGCATCGGACATAAATCATGCTTTTCACTTCCTAGAATAAACCTTTGTATAATTGTCTGTGCCCTCGCTATTGAGCGGCTGTTACGCATACCACGGTGGGCTTCATCAATAACTACATAAAATTTATCCGGAATAACACGAGCCGTATTGGTAAATGTCTGCCAAATCGTGTACTGACGCCCATCCCTATGCCGAGTAAGCAGTTTATCGGTGCCAAGTTTTTGCGTATTTATAAAATAAATATGCCCGCCCTCGAGTCTCTCCGCATCAAAATTGGAATCGATATTAACGATTTGCCTGACACGGATACGATTGGATTTGCCCTCAATTTTGAGCCGGGTTTGTTCATTTAATTCCGGGATGTCCGATATCCATAAAATCGCGGCGTCAGGTTGGGCTTCAATTTCCGGGGCACCAAAAAATAAGTCCTCAAACAAGGCGGTCATTATTATTGTCTTCCCAGACCCAGTTGGTGCAGAAAAAGAAACTACCTGTGGGTTTCCAATGGCCGCATAATCCCTTACCCTTTTCAATCTATCGTGCAGGTTGGCCCTTGCATCCTTTTGGAAATCGAATAAAGAAACTTTCATGCTATCTCCCTCCCCTATTGATCACGAAGTTTTCAATATAATCCCTATATAACTGAATTATATGGGGGGCGCTTATTTGACCGGCCATCTCTTGGAACGCTTCTTCAGAATCTGTAACTAGATAAACATGGGTTAGTTTATCCTTAGATTTTAGAGACTCCAAAAAGTCCGCAAAATACGTTTCGTCGACTAATACGGCAAAAATATTACCGTCAGGTACAACCATAGCCGGAATTGACTCATTATCCTGCAGCCTCGGCCTTGGCCCAATAGCACCGGAACGTAGCCAAAGAAGGGGCAAAATTTTACGAAACTGACGACCCAAAGCCACACGATCCCTATCTAAAAACTCTAACCGAAAATATTCTAAATTTGCGGCAAACCCATCTTTTATGGGGCGTTTTTTCTCTTCGGTAACAATCATTGGACCCAGCAACCCATTGATTTGGTCTTTAATATTATTAAAATTAGCCGGTCTTTCAGTTACAATATAAAAATCTGTTATATGTTCGTGATCGGCTAAAGCATCAAGCCAAGCATCCGCCTGTGTATCATCAAAAAGTACCGATGCAAAATGTTTTTCATTATCAGATAGTATAAATGCCGAATCGGGTTTTACTAAGGACTGTGGTATTCCCTCAATGATTCTGACAAACCGTTTTTTCCCTGCCGCTGTAGTAAATACATCACCCTGCGCAAAATCAATATGGTAAAAGTTGCGCGGTTTCTCCTTTTCAGTAAGTTTACCGGTAAAGTATTCCCCATCAATTTCCGTTCCATCATCCCTGTAACCAAGGATTGTATATTTTGAACGGGGCCAGGTTATGGCCTGACAAATACCGTGCTTTTCCCATTCGTCATCCCCCGGCAGTAGGCCATTGCTACGTAGAACCTTCGCTTCATCCTCGGATACCTCATTATTAGTTACCATTATGCAGTGCCGCCTACCGCCGTCCTCGGCATTTAAAAGGTTAACGGCATTTAGGGTGGTACCGCTACCGGCGAAAAAATCTAGAATTAAGGCATTGGGATTGTTTTT
>CAZDSH010000067.1:5942-8135 GCA_964508195.1 uncultured Clostridiaceae bacterium
TCATTTTCGTCAATCGTAACAATCAAAACCCCCGTTTCAGGGTTTAGTAAACGCCGTGCTATTTTTAACCTGCGGTTCATCATCGCCAGCCATTTGCTATGCCGCCAACTATCATTAGAATCAACATAATCATTATTATATTTCCAATCCCGGGCCCCTGTGTTATAGGGCGGATCTATGTATATACAGTCAACCTGCCCTGTATAAAGGTACTCTAATAGCTGCAGAGCATGGTAATTTTCCGCTTCAATCAAGGTATGCCAGGGTGCATCATCGGACCCGTTTTGAATCTGATCCACCGGTACCAATGCCGGAAACATTGGCTCCCCAAAGTCAGCGACTACCATCAGTTTGTCTACGGGAAATTCACTCTTTTCTTTGCTTTGGTAATTCGCACATACCGCTTTACCGTCCGAAATAGATAGTACCTTCCAAAGCTCTGACAGGTCCCCACCTCGTCTGGCGACTCTGTGGCCAACTTTTACTTTAGCATTATAAATCGGGGTTAGTTCCGGCAGGTGTTCTTCAAAAACCAGCCCAAATTTCTTTTCCTTGGTAATCCGATCGGTTTCAAACCTTAAGCGCTCCCTTAATGCCCTATCTTCAATTTGAGCAATTAAATCATCTATCGCTGACACTAATATCCCCCCATTACTCATTTATCTAAGGCCCCGCCCTTTGTAATCTGCTTATCCCTTTCGCTATACTGGGATTATAATTGGGATTACGCATTCCTTCTAACCCTATAAGGGGCATTTATCCATTAACGGCTCAGGCCCATATATAAAATGTATATTTGCCGATGTTCAAGCGTGCGGTGACTCTTTCCATAAAAGTTGCTACTTACAGTATAGCAAATAATCGCCAATATGCACAGATACTGTTCGGATAGGCAATGTGTTTGCCTTTCCTTCTTAATTTTGTTATAATGTGACTGACCCAATGATTTATCCTCCTTTGTAGGTTTGGTTATTTACATTGCATAGGATATTTCATTGGGTTTCTAATGTGCCCATTTTTATTCACTCCATTTTATAGTTCGCTAACAAATATCCCATGCTCCCCTCACCCTTGTCTCTTATTAACAAGTGATATAAGGTAATGGTAGGGTATAGATGCCTTGTGCCGCGAACTTAGCCGCCTCTGTGGTAATAAAATCCCAAACAGCAAGGTTAATTATACTGATGAAAGCGGGTGAAAAAGAATTCTTTTAAAAACTTAACTCGTGAAATATGAAGTGCCTTTTAGCACCATACACTACTTGCTTAACATTGATGTCTATAATTAAATAGGCATATTTTTATATTTGAGGATGGGATAAATGGAAACTGATATAAACTTTAAAGTATTAAGAATGATTCAATTAGTGCAATTGGAGATGCTCATTGAGTTAGATAAAATATGCAAAAATAATAAAATCAAATATCAATTATATTCCGGCACCTTATTAGGGGCCGTCAGGCATAAAAAATTTATCCCTTGGGATGATGATGTAGATGTATGTTTATTGAGGAAAGATTATGATAAATTAATCAAAATTTTGGGCCATGAGTTAAAAAGTAAGTATTTTTTTCAAACCCATATAACGGATAAAAATTATATACACGCATTCGCAAGGATAAGAAAAAACAACACACTGATGCTACAAAACTATTATAAAGAGATTGATATGAGTCAAGTCCAAAATAGTGTGTAAATTACCTCGGTAGTAAAATATCTTGGCTACCTTTAGTTTGGCAAATGCCTCATCTTTGCCCTTTGATAAAAAAAGTCCGTGTAAAAGATCCTCTGTTATTGTAATAATGATATAATAGCATCTAGCTTCTCAGCCACTATAGATTTCAGAGAATAGGTTAATATACTGGGCCTTTCAAAATCTGCTAGTAATGCCGGCAAAGTTCGTTCAACAGGAGATGGGATTATAATATCACCAACCCCAAAATCTATACTAAAAGGAATCCTTACCCTTCCTATAAAAACTGTAAGGTTAGCCCTTATACCGGGATACTTCCTTATCTCGCTGATGGTTTCCAGTTGTCTTATTTCAAATTTTATAAAACCATTTTTGACAGGTAGGGATATGACCTCTTTAACAAGTTTTTCCACCTCATCCAAATCGTTAGGATAGTTTTCCAAAAGATAATCTGCATCAACCGTTGGTCTTGTAGTAAACCCGCTAATTGAATACAACAA
>CAZDSH010000068.1:0-7419 GCA_964508195.1 uncultured Clostridiaceae bacterium
TAAGGGGGGTAATCACAAAGGTGAATATAGATATACATTCTCATTTTATACCGAAGGAGTTTATAGAGCTGGTTAAAGGGGGGTACCCTGGGTTAAAGGTAAAGATAACGGATAAATCGGGCACACACTTTATGCAGCATGAACAGGGTTATGTATATCCTTTGCATAAAGGTTTTTATGATAATGATTACAGATTAGAAGAAATGGAGAAAGCAAGGATCGACAGGGCTGTATTATCTGCAGCACCGCCCTTGTTCTATTATGACGCGGACGAAGCAGTCGTCTGTAAGGTTGCCCGCACTATAAATGACGGCATTGCAAACGCGGTATCGGCATATCCGGACAAATTTATAGGCGTTGCTAATGTTCCTTTACAATATGTGGATAGGGCCACGGAAGAATTGGAGTACGCTAATAAAAAGCTAGGGTTTTCCGCTGTTCATATCGGAACTAATATAGAAGGGAAACAGCTCGATGCACCTGAGCTGCTACCTTTCTTTGCAAAAGCTGAAGAACTCGGGATGCTTATTATTGCGCACCCATACTATGTAGGGGAAAAGAATGCCCTGGAAAAGTATTATCTTACCAACCTTATCGGTAATCCTTTGGACACGACTTTAGCGATAACGCATCTCATTTTTGGCGGGGTATTGGATAAGCACCCAAAATTAAAATTTTGTTTCGTACATGGCGGAGGGTTCCTTCCCTATCAGATTGGAAGATTAGAGCATGGTTATAGGGTGAGGAAGGAGCCGAAAGCCTTTGGCGCAAAATCTCCGGCATCTTACATGTCACAATTGTACTTTGATACGATACTTTTTAACGAAAAGGCGCTAAGATACCTTATAGATGCTGCGGGCAGCGATCATGTTGTGATGGGTACCGATTATCCCTTCGATATGGGCGAATCTGATCCGGTAAATTATATCGAAACCTCCATTACAGATACGTCTACTAGGGATGCTATACTAGGCAATAATGTCGCAAGGCTCCTAAAGCTCTAGCCTAAAATCTATTTTTAAATTAATTCTTAAGGTGGTTTGATCTTAAAATGGAGATCACAATATCTGGGTTAGGGATTCTAAAAAAGTATTTCCCCTCCCACGAAAATACAGTTAAGATTAAAGAATGTACAACCGTCAGGTCCTTGTTAGAAAGGCTAAAACAATCCTGGGGTAAAGAGTTTTATGAGAGAGCCGTTCAGGGCAATAGTCTGGCCCCCTATATAGTAGCACTGCATAATGGCCTGAGCATTGATATAAAAAAAGGCTTGGATACAGAGCTTAATGATGGGGATAGGCTAATTTTTACGTTCATGATAGACGGGGGCTAGTGTATAAAGATTAGTTTCAAAAGGGTGGGATCAGAATGAAAGGCTATATGGGTAAATTACTCGATATAGATTTGAGCAAGAATCATTATAACGAAATAACGCTTAAACCCTCCATGTTAAAAAAATATATTGGTGGCAGGGGGCTCGGTGCAAGGCTGCTATATGATATACTACCCCAGGGCATTGACCCCCTTTGCCCTGGGAACGTAATAATAATATTAACGGGCCCCCTTACAGGTACTATAGCTCCGGGGGGAGGGAAATTTGTTATGATTACCAAATCCCCTGTATCCGGGGGGTTCCTGGATTCCTACGCCAGTGGGAGGCTTGCAGTAGAACTAAAATTCGCAGGCTATGATGGGCTAATAATAAGGGGCAAGGCAAGCAAACCCTCTAAGATATTGATACGAGATGGCGATGTTAAAATTGAGGATGCATCCTACCTATGGGGTAAGGATACCTTTGAAACCGAAGGGCTTTTGCAAAAAGAAGCGAAGGACGGGGAAGTGGGAACTATATGTATAGGTCCCGCCGGCGAAAACCTTGTAAACTTTGCATCGGTGAACAGCGATTATTATAGACAGGCTGCTAGGGGCGGTATCGGGGCAGTTATGGGCTCTAAAAATTTAAAGGCTGTTTCGGTAAGAGGTACTAGAGGCATTAAATGCGAAGACACCGAGGGCCTTATGGATCTAGTGTTAGAGCATAAAGTATTGCTAGATAAAAGCCCCGTAGTAGCAAATAGGATGAGGTTTGGTACGCCGAGCACCTTAGATGTGACAAATGAAGCGGGGATGCTCCCGACACGTAATTTTCAAACGGGGGTCTTTAAAGAAGCAACGGAAAGAATAGATAGTATAGGCGTTGAAAAAAATATCGTACAAAGCAGGGGCTGTTATGGTTGTATGATAGCCTGCAGTAAAGTTACTAAGGTGTATGAAGGTGAGTACGAAGGTGCTATCGTCGAGGGGCCGGAATACGAAACGGTCGGCATGTTCGGTTCCAACCTCGGCGTAGATTATTTACCCGCTATTATAGAGGCAAATATTATATGTGACAAATTGGGACTGGATACTATTTCAGCGGGCAATGCAATAGGTTTCGTAATGGAATGTTATGAAAAAGGTCTTTTGCCCGAAGAATATACGGAAGGTTTAAATATAGGTTTCGGGAATTATCATGCGGCCTTAAGTTTATTGGAGGATATAGCCTATAGAAGGGGTATTGGTAACCTTATGGCGGAGGGGGTAAGGGGTATGGCTGCGGCCCTAGGTAAAGACAGTGAACACTTTGCCATGCACATAAAGGGCCTCGAATTCGCTGCATACGAACCTAGGGTAGGCCTAGGTACAGCCCTTTCCTTTGCAGTAAGCCCAAGGGGGGCCTGTCATAGGAGGGCATGGCCGCCATCTATCGAAGTGTTGGGGAATGTAGAGCCATATAAAATCGAAGGGAAGGCTGAAATCGTTAAAAAACTGGTAGATGAAAACAGTATTTTTCATTCAATGTTAATCTGCGATTTTCCCGCGAAATGGATACCTTTAGCGGTTGGGGATTTTGTGGATTATATGAAATATGCCACGGGCTTTGAATACACCGAGGGGGATTTATGGCAGGCTGCAGACAGAATCGAAACATTAATAAGGCTTTTTAATACTAGGGAAGGTTTGACTAGGGCGGACGATACCCTCCCGCCAAGGGTGATGAAGGATGCAATGCCTGAGGGGGCAACAAAAGGTAACTATGTAAAGAAAGAACAGCTTGACACATTGCTGGATGAATATTACTCTATAAGGGGATGGGATGTAAAGGGTAAACCTACGAAAGTCACCTTAGAAAAGTTAAGTATAAAGGTGAAGGAGGGGATGTCATGAGACTAAAGATAGATAAATCCCTATGTGTAGGTTGTAGAGCGTGTGAAATAGTATGCGCAGCAAAGCATTACGACGAGTTTAACCCAAAAAGAAGTAGAATAAAAGTAAACTTTACCCACCCCCTTCCTTCGGCGCCTAAGTTTTGCATACAATGCCCTGAACCTAAATGCGTGGATGCATGTCCGACGGGGGCTCTATATCGCGATGAAGAAAGGAAGTTTGTTGCCTTTGATGAGGATAAGTGTATTTTATGTCTTAACTGTATCAAGGTTTGCCCCTTTGATGGGATCTATTATGATGACATAAATGAAGAAATTCTTAAATGCGATATGTGCGACGGCGATCCACAGTGCGTAAAATTTTGTCAAAGAAAGGCTATTTACTTTATAAGGTGATAAAATGAATGTAACTATCAAAGATATTATGGAACTGCCGATATTCGAAAAAGCAAAAATTGTCGGGGGATATAATGGACTAAACACAGAAATCAGTAGTGTCACCGTAGCGGAAGTACCCGATGCAGCGGATTGGCTAAAGGGCGGCGAACTAGTCGTTACAACAGGGTATTTTATAAAAGATAACGGCAAATCCCAGAGAGAATGGATGAATAATTTGATAAAGGGAGGGGCGTCGGCCCTTGCTATTAAACCGGATAGGTTTTTCGGGAAAACCCCCGCCCAGATGATAGAAATAGCAAATAAAAATTCCTTTTGTCTTATTGAGCTCCCCTTTGATATAACATGGCCTATAATAATAGAAAGCATAATGAATACCATTAACGATTATCAGACGCATATAATTAAACGTGCAGAGGAAATACACAACAGACTAACGGAGATTGTATTAAGGAGCCATGGGCTACCCTTTATAGCAAAGGTGATGACACAACTTGTAAATAATATAATTATAGTCGAAGATGCCGGCTTAGGGAGCCTTGCAGTAAGCTGCCCCGATTATAGTGGCGAAACAATGGATGCTTTTCTAGGTTACAGGTTATCCCAAGGGTATAAGGACAAATTTAAATCAATCGAATATTATAATGATACGTTAAAAACCGCTGAAAAGGATACCTTTGTTTTAAAGATATCGGACTTCAATAGTGAATATAAGGATTTGACGCAAATAACGATCCCCATCGTAGCCGATAGAGTCGTATACGGTTTTATAACCCTCGTCGAGTTTGTGAAGAAAGCCAACCAGATTGATATGATCGCCCTAGAACATGGGGCGACAACTATTGCCCTGGAAATGATGAAGGAAAAGATTGTGTTTGAAACGGAAAAAAGATTAAAACGTGACTTTCTTGATGACCTGTTAGAAGGGAAAATAAAAAGCGGAGACATAGAGACCAGTAAATATAAATTTATAGATTTCAATGTCACAAGCCCTGCCGTTGCAATACTTATTAACGTATATGGAGTGGATTCTGTAACAAATGGTGACCGCGTATTCTATAGGGCTACGAACAACAGGGTTCTGGACATAATTGAAGGCTTTATAAAGGATAGCGATCCCAATGCCTTTATCAACGATGAGAATAACAGGTATGCAGTACTTTATCATTTTCCGATAAATCAGGGAAAGAACGAAGCTATAGCCAGGATAAAAAAGCTTTGTGAAAGGATAGGAAAAAGGATAAGGGAAGAGTTTCCTAAGGCGCGGTATGGCTTTGGTATAGGTAATGTTTATTATCAATTACCAAATTTAAAGAAAAGCTATAATGAGGCAAAAAAGGCGTTAGAAATTGGTCAGACCTTTATGGGCTCAAACCAAATATTTTTGTATAACGAATTAGGGATATATAGATTGCTTTTTATGATAGACAAGAAAGAGATAATCAACTTTTGCATGGATTCCCTTGGGAAACTTATGGATCATGATAAAAATGAGGATGATGACTTATGCAATGTTTTAGAGACGTTTCTATTGAATAATGGTAACATAGCCCAGGCTTCAAAGATACTATATATTCATCCGAACACTCTTTCCTATAGGTTGAAAAAAACAGCGGACATTCTTAATAAAGATTTAAAGGATTCAAAAACGAGGTTTAATTTATATTTTGCATTAATGATAAAAAGATTGTTTATTGATAAGTAAAGTATATCCCAACAACTTATCGGCCCCAGCGGGGGAGGGTTTCTGTTCTATATTTCAATTTGAGTAGGATGGTATTCCCTTTCCCGTTTTGTGTTTTTCGATTGTACCCAGCACACCCTAACACGAAAATTTCACAATTATTGTTAGTAAGCCCCCGATTTAGGCTATATATTATTATGGGCGGCTATATACGCCGTGCAATATAAAAGCACGAAGGCGATGTTTGGCATAAGGGTGTTGTAGGAATTCAGGGTTCACTTTACAAAGGAGGGTTTCAAAATGAATAAAAAGCCTAACAAAATTTTGATAGTAGGGGGAGTAGCCGGTGGTGCCTCCGCCGCGGCGAGGATAAGGCGCCTCGACGAGGACTGCCAGATAGTCATGTTTGAAAAAGGACCCCACGTGTCCTTTTCGAATTGCGCTTTGCCCTTTCATTTAAGCGGCTTGATTAAAGATCATGAGGACTTGGTGTTGCTTCAGCCCGAGGATTTTTATGACGAGTTTAGAATAGATGCGAGGGTACACAGCGAGGTAGTCAGCATAGACCGGGACAAAAAAGAAGTAACGGTTAAGGATTTAAAAACCGGCGACGAATACAAAGAATCCTACGATAGGCTTATACTTTCCCCCGGCGCCAACCCAATAGTCCCGCCCTTCGAAGGGATCGAACAGGTCAATATATTTACCATCAGGAATGTAGTGGACATAATAAAGCTAAACGAACATATAAGGGATAAGGACTGTAAAAACATTACCGTAATAGGCGGCGGGTTTATCGGTATAGAGACCGCGGAAAATCTAAAGCTCGCCGGGCGAAATGTAACGCTGATAGAGGCTATGCCCCAGGTGATGCGGCCCTTTGATTATGATATGGCCCAAATACTGCATAAGGAGCTAATCGATAAGGGAATAAACCTAATAGTTAACGATAGGGTGAAGGGGTTTAGAAAAGATACCGTAGTATTGGAATCCGGCAAAGAGATAGCTACAGGGGCGGTCGTACTGGCTATAGGCGTAAAGCCCGAGACTACCCTCGCTCAGAAGGCCGGGTTAAAATTGGGCAAAACCGGAGCAATAGCCGTAAACCAGAACTTTAGGACATCGGATAAGGATATATACGCCGTCGGGGATGCCATAGAAGTCTATAACAGGCTCCTGCACACTCAGAGCAAGCTCGCCCTGGCGGGGCCCGCGCAAAAACAGGCAAGGGCGGCGGTGGATCATATTTACGGTAGGCCCGTGAACAATACCGGTGTGATAGGCTCCTCTGTAATAAAGGTATTCGATTACAACGGGGCGTCTACGGGTTTAACCGAGGGACTTATAGAGGCGACGAATATGCAGGTGGAGTATGATTCTGTTCTTATTATCCCCCATGATAAGGTCGACATAATGCCCGATAGCGAATACCTGTTTTTTAAGCTCATATTTGAGGTGCCCACGGGCAGAGTACTAGGTGCCCAGGCTATAGGGAAGGGCAATGTGGACAAACGCATAGACGTAATAGCCACCCTCCTTAAGTTTAACGGTACATTAGAGGATCTAAAGGATTTGGAATTATGCTACGCACCGCCCTTTGGCACAGCCAGGGATGTGGTGAACTTCGCCGCCCTAGTGGGGCTAAATATACTCCATAGCTGCTTTAACCAGATCCACGTACACAAGGTGAGGCAATTAGTGAAAGAAAACGCCTACATAATAGACGTCAGGCCGTCGAAGGATTTTCAAAAAGGGCATACGATAAACGCAGTAAACATACCGTTAACGGAGCTAAGGGATAGAATCGATGAAATACCGAAGGATAAACCTGTATATTTGCAATGTAAAACCGGCCAGAAGAGCTATAACGCTATCATGGCATTGCAACATTTAGGCTTTGAAAAGGTTTATAATATATCCGGCGGCTTTTTAGGGCTGTGCCATTTTGAATACTACAACGACAAATCTACAGGTAGGGATCCTATAGTTACGGCTTACAACTTTGAATAGCTAAAAAGATTCTAGCTTTAAATCCAGGGGCTGCTTAGCCCCTTTGCTGTCGGAGCTGTTCCCTTAAAATGTGGCAAGGGGACGTTTTGTTTGCCACATTTGGGGCCGATGCGAAGCTATGCT
>CAZDSH010000069.1:0-7183 GCA_964508195.1 uncultured Clostridiaceae bacterium
AAGCTCATACAACTATTGCTGGCGGGTTCGCGAAGCGAGGATAGCCTAATGCCGACACAACGATAGTCTACCCGGGGGTAAGACTCTATAGTATGAGAAAAAATGTGGCAAACAAAACGTCCCCCTGCCACATTACCCACAAATGTGGCAAACAAAACGTCCCCCTGCCACATTATCAACGATGAATAATGTAATGCAAAATTACAGAAAATATGTCTTAGCTTAACAAAAGAGAGGATGAACTATATTGAAAAGGATAACATTGTTACTCATGGTAACCCTTATGATAATATTTACTTTTAATATAGTGTACCCGTTTTATATGCGCCCAACGGTAGAGGCGGCGACGCTTTACTGGGGTTCCACCGGCGACGATGTCCGGGAAGTCCAAAGGCGGCTCAAAAACTGGGGTTATTACGATGGTGCCGTCGATGGCGTATATGGGCCCGGCACATTCCAGGCCGTTAAGGATTTCCAGGCTAAAAACGGGCTTTCCGTGGATGGCAATGTTGGCCCCCAGACACGGGCGGCCCTGGGCATGCCTGTCGCCGGCGGCAATTATGCCCCAAGCCGGGGCGATGCCAGTCGTGATAACGTATATCTTTTGGCCCAGGTTATACATGGCGAGGCCCGGGGCGAGCCCTATATCGGCCAGGTCGCCGTAGGTGCGGTTATTATGAACAGGGTAAATCACGCCTCCTTTCCCAACAGCATAGCCGGCGTGATATTCCAACCCGGCGCCTTCACCGCGGTAGCCGACGGACAAATGTTTATGCCCCCGGGGGAGGAAGCGCTAAGGGCGGCTAGGGATGCGCTAAATGGATGGGATCCCACCGGCGGAGCGATATATTATTATAACCCCGCCAGGACTACAAACCTTTGGATTTATTCGAGGCCGGTGTTAACTGTAATAGGCAAGCATTATTTCGCAAGGTAGCAAGATAGACTGCGTAAGGAGCGAACCACGTAGGGCGGACTTTAAGGGGAAAACTCTGCTAAGCAGACTATGCCAGCTAAGGGAAACAAATCAAACTTCGCGGACTAAACCTAGAGCATCGGATTTTACTAAAAAAACTATACTAAAGGAAGGGGATCAGCTTGGCCAGACAAAGGACGATTACATTCTTACTTATAGCGGCACTGCTTATTACCGGTTTATGGGGACTTGATCAATACAGACAAAAAACCAATTACCGCATCTCTTTACAAAACCAATACCACAGAATGTTTTACGATTTAATCGATCACGTAGAAACTATCGAGGCGGATCTCGCTAAATCCATGGTGGCGGATTCACCCTGGGCAAACCTTTCTTTATTTTCCGATGTATGGCATCAGGCCTTTTCCGCCCAGGAAAAATTAAACCAATTGCCTATATCCCATCTTACCTTAAACAATACTTCAAAATTCTTAACCCAGGTAGGGGATTATGGGTATAGCATTACCAAAAAGAATGCGGACGGTACCCCTATTTCTACAAAGGATTGGTCCAACCTCGAGGAGCTACACAATTTTGCGGGGTATCTAACGATGGAATTGCAAAACCTACGGGAGACTATACAAAAGGAGGGTATAAACTTAAGCAGTTTAGCCCGTGAAGGGGGCATTCTTTTATCCCGAACCTCTAAAAATGTTCCGATCCGCGAGTTTACAAGGATCGAACAGGAAATGGTAGACTACCCTACCCTCATATACGACGGACCCTTCTCCGAGCATATACAGGGCATCGCCCCCAGGGGCCTTACGGGTGAAACCATTGATTACGAAAGGGCGGAGCGCGTGGCACAAAACTTTTTAAAGGGTACTGATATACAGAGAATCAATAGACTAGGGGACGGTAACGGCGATATTAAAACCTTTGCGCTGGAGATACTGACAAAGGCCGGAGATAGCATATATATGAATGTAAGTCGTAAAGGCGGCCACGTCGTATGGATGCTAAACCAACGTGACGTGAAGGCTTCAAATATCTCTACTGATCACGGTCTTGAAGCGGCTAAAAACTTTCTAATACAAAGGGGCTATCGCAACATGACGCCCACCTACTCCATGAAACATCACAATACGTTAGTCGTAAATTTTGCTTACGTTATAGAGGACGTATTAGCCTATACGGATCTCATTAAGGTGAAGGTAGCCCTTGATAACGGCGAAATAATAGGCATCGAAAGTGAAGGTTTTTTGAAAGCGCATCACGAAAGGGATCTGCCGACGCCAAAGCTCACGGCAACAGAAGCCGCGGAGCGGCTGAGCATGAGACTGAATACCGACGGAAGTTCAAGGCTAACACTGATTCCTTTGGAAAACAAGGATGAGGCGTTGTGCTATGAGTTTAAAGGCGACTTTGGCGGTGATGAATTTATTGTATACATTAACGCCCTTACGGGGAGGGAAGAAAAAATTTTGAAACTTTTAAAAATTGAAAATGGAATTTTAACCATATAACCATAAAACGGATAACCCAAGGTTAATAAATTAACACTTATAAAATTGATGTTTTCGTAAAAAATAATATCGTAGAGTCCCGGACAAAAAAAGGCTGCACACAACCCTAGACACAAAAAAACCTAAATCCACATCGATTTTTAAAGGGAAATAAAGGAGGTCTTAAAATGGCCAGAAGGGGTATAATGTCTGATAAGTTGAAGGAGGAGATAGCTAGAGAATTAGGCGTTTATAATACGGTTAAAAACGAAGGTTGGGGTTCGGTAACTTCTAGGGACTGTGGAAATATTGTTGCCAAAGCTATTGAAAGAGCCGAAAAAAACATGTCGAAGTAACGGTGAAATATGCCGAAGGAGGAATCCTTCGGCTTTTTTTACGAAGGTTAATAGCTCCCTATCTAGGTCATCTTAGCTTTCGTGAATGCCCCTGATAGGTGCCCGGATATCATCAGTTCCCTATCCGGATTGGCCCGGCCCTGTCGGGCATAAAACCTTCATCCTTTGCCTTATATCCCAAGTAATTACCCTATACCCGTGTCATGGCGCGGGTATTTTTTCCATTATTAAGAACGATAATATTATATACAGGGGCTAAACATTGAATAATAAATGAAATAGGGGTAGAATATGAATACTATAGAAAGGAAAATGTAAGTTAAGGAGTTGTATGTTTAATTGGATGGTAAATTAAAATTGGCGATAATCTTCGGCGGTCAATCGGGGGAGCACGAAGTTTCCCTTATGTCTTCGACCTCTGTGCTGAAGGCATTAGATAGGGAAAAATACAAAATAATAATGATAGGCATAACAAAGCAAGGTGCATGGAAACATTATGACGGTCCCATTGATAGGATAATCACAGGGGAATGGGAAAAAACCGCCAAGGATCTGGATGAGAGCAAATATTGTTTTATTAATTCCGGCGGAAGATCGCCGAAGGATGCAATAGATATAGCATTTCCAGTACTCCATGGGCCCATGGGCGAGGACGGGACTATACAGGGGCTGTTTGAACTGGCGAATATCGCCTACGTAGGCTGTGGCGTGTTAGCATCGAGCCTAGGTATGGATAAGGCCTTTACTAAACTAATATTTAACGAAGCGGGTTTAAAACAGGCGGATTATCTCGTGTTTATGAAACAAAACATCGAGGGAGGCCCTATCGATGTTATATCCTCCATCGAAGAAAGGTTTGATTATCCGGTATTTATAAAGCCTGCAAACCTAGGTTCCAGCGTTGGCATAACAAAGGCCCATAACAGAGACGGGCTCAGACGCGGGCTGGATCTGGCAGCCCGGTACGATAGAAAGATCATAGTGGAAGAATTTATAGATGGCCACGAGATTGAATGTTCCGTTTTAGGAAATGATAACCCCAGAGCATCAATAGCGGGACAGATACTTCCCTCTAATGAGTTTTATGATTACGAGGCCAAATACTTCAATGGCGGCAAGAGCGACCTTATAATACCCGCGGATATATCACCGGAAGCCGCAGCGAAAGTGCAACAAATGGCTGTGACGGCCTTTAAAGCTATAGAAGGGTGCGGCCTTGCGAGGGTTGATTTTTTTGTACATAGAGAGACCGAAGAAGTTTATATAAATGAAATAAACACGATGCCCGGGTTTACTAAGATAAGCATGTATCCGAAGCTATGGGAGGCATCGGGGATACCCTATACGCTGCTTTTAGATGAATTGATAAACCTGGGGCTAAAGAGGCACGCCCAGAGGATAGATACATTATTGGGATGATGCGACGTTGGCATTGCATCTATTAGAACCCCATACCCATGATAAATTAAGAAGGGAGAACAGGATGAAAAAACTTTTTAAGAATATAGGGGGAAATACATACTATATAAAGGGACGTGTTAATACAGGCATATACGTATACGATGACAACCGCTGCATAATAATAGATACGGGTAGCGGCGATGATTGGGGCAGAAAGATATACAATGTACTGAAAGCCGCGGGTCTTAAAGGCGAATTCATTATAAATACCCATTCCCATGCGGACCACTACGGTGGTAACGATATACTTATAAAAAGAATCGGCGCGAAGGTGGCGGCTAGCGGCATTGAAGGGGCTATTATATCAAACCCCTACCTAGAACCCTTTTATCTGTATTCTGCGCATCCGCCGAAGGCCCTACAAAACAAACTTCTTATGGGCAAGGGAAGCAAAGTGGACATTACAATAAAGCCCGGGGACTCCTCCCTAGGCCCTGTGGATTTACAGATAGTGGACCTAAAGGGCCATAGCCCCGGTCAGATAGGTGTAGTCACGCCGGATGATATACTTATGACTGCGGACGCCTACTTTCCCGCTGAAATTATAGAAAAATACAAGTTGCCCTATTTTTCTAATATAGGTGATGCCCTGGCTACTTTAGAATATCTTAAAGGTACTGATCATTCTTTTTATTTGCCCTGTCATGGGGTTTTGGCCGAGAATATTAAAGACATAATAGATATTAATGTTAAAGCTATTGACGAAACGATAAATATTATCCGGTGGGCGCTTATAAAGCCCATGACTCGGGAAGGATTAGCAGCATATATAGGCGAAAAGCTCGGTTTAACCCTTAATGATACGCAATATTATTTAAATCTGTCTACAATCTCCGCATACCTTTCCTATATGCTCAGCGAGGGTATGCTAAAAAGTTACATTAAAGGATACAAGATGCTGTGGGAAGCTGTTTAAAAGGATCTAAAAACCATGAAAAAGCGTCTACGAAACATTAAAAAACGGCGCAAAAGACCGTATATAGCCAGTATTTATACGGCTTATGCGGGGCATATCCCGCTTGATAAACAAATAAGTAATATATATAATATATGTATTCCAGGGGAGGAATACACAGGCTCCAAACCGTTAGGAGGTAACGTAAAATGAACATGGTTCGAAAGATTACGGAACAGATAAGGGAGATAATCGGCGAATCCATAAAGGGTTGCATAGATAAAGGAATACTCAATATAGAGGATATCCCGGATATACAGGTGGAGGTCCCCCGGGAGAAGGAACGGGGAGACTTTTCGTCTAATATAGCGATGGTTTTAGCAAAACAGGCCAGGAAAAATCCCGTGGCCGTGGCGAAGGAAATCGTGAAAAATGCCGATTATGAGGGGACCTACGTACAGGATCTTGAGATAGCCGGGCCGGGGTTTATAAATTTTCACCTTACTAACCTATGGCTGTATAAAACCGTAGAGATCATACATAAGGAAAAAGAGAACTACGGGCGTGTGGACATAGGCGAAGGCAAGAAGGTGATGGTAGAATTCGTAAGTGCTAACCCTACCGGTCCTATGCACATGGGCAATGCCCGGGGTGCCGCCCTGGGGGATTCCCTTGCTGCGGTACTTGATGCCGCCGGGTACGATGTAACCCGGGAGTTTTATATCAATGATTCCGGCAACCAGATAGAAAAATTCGGACAATCCCTAGAGGCCAGGTATTTACAATTATACGGACAGGAAGCGTCTATACCCGAAGGCGGTTACCAGGGCGAGGATATAACGGAGCTTATGGAAAGGCTTAAAGAACGTGACGGCGCGAAGTATCTCGAAATGGACGCCGAGGAAAGACGGGAGATATTCATCCGATACGCACTTAAAAGGAACTTGGATAATATGAAGGCGGATCTTGAAAGGTTCGGCGTAAACTTTGACGTATGGTTCTCCGAGCAATCGCTCTACGACGATGACGAGATTACAAAGGCCGTGGATTACCTTACGGAAAAGGGCTATACCTACGAACAGGAGGGCGCTATATGGTTCAAGGCGTCGGAGTTCGGCGTAGAAAAGGACGAGGTCCTCATAAGGAGTAATGGAATACCTACATACTTTGCCGGGGATATCGCCTATCACAGGAATAAATTCATTACCCGGGGTTATGATTGGGTGATAAATATTTGGGGTGCGGACCACCATGGACATGTGCCTAGGATGAAGGGCGGTATTGATGCCCTGGGCATTGACCCCGACAGACTTGACGTGATAATAATGCAGCTTGTACGGCTTTTAAGGGACGGCGAGGTGGTACGGATGTCTAAACGCCGTGGCCAGTCTATTACCCTTTCTGATCTTATAGATGAAGTGGGCAGAGACGCCGCACGATTTTTCTTTAACCTGCGGGCTGCGGATACCCACCTTGATTTTGATCTGGACCTAGCCGTCGAGAAATCCAGTGACAATCCGGTATTTTATGTCCAATACGCCCATGCGAGGATATCCGGTATACTGCACCATATAATGCAAGAGGACATACACGTACCGGCTATAGACGGTATAAACCTTACATTGCTTAAAGAGGACGCCGAAATAGAGCTCATGCGAAAGCTCGCGGAACTGCCCGAGGAGATCACCCGGGCGGCTAAGACTATAGAGCCTACACGGATTACGCGGTACGTACTGGAAGTGGCATCGCAATTTCACGTATTCTACAACCAGTGCAGGGTAATGAGCGAAAACGAAAGTCTTATGATGGCGAGGATCGCTTTAATAGAGGCCACTAAGATAGTAATAGCCAACGTCCTTAGGCTTCTTGCCATATCAGCGCCGGAGAAGATGTAATATTTATGTGGCAGGGGGACGTTTTGTTTGCCACATTCGCGGGTAATGTGGCAGGGGGACGTTTTGTTTGCCACATTTTTAGAATGGTTCTAACTTTGTGGCAAGGGGACGTTTTGTTTGCCACATTTTCAACGTGTCGGCATTAGGCTATC
>CAZDSH010000070.1:0-1821 GCA_964508195.1 uncultured Clostridiaceae bacterium
CTTCGGGCTTCGCCCTCTTAAATGACAAGTAAAGTAATATTATTAACACTTTATAATATAGAACAGTTTTAATTAATACAAAATACGGCCCCATATTAATTGTACATGTTAATATGAACCGCCTAAGCCTTAGTCTTCTCACTATTGATTATCCCGCGCACCTTATTTTTGATGATCTTTAAAGTATTATCCGCTTCCGGAATTTTCATAAAGTATATTATCACGCCGTAGGTAAGCATACCTATTATTACCGCTATTGTTAGGGCCAGGTCTTGGGTAAAATATTTCCCCGGAAATTTAAAGCAGCTAAAGGCAACAAGGCCCATCGCCGCCGACGCGATAGTTATCTTTATAAAGGACCGGACAATCTCTGAAAGCCCGAAGGGACCGATCTTCTTCCTTAGGGTTATAAACATTAAAAGGGCCGTCACTATCGCCGATATGCTAGTAGCCAGGGCCAGACCGCCGAGGCCCATGTATCTGCTTAGAATAATGTTTAATATGATGTTAATAACAACCCCTACGGTAGCATTTATCACCGGCGTTTTAGTATCCTGATGGGCATAAAAGGATCTGGACGCCACGGACCTTAGACCTTTGGGAATCATGCCGATGGAGTAGTAAAATAAAGCGATACCCGTCATTTGAATCGCTTCGGGGGTAAAGGCACCCCTTCCGAATAACAGGCTGACTATTTCTCTAGAGAAAAGCATAGCCCCTACCGTTGCGGGGATTACTATTAGGTTGATGATACCGATGGCCTCAGATATTACCCTTTTTAGGCCCTTTATATTATCCTCGGCGACCATTTTAGAAATGTTCGGATAAATAACCGTTGTTATGGAATCAACAAAAAGACCCTGAACAAAACCGCCTATACGTGTCGCATAATTTAAGGCGGAGATACCACCTACGGCGATGGCGGAGGCTAGGGTTCTATCTACTAATACATTTATTCTATCAACGGAACGACTAAGCATAAGGGGTAGCGCGAATATAATCATCATCCTAACATGCTTGTCTTTTAAATTTAAAATATGTTTGTACCTATACCCCAACTTGTAAATCGCCGGCATCTGCGCTAGCAATTGGACACCAGAAGCAATAACACTTCCAATGATCAATACATAAATGCTTGTCTTGGCACTCAGGATCAGTGAGGGTATTATTATTAGATTAAAAAACAGCCCCGCTAAGGAAGGAAGCGTATAATTACGATGTAATCTTAAATACCCCCCAGAAATGCTTAGTAGGGCACTGAAATAAACGGCAAAAACGCTTATCCTAGTAAAACTGACGGCTAAATCCAAGGTCTCCCCGGTAAAACCCTTAGCGAAAATTTTAACGACGGGCCCGGTAAATAAAAGAACAATAACAACGGTAGCGGTAGCCAGCAATAACAAAAGGTTAATTAAATTGTTTGTATACCGGTCGGCGTTTAGTTTTCCCTGTTGTTTTAATATACGACTATATATAGGAATAAAGCTGGTGGCGATACCGGCATTGATAAAGGCAAATATCTGGGTAGGTATTGTCTGGGAAATTAAATAAACATCAGTAATAGCCGATGCGCCGTAGACGTAGGATTGAACAAGTTCCCTGCCAAAACCCAAGATTTTGGAAGTAATGGTTATAATCATTATCAGGAACGCTGCCTTTTTCATTATTAGATACCTCTTATGTAGTCATATTTTGTAGACCACGAAGCCACAGGGACGCCCCCCGTGATTCACCCAACCACAGGGACGCCCCCCCGTAATTCACCCAACCACAGGGATGCCTCCCGTGATTCGCTAACCCAGCCACAGGGACGCCCCCCGT
>CAZDSH010000070.1:1921-7105 GCA_964508195.1 uncultured Clostridiaceae bacterium
CCCGTAATTCACCCATGATCCCCCATGGCTCCATCGCAGTAAATTTATGCATTATAATTTATTATAACTTATTATAACTTACAGGGATGTTATCATCAAATGATAAGGTGAACATCGCCATAACCGATGCCTATTATACCCTCACCCACCTGTACTTTTTTTCGTTGTAGTGTAAAAACTTATAAACCCTTTGCTCATCTCCCCTAAAAGCCTTAACTAAAATCGGCACCTTAACATCCTCTACTTCCTGTCTAGAGGCCGGAATAAAATTGTCTGGCAGCTTAATTTCTTCTCCTTTAAAAAAGAACCTTCCATCGTTTACATAGCTTATGCAAAGATTTAGACCGGCTAATGTGGTCAGAGCATCCATCATACCGGTTTCAGTTAACTCCTTTATATTTTCTTTATGCCTCTCGGGTAAAAGATCATAAGCCCCATGGGTTATAGTCATTGCTAGGAATTTTATATACAGATCAGAGGGTAGTTTATCCTCGGCCAAATCAGCCCTATATCCCTCATCCTTATTTCTTGGGATAAACTTTATAACGAGTCTATCCTCTTCATTCATATACTTTCTAGGTCTGAAATAGATTAAATTGCTCATTATATCGGCCCCCTTAATACATATAATATCATAAACCTTAACCGGTTAAGTCCATATAGTTACGACCTTTTTAATATTCTTTTCCGTTAACCCCTCTGCAAGGATCATAAATAATTCACCGGCTTCCCCGTGGTGTACTCGTTCTGCTATATTTTTAGGACTAACTTCATCTCAACACTAATTATACTTTTAAAAATATTTTGCAAAAATAAAAGGGGTGACCCTTATCTCCCCTATAGTTGATGCTTATCTATTTTAAAAATGCTTCCATGGCATACAAAGGGTCCTTTTAATTGATGATTATGGTTTAATTTCAAAAAAAGATCAAAAACCTTTATAATAAAGATAAACTATCGGATAACGAATATCTAACCATTATATTAACTTAAACAGACAGATAAAAACCAATCAATATAAAGTCAGCATATTCGGTAACAAGCTATTAAGTTAAAAAAGAAGTATACAAAACAAAAATAACCATAATGAAAGGGTGAATATTTGAAAAATGGTGTCTGAAAAGCTATTAACCCTTAAAAAAAGTTTTAGAAAATTTAAAGAAAAAATATTGATAATATTCCATAACAATAACAGGGTTTTAAAGGATTGTACCCGTATTAACATGAATCGAATTTTTTATTTATCAGTTGTCGCTGCTTTTATGCGTGTACTTGATATTATCCTTTTTACTGGTGTAGCTGGCACATCCGAACTCTGGTACAAAGGAATCCTTGCCTCCCATACCGTCCTGCTTTTCTTTTATACATCGGTTTCATTTATTACTGCTCGGATGAGAAAAATACAGCGTGTAAATACCATCATGCGCATCGCAGAATATACTGTACCTGTTATTATACTCCTTTCTGGTATTGTTATAGTTACTATTGATCAATTGGTAACTACGAATATTACCCCTTTTCTAATCGTATGTGTTGTCCCCGCCGCCATTTTTTTAATTAGGCCCCTTGTATCCATCATCATTTATATAGGTTCTTACTTTGTTTATTACAATTTAATATCATTGACCATAACAGACCACCAAGTATTGTTATCAAATAGAGTAAACGGCGCTACCATGGTGGCTCTAGGCCTATTGATCAGCATTATGACCTGGCATTATAATTATGTTAATATCACCCAAAGACGCAGGATCAGATCGCAGCAAAAACAACTAAAGAAAATGGCCTATCATGATTCGCTGACGAACCTTTATAATAGGCATTTTTTTGATGAAACAATAAAAAACGAATTGCTCGCCATACAATATTACGGGCATGAGTCGGCGATCCTTCTGTTGGATATAGATAATTTTAAAAATATCAACGATACTTACGGTCATTTGGTAGGGGATCAGGTGCTCGTGCAATTGGCTAAACTAATAACTTATAATATCAGAAGTTCGGATATAGTTTCCCGGTTTGGCGGGGAAGAGTTTATTATTTTAATGCCAAGGGCTTCTTTATCAGAAGGATGCATGCTAGCGGAAAAACTTCGAAAATTGATCTCTGAAGAGGATTTCATCGCAGATACAGTTACATTGCACATCACTGTTAGCTTTGGCGTATCACTACTCGAATCGAGCAAGGATTATAAGGGTTATTTCTCCAATGCAGACAAGGCCCTTTACCTTGCTAAGAATAAAGGGAAAAATAGAGTAGAAAAAGTTTTAAGTCCATGATCTGAAGGAACACGGTAACCTAAGAGGGCGTACTTTCTCATTAATTTAACAATGCCCAGCCCAGCCCTTTCCGATGCTCTTCCATATCAGGTACTGTATAATTTATCAATTAACCAAAATGAGGTATGCATTTTTGCGTATCTTTTCACAGTTTTATAAACCCCGGCATCATATCTCCTAATGCTCTCTTTACATCCCATTCAGGCTTACCATGATATATCACAATCGATATTATGTTAACTAAAAATAAATTATATGGATCCTTTCTAATAAATTCTGGCCGGTTAAACCCTGGGAACTTAGGGGCATAGTCTTCATACTAATTCTTATTAGTCACTTCCTTATTTTCTCTGGGGAAGGGTGGGTCTATAATCGGTACCCGCCAATTAACGATACTTAAAGAACTTACAATCATTGATGCATAGGCGGCAGCCGGGGCAAGCAAATTTTTAAAGTCTTTTTTAAAATCCCCTTGAATAATTTCCTCTCTCTCCTTATCAGTCTTTTTAGAAGGCTGAAGCTTATATTCGATTTTAAGGACTATTTCCATCTTAAAAATACCTGCAGGTTCAAAACATCGTTCTCTTTTAAATTCTAACTCGACCTTATCTTTGGTGATTTCACTTATTTTATAGCTATCTTTAGTCCTAGAACTAAAAGATACATCATCTGGGAGATCCCCCGGTACCTTTAAACTGTCATATCTAACTTTTTGTAAAAACAATCGAAAATTGGATCTATCTACTAACCTTAATTTGTAATCTGTACTCATTATTAAAACCTCCGTTTATTCAACATCGGATCTATAATATCTTTAAAAGTGCTAAGTGATACATCATCGGAGTACATACTTTCCTCCCAGGAGTTATAAATACTCCCTATTAGAGCCACAACGGTCTCCTTCCGAAAATCAGTTTTAGTTCCCTCAGCAGTATTCTCCGCTACAGATACTTCGCCGTTTATCCCTTTAGCGATTAAATATAGAGCTAATTGGTTTAAACTTATTTCCTCATCCTCCGCTTTTATAGCCATTTCCCTATGAAGAGATTTAGGTATGCGAAGTGTAAATTTGCCGCTGTAATCCATTTTATAAATATCACTTGGCTCGGGGATAATATCATCGTCTTCTAAGGCCGACTCAATCCATGCTTTTTTAGCATCCATAGCCATTGCCATCGCTTCTTCCGCTGTATCTCCGGCTCCCATGCAACCTGGTAGATCAGGAAATTCCGCGACCCATTCTATTTCACCGTATTCTTCGTCTATAGGATAAATGCGCATCCTATAGAGCCTATCTTTATTTCCTATCCGATTCATTCTATTCCGCCTCCAAATAATTCTTGTGCCATTACAATAGCATTTACTACATTCCTTGCATATCCCTTTTTAATCTTATTCCCGTCCCTTGCTATTGTTAGCCTAATATTTTGTAATTCAGGATGGGTGTAAATATAATGGCTACTGCCGCCAGAAGGTTGCCTTCGGGTAAATCCGTGAGCCTTTAATAACCTATCGGCATCTTTGAATAATAAATCCGTCGGTATTGGCCTTCTTTTAAATTTTTTAAATAGTTTTTCTATTTGGCTCAACGGCAAAAGCCCCTTCCTATTATATCCGATGATACTATATATGATACCAATATGTCAATATTATATCATAAATTCATTTTATTTAGAACTATTTTGCCCAATCTTACATCGGCCCAGTTCATATCCACCATTACCCCTTACTTTTACAGTTGGTTATATTTTCAGAATGTAAACCCTCGCCACCGCCAGTACCTTTGCGGCTTTTTTTTATGTCAAATTATATCACTTATACGTTATACATTGTTACGAATTATGGTATAATGAATTATATGGAGGGAGGGTGTGAACTATGTACCTCAAGGTTACTAGGCAAAAAAATGGACGCGTTAATCTTTCCTTTGTGCATGGATTTAGGGATCCTAAAACAAAAAAAGTAAAACAAAAAGTTGTTGAGAACCTGGGCTATGTGGATGAATACGAGCATGTTTATGAAGACCCCATTGCCCACTTTAGGGAAGTAGCCAAATTGCGTACCCTAAAGGCACAGGAGGAAGAGAGAAAAAAAGAAATCCATCTAGGGTCCGTTTTTGCCGATGAGCCTTTAGCCATTGATGAAGATGCTCTGAAACTACTGGGTAACATTCCCTTGAGTTCAATTTATCACGAGCTTAACCTTAACCAATTTATTATTAACCGCCAGCGTAGCCTATCAATGGATTATTCGCTCAACGATGTCATGCAGCTTTTAGTTTACACCCGCATTCTATCCCCCGGTTCAAAAAGGCATAGCTTTGCGCAAAAGGAAAAACTGGCGGGTTCCTATAAATGTGATGAATACGATGTTTATCGGGCCTTGGATTATTTTGATAGGTTTACCGAGGAACTCCTTGTTCATTTACATGAAGGTGTCCGGGTTCGTTATGGGCGTAGAGCAAAAGTAGTCTTTTATGATGTTACCAACTTTTACTTTGAAATTGATAAGGAGGACAATTTTAGACGCAAGGGAATGTGTAAACACATCATTAATTCTCTTCGCAAATATCAAGCCTGTTACATTACCAATAATGTGTACAAGGTTGTTTACTATGATGAGCTCCTGGGGGATCTGGGTGCGGCATTAAACCTTACCTTAGATTGTAAATATTTGACTACTGGTGGTCTTAGGCAACTCGTAGCAAATTCCAAAAAGAAGTTTTAACATACACAACGGCATTTGGAAATAAGTAAACCTCCGTAAACATCGGTAAATAGATGTTTACGGAGGTTTTTTGTTATTGTTACTGTAAAAGTGGAGATACAAATCATTGTTTATTACATAATATAATTGGTCAAAGTTGCAATAGGAATTCCCCCACTTTTGCAACAGTAAATTCCCC
>CAZDSH010000071.1:0-7007 GCA_964508195.1 uncultured Clostridiaceae bacterium
GCATAGCTTCGCACCCCATGGAGCAAACGTGAGGAGCCGTGGGCATAAGCTCAGCCACGAATAGCCTAATGCCTATGCGTATGGACCTTCGGCGAGTTTCCTATGTGGCAAACAAAACGTCCCCTTGCCACCACGGAGCAAACGTGAGGAGCCGTGGGCATAAGCTCAGCTACGGATAGCCTAATGCCTATGCATATGGGCCTTCGGCAAGAATAAAATTAATATTGAAACTAAACCCGGCGGCAATGGCGGAGGGGCCACACCGGTTCCCATTCCGAACACATTAGGTAAAGTCCTCCAGCGCTGATGGTACTGTGGCGGAGACGCCCCGGGAGAGTAAGTCGCCGCCGGGTTTAACTTATTTTGAAACAGCATCTTATCCTGACTAAGGATGGGATGCTGTTGCTTTTTTGATGTTTAGCAATATTGTATGGCATTTTAAAGGATTTGATTATATACTATAAGATGTAAAACTTCTAAGGAATTTAGTTTAAGTAATAGACTATTTAGGCCAAAGGGGGAAAAAGGATAAATGATGTACAAAAGCGATATCGAAATAGCCCAGAACGCGGAGTTAAAACCCATCGCCGAGATAGCCGAAGGGCTGGGCATTGATGGGGAATATATGGAGGCCTACGGTAAATACAAGGCGAAAATCGATTATAATCTATCGGCAAAATACAGTAACGCCCGGGAGGGCAAACTAATACTGGTTACTGCAATAACGCCCACACCCGCCGGGGAAGGTAAGACCACCACAACAGTAGGCCTCGGGGATGCGCTAAACAGCATGGGCAAAAAGACTATGATAGCCCTTCGTGAACCGTCCCTAGGCCCGGTGTTCGGCATAAAGGGCGGTGCCGCCGGCGGCGGCTACGCCCAGGTGTTGCCCATGGAGGATATTAACCTACACTTTACCGGGGATATACATGCCGTAGGTGCAGCTAACAACCTATTAGCTGCAATGGTCGACAACCATATACATCAGGGCAATGCCCTTAACATCGATACTAGGCGGATCCTATGGCGAAGGGCCATGGATATGAACGATCGCCAGCTAAGATTCATCGTAAACGGGCTCGGTGGCAGGGGCAATGGCATACCGCGGGAGGATGGTTTCGATATAACTGTAGCGTCGGAGATTATGGCTATTATGTGCCTCGCTGAGGATATAGATGATTTAAAACAAAGGCTAGCGAAGGTTATAGTGGCCTACGATAAAGGCGGCAGCCCCATAACGGCGGGTATGCTAAAAGCCCAGGGTTCTATGGCGGTACTTCTCAAGGACGCATTAAAACCAAACTTGGTACAAACCCTTGAAAACAATCCTGCGTTCATACATGGAGGCCCCTTTGCAAATATAGCCCATGGCTGTAATAGCGTTATCGCGACTAAAATGGCATTAAAACTATGTGATTACGTGGTAACCGAGGCGGGCTTCGGTGCTGACCTTGGCGCGGAGAAATTTTTTGACATAAAGTGCCGTAAAGCAGGCCTTGTGCCCGATGCCGTAGTAATAGTTGCTACCATAAGGGCGTTAAAACATCATGGCGGTGTTCCGAAGGACAAGCTGGGTGAAGAAAACCTCGGGGCCCTTAATAAAGGGTTATCTAATCTTTTAAAACATGTGGACAACATTACACAGGTATTCGGGCTGCCCGCGGTAGTAGCGGTGAATAAATTCCCCAGCGATACCGATGCGGAACTCGGATTTATGCTCCATCATTGTAGAGAGCTTGGTATAAACATGGCCCTGTCGGATGTATGGGGTAAAGGTGGCAAGGGAGGCCAAGGGCTTGCGGAAAAGGTCCTTGAAGCCATTGAAAAGGGCGAAAACACATTTAAATTTGCCTATAATGATGAAGATTCTATAATCGACAAAATAAACAAAATATCCACCGAAGTTTATGGCGCAAAGGGTGTCGAATTCAGCGGCCCGGCATTAAGGGATATAAAAAAGGCCGAGGATCTGGGCTTTTCAAACCTACCGGTCTGCATGGCGAAAACGCAATATTCCCTTTCCGATAACCCAAAACTTTTAGCAATGCCCGATGATTTTGTAATTACTATAAGGGAAATAAGAATATCCGCCGGAGCAGGGTTTATCGTCGCCATAACCGGAGATATAATGACGATGCCCGGTCTTCCGAAGCTGCCTGCGGCGGAGGCTATAGACGTGGACAATGAAGGTAGGATTTCGGGGCTATTTTAAAGGTAAAAGACCGCGATCAACGCGGTCATAGTATAGATTATGGGTATAATACTTTATATATAGCATGGAGGAATACAAATGGCGTTTATAATGAAGGGCGCGAAAGTCGCCCGGGACAAAAAGGCTAAACTGGTTAAAAGGGTGCAGACCCTTAAGGCCGGAGGTATAAACCCCACCCTGTGTATTGTTATGGTGGGGGATAGGAAAGACGCCGATGCCTACGCGAAAAGTGCATCAAAAGCCCTGACCGGCTGTGGTATTGACTGTCGGTTGACGAACCTCCCCGGGGATATAAAGGAGGAAAGGCTCCTTCATGAGATAAAAACAATAAACGAAGATCCCGAATTTCACGGTATATTGATAATGCGTCCCCTTCCGGATTCTATAAAATGGGATAGCATAGAGGATGCGATATCCCCGGAAAAGGATGTAGACTGCATTACGACGTATAATCTTGCAAAGGTGTTCAAGGGCGATGACAGCGGATTCTATCCATGTACCGCCCAGGCGGTTATGGATATGTTAGAGTATTACGATGTTGAATTAGAGGGCAAAAACGTTGCGGTAGTTGGCAGAAGCCTCGTGGTGGGTAAACCCGTGGCAATGCTACTCCTTAAGAAAAATGCTACCGTTACACTCTGTCATTCTAGGACGAGGGATCTTAACGGCGTAACGTCGGCGGCGGATATCGTAGTGGCCGCTACAGGGGTTGCGCATATTATAGGAAAAGGGTCCATAAAAAGGAATAGCATAATCCTCGATGTAGGTATAAACGTCCTAGACGGCAAACTCGTCGGGGACGTGGCCTTCGACGAAGTAGAGCCTTTAGTATCAATGATCTCACCGGTACCGGGGGGCATAGGCTCGGTGACCACGGCAGTACTTATGGAAAATGTAGTTACCGCCGCGGAAAGGTTGACAAGATAGGGATTTATGTCACTATCCTGTTTCCGTGGTACGTTGGTTATACGGGGCAGCCACAAAATAGGGGTTGACCCTTTGTATAAACATAAAAAGGAGGAACCATCAATGGTTAAGAGAACAAACATCGTAAAGGTTTTGACACTGGTTCTTGCACTAGTTCTGTTGTCTGGGTGTAACGTGGACAGTTCGCCGCAAGCACCGGAAGGACGGCAGGAAAAGCATGTATACAAGCTCGGACATGCCGTTAACGAACAGCACCCCTACCATCTAGGGGCGGAAAAGTTTAAAGAAATAGTAGAACGGGAAACCGAGGGTATGGTAGAAATAAAGCTGTACCCGAACAACCAATTAGGTTCGGGTGAAAGGGATCTAATCGAGGGGTTGCAGCTCGGTACCGTTAATCTAGTTGTAACGTCCACGGGCCCCCTGAGCGGTTTCGAAAAAAAGTTTATGCTTTTTGATTTTCCCTTCCTGTTTAGAGATAAAGACCATGCCTATAGAGTCCTCGACGGCGAGATCGGTGATTACGTATTGGGGCTTTTGGAAAACCAGGGCATAAAGGGTCTTGCATGGTATGAAAACGGGTTTAGACATTTTACTAATTCCAAAAGGGCGGTAACAGAGCCAAAGGATGTTAAAGATATAAAACTGCGTACGATGGAAAACAAAGTACACATGGGTATATGGACTGCCCTTGGCGCTACACCTAGTCCTATGGCATGGGGCGAGGTATTTACCGCATTACAGTTGGGCACAGTAGATGGGCAGGAAAACCCAATACCCATTATATACACCCATAAGCTTTATGAAGTCCAGCCATTCCTTACGCTTACCGGGCACGTATACTCTCCGGCGGTACTCCTTATGGAGAAGGACGCCTACGACGACCTTCCCGAGGATTATAAGGCAATATTTACAGCCGCCGCTAAGGAATCCGGGCTCCTTGAGAGGGACCTTATTACCGAGATGGAGGATGAGCAGGTAGCCCTTTTAGAAGAGGCCGGCATGGAGATAACCCTTCCGGATAAGGCGGCATTCCTAGAAAAGACTATGCCCGTGTACGAACAGTACAGGGGCGAGCTAGGTGAAGATGCGGCCCTTTTAGATAAAATTATAGATATGTAACCGCTGATGGCCCAAAGGGAAAAAAGCGATGGGCACCCCTTAGACAGTGTACGAAGGGGCCCCGTTGCATCGCCCCGTTGCGCACGGCGGTGCCATGGATTTTGGCAAAATTTTATCTAAGGGGTCCCTAGGGCCCATGGAAAGGAGTAACACTATGGAATGGTTCAGCCGGACTTTGAATAGGCTTAACGGTATTATAGAGATAATAGCCGCCATTATGTTGGCGTTAATGGTTATCATAATATTTTTACAGGTAATATTTCGTTCTCTGATAAAAAGTGCCATACCCTGGTCCGAAGAATTAGCCCGGTACCTTATGGTATGGATATCCTTCCTAGGATCCAGTATAGCCGTTAAAAGGAAGGGGCATATAGGGGTAGGTCTATTACTAGAGGTTTTACCCGATAACATTAGGAAATGGGTATTATTATCAGCGGATATTCTTATGGTTATATTCTTCGCTACCGTCTCGATACTAGGCCTTAGAATATTAAATACCGTGAAAACCCAGGTATCCCCGGCGATGGAGCTATCAATGGCTATACCCTATTCCGCGGTGTTTGCCGGCGGAACGCTTATGCTGTTGTATTCAATTTATAATCTACTGAAGGATACAGGCTTCGCGGGGGAGGGTAAATAAATGATTACGACGCTTTTTGTAAGCTTTGCCCTATTTGTTTCGATAAACGTCCCGATAGCTATTGCAATAGCATTATCCTCGATGGCCGCTATCGCAATGCAGGGGGATATACCCTTTATCATAATTGTCCAGAAGATGTTCACCGCATTGGATTCCTTTCCCTTCATGGCGGTACCTTTTTTTATACTGGCGGGCCTTCTTATGGAATACGGCGGCATATCCCGGCGTCTTGTGGACTTTGCCGCGTCTATCGTTGGTAAGACCTACGGCGGGCTCGCTTTGGTAGCGGTAATATCCAGCATGTTTTTCGGGGCCATATCCGGTTCCGCCGCGGCGACGACGGCGGCTATAGGGGCTATACTCATACCCTCTATGGCGGAAAGGGGCTACGATAAGGGCTACGCCGCTGCACTCCAGGGCGCAGCGGGCACCCTAGGTATAATGATACCGCCTAGTATTCCCCTTGTGGTGTATGGCGTCCTCACGGGGGAATCCGTAGGGGAGTTGTTTATAGGCGGCATCATCCCCGGCATAATCGTAGGTATAAGCCTTATGTTCGTTGCCTGGGATGTGGCTAGAAAAAGGGGTTACGGCGGTACCGAAACCTTCAGCTTTAAAAATCTTCTTACCTCCTTCAAAGATGCGGGTTTTGCACTTTTGATGCCCCTTCTAATCCTAGGCGGGATATACGGCGGATACTTTACACCTACGGAAGCCGCTGCTGTAGCGGTGGTATACGCGCTCCTTGTCGGTACTTTGATATACCGCGAGCTCAATATAAAAAGCCTAGGGGATATATTAATACAGGCTGTGGCAAGTACCGCGATAATAATGTTTATCATAGCCACGGCGTCTATATTCGGCTGGATCCTCGCCGCTGAGCAGGTACCGCAATACGTGGCATCATCAATATTAGCTACTACTCGCAATCCGGTTATAATACTCCTTTTGATAAACCTATTGTTGCTTATGTTAGGGACCTTCCTCGAGACCACAGCGGCCATAATAATAACTACCCCGGTGTTTCTACCCGTTATCACCCAAATAGGCATTGATCCGCTGCATTTCGGTATAATCATGGTAGTAAACTTAGCGGTGGGCATGATTACGCCGCCCCTGGGGGTATGCCTGTTCGTTGGCTGTGGTATAGCGGATATACCCCTTGAAAAGATCGTGCGGGCGATACTACCCTTTCTTATAATAATGCTCATTGATATTGTAATAATAACCTATATCCCATCAATTTCGATGCTGTTGCCCGGGCTTATGCGAAAATAAACGAACAGACCGTGCTTTTGCCGGAGGCGAAGTCCGAAAAACCCTGCGTAAATGCAGCTCCTTGGCTCAGCCTAGGGTGATAGCAATGCAAAGTTTTTGTTATGTTGTATGTAGGAGGGCAAAGGTATATGGAAATAATAATGAAAGAACGGAATCGACGGGAGACTTCCCCCGGTAGTAGGGCGGTTTTGCTCATTATATCCACAGTATTGATTATTAATATATCCATGGTGTTTATAAGTAGGCTCAGGCCACTAACAGCAGGTTTCTTAAGCCTTATGCTCATACTGCTTATCATGGTGGTTGCCTACAGGGTAATGACCGGTATGATCAGCGAATACTATTATATATTAACCGATAGGGGACTTTTGTTCCATAGGGCCATGGGTATAAGGGAGATTAGGCTTATGGAAGTGGGCTATGATAAAATAATAGATATAGCCGCTGCTGAGGATTTAGATGCGACGGAAAAAGTGTACTATTTCCTGTGTGATAAAAATGATAATCGGGGGAAGGTATTAACCTTTAGGGAGAATAGCAGGATCTATACCGTCGTTTTTGCGCCGAGTAAAAGGTTCCTTGATGCGCTGTTTAAAAGGATCCCAAGGCCTTAGATGTATTGTTAAACGAATAAAGATAACAATCTATATATAACGTGATAAAGACTTTACATCTTCTAGCGTGTCATCCTGTGAGCATAGCACCAGCGTGTCATCCTGTGAGCGTAGCACCAGCGTGTCATCCTGTGAGCGTAGCACCAGCGTGTCATCCTGTGAGCGTAGCACCAGCATGTCATCCTGAGCGTAGCACCAGCGTGTCATCCTGGGC
>CAZDSH010000072.1:0-6908 GCA_964508195.1 uncultured Clostridiaceae bacterium
CTTTTTTGCGGTAATACATGCCACTATATTGGACTCATCGCTGTTCGTAACGGCAATAAGTAGATCCCAGCCCCCGATGTCCAATTCCTTTAATAGACTGCTGGATATGCCGTTACCCCTCTTTGTTAAAACATCGAAATTATCATTAATCCTGTCGAGGACAAACTGGTTTTTGTCCACCACCAATATATCGTGATTCTCCTTGGCCAGGCTTTCCACCAGTTGGTATCCAACCTTCCCCGCGCCGACAATTATGATTCTCACTGCCTTAACCCCCATTAAAACTGATTTTAGCCCCGCTTTTGCAGCGGAGCTATTTTAAAGTCAAAGGGCTGTATAAAGGTCCTTTATATTAAATTAGTTTTGATAGCCTATAATAATATACCATGTTTGATACCAAAAAGCATAGAAAAATATTTTTGCCGATTATACCCTACCTTGGCATATTTGCTATATCTTTAAAGGTTTCAATATATAAAAGTATATCCATACCTACGGCTACGGAATCAAACCCTTTTTTGAAATAATGGGATGCAGTATTTTTATCCGGAGCATATATAAAGGAATATTTGTTATGCCCTTTACAGGCCTTTAGTATACCGTCTATAGTCCTTTGTATACCTAGGTCCGATGTTTGGCCTGGTTTCCCGAAGGCTTGGCTCAGATCGTAGGGCCCTATGAATATACCGTCTACCTCCTCTAGGTTCAAAATGGAATCAATGTTTTCTACACATTCCCTAGTCTCGCATTGGGGTATTAACAATATACTTTCATTAGCCTCTCTGAAGTAATCGTCAAGGCTTTTCACGTCACCATAGGAAGATGACCTTGTAAGGGCTACGCCCCTTTTGCCCAGGGGATGATATTTCGCATATTCGATGACTTCTTCGACCTCTTGTCTCGTTTTTATCATTGGTATTATAAGCCCTAGGGCGCCGATATCTAAAACCCTCAAAATAGACGGCCTCGTAAAGTCTTTTACCCTTACAAGGGGCGTTATGCCCCTTCTTTCCGCAGCCCTTATATATTGCTGCACACTTTCAACCCCGTAGGGACCATGCTCCTTATCAAGGATTACATAGTCCATGCCGGCAACACCTAGGGCTTCGACGGCTTCACTTGAGCCTATGCTAAAAAAAGTTCCCACGGGTTTTTTGTTTTGCTCTAATTTTCCCTGTAAAGAATTATCCATATTCGGTCTTTTTACCCCCCTTTAGATTACGGCGTATCGGCGGATGCACGGTTTACGATACGCCGTATTAGCATTATGTTAACCCGGCAGCCCCCGTATTATCGGCTCCACGGTCTGAACGGCGCCTATAGCACTTTACTTAGAAAGGCCTTCGTCCTATCACAAACAGGGTTCTCGAATATTTCAGCGGGGGTACCCTCCTCAACGATGATACCGCCATCCATGAATATCACCCTGTCGGCCACTTCCCTGGCAAAGCCCATTTCATGGGTCACCACTACCATAGTCATGCCATCGGCGGCTAGGTCCTTCATAACCTCTAATACCTCGCCGACCATTTCAGGATCGAGGGCCGATGTAGGCTCGTCAAAGAGCATTATCTTCGGCTGCATCGCTAAGGCCCGGGCGATAGCTACCCGCTGCTGTTGGCCGCCGGACAATGAGCTTGGGTATACATTCGCCTTATCCGTTAGCCCTACCTTTTGCAAAAGCTCCATTGCCCGTTCTCCGGCCTCGGCCTGGCTTAACCGCCGCACCTTCGTAAGGGCTAAGGTTATGTTGTGTAGTGCATCCATGTGGGGAAACAGGTTAAAGGACTGAAATACCATGCCTACCTCGGCCCTTATATCGTTTATATCGCCCTTAGGATCGGTAACGGACTGGCCGTCTATATAGACTTCACCCCGGGAGGGCATCTCTAGGAGGTTTATACACCTTAGGAATGTACTTTTACCTGAACCCGAGGGCCCTATAACGCACACGACCTCCCTGGGTTTTACATGGAGCGATACGTCCTTTAGAACCTTAAGTTTGCCAAAATCCTTATAGAGCCCCTTCACTTCTATCACTTACCTCTAACCTCCTTTCGCCCCATGAAACAAGCCGCGTTATGCCAAGGGTCATCGCCAGATAAACAAAGGATACCATTATATATACCGGGAAGGAGGCATAGGTACGGGCCACATACAGCCGGCCGTTTTGCAAAAGCTCCATAACCCCTATGACCGACAAAAGTGACGAATCCTTTAGTAGCGTAATAAATTCATTGCCCAGGGGCGGTATTATCCGCCTAAAAGCCTGGGGCAATATTACGTATCGCATAGCCATACCCTGAGTCATCCCTAGGGATCGCGCTGCCTCCGACTGGCCTATATCAATGGATTGTATACCAGCTCTAAATATCTCTGCAACGTAGGCGCCGCTGTTTAAACTGTACACCACGACGCCGGAGAACAATGGCTCAAAGCGCACGGGCCCGCCGGTGAGCTGCGCTAAAAGCCCTGATATACCGTAGTAAAACAGAAGTATCTGCACCATCAACGGCGTTCCCCTTATAAAATCAATATACATTATACTAGGTATCCTAATGAGGGCATTTTTTGACATCTTCCCCAGGCTCATCATAAGACCGATTATTATACCGAAAAATACCGACGCCGCTGTGATCTCAACGGTATACACCGCACCCTTAAGAAGCAACGGCAATACCGATACCATGTGACCTATATAGCCTTGTAACACTTCCATTATATCACCCCGTTTAAAAATCCGATACATAAAAACAATATCTGGCATAAGCCTATGCCAATACAGGCCAAATGCGCAACATATAACATGTTACGCATTTGTACACCCTTTTTATATTGTTACATATAGGTTTCGGTTAAAAATACTTTTCTATCAATTCGTCGTATTTACCGCTTTCTATAACATTTTCAAGGCCGGCGTTTATTTTTTTCAATAGTTCCTTATTACCCTTCTTTACCGCAAAACCATAGGAATCGCTGGCCAAGGCTTCACCTACTATCTTGATCTTGCCGGGCTGTGCAGCCATATAAGCCTGGGTAACGGGCAGATCGTTTATTATAGCATCTACGCCGCCGCTCATAAGTTCCATCACTACAACATCCACCGTATCAAAGGTCTTTATATCCGCAATAAGGCCCTCATCCTTAAGTTCCTGCGCTTTATCGGCGCCGGTAGTACCTATTTGTACTGCAACGGATTTGCCCTTTAGATCATCCTTCCCCTTTATCTGATCGTCATCCTCCGAAACCGCTATAGCAAGCCCTGCATCTATATAGGGATCGCTAAAGTCCACTTCCTCTAATCTATCCGGCTTTATGGACATACCCGACGCGGCTATATCGATATTTCCCGATTGAAGGGCCATTATTAGCCCGTCGAAGCCCAGTTTCCTGATTTCCACATTAAACCCTTGATCCTCGGCAATAGCCTTTATCAGATCAATATCAAAGCCTATGATCTCGTCAACATCTTCCCCGGGCATCTCGAAGGGCGGAAATGTCGGCTCGGTTCCCACCAGATATAAAGCGTCATCGGATTTAGCGTTGCTACAACCCGAAACAACCCCGATGGTTAACACAAGTAATAATACCAAAAACACATTAAACTTAATTTTCATAACAACTTCCTCCTCAATGGATTATCAAATAAATTGATTATAATTATACACCTTAATGTATAATATTGCAACAATTGTTTTATGTTTTAACGAAATTTTTTTAGTACATGCACTTTACACAAAGGAAAGTAATCGTTTCCGTGCATGTTTATCCAATGTATTACGGGTCCGAAGAAAGTATCATAAATAATGATATGCCCCCTCCGGCCCCGTGGATATAGTCTACACCTTCACCGGTACATCAATGGATAATATTTGGATAATATCTTTGACTAATATCCCTTACCCTTAAATTGTAGAAACAGTTCCTCTAGTTCCAATTGTGTCTTTATTAACATATCCTCTGAGCTGGCGATCTTCTCCTTTGCTTCCTGCACCTTTTCAACGGCATCGGCAACCTTAGCACTGATACTAATGATACGTTGTTCTAATTGTTTGCCCCATAAATCAATAATTTCAGGTTTCATAAGCGCCTCCTATGGTAACGTTAGGATATCTTTTACATCACCTTAAGGGAAAATGCCTTAAAAGTCAACAAGGGATTATCCCTTAAGGCATAATAATTATGAGGTGACCATAATGTATAAAAGGATACGCAATATGAGAGAAGATAAGGATATGACCCAGGCCCAGATGGCAGAATATTTAAGCATACATCAGACTACCTATTCCGATTATGAACTTGGGAATCTCAATATTCCGGTACCGATACTGAATAAAATAGCCGTCCTATTCGAAACCAGCATTGATTATCTGGTAGAAAGGACGGATGAAAAAAAGCCTTATCCCCGCAAAAAATAAAGCTAACCAAAGGATAAGCGGTCCGATTATTCTTCGCTAGGTATATTTATAACTCTTACGTCTGCGCGATTAAAGCACCGTAGGAGCTTAGTTTTTGTAGTGCATCCGGAACTATTTCTTTTAGTATTGACGGCGGGTCAATATCATAGCGTGAATAACTGCCATGAAGTACAAGGCTGATAAGTTCGATATAGCCAATATCTAATTCCCTGGCCATAACCGCTAAAGAGGCCCCTGCCCCTAAAGACGGTGTTCCGTTAATGTCAATTATATAGGGATTACCCAGGCTGTCCTCTTTAAAATCTATTCGAATCACATCGGCGGCATGTACTGCATCGAAGGCGGCCTTAGCTAGCCCTGTTAGCTGTTGCCATCGAGGATCAGAAATTTCTAGAAAGTCCCAGGGATCCTTGCCTGGTTTTCTTTTTTTGGCTAAATCCCTTACCCTTGTGTCCGACGAAAAAATAATCGGTGGTAAAACATATTTTGGGTCGTTGCCTAAAACCCCTACAGTGTACTCCCTGCCTGGAAGGTATGTTTCGATTAATACGGGTAGGCCCGCTAACAGTGTAAAAAGTTCCTTTACTTTGGATAATAATTCGTGCCGGTTATATACAATAGAATTTTCGTCGATCCCTAGGCTTGCGCCCCCGCCGGCGGGCTTAACAAAAAGGGGATACGTTAAATCCCGGGAAATCCCGCTGAGATTAAAATCCTCCGGCGTCACGACCTGAAAATCAGGGGCCGGTAACCCTAAATTCAGGAGCCTGGCGGAAGTTAATTGTTTGTGTCGGCAGATATGCATTGCTTCCGGGGTAGAATGGGTATTGGGAATACGATGTCCCGTTAATATCTCCCGCAGTAAACTTGACCCGCTACCATCCCACAGGGTTTCCGGTTTATCCAAAAACCCTTCTGCATAAACGAAAGCAAGATCAGGTCGGGGTATCTTGTCTAAGTAATCTATAAGATGTTTAGGAGTTTTAACATTAATGGAATACACCCGGTGTCCGGTAGCCTGGAAGGCTTGTCTTAAGCGGTTAATAGTAGCCCTAGGGGCACATTCGCCGAGGGGACCTTGGCGAAGGTCGTTCCTTAAACAGTTATAAACAAAAAGTAATCTCTTCAAAGGCCATTCCTCCTAAAATCCCATTATTTGAATGCAACGGGAATGACTCCCGCCATTCCCGTATATTCGCGATAACCGTTCCGCCTATAACTCAATAGGCTTATTATTTTATATATATTTACATTCTCCGTAATATGGGGAATTCCTGCCCATAATAACCTTATTTTTTAAAAACCCTCTAAATCCCAAAGAATCGCGGGTAATTGCTTCCCCGTTATTTCATTAATGTTTTTACCTTAATGTTTTTACCTTTGCAGACGGTTTAGGCCCAAGCCCCTAGCGGTCTTTAGCGCCCGGTCAAATTCCGAACCCGTGATACGCCGCCCCAATACCGGATGCCCCACCGCTTCATGACAGGGATAATATTGGTCCATAATATTTATATAAGTATCGGGGCTAATTTTTTCAGCGATAAATTTCATAACCGCTGCTGTTCCGGCTAAATCCCCCGGCAACACAAGATGCCTGACTAACAATCCCCGCACGGCGATTCCCCGGTGGTTCAGCTTTAGGTCCCCAACTTGTTTATGCATCTTTTGCACAGCCTTAAAATTAACCTCGGTATAATCAGAAACTAGAGTACACGCCACCGCGTCTTTATCGGAGCCAAATTTCATATCCGGCATATAAATATCGATAACCCCTGAGAGAATATCTAAGGTGTCCGGCGGATCGTACCCGCCGGTATTGTAAACTAAGGGGATGTTTAAACCGTCGGAAACTGCAATAGATAGGGCTGACAAAATCTGTGGAACCACGTGGGAGGGTGTAACTAAATTTATATTGTGGCACCCGGATCTTTGTAAAGAAATCATTATTGACGCCAGCTCACGATCATCGACTTCACGACCTTCGTTGAAATGGGCTATTTGATAGTTTTGGCAGAACTTGCACTGTAGGTTGCATCCAGCGAAAAATATTGTCCCTGAACCCCGCAGGCCGGTTATCGGGGGCTCTTCACCAAAGTGTGGACCATAACTTGACACTATCGCTCTCCGACCGGTCCGACATATACCTGTAGCACCTTCCCAACGATCGATCTGGCATCGATGGGCACATAACTGACAGGGGCTAGCCAATTGCCAAGCCCGGCTTGCCCTTCGCCGCAGGCCCTCCGGTCCAAGTGCTCTATACGATGGTTCGTAGGATGCCACCACGAATTTGCGCTCCGCCTCGTCTTTGGATTTTAAAAAATCCCTCCTAAAAAACATTCAGTTAATTCACTCCCCCCTTTGTATTAAATTGATAACAAAATACTCGGAACAATAGAATCAGGCGACAGCCATTGACGGAATGTTCATGTCCCTAAGAATTTATATATAACGTGATAAAGACTTTACATCTTCTAGCGTGTCATCCTG
>CAZDSH010000073.1:0-6635 GCA_964508195.1 uncultured Clostridiaceae bacterium
ACGCTGGTGCTACGCTCAGGATGACACGCTAGTGCTACGCTCAGGATGACACGCTGGTGCTACGCTCAGGCTGACACGCTGGAGATGTAAAGTCCTTTATCACGTTATATATAGCCTATCGGCTTCGGACAGCGGAAATTCTGATCCTTCGCCCTCTGCGCTCCATTTATTATGCGGGTGTAAGCTCAGCTACGGACAGCCTAATGCCTTCCACTTCCCGCATCCCGCCTCCTGCTTCCCACTATCCACTAATCACTAATCACTTTCAAGTATAGCCTCGCATCCCATGGAGCAAATCCATACCTCCCACTAATCACTAATCACTAATCACTATCCATTAACCACTTCTCACTTCACACAAATGTGGCAAACAAAACGTCCCCTTGCCACATTATCTATACAGCGTAAATTCTGATCCTACGCCCTCTGCGCTCCATTTATTATGCGGGAGTAAGCCCAGCTACGGACAGCCTAATGCCTCCCACTTCCCACCTCCCACCTCCCGCCTCCCACCTCCCGCATCCCACCTCCCGCATCCCGCATCCCGCCTCCCACCTCCCGCATCCTACCTCCTACCTCCTACCTCCTACCTCCCACCTCTCACTTCCCATTTACAAGCATAGCTTCGCATCCCATGAAGCATTGGACAAGCATGGACAAGCCCGTATAATCATCATATCCGGGTTTTTACTTTTTGCTAACTAAAAACTGAAGGATCAGGTTCTAATAGTGTCGGGTTATGGAGGAAAGGCGATCTTAACCCGGTATTTTTATAAGGAAAATGTGTCTATAGTAGAAAAGTCCGACCCCCATGGGGCCTATTGCGCTTTTTAAAAGCGATGATTTTTCCTGTAGAATTGCGTTGAAAGGGGGTGAGGATATGCCCTTACAGGTACAACCGCTGGATTCAAAATTGAAGCTAAAGTATGAGATAGGGACCGACGACAATGGTAACCCGAAGTATTCCACGAGGACTTACTCCGGGATCAAGCCTGCCGCCGAGGACCAGGATGTTTATGATGTGGCGGTGGCCTTCGCCGGGTTACAGGAGTATCCGCTTTCCTTCGTCAACAGGGTAAACGAAGTGGAAATGGTAGACGTCTAGGACCGGACATTTGCATGTTAAGTATAAAGGCCCTGAGGGGGCGGCGGTTATTTTTATACGTTCCCGCGCCCCTTTTGCATCATCGGCCATGGAGGGGGTGAACAAATGGCTGTAAAGCTTGAGATGATATTTATAAATGCCGCCGGAAGAAAGACCACGCTGTCCGTGCATAACGCCAGGGAAAACATTACTGCCGAGGAAGTCCAGGCTGCAATGGATCTGGTGTTAGAGGGGGATATATTCACCACTAACGGTGGTGATATAGTAGCTATAAGCAATGCCAGAATAGTAGCAACGGATATCACGGAGATACCTGTAGAATAGATCAATATAGCTTTTAACCTGCCGGGGCCGGTATTATGGGTCCCGGCGGGGCTTATGTGCAGCATTGATATTTTGATTAATCACCAAAAACTTATAAGGGGCTTATAATGTCTTAGGAGGAGACGAACATTTTAGGAGGCTAAAAAAATTGTGCGAATCACATTCTATGAAGAAAGGTATAATAGCTGCCCTCGTACCTATTTATCATAGTAGCTACGGTAATGCTACAAAGGTAATGTATTTGGACAAGGACTGCGATACCGTGCCACGCGCTGTAAAAACGGTATTACGAAATATTGCAAAGGAAAACGCTGTTGATATCGAGGCTTTCAGGAAAAAGTACGGCAAACTGTTGGGCTGCGGTAGGGCCGCACCTATACCTATAGACAAAGATACTATATTTATTCCGCTAAAAATGCGTAAGGTCATATCAAAGAATGATTCCGCCAGGGGTTATATAAACTGTCTAGCCATTAAGGAAGTGCAGAGCGAGGATGAGGGTCCCCTCTGCATCGTGGTATTGCAGGACGATACGAAAGTGAAATGTTTCCACAGCAAAAAGAATATAAGGCAGCATATAAGCCATTGCTGTTTTGTGCATACACAGCTAACCGGTATCCTAGGAACCGATCATGGAGGGATAGGGAATTATCTGGATTACCCTGCTACGAAAGCGGATATAGCGTTGCTTCTCAAAGAAATACGGCAGTTAAGGGGATAAGCAGCCGGGCAATATTACATTCCCATTACAGCTTTATTACAATATGGTCCTATTCGTTGACCCTCTTAATTCCTAATGTTATAATGATGGTAGAATATGGAATGGGCTTGTCCTGCGCTATATTCAATGAAGTAAGCAGCAACAGCCGAAAGGAGGGTAGAAAATATGAGAAATACGAAAAGGATTTTAGCACTATTCCTTATTATGACGCTGGCCTTTGGCGCATTTACTTTCGTCACCGCGGCACCGGAGGATGTAATAGGTACTGACTGTGAGGATGCCGTATCGAGGCTTACGGCTTTAGGCATAATAACCGGCTATCCCGACGGTACCTATAGACCCGAGCAGCCCGTTACAAGGGCGGAGTTTGCCAAAATAATAATCGGTGCCCTTGGTATAGGTGATGCGGCCCTTTACGCCGCAGGCCCGACTAAGTTTCCAGACGTGCCTGCAAGCCATTGGGCCTCCGGTTATATAAACGTGGCATCGGATACCGGTATCATAAACGGTTATCCCGATGGAACATTCCTACCGGAAAGGTCCGTCACCTTTGCCGAGGCTGTTAAAATGATAGTGGCGGGCCTTGGCTATACGCCGATGGCCGAAACCATAGGTGGGTATCCCGGTGGTTACCTTGCCGTGGCCGCGGAAAAGGATATTACCGATGGCGTCAATGTGGTGGGTTCGATATCGGCAAACCGCGGATCCATAGCTATGATGGTGGACAATTCCCTTGAGGTTGAACTTATGGAGCAGGTATCCTATGGCGGTAGGCCCACCTGGAGTACCGTGGATAAGACATTGCTTAAAAATAAACTAAAGGTCGAAGAAATGAAGGGTACCGTAGGTGCTATTTCAAAGACCGCTAGGTTAAAGGAAAAGGAATTCGAACTAAGGGATAAAAGGGGCCGATTGATCGATACCTATGAGATGGCCATTGATATAAATACGGAAAGTTTATTTCTTAAGGATGTTAAAATACTGCACAAGAACAAAAAAGTCGTATGGGTCAGCGTCGAGACCGGCGATAGGGATATACTCCTTGATACCGTCGTCGTAGACGGTAGGACCGATGATAAAAAAGTAGAATTGAAGATTTCGGATAAAACCTATTCATGGCTTGATGGCGATATAAAAAACGCAACGATATACGTAAACTATGAGGAAGTTAAATATAAGGATGCGGGTGATGCGGAAAAATTAGAGGGTATGTACGGCTATTTCCTGTTTGACGGTAAGGAGATAAAGGCTGCAAACCTCTTTGATTTTGATAAAGGGGATAGGGGCTTTGTAACCGGTGTATACAGGGATGAAATAGAGTACATTGACCTGTATAACGCCGACGAACAGTACCTTGGGCTGGATGATTATGACGAAGTATATGTATACAACAGCGATTTTTCAAAGGCAAGGCTTGGCGATATAGACGAGGAAATGGTTATGTACTACTGGTCTAACGATGATGATGAGCTTTTTGTGATGATATTGCAGGATGAAGTAGCCGGCAGGGTCACAAGGCTTCGGGCCGATAGGTTAACGGTAGGCGGTACCAATTACTCTATTACCGATGATGCGTCTATAATATCCGTAAACAGGGGTAAAGACTTTAAAGAGTTCGATGACGTAACAAAATTCGACATTATGGACGAGAGGGTGGATATCTATCTCGACCTTAACGGCGATATCGCGGCCCTTGTTACCGATGCTAAGGTAACGAGCGATGCTCTTTATGGTCTCGTGACCTGGGTATATACCGGAAGGAACCCGAGTGTCGCTATATATACCGCCGAGGATAGGGAACGGGAGTACTGTTTTGAAAAAAGAACCGACGGGGATTACTTTGTCGAAAATTATCCGAACGATAACAAAACCGTTTGGGCGATAAAGTATAAGCTGAACAGCGATGGCGAGATAGCAAAGGATAGTGTTACGGTTATAGCAGGGAATGGGAATGTGGATTTCGGCAATGGGGCTCTGGGCACCAAAACCAAAGTGACTAAAAGGGCTGACAGAAAGTATGTAGAGGCCGGAAGCGATATATATTATATAAACAGCGATACCGTCATAATGAAAGCCCTTAATAGGGATAGCGGAGGCGTTGAACTGGATCCCGAGGTTATAGACTATAAGACCTTAGTGGACATGGCCGTTGCCAAAAATGTAGGGGATGCTATTGTGTTCGGCGAAAAGGGAAGGACCGCGGATATGATAGTATTCTTGGATAAAGACTTTGAAGGCCGAAGGGACGATGTTTATTTCGGTGTGGTAACCGACGATCCTGTGATGCTATCAAGGAATAATTGGTTCGCAGAAATAGACGTATACGGTGACGGGAGGGATTATTACAAACTGAAATCCCGTACCCAGGTTAAAGAGGGAGAGCTAATCGCCTTCTACCTCGATAATAAAGATAATGTGACGGAAACCGTATGCGGTGTAGTGTATGAGAACAGCAGCAACGCAAGGATAGTAGCCGGCATCGTGTACGAACGAGAAGGAAGCTATATCGAAATAGGAGGGGCTGACGGGCATGATGGCAGTTACAGGGTAGCCAGTAGTGCCGTAATGTACCGGCTTGACGGCGATGAACTTAACCTTAATGAATATAGCATTGACGGCACGACAAGGCTTACAAGGATCAAAGTAGGCGATCGTATTGCGATTTTGTATGATCTAAAGGAGAGGGAAGTAAAGGCGGCTATTGTCGCACCGAAGAAATAGATGATATAGCAAAGCAGATAATCTATGTAGGCGATCATATTGCGATTTTGTATGATCTAAAGAAAGGTAAAAAGTCTCTAATAAAGCCCGGCCGGTTAATCGGCCGGGCTTTACAAATGCGGCACGGGGCAGGGTGTGTGTCACAGGGACGGGGGTAGTGACACACACGAACCAATCAACACAAGAACCACAAAAGAGCCAGCCCTTTCCGGGCCGGCCCTTTTTCTTCGTGTTTGCACGGGTGTGTGTGTCACGGGGATGTGTCACGGGGACGGGGGTAGTGACACACGGGCATGTGTCACGGGTGTGATGTATGCGGCTATTTAGGGATGCTTCACCGACATGGCCGTTACTTTAGAAACGTTATTACCCTTTACCAACACATTGTCATCGGGGTACAGCGTTTTAAGTGTCCATGCTGCAACAAAACTTATTCCAGGCTACCATGCTGTTTAATCCCATACTTCGTATATTCCTATGATGTAGTACTGTTCTGCCTTTACAAAGTTTATTCACTGTCCCATAAGGCGAGTGCCACTTGCAGATTACTTCATAATATTAATCCGGATTCATTTATCACGGTCCAGTCTATTTCCTTTTACAAGGGAAGATTTTTAACATGTACACACTTAATAAATAGTTTCTTTGCATCCTTCGATGAATTCAACTATTCATATGATGCAGTTTATTTAATCTGCAGTTTTTATGCTCTAAAACCCCTTTTATTTGGTCAGTTTATTTTGATTTTTCCCAAATGGCTTGTTATGCCGAATAACAGGAAAAAGAAGCAGATATGCTTGCATCATATTTTTTAGCACCCTATGAAGCCCTAGCCTATTTTATAAGAAGGCAGCTTGGGAAAGAAAAACAAGGGCTTGACATGGAAGATGTTGTGAGAATAGAACAGCATTTTGGTATGAGTAGGCAGGCGATGCTATGGAATATGAATATGATACAAATATATGGGTATAATAAATAACACAAAAATGCTTAGGACGAGTGCCTCGGTAGTATGAAAATCAAAAATAGGGAGTCACGAGTGGGCTCCCTAGTAATATTTCCATATTGCATGTGTACACACTATTAAGGAACAAAAACCTATATGGTTTTTAGCGAGAAGGTGCCTGCACCATCTCGTATTTTTGTTTTTATCAGTAATTTTCTTGCTCAATTTGAATAAAATCAAGCTCTGAGGCATTCGCTATTAGGGCTTTTTCTATGCCTATTTTTAGGAATGGGTGGGGATGGATAAATATGGGGAATGCAACTAGGGAACTTGGTATGCCTCTAAAAAGGTGTACTGCATGTTCCCCTTTTATATTAAAAGATAAAAAGGTGATTAGAGATGCCAAGGAAACCATTAAAGCCCTGCGGCCATCCAGGATGTCCTGAATTAACTGAAGGAAGGTATTGTGAAAAACACCAAAGGGAAATTGATAAGGGGATGAAAAGTTATTCTTTGATTTAGATAACCTACAATCCCTCTGCAAGCCCTGCCATGATAGGAAGGCTGCTAAAGAAGATGGCAGGTGGGAAAGAAAAGTCTATACCTACTGGTGTTACAGATTGTGTAGCAGCCGATGCAGGGGTAGGGGCGGCCTAATTTTCTAAAAGAAGGTTTAACCACAGCGGTGGCGGGCCTTCGTGCAAGAATCCGCAAAATTCCAAAGGGGGGTATAAAGAAAAAATAGCCCTATTTTAAGGGCTATTTAATGTAACGTTTCAGTTGTTGATAAAAGTTTTCCCGGGTCCCGGCAAGAAGAA
>CAZDSH010000074.1:0-6343 GCA_964508195.1 uncultured Clostridiaceae bacterium
GTTCTATGCTCACAGGCTGACACGCTGGTTCTATGCTCACAGGCTGACACGCTGGTTCTATGCACACAGGCTGACACGCTGGTTCTATGCTCACAGGCTGACACGCTGGTTCTATGCTCACAGGCTGACACGCTGGCGCTACGCTCAGGCTGACACGCTGGTGCTATGCTCACAGTATGACACGCTGGTTCTATGCTCACAGGCTGACACGCTGGTGCTATGCTCACAGGCTGACACGCTGGTGCTATGCTCACAGGCTGACACGCTGGGTGCTACGCTCACAGGATGATACGCTAGAAGATGTAAAGTCTTTATCACGTTATATATAATTATGCAAGGAGGTATATCCAATGGAGATCGTCAGAATAGGGAATAAATCCATAAGCAAAGAGCGCCTTTATCAGATCGTGGACAAAATAATCACCATGCGGAAAAACGGAGTATCGCAGCAGGAAGCAGCCGAAAGAGTCGGTACCCATAGGACCTTCGTATCCCGCCTAGAAAACCTCGGCGAGATCAGGAAAGGTCGTAGCATCGCCTTCGTTGCATTCCCAGTAGAGAATAAGAAAGAAATAGCAAGACTTTTAAACAGTTACGCCGTGAACTTTCATCTTGTGATGACAGAGCGTGAAAGGCTCGGATTTGTTAGGGAACGAAATGGTATCGAGCTTCTAGATGCAATTATGGATTGGATATTAAAGGCCCGGGGGTGTGATACGGTTATTATATTTGCCTCGGATAAAAGGGGCAAACTAATCGAAGCCCTAGTGGACTGCCAGGTTATACGAAGGGACATAGGGGCCTCCCCTATAACCGAGGATGTTTATATTCCCCTTAGGGATATAAGGGCAATATTTGAAGCATTACAATTTGCAAAGGAGGATCAAAAATGAAAAAAGTATTAAGTGTAAGCATTGGTTCCTCTGCCAGGGATCACAGCGTTCAAACGATTATAATGGGGCAGGAATTTTTGTTAGAAAGGATAGGAACCGATGGGGATATGAAAAAGGCCCTGCGCCTTATTAAAGACTATGACGGCAAAGTTAACGCCTTCGGCATGGGAGGTATTGATCTTTATATATGCGGCGGCAACAGGCGTTATATAATAAGGGATGCTCTCTCTTTAAAAAATGCGGCAGTAAAAACCCCTATCGTTGATGGTACCGGACTTAAAAATACTTTAGAAAGGAATGTGATAAAATATATAAGTGGGAATAAAATAATAGATCTTAAGGGGAAAAAAGTTCTTATAGTATCGGCGATGGATCGTTTTGGCATGGCTGAGGCCCTATTAGAAGAGGGGGCCCTTGTAGCCTGCGGTGATTTGATATTTGCTCTGGGTATACCGAAACAGCTTAATTCATTGCGCACATTGCACAGGATAGCCCAGGTTATAGCGCCGGTTGTCTGTCGGCTGCCCTTCGAAATGTTGTACCCTACGGGGAAAGAACAGGACACATCGAGCAAGAAATTCCATATTTTTTATAAAAATGCCGATATAATCGCCGGAGATTATTTGTACATAAAGAAGTATTTACCGGAATCCCTAGAAGGTAAAACCATAATCACCAACACGATCACCCCTGGCGATGTAAAGCATTTGGCAGATATCGGCGTTACTACTCTTATTACCACCACTCCGGAATATAGGGGCAGATCCTTCGGTACTAATGTAATGGAGGCGATAATAGTTGCCTTAGCCGGTAGGGGTAAGAGGGAACTGTCCCCGGAGGAATATAACGAGTATCTAGCCAGGATGGATATAAAGCCCCGAATAGAGCATTTAAACATCAACTCCAAAATCGGTTCCCTAGTTAAATAGATTATAAGCCCTTAGTGATACGAAAATTAAGCATAATATCGGATAATATATAAGGCAGGATATGGGGGCCTAAATGTCGAATTATTAAGACAGCTATAACACATGTAACACAATGCGTAAAGGGGGTGTATTCATGGAAAGGAGCTATAGATTACTTATTATAAACCCCGGCTCCACTTCGACAAAGGTTGCTTTATTTAACAATAGGACCCAGCTCTTCGAAAACATTTTACGACATTCTGCGGAGGAGATAGAGCGGTTTGGCAATATACATGAACAGTTTGAGTTCAGAAAGGGGATTATTCTAGAAGCCCTTAAAAATAATAATACCGATCCTAAAAGCCTTGATGCTATAGTAGCCCGGGGCGGCAATATGAAACCGGTAGCCGGAGGCACCTATAGGATTAACGAGGCCATGTTAAGGGATTTACGCAGGGGCGTTATGGGGGAGCATGCATCAAATTTGGCGGCATCCCTAGCTTACAATATGGCTGAAAGGCTCGGGATCCCATCCTATGTAGTGGACCCCGTTGTGGTGGATGAGCTTGACGATTTAGCCCGGTTTTCCGGATTACCTGGGATACGTAGGAAGGCAAAGGATCATCCTTTAAACCAAAGGGCCGCTGCAAGGCGAGCTGCAGCGGAATTACGAGGTAAATACGATGAGTCTAATTTTCTGGTTGCCCATTTAGGCGGCGGCATATCCGTAGGCGTACATAAAAACGGAAGGATTGTAGACGTGAATAATGTCCTCGACGGCGATGGGCCCTTTTCCCCCGAGAGAACGGGAGCCCTGCCCGTAGGCTCCCTTATTACCCTTTGCTATTCCGGCGATTTTACCTTGGAGGAAATGCGAAGAAAAATAACGGGCGGCGGCGGGCTCGTAGCCTATTTAGGGACTAATGATGGCAGGGAGATAAGAAGAAGGATAGAAAGGGGTGACGGATACGCGAAAAAAGTCTATCAGGCCATGGCTTACCAAATCTCTAAAGAGATAGCCGCGGGGGCCGCGGTATTATTTGGGGATGTAGATGCAATAGTGCTTACCGGAGGCCTAGCCCACGATGATATGCTCGTCAATTGGATAAGGGAAAGGGTATCTTTTATTGCTAAAGTGATGGTTTATCCCGGCGAGTTTGAGATGAGCGCATTGGCGGAGGGGGTGCTACGAGTATTCAAGGGAGAAGAAGGTGAAAAGATTTATAGTTTTTAGCGATCCCGGCTGATGTTCCAAGGATGTAGTACAGAGACATTCGGTAATGTGGCTGGTCTTTAAAGGATTAAATCGTTATAATAGGGTTCGAGTAGGGTTCGAGGAAGGGGAGGAAGGCACATGGATATTGGAATATCCACAGCATGTTTCTATCCCGAGGTTTTGACCGAGGATAGTATAGAAATTATTGCGGGGTTAGGCTTTAAAACGATAGAGATTTTTCTTGAAACAATGTTTGAATATGATGAGAGCTACTGTAAAAATTTAAGGGCTACCGTGGACAAATATGGGCTTGATGTGCATTCTGTGCATTCCTTCGCAGCCCAACATGAACCTTTTTTATTCGACAGATATCAACGTAGGAGGAAGGATGCCCTAGATATTTTTTTAAAGGTTGCAAAGGGTGCCGAATTATTGGGGGCAAAGCATATTACCTTCCACGGGCCCCCTAGAAAAAAGTTTGGCATTGAAGGGGCGGGTATCGTAAGTATAGCATCTGAGATGGATAACCTTGCTGAAATAGCCGCAGGGTATAATCTATCCCTAGCATGGGAAAATGTTTATTGGTGTCTTTCCCATGACCCAAACCTTATGCAAGGAGTGATAGGACATACGAGGAATAAAAATATAAACTTCACTTTAGATTTAAAACAAGCTAACAGGAGCCAAGTCGACGTAAAACATTATATAAATATCATGGGGAAAAGGCTTGTTACCGTTCATATAAATGATTTTTCACCGGGCAATCTATGCCTTTTACCAGGTCGCGGGCAGACGAACTATCCGGCGCTGTTTAAAATCCTTAACGAAAAGGATTATAAGGGCCCGTTTATTATAGAGGTGTATAGGGATAATTTTAAAAATTACGCCGAACTTGCCGAGGCAAGGGATTTTCTTATAACAGCGGGGGCGTAAACTACAGCGAACCCTTTGTCTTGACATACACCATAACATTAATTATAATTACAGCATATCTGGCACAGCCGGTATTATCCGGTGCGCCCCGTGTGCACGGCACTGTGTAAAAGCAATCACAGTGCTTGTAGTATGTATTAAGGCAGAATTTACCCGGAATACTTTTAGAATAAAAATAAGACCGTGGCATATATTATCAAGGATATGGTGTATGTTAACACGATATAAGTAAAAGGAGAGTTATGTGATGGTTCAGAAAGAAATTGTTTTAACTTTGGCGGGCCTCGAAAAGCTTGAGGAGGAATTAGAGGTTTTAAAAACAAAAAAAAGACGAGAAATCGCTGAAAAAATAAAACATGCTATAACCTTTGGTGATATAACCGAGAATTCCGAATATGACGAGGCTAAAAAAGAGCAGGCCTTTATAGAAGGAAGAATAGTTACAATAGAGAATTTGTTAAAAAATGCGAAGGTTATTGATGATGAGGATATATCCATCGAATCTGTGAGTATAGGCTGTGTAGTAACGGTTAAGGATCTAACATACGATGAGGTAGTGGATTATAATATAGTAAGCTCGGCGGAGGCGGACCCCCTACGGCTTAAAATATCTAACGAATCCCCTGTCGGCAAAGCCCTTATGGGTCACAAGGTTGGGGATAAAGTAGAAATAATGGTCCCCGATGGATCCATTGAGCTACAGATATTGGAGATCAAAAAATAAGAAAGTGGGGTTAGGCAAATGGAACGAGGTACAAAGGATGACCTGAGCCTAAACGAAATACTTGCGTTTAGGCGAAAGAAACTGGATGATCTAAGGAAAAAGGGTAAGGACCCCTTTACAATAGACAGGTATGAAAGGACAGCCTTTACACAGAAGATAAAGGACGATTATGCAGATTATGAAGGCAAGAGGGTATCGGTAGCGGGTCGTATTATGACAAAACGGGAACACGGTAAGGCGAGCTTTATAGATGTGCAGGATCGTATGGGTAGGATACAGATATACGTGAGGGAGGACGGCATAGGAAAGGAAGAATACGAGGAGTTCATTTCCTATGATGCAGGGGATTTAGTGGGGATAAAGGGCGAGGTGTTTACCACAAGGAAAGGGGAAATATCAATAAAGGCCGAGGAGATATTACTGCTTAGCAAATCCTTGCAGGTTTTACCAGAAAAATGGCACGGCCTTAAGGATCCGGATTTGAGGTACAGGCAAAGGTATGTGGATCTGGTAGTAAATCCCGATGTGAAGGATACTTTTATTATGCGAAGCAATATAATAAAGGCTATAAGGGAATATCTTGATAATATCGGTTATATAGAGGTGGAAACGCCTATTTTACATACACTGGCCGGGGGTGCTAACGCTAAACCCTTTATTACACACCATAATACCCTCGATTTGGATATGTATTTACGCATCGCTACGGAGTTGCATCTTAAAAGGTTAATCGTCGGCGGCCTCGAAAAAGTTTATGAAATAGGCAGAATATTTAGAAACGAGGGCATGTCCATAAAACATAATCCAGAGTTTACTACTATTGAACTGTATGAGGCCTATACCGATTACCATGGAATGATGGACATTACCGAAAATATTATCGCCCATGCTGCAAACAAAGTCCTCGGGACTACAAAAATAAATTATCAGGGCGTGGATATAGATTTAACGCCCCCATGGACAAGGCTCACCATGATCGACGCGATTAAAAAGTACTCCGGTATAGAATTTAAAAAAGAAGACGATGACGAATCCGCCTATGAAAAGGTTAAAGGTTTAGGTCTGGATATAGAAAAGGGCCTGTCAAGGGGAGAAATAATAAACGCAGTCTTCGAAGAAAAGGTTGAAAAGCACCTTATACAGCCCACATTTATATTGGATTACCCCGTGGAAGTCTCACCCTTGGCGAAGCGAAAGGTAGAGGATCCACAGCTTACGAGTCGATTTGAAGGCTTTATATATTCCTGGGAAGTAGCAAACGCTTTCTCCGAGCTAAACGATCCTATGGACCAGAAAAAGCGGTTCGAGGACCAGCTTAGGCAACGGGAGGCCGGCGACGAGGAGGCCCACATGATGGACGAGGATTATATAAACGCCCTTGAAGTGGGGATGCCGCCTACCGGCGGGCTGGGCATAGGCATAGATCGGGTAGTAATGTTATTGACAAATTCTTATTCCATAAGGGATGTAATATTATTTCCGACGATGAAACCAAGGGAATAGGAAGGCTGCATACGGTAAATGAAACGGGGAAGCAAAAATTTGTTGTTGACATATTCTTGACAGCGAACTTTCCTTATGCTATCATATTAAAAGTCAGCGGTTAGCTGATGATGTAACTTGAAAACTAAACAGTGCGAATGGTAAGAAAGCAAGCGAAGCCTTTGAG
>CAZDSH010000075.1:0-6149 GCA_964508195.1 uncultured Clostridiaceae bacterium
TCGCCCTCTTAAATGACAAGTAAAGTAATATTATTAACACTTTATATATAGTTTATATATATAATTATAGTTTATCATAGTTTTCACAACCACCGCATAATTCCATTCACTTTTCCGTGATACGTCCGCTATACCTCCGTGTAATACTTATTATGGGATGATAAAAGCATATCGTTACATGTCCGTTTATCCAACCACTTCATTCAATATTTTCCTAAATTCTTCTACGCTTACGGGACCTAATTTTTCTATGCTCATCTCCTTTACTTTGTCCAGTAAAATATTAATCACATCCTCGTCCACTGACACGCCTATTTCCCCTAGAACGTATTCAATGGATTTCTTACCGCTTTTTTTCCCCAAAACAACTTGCCTTTCCCTTCCGACAATCTCCGGATCATACCCTTCTACCGATGGCGGGTATTCAATCATCTGTGCTACCACTAATCCGCTTTCCCTAGTAAACACCATATCCCCGACAACAGGTTTCATCGTAGAAACCTTCACCTTCGTCAGCCCTTCGACTAATTTGCTCAGACCCCGTAACTTTTTAAGTTTTATATTCGTCTGGACACCGTATAAACCATGCAGAACTAACGCCAGCTCTGCTAGGTCGGCATTCCCTGATTTCTCCCCTAGGCCGTTTACCGTCACATGGGCGGAATCCGCCCCTTCTTTCAATGAGGCTATTGTGCAGGCCAATGCAAGGCCAAAATCATTGTGACAATGTATCGCTACAGGCACATCAACCCACGTTTTGACCAATTTTGTAAGGTATGCCATCGTTTCTGGCGTTGCAACCCCTAACGTATCCACTAAAACAATCTCATCGGCTCCACACTCGTTAACCGCAGTTTGGTAGGCTTTTTTTAAAAAATCAGGCTCCGCCCTTGTAGCGTCTACGGCAAAAAATGAAGTAAATATGTTTTCTTCCTTTGCGAAGGTTATAGCTTCCCTTATTCTTTTTAAAATTGTGTCCTCGTCGAGCCTCCACGCCTTCATCTTTTCGGGGCTAACCAATATCTCGCATATCGTGTGCTTAACACCGGTTTCAATGCTAGCTTTAACGTCCTTTACATTGCACCGGCCAAAACCCCATATCTCGGGACCCTTCACTTCTTCTACTATTCTCTTCATCGCCAATTTGTCCTCTTCGTTGCTGGCAGGGAAGCCCGCCTCTATTCTATCAACTCCGGCATCGGCTAAAGCCTTGGCTATCTCCAGCTTTGCATCGGAATCCAAACTTACGCCGACGCTTTGTTCTCCGTCCCTTAAAGTCGTATCGTAAATCTTAATATTCTTTTTCATATTCACAAATTCTCGGGAAATCTCTTCAATGGTATTGTACTTACTTGTCCATAATCCATTCTCCGACAAAGCCCATTCTCCCTTCTAATTGAAATCCCTGTAACGTCTTTATTTAAGTTAAATCATTTAAAACCCGAAAACAGGGGGCAACAGTAACAACAATGTGCCCGTAACGATACCACTTACTATACATACGAGAATAGTATAGCCTACTATATCCTGGATTCTCAGTTTCGCAATAGCCAATAACGGAAGCGCCCAAAAAGGTTGCAAAAGATTCGTCCATGTATCGCCATAGGTTATACCCATTGCAATAAGTCCGCTGTTTACATTGAACACTTCACTAAGGGGCATAAATATCGGCGCCTGTACCATCCATTGGCCGCCGGCCGCTGGTATGAACACATTTATAAAACCTGATGCCAAATAAGTGATAAGGGCTAGACTCCCCTTAGTTGAAAAGGTAGCGAACCATTCTGTCACCATCGCCCCTAGTCCCGTGGCTATAATCATGTTCGAAATAGTAGAATAAAAGGGATACAGTATTATAATCGGAACGATGGACCTTGCTGATGAAGTTACAACCTTCATATAGGGGCCAAGGCCTTTATAAAGGCATAAACCAATACCTAAAGTCAATAAATTGATCGAATTTAAGTTTAACGAATTTATTCCGCCCCGTAGGAAGGATAAAAGGAAAAAAGATAAGCAACTTATCCCCGAGATCAATGAAAAAACCCTATTGTTTTCTAACCTATAGGAAAAAGTCTGCTCCTCCCTCGGGATGTCATCCTCTAGGTCAACTTCATCTGAGCTAAGGACCTCCGGATCAATTTCTATAGTGTCCTCGGGATTTGGGTTCATAGCCCTTAGAGTTATCGCAACGGCAATAATCTGCACAATCGTAATAACGAAGTTATAGGGGGAAAACACCGTTTCATTTAAACGAATAAGCCCTAGGCTACTTTCCAGGGCATGCCCCGGTGTATTCACTGTTAGCGGTATAGATGAGGATATACCGGATCCCCATATTTGGTATCCACAATACCCCGCGGCTACTAGGATGGGGTAATGGCTGCCTTTAACCTTTTTCGCCACTTCCTTCGCATAGAACGCAGCCATTACAAGGCCTACGCCCCAGTTAAATAAGCTGATTAAAGCGCCTACCACAACAACCGCCACCACACCCTGGGCCGGCGTTTTCGGTATCCCTGCAGCCCTTGCTATACCCCGCTTAATCGGCGGGAAATAGGCAATAGCTGAAGCGGTTACTATTACAAAAACCAACTGCATCGCAAAGGCTAATAACCCCCAAATACCATCACCGAATATCTCCAATAAATTCAATGGCGTGGTGGGGGTAAAAACCAGGGCGGACAATACAACAATTATTAGCAGTATTATCGCGATCACAAATGCGTCGGGAAAGTATTTCATCATAATATTGTTAAAGTTTAAAGCGAACTTTTTCAAAGGTTTCACCCTTTCATTTTTTTCTCGGTTCCTTTGCAATTCATCTTGATTTTTATTTGATCTCTAAGATATTGACTCAATCTGTTACGGCTATCGCCTCTATTTCTATTAAACTTTCGGGACTTATCATTTTAGGCACTTCGAGCATTGCACAAGCGGGGTAAGGATGCTTAAAATATCTGGCCCTTATATCATGTATTTTGCTGAAATCCTCCATGTTGCGTATATAAAATGTCATTTTCACAATATTATTCATACCGGCGCCTGCTTCTTCTAAAACAGCCTTCATATTCTCTAACACTTTCTCCGTCTGTTTTTCTATGTCACCTACTGCAAAGACATTCCCCTCTTTATCCCGGGATGTAAAACCGGAAACAAATATTATTCTATTGAAATCTGTTACTTGGGTTGCCTGGGAGTAAATCCCCTTAGGCTTACTCAGTTTGGGGCTGGTTATTTCCTTAATTTCCACGTTTATACCTCCTAATAAAAATTATCTCGCGTCCTCGTCATTATCGTAAAACTCGGGGCGTGACGGATAATGGGGCCCGTCATAAATCTCTAGGAACACGGTCTCTTCTAAAGCAACAGTAGGGCCATGGAAGTGACCCTTTTCATTACAATAAAAATCCCCCGGTTTTAAAGTAATGCCCGAATCCGGGTATGAGTATAATCCCGATAGCATGTACATGAATTGATTTGAAGCATGTTCATGGGCTATGGGGATCCCCGTTCCTTTGGCGAATCTAATTAGAGCAATTGTGGCCCCTGTCTCCTCGTTGCGAAATAGCATCTTGTCGGTCAAACCTTCGAGGGATGTCCCTTCCCATTTAAGGGTATTTGTATCAACATATTTCTCTCCTTTAAGTACATTTGGATCATACATAATATGCACTCCTTTCCTTTGTATATTGGCTTCCTTCACAATGAATAACGATAAAACTGCGGTTTCCCTCCGCCGCGTATTCGCGTGTTTTAGATTAATTTTCAAATCACTTTTAGTATTATTACATAAGGGATATATTATACCGATATAGCATGGGGACGTTTTGTTTAATGCATTTGTGGGATATGCACCTAACGTATCCGGCTTCATAAGATGGATTACAGGCCCAAACCATTACATACTGTTTTCCTAAAGGAATCACATTTGTTTCCATTGATGCTTGGGATTATAAAAGTACGTCCTTTGCTTCGCTTTGGATAATAGTAATGCAGGGCTTTTATTACGTTATGCGTAGACGATATAGGGTTTAAGGAGGAGAAAAATGCAAAGATTTGTTTTAAGCACTATAGGTGTCGTACTGTATTTGTTGTTGATTTTCGTATATCCCCAGGGCATATATAAACCGCTGGTATTCGGCTTTATACCTGCGCCGTTTTTCGCCTGGTGGATATGGACATTTTTGTTTATGACATTTAACTATGTAGTCTTTTTTGTTTTCGATCCATATAAATGGATGGATAACTGATCGGAATAAATTTGAATGGATGGATGTGATTATTTTTGAATATAGTGCAAATATGGGTTTCTTTAACCCTGGCTGTTGTTGTAATGGGGTATTTAGGTTATATCGCTTATCGTAAAACCGGTGACGGTGTAGAGGAATTCGTCCTGCAGGGCCGGACCCTGGGGGTAGTTGCAGGTTATTTTACTGTTACCGCCACGTTATTTAGCGCTCTATCTTATTTCGGGATTATGGGATGGTATTATTCAAACGGTATCGGCACATGGGTATTAGTAGCGGACGTAGCCGTGCTCGGTTTATATATTTACATCTTTGGGGCTAGAATCTGGTACCTTAGTAGGAAATATAGCTTTTTAAGCCTGACGGATTACATGAAAGACCGGTACGAATCGGCGGCTGTGGGCTCCTTCGCTTCATTGATTCTCCTTACGGCCCTAACCGTATATGTCGGTGCACAGTTCAGAGGCGCCGGGATAACATTGCAAACCCTTAGTAATAACCGAATTTCCTTTGCAGCGGGGGCCATATTTTTGGCAATAGTCGTAGCCTCGTACACCGCCGCCGGAGGGTTTCGAGCCGTTATCTGGACGGATGTGTTTCAGGGCACTTTAATGTATGCAGCAATTATTATTGTTGCAGTTTTTTGTGTCAACATGCTAGGGGGGTTTTCCGCTACAATGAAAAACGTAGAAATGACCGCACCGGAACTTCTGTCTTTACCGGGCAGGCATAATAGGTTCCCAACACCTTGGATATTTTCTACCATCACAATCTTTTCATTAGGAAACTTCGTTATGCCCCAAATGACGCAGAGGATTATCGCTATGAAGGATAGAAAATCTTTAAAACTGTTAGGAGTCTGGATAGCTTCAGGGGCGGTCATCATCTTCGGCGCTGCCTTTTACATTTCAATGGTAGCACGCATGTATTTCCCTAATTTAGTTGAACCGGAGGCTGCTTATCCGGCTATGCTTACGATACTACCTACCTGGCTTGCGGTTTTAGCTATGCTGGGGATTATATGCGCCACTTTGACGACATGCGATTCCATCGTTTTAACTATAAGTTCTATGGTGTTTAAGGATTTCTACGAATCCATTATCCTCAAAAATAAAGCGGCCCCGGACAGGATGCTCACAAAGGTCATCCGATTTACTGTGCCCTCTGTAGTGGTGCTAGCCCTTTTAGTCGCTTGGTACGGCCCAACGAGTATTATAGAGTTATTAGTGGATATTGTGTTCCCGCTAACATTTCTAGTAACACCTATATACGTCGGAGGGCTATTTTGGAAGGGCGGCACGAGGGCCGGTGCGTTGTCATCTATGATTATAAGCGTAATAATGTTGGTCACCTTGAAGTTTTTGCATATAGATTTTATGGGTATAGACCCCGCCATACCCACATTTTTATTAGGAAGCCTAATATTTTACGTTGTGAGCCGTTTCACGGAACCTGTCTCAAAAGAAACTATAGCACGCCATTTTGACGACTTTGATCGAAAAATAAAAACCGTGTCATAGACGGAAATTAAAATATGCCGGGGGCAGGTGCTGTTAAGCAAAAAAGAAGCGCCCCCGGCACTTAGGATAGATATCAATTAATATTCCCCGGGATAAAATTTTGACTAAAACGTTAAAACGTATCTTATAACGTGATAAAGACTTTACATCTTCTAGCGTGTCAGCCTGTGAGCATAGAACCAGCGTGTCAGCCTGTGGGCGTAGCACCAGCGTGTCATCCTGAGCATAGCACCAGCGTGTCATCCTGAGCGTAGCACCAGCGTGTCATCCTGAGCGTAGCGAAGGATCTTATGTCTGCCTCCAAGAAGATTCTTCGGGCTTCGTCCTCTTAAATGACAAGTAAAGTAATATTATTAACACTTTATATATAGTTCGTAAA
>CAZDSH010000076.1:0-6132 GCA_964508195.1 uncultured Clostridiaceae bacterium
CTCCCACTTCCTACTTCCCACTTCCCACTTCCCATTTATAAGCATAGCTTCGCATTATCCACAAATGTGGCAAACAAAACGTCCCCCTGCCACAAATACTATCCACTATCCACCAATCACTTCACATAAATGTGGCAAACAAAACGTCCCCTTGCCACATCCCCCCTTCGGCAAATGTCCTATCTTTGTTCCCCTAGGACGGCGTATACGCCGGGCCTTATTATGTATCCTACGGCGAACCGCGACACCGTATCAAGCCCCGTCGCTGTCACCGGTTCCCACCTTAGGGCAGCGGCATCGAACCGGCAAAGCCTAAGGGAGGATTCCGCCATGCTTTGGGGCAGGCTATCCTGGTACTTAACCTGCATATAAAGCTGGCCGTTGAACATATCACAGTCCTCCTCGTCCTTGCCGCACACCGCCGATAGGCCGATATAGTGCAGCGCTGATACCGGTTTTTGCCTGGCGGGTAGATACTTCAGCGCCCTTTCCCCGTCACGGCCTGCATTCCTCAGCGTAATACGCCCGTATGACTTTTCCACCTCGTGCCTCGCAGCACTCCAAAGGGGCGCAGTATTTAAAACCGGAGGCGAAAACTGTAATACTATATCCCTGGCATCTAGCATAAAAGTACCTTGGGTATCCCTTATGACGCTTAAGGGTACGTTAATTATTTTTTCCGCAGCCCCGGCGTACTCCGGGTCCCTTAGGTCGATGCTATAATAATATTGCCTTCTAAAGGCGTCCATAGGTAGATTTACCGTAACGCTATTCCCATCGAGGAGTATTTTCTCCTCCTCGTCTATAGCACCGTCCAGATCCTCCTCCATCGTATCATAAGTCCTTATGGACCTTTGGCGCGTAAGCTCTGAGGAACCGAATTTGTTTATAGCCTTAACTTTGAAATAATATCGGGTCCTCGGCTCTAAGTTCGTTACTTTGTACACGGTCCTTGTAGTGGATTCTATAAATGTAAACTCACCCCGGGCACCCTCTCGGGCGTATATCTCGTAATAAAGCGCATTGGGAACCGCGGGCCATTCGAGGCGCACGTACCTATCGTACACGAGGGATACTTCCAAATCGTCCGGCGTATCGGGTAGAGGAGGCTTATAATCTATATCGAATGTATCGGATATGCCTCCGTCACTATTTATAACAATTACCGTGCTATCCCCTTCAAAACCCTCGGGGGTTACGACCATCAATGTTTTTTCGTCTATTACCTCTACTGAAAGTGCCTCTTTACCCTCTATTACTGCCACATTTTTATCCTTAGTACTAAATCCTCGGATACTACCGGCCTCCGGCGCCTGGGTAAGGGGCACTACTTCGCCGCCGAATACCACCCTGGCTCCGGGCATAAACCCTTTACCCTTTATGTATATGGTATCACCGCCGAGGAAGGATATCGCATCTATTGTATCGCCGTCCTCGTCGGTGATGTAGTCTATCCTGGGCCAGCTTATTATAGTTACCCCGTTCCTTAACGTGGCGGTACCATAATCGGGGTTTACCACCTGTAGGTCATACACTCCGGGGTCCATGCCCTCGGGGGTTTCCACTATTATTTTTTTATACGACCAGTCATCTATATCTATATTCTTCGCTTCGATGCCGCCGATCCTCACGGTAGCACCCTGCCGCAGATCATCGCCGTGTATTTCAAGCCTATTACCGCCAGCAGCGGAGGTTTTATCCGGCACAACGAAACTTATAGTCGGATCGCTACCGGGCCTTTCGTATTTGAAATAACGGGGCAAAAGGTATTTAACGGGGTCTGCGGAATGGGTAGTGCCGCCGTCACGGTTTTCTATAACGAATTCCAGAAGGTTACCTATAAGACCTTCCCTACCCGGCGGTACCCTTATTACTAGCTGGTCATCGGTATTAGATCGGCTTATGACCTCGGTCTCAATGTCCCCGACGAAAACCTTGACTCCCGTCCTAAAATCCGCACCGTCAATGGTCACAATAGTATCGGCGTCTACGCTGCCTATAGTTTGGTAGCCCCTTAGCTCGCCTTCCTCATCGTACATTTCCCTGCTGGGCTGTATATCGAATATTAAAGGGTTGCTATCGGGGTTTGTATATTCGAAGGTTGCCGTAGCGATGCCCCCGTCCTCGTTTATCGTCTGCAGGGTTCGGGCGCCTACATAGGGCACCGGGGGCGTTTTCACCATAACGGTAGTACCCCCCTCATCGATCACCTGCGCGTGGGGCGAAACGCCTCGGACAGCCTTAAGGGTATTTTCGCCGGTAAATTCTACTAGTATGCCCTCGTCGGCTAAATCCTCGTCCTCTAAATTCTCGGGACCGTTTATAATAAATAGGTGTTTATCCCCTTGGCCAATATCATAGGAAGCGATATTCTTTTTTACCCCTTCCGGGGATGTGTAGTAAATCTTCGTGTTATCATCACCATTGTCAGCGTATTTGAAGGATACATTTATATTGTCAAGGATAATATCGGCAATGCCGCCTATTATCCGCTCTTCCTTTTCCACGCCGCCGAATACTACTAAAAGGTCTATAGTAGGATCACTTTTATAGACATGCTCCGTTACGGTTTCGCCTTCGTAGTATGAAGACAGATCGGATTTTCTAAAGTCTTCACCCCGTATCACTATCTCCTGACCGCCGTTTTTGCTGCCCTTCCCCGGTATTACGCTTATTATCCTCGGCCTTGAACTTCGGTATTCGTAACCATTCTTTAATATAAACGCCCCTGCGTCAGCATTTATAACGGTCACATCTACCTTTCCCTCGCCGGAGGGATAGGGCGGCGTCTTTGCATACAGTCTGTCATCCCTTATCCTTTCAACGGATTGGGCTTTAATACCGCCAAAATATATATCCGGGGGCCGTTTGTTCCCTTCGCTGTCCTTATCCCTAAAATCCCTGCCCAGTATAGTAACCATTTCACCGCCGGCGGCGCTACCGAAATTAGGATCCACCGAATATATTATGGGCCTGCTTTCCGGAATCATGTATGTAAATCCATCCGGTTCCGTAGCGGAGCCGCCGTCATAGTTTACCACGGTAACGTCCACTTCTTCGCTGCCCTTGGTGGGGTCGTTAATTTTGTAGGAAGAGGTTGTAGCCCGTATTATGGTGCCCGCTACGTTTATCCTTATACCAGTCGCCTCGGAGCCGCCGAAGAAAACCCTCGCTCCGGGGCGAAAACCTTCTCCCTCAATGGTCACGACGGTACCGCCCTCTACGGTACCCCGATCGGGGTCTATAGCTCTATCGTCACCGGTTATATCATATATCTTAGGTTCGCTTGCGGGTTTTTGGTACTCAAACCCGCCACGGACAGTACGCTCCGCCGTATCGGGATTTATAACCGTAACATCCTTCGGGCCGACGATAAGCCCTGGGGGTATTATTATTTTTATAGTATATTCATCAATGACTTCGGTCCTTTTGCCGCCTTCGGCGAACTTTACATTGCCGTCATCATCAAGTTTTATCTCGCCGTCATCTTTTTCGTACTCGTCTATATCAACGTCATCTAAATGTACCCTCGTCCCCAGCTTATTGTATATAAGATCAGCTTCCGGATCCGCCGGGAAAAAGTCCTTCCCTTTTATTATTACATGGGTTCCGGCACCGCCGTGATCCGGCGCTATAACCTCTATTTCCGGGGAGCTTTTTACCCTCGTATAATAATAGCCGTCCTTTAATGTAGCCATGGAACCGTCCTCGTTTATAACCTGCACCGTTTTGTAGCCGCCGGTACCCGGGGGTGTGACTATGTCTATCTCGGTACCCTCGTGGTTAACCCGTTTAACCTCCGCCAATGTTCCGTCTATAGTCACTATAACATCGCCGGCGCCATCGAATTTACGCCCGTATATCGTAACGGCCTCGCCGCCGTCTACGCTACCCTTATTGGGTTCTATGGAGATGATCTCGGGCATTTCGTTAGGGGAGCGGCCGGAGTCTTTAAACTGGAATAGATATGGCTCCGTAGTGCTACCCTTATCGGGATTAGTCACCGTAACATCAGCATAACCCGGTGAAACTTCCGGTTCTGCCGAGATCCTAGCCTTTATTACATTGCCCAGTTGGTATTTAGAACCCTCCAACCGGTTCCCATCGTTATCATAAACCTCCATGTGATCATCGTTTTTGTTGGGGTCTATTGTTTTCGCCCCTATATTAACTACAGGATAAAGAGTCTTTTTATGCTCTTCCCCGTAAACCTCATCTGTTACGGTTTGCACCTGGAACTTCGAACCGGTAATCGTTATATATATATCTTCGTCACAAGGACCCATCCCGGGAGAAATACCCGTTATCTCCGGATAGGTTCGGGAGGGTGTATAGGTAAATCGATCCCCTAGTACATACTCCTCAGTCCGCCGCAGTATTTCTTCCTTGTTTTGCTTTACTATAGTCTCTGTCTGCATTACCACATCCACCGTCTGCGCTATGGGTGGATCAAGAACTATTGTGGGCGTAACTGCCTTAATGCTGTCACCGTCTTTGTGTATCAGTTCAATTTCGGTAATCCGCGCTACATCACCTATGGTCAGTTTTATTTTTCTCGTTATAGAAGCGGGGTTGTCTTCATATTCTCCGGCAAATTCCAAAACATACTCTTTATTGTTTTTATCATATCCGCCGGTATAATTCTCATAATCGATATCAGTTATTTCACCGATGTTTATCGTTGCTATATTCCTGCCGCTTACCGTTATCTCCGCTTCCTCCGTCTCCTTAGCCGTATTAGGGTCTACGGATCGTAGCGTTAGAAAGTTTCCCGCCTGCAGATAGGTAAATTCAGGTCCTACTTCATATCCACTAGTTCCGGCGGCATCTGTTATCATTATTTTTTGTCCACCGGGTTCCCCCCTTGGCGTCTTCGCCTGAAGGCCTATTACATTATCATCATCATCCTTTATAGTCTGCACATCAGTAGCGGGATTACTGCCTATATAGACTCTCATATTGTCACTAAAATTACAATTACCTTCGGTGCCATACATCCTTACAATAGTACCGCCGGTGACGGGGCCTGTATTGGGTTCAACCCTGGCCACTTCAATACCGGTAAGTTTTTTTACAATAGTGATACAATCGGCCAACATCCCCCAAACGGCCTCATCCTTTAACTTAACATCCGTTCCATCCCCTGCATCCCGTGTGATCCATATACTGCTTAATCCAGGAATCATAGGGGCTTTAAGTTTTTCTATAAAAATCGTTTCGGAGTTTTCAATGATTGCATCCTTATTGGAATCTACAGCACCTACCGAATATTTTATCCCTGCAATAAATAAATTCTTTATCGTATCTTCACTAAAACCTGAACCGTATATCCTAAGGGGTGTACCTTCATAGGGGTTGTATTTATCAGTATTCTCAACCCTGTGCGGCGGCACGATTTTAAAGGTTATCATCTCCGACTCCTTACCGCTGGAGTTTACTACTACTATTTTCTTTATCCCTTCCGAAAAAGCCATGGCATCATCTATAGCACCACCCCAACCCTGCTTAATCTGTATTTGCTTAGTGCTGTATGAAGCGGGCTTTATGTCTTTATTATTTATATTTACCGTCGGTCTTTCAAAACCGGTGCCGGAAATCTCATACCAAAGGGTTTCCTCCCCCTGTAGGTTTCTTTCAAATATAAAGAGTATCTTTGTAATTTCCGGCGTAGGCAGCTCCGGCTCCTCTTCCTGGGCCATCGCTACAGGATCAGGGGTAACAAAGGACATAATAAAGAGCATCACCAAAGATAGGGCCGTTATTTTTTTAAGCCTGTTTATTATAAAAAACTTCATAGTTTTTCCCCCTGACCTATTTTTATTAGAAACCTATATATAACGTGGTAAAGACTTTACATCTTCTAGCGTGTCATCCTGAGCGTAGCACTAGCGTATCAGCCTGAGCGTAGCACCACCGTGTCATCCTGAGCGTAGCACTAGCGTATCAGCCTGAGCGTAGCATCAGCGTGTCATCCTGAGCGTAGCATCAGCGTGTCATCCTGAGCGTAGCACTAGCGTATCATCCTGGGCGTAGCACCACCGTGTCATCCTGAGCGTAGCACTAGCGTGTCAGCCTGGGCGTAGCACTAGCGTATCAGCCTGAGCGTAGCATCAGCGTGTCATCCTGAGCGTA
>CAZDSH010000077.1:0-5598 GCA_964508195.1 uncultured Clostridiaceae bacterium
TCCCACATCCCACATCCCACCTCCCACTTCATGAGTGGCCCACGGAGAACCGTCCCAATATGCGTCCCCATGTTCGTGCTATTCCCGGTATATATTCCTACAGTTGGTTTCCTTTACAAAAAAGGCACATCCCAAGGATATCAAAACCGCTATGACACACAACGATAACGCCTTAGTATAGGCCGCCTGGGGATAACTCCTAGCACCGTCTATCATCTGGCCTGTCCAATTTAAATCCAATACATAACCCATAAGGGGTTGTAACAATGACGGGCCTAAAAAACCACCTATATTAAATATTCCAAGGGCGATCCCCGCTATATAAGACGGATTAACCTCCTTTGCTAGGGCCCAGGTTATAACGTACCCCGTTGACGAAAAACCCAATATAAATAATAATGGATAAAGGGCTGCTATCGGCGGCTTACCGCTATTCCAGAGCACGAGTGCTGCCCACGCAGCCAAGTTTATGGCGCAAAATACAATAAGGGGTTTTTTTCTTTCTCCTACTTTATCTGAAATCATCCCCGAGGCAAGGGCGCCGACCATTATCCCCGCTGTTACAATCATTATATAGGAGGAGGCCGTCGTCTTATTGAAACCGTAGACCGCCATCATATAGGGCACTCCCCACATACCGCTAAAGGCCAGTATTGACCCTGAAAGCCCGGCAAAAGTTATGAACCCCGGCCATATTAACCTATTACCCGCTACTATTTTAATGCTCTCCGTTATTTTTAATTTTTTAGCCGAAGCCCCCGTTCCCGAACCGTTAACCTTTGTCAGTTCCCGGAGGCCTACATCCCCGGGGCTATTCCTTACAAAAATATAATTAAACACAGCGATTAATATTGAAACAGCACCGATGCCTAAAAAAACCGCTCTCCAACCAAAGTGTATCACCGACAAGGCTAGGGGTATCCCCGCCAATAGTCCTCCGCCGTTGCCAATAAAAGAAGTAAGCCCTGATATGGTAGCGAACTCGCTCTCCCTAAACCACTGGGACTGCACCTTTAGTATTGCCACAAATACAACCGATACACCAAGTCCTACTAAAAATCTCCCTGCATAAGCCATCGTCATACCCGCCGCCAGGCCAAACAGCACGGACCCTACACCCGCTACAAGCGTGCCGGTGCTGACCGTTATCCTGGCGCCTAACGTATCGGCTAAAATCCCGGCGGGCAGTTGCATTAACATATAAACATAAAAATAAACCGCCCCCAAATTTCCGAGGGCCGCGCCGGTCACACCAAATTCCGCCATTAGATTATCCGCCACCACCCCCGCGGCTATCCTATGAAAAAACACGATCACGTAGGCCAGGCACATAACCCCCCATACGAGCCACCGATAACCGTACCCCTTCGGCGCATGTACATTCCCCTTCAAAGCCTCTCCCCCTCACAAAGTTTCCTGCACGGGATATATCCATCCCAGCGGGAATAGTTTATCCAGTTTCCCTGCAGGACTTAAGATAAGCAAATATAAATGTATCCAAATCCCCATCCATAACACTGTTAATGTTCCCCATTTCTAAATCAGTTCTATGATCTTTGGCCATGCTATAGGGGTGAAATATATAGGACCTTATCTGGCTGCCCCAGGCAATTTGATTATATTCCCCCTGAAGGTCCTCTATTTTTTCTTTTTGTTCCCGTTCCTTTAATTCTACTAATTTTGATCTCAACATACGCATAGCGGTCTCACGGTTAGTATGCTGCGACCTTTCGTTCTGGCATTGTACAACTATACCAGTGGGCACATGGGTTATCCTTACAGCGGAGTCCGTCTTGTTTACGTGTTGTCCCCCGGCACCGCTTGACCTAAAGGTATCGACTCTCAGATCGTCGGGATCTATATCCACCTTTACATCATCATCTAGCTCAGGCAATACATCCAAGGATGCAAAGGAGGTATGCCTCCTTCCCGACGCATCATAGGGGGATATCCTCACGAGCCTATGCACCCCCTTTTCCGCTTTAAGATACCCGTAGGCATTTTCCCCTTCCACGAGGAGTGTAGCACTTTTTATGCCGCCCTCATCGTCCGCCAGAACGTCTAAGACTTTGACTTTATAATTTTTGTCCTCCGCCCAGCGGGTATACATCCTTAGTAGCATCTCCGTCCAATCCTGAGCTTCGAGGCCTCCGGCCCCCGCGTGTAACGACAGTATTGCATTATTAGAATCGTATCTACCCTTCAAAAGGGTATCTATCCTAAGCCGTTCTATATGTTCCGATAGTTCTTTGTATCGCTCCGGTATTTCCTTCGCAAGGGATATATCCTCCTCCTCTTTGAGAAGTTCGAGTATTACCTTAAAATCTTCGAATTCTGCGAGGAGGCTATCGTACCTATCCACTTTGGATTTGTTTTTCTTTAGCCGTGCGATTACCGTGGCCGCCCTTTTAGAATCATCCCAAAACCCCGGCTCCGCCATATCAGCTTCGAGGTCCCTTATTCGTTTAACGGAGGCTTCTACGTCAAAGGGAGCTCCCCATTTCCTCGATATTTTTTTGTAGTTCCCCTAGCTTCTGTATATAGTACTCTAAATCCAACATCTTTATCGTCACTCCTTTCGTGCCATTCCGCCGCCCCCGTCCCAGCTAGTCGCATCATCATCTCCCGCAGCACCTTTTGTACTTTTTGCCGCTACCACAGGGACACGGATCATTCCGCCCTATCTTCGCGCCTTTTTTAACGGGCTTCTTTACGCCGCCGCCGCTGCTACCGCCGCTGCCGGCACCATTATCCCCATGGCTTGCCTCTATCGGCTGTGCAACCCTTTCCCTAAGGGGCATCCGCTCCAGCCGTACGCCAAACAAATACCTCACCGTGTCCTCTTTAATGGACTGTACCATCTCCTGAAACATCTCATAGCCCTCTACCTGATACGCCTGAACGGGATCCTCCTGGCCATAGGCCCTAAGGCCGATACCTTGCCTAAGCTGGTGCATGTTATCTATATTTTCCATCCATTTCATATCCACAACCCTAAGGAGTATAACCCTCTCTAGCTCCCGCATCTGCTCGGAACCTATCTCCTCTTCCTTCCGCCCGTACACCCCTAGGGCCAGATCAAGAAGCATCGTCCTAAGCTCTTCCCGGGTTAGGCTTACCCGATCCTTAATACCTAGATTACCGCTAAACAGAAATATCTTCCTGGCATATTCCGTAAGTCCTTCTATATCCCATTCCTCGGGGTATTGGCTGTTCGACGTATAAATATCAAGGATAGTTTCTATCGTATCGCCTATCATTTCCAATACCTGATCCTTAAGGCTCTCGCCCTCAAGAACCCTCCTACGCTGGGCATATATTACTTCCCTTTGTTTGTTCATAACATCGTCATACTGCAACACATGTTTCCTTATATCAAAGTTCCTTGCCTCAACCTTTTTCTGCGCACTTTCTATGGATCGGCTCAATATGGGATGCTCAATAGGCTGGGAATCATCAAACCCCAGCTTATCTATTATGCCCATTATCTTTTCCGAGCCGAAAAGCCGCATCAGATCGTCCTCCATCGCAATATAAAACTGTGACGAACCGGGGTCCCCCTGCCTACCCGACCGGCCTCGCAGTTGGTTGTCTATTCTACGGCTTTCGTGGCGTTCAGTGCCTATTACATGTAGCCCACCAAGGTCCGTAACGCCGTCACCTAGGACGATATCCGTGCCCCGGCCGGCCATATTAGTGGAAATGGTTACGGCACCCCTTTGCCCCGCCTTTGCGATGATCTGCGCCTCTTTTTCATGATATTTTGCGTTTAACACCTCGTGGGCGATGCCCCTTCGCGATAGCATCTTGCTCAAAAGTTCGGAATTCTCTATGCTTATAGTACCTACTAGTATAGGCTGTCCCTTAGCATGCCTTTGTATAATATCCTCTACCACCGCTTTAAACTTTCCCTCGGCGGACCTATAGACCACATCGGGCATATTATCCCTTATCATGGGCATATTAGTCGGCACCTCTACGACGTCCATACCATAAATAGCCCTGAACTCATCCTCCTCGGTCTTTGCAGTCCCGGTCATGCCGGCTAATTTATTGTACATTCTGAAATAATTCTGGAATGTTATAGTGGCCAATGTCTTAGATTCGCGCTCTACTTTTACGCGCTCTTTTGCCTCTATAGCCTGATGCAATCCATCGCTGTACCGCCTTCCCAGCATGAGCCTTCCGGTGAATTCATCGACTATTATAACCTGGTTATCCTTAACCACATAATCTATATCCCGCTCCATCAGATTATGAGCCTTTAAAGCCTGGTTAATATGGTGGGAGACCTCCATGTTTTGCGGATCCGCTAAATTTTCTATATTAAAATACCCCTCGGCCCTTTTTACGCCGTCCTCGGTCAATGTGACAGTATTAGCCTTCTCGTCTACGGTATAATGTTCTTCGGGTCTTAACCCCCTGACGAAATTATTCACCACCGAATAAAGCTGTGTGGACTTTTCACCGATGCCGGATATAATAAGGGGCGTCCTGGCTTCGTCTATGAGGATACTGTCCACTTCGTCTATTATGGCATAGTGCATTTCCCTTTGTACCATCTGATCCTTGTATATGACCATATTATCCCGTAGATAATCAAACCCAAACTCGTTGTTAGTACCGAAGGTTATATCTGCATTATAGGCCCTCTTGCGCTGTTCAAAATCCAACCCGTGAACTATAAGGCCCACATCAAGGCCGAGGAATTTATAAATCTCTCCCATCCATTGACTATCCCTAGTGGCCAAATAATCGTTTACCGTAACTATATGGACGCCTTTGCCTGTGAGGGCATTTAAATAGGCGGGCAATGTCGCAACAAGGGTTTTACCTTCACCGGTTTTCATTTCGGCTATTCTACCCTGGTGCAATACGATGCCCCCTAGGAGCTGTACGGGGAAATGTCTCATTTTTAACACGCGAACCGAGACTTCCCGTACCACAGCGAAGGCCTCTATTAAGAGGTCCTCCAGGGTTTCCCCTGCCGCTAGTCTGTCTTTGAACTCATCGGTTTTATTCTTTAGCCCTTCATCGCTAAGGGCTCTCATGGAGCCCTCGAGGGCTTCTATAGCCTCCACGGTTTTGCTGAGCCTTTTTATTTCCCGTTCGTTAGCACTACTAAATATTTTAGATAAAAAACCAGCCATTTATCACACCTCGTTTTTGATCCATAATAGATTCTACCACGACTAAAATTTTTAGGCAATAAATAACACAGCAGGCAGGGCCTTTATTATTATATCATGGTTTGAAATTTTTAGTTGATGAAAATAGGATAGCGCAGAGGGCGGAGGATCAGAATTTCCGCTGTATATTTTCCCTTATCCTCACGCTTGCTCCATGGGATGCGAAGCTATGCTTGTAAATGGGAAGTGAGAGGTGGGAGGTAGGAGGTAGGAGGTAGGAGGTAGCTGAGCTTACACCCATGGCCCTACGCTCGCTCCATGGGATGCGAAGCTATGCTTATAAGTGGGAAGTGGGTAGTGGGTAGTGGGAAGTGGGAAGTGGGAAGTGGGAAGTGGGAAGTGGGAAGTGGAGGACATTAGGCTGTCCGTAGCTGAGCTTACACCCGCAGCTCCACGCTTGCTCCATGGG
>CAZDSH010000078.1:0-5593 GCA_964508195.1 uncultured Clostridiaceae bacterium
CCCACAACTTTTCCATCTTGGAATACGATCTGTCCCCTTACCATTACTATCTCCGGGGCACCCTTTAGCTTCCATCCATCATAGGGGGACCATTTGCATTTAGATATCACTTTATCATTGGAAACGACCTCCTCCTTGTCCATATCCAGCACTACGATATCCGCATCGGCCCCAACCTCAATAACGCCTTTTCTTGGATATAGCCCGTACACCTTCGCCGGATTTTCGCACATAGTCTCGACAACCCTGTTCAAAGTCGTTTTCCCTTCATTGACACCGTTTAACATAAGCCTCATAGAAGTCTCAATACCGGGTATACCATTAGGTGCATCCCATATATTCTTTTCTCCGGGGAGCTTATCGGATTTAGGATAAGGGCAATGATCAGAACCTATTACCGTAACATAACCTTTATCGAATAGTTCCCACATCCTTTCAACATCTTCCTTCGTTTTCATGGGCGGGGTAAATTTAACCCAAGGGCCCTTTTCCTTTAAATCCGCAACGGTCAAATTAAAATAGTGGGGACAACTCTCAGCATATATTTCGTAGCCCTGATCCCTCGCTTCTTTTATTCTTTCAAGTAGATGGGGTTGGCTGACATGCGCGATGACAACCTTCGCCTTCGTTTTTTTTGCTACGGCTATAACCGCTTCAACGGCAACCTCTTCCGCCAGGGCCGATCTCCATTCTATATGGGATAAATAATCCGTCCTACCTTCATCCTTTAACCTTTTTTCATTTACGGTGCATAAATTGTCGTCCTCACAATGTATAAGCACAGTCCCGCCTAACCTTGCAACCTCGGCGAAAGACTCCTGCAGGTAGCCGGGAAGCATAGCCTTTACGCCATGGAGATTGCATGTGAACATCTTAAAGCCCGTGACCCCTGCATTCCACATCTCTTCCAGTTTATCTACATTATCCGGAGAGCCCCCGCCTTTCAGTCCGAAATCTACCACAGATCTATTCTTTAAATATTCAACCTTCTCATGATGTTCTTTTACGGAGTAGACGGCGGGTACCGTCCTATGATGATTTATTACTGTGGTGATCCCTCCGCACGCTGCCGCCGCCGTCCCCGTTGGGAAGTCTTCCCTTTCCGGGTAGCCCGGATCCATCATATGGGTATGGCCGTCTACACCACCGGGGATTACATATTTACCCTTTGCATCTATAACTCTTTCTATCTCTAATCCGGCTTCTCTCCCTGCTTTTAAAATAGCGGCTATCTTTCCATTTTCGATTAGAATATCCCCTTTGAATTCTCCCCTGGGGCTAACGATAATTCCATCTTTAATTAATGTATTCCCTTTATTCATTTTGCTAACACCCCATGTAAAAGTAGTCTGTTGTTCTGAACTGCATTGTTTATGTCATTTTATTTTTTATAAGTTGCAATAAATCAAACCCCGCAATCATCCCCTTTTCTTATCCTTATAGCTAGTCCAAATATATTTAGCTTTATAAAGGATTATTTATTTTTATTAATACGCAATATTATTTCTAGGGTTTGTAAATTATATAAAAGAAGTTCTATACGGCAATCTTAGTGCATGATGTATAATACTGGTGTTTCTACGTGTATATTTAAACCTTCTACCTTTACACTAATAATCCTTTATGTTTTTCAACGAATCTATAGGGATATACTTGTGATATCCACCAAATTAATTCTGTGTTTATGTTGTGGCGCTTGGAAATACGCTACATTGAAATGACTTTCATTGATTTATAAGAAACGCACGAAAACCTTTGGTCAGCGTATTCCACGCACCAATGCCTATCCAACCCCATCAATTTCACAGCCCAGCTTTTATCCGCCTTTGCAGGGCTATTCTATGAATTCGACACGGCCTGCCTTTTTAAAAAAATAATAGGTTTTATAGAATATTTAAAGATAAAAAATGAAAGGAGTACATTTGAAGATTCAGAAAAGATAAGCGGCAGTAGCATGGATTTTGGGGACAATAGAATAGTCGATAGGATATGAAATCGTGCCGTTGTATTAAATCAAAAAGTCCTTTATATCTTGAATTACATCGGTAGCGGCGGGACTGTGTAGCATTAAATGATCGGCTTTTTTATAAAACTTAATATGTTTTTCCTTTGAATTTACCGAATTGAATATATACCCGGCGCTTTCCGACCTTGTGGTGTCATCATCAAGGCCCTGGGTAATCAGCACCGGACATTCTATATTATTGATCAGCGGTTTAGTTTTCCTAAGTAACAGCCGGAAATTTAGTAATGCCCTAGGGGGAAACTTTACCGTTGCTTTCAAATACCGTTTTAACGAAAGGGAGTTACCCCCGGTAAAGCCTGTGCAGATATTGGAGAGGATTTTCCGAATGTCCCAATAAAAAATAGGCGTATTTATCGTAACGACGCCCGCCGCCCTATATTTTAATGCAAGATTAAAGGCTATCAGCCCGCCCATCGAAAACCCAATTATATATATCTTAGAAAAATGCGGTTGCATTTCCAGAAGGCTTTGCTCCGCCGATTCTATCCAATCAACATAGCCTGCCCTTTTCAGATCACTCCGTTTCCCTGTATGCCCCGCCAGGGCTGGGCATGCAACCTCATACCCTGCTCTTTTAAGGCTTTTTGCCAGGGGACTTATCTCATTATAGTTTCCGCCAAAGCCGTGGATTATAAGGCATACGGTATCCTGTGCTTTGCCTTTGCCCTTTGTACCGTCATTATCCTTCAAGCTAAATCATCCTTCTTTCATAGGGCATACCTATATCCTTTTGGTATTGATCCTTCCCCTTATCGTCCAGTAGGCTATATTGTTTCTGTAGGTACCCCTTCTGGCAAGTTCCATTTTACAACTAGGACAAATTAAGTGCCCCTTATGCTTTTTTAAATCTATCTCAGATTCGATAATCCTGGCTATCTGCATCTTGATTAGATTGCCCTTCCCGGCCTTTTCATACATGACCACGGGGGTTTTACACCTGCCGCAGGATACTTCGAGCAAATGAGTACCCCTTTTCCGTCTATGTAAAGGGTTTTTGTACTTAATATCATGACCTCCTAAAGATACCCGATAATATAGACCGGTATCAAGGGAAAATCACCGGTTCTAATTGGTTTATTATTCTAACCACCGCTACTGTCTCTTCCTATTCATTTACTAAATAAAACACAAGGCGATTATCCGCCGGTAAAATCCGTAAACCTATACTATACCACGGTTCTCTATTATATAATTTATGGCGTAAGGGGAAATCCATCTAAAGAATTAATAGTATTCATAATTCTACCTGTTTTTTTTTGCTGTATCTGGCACTAGCAAGTCTACTGCAATATATCGGTAAATATCAATAAGATCTTTTTCAACTTTTCCAGTATAAACAATTTTATAAGCCACCATTATTTTCTTTGTTGATACGTTCAGCTACTTTATTAGTAGATACAATTTTCCCTGCCATTAAATCATCAAAACCCTTTTTAATCTCATAGTCAAATTCTTCCTCTGTAAGATCGCCATAAACCAGCGATCTGTTTTGCGTAATTTTAACTTCAAAAGGGAGCCCATCTTGTAAAATAATCTGCCTCAGAAAAATATTTATCGCATTTGACATGGGTATGCCAAGTTTATTTAAAATTGCTTCCGCCTGTTCCTTAATTTCCGGTTCCACCCGGGCATATATGCTTGTGGTTTTAGACATAGGTATCCCCCCCTTATGATAAGTAAACCATAAGGGGGTGTCTGTGTCAGTACCCCCGTCCCCCTGACACGCAGTACCCCCTTTGGTTTTTTGATTTAGCGATTTTTTACACGGTCTGCCGTCCCCCTGACACGGACACGCACTAATCCCTACTTTTTGTTGTCAGTCCTGACATAGAATGTAGCTTTTCCTTTACCATGGCGTTCAATAAACCCTTCTACCGTCAATTTTTTTAACGAGTTTTCAACTGAGGCTCTACTAATAGAAGGGATAAGTTCCATTACCTCTCTCTTTGTAAATCTCCCTACCTTTTCACTTATGGCATTTCGCACCTTCTCTAATGCTGGTAGTTCATCGTCCATAAAATTTAACCGGTCTTCAAAATCTCTGTAGGCCGCGAGGATAATTCCAAGGATATATTTTATAAAAGGGGCTGGATCGTTTTTCCCATCATGCCATCCCATACCACATTGCTCCAATACTTCATAGTATTTAATTTTAGTTTTTTCGATTTTATTCTCAATACTTATGTATCTGCCAATTATATAACCACAGCGATAAAGAAGTAGTGTCGTAAGTAAACGTGACATTCTTCCATTCCCATCGTTAAAAGGATGGATACACAAAAAATCATTGATAAAAATAGGAATCAAAACAAGGGGATCAACCACACGGGAATCAATAGTTTTATTGTAACTCTTGCATATAGCATCAATAGCACCGGGAGTTTCATGTGGCGCCATAGGTGTAAAATGAATTCTTTGGGTGCCATCCGGATTTGTTTTAGTAATTACATTCTGTGTATTTTTAAATCTGCCCCCTATATCCTTTTCAGAATATTTGTATAGATCACGATGCAACTGTAAGATATAAGAGGAACGAATAGGAATATACTCGTAGTGTTCGTGGATTGTGTTTAGTACGTCACGATAACCTAAGATCTCTTCTTCATCTCTATTTTTTGGCGTGGTCTTTTCCATATATAATTGCTTTATTCTATTACCGGTTGTAACAATACCTTCAATTTTATTTGAGGACTCAGTACTTTGAATCTTGGCTATTTCAATTAACCTGTCTAATGCGACAGGCCTTTCCTTTAAATAAAATTCTTGGCGGCTTTTATAACCATGAATCTGCCCCACCAATCCTAGAATTTCTGAATCCCATTTAAAGTCCTTTAATTTCTCGTAGTTAAAAACCCTCATTCGCCTAACTCCTTTCTATTCACCTAATTATATGCAAACTATAGGCGCAAATCAATAGTTTAGAAATATTTCCGCTTGTTATCATTCCTTTTTATGTGAATAAAAAAAGTATTGGCATCCAATATCCTGCGCTTTTCTTTCATCCTTTGTACCGTCATTATCCCTCAAGCTAAATCATCCTTCTTTCATAGGGCATGCCTATATCCTTTTGGTATTGATCCTTCCCCTTATCGTCCAGTAGGCTATATTGTTTCTGTAGGTACCCCTTCTGGCAAGTTCCATTTTACAACTAGGACAAATTAAGTGCCCCTTATGCTTTTTTAAATCTATCTCAGATTCGATAATCCTGGCTATCTGCATCTTGATTAGATTGCCCTTCCCGGCCTTTTCATACATGACCACGGGGGTTTTACACCTGCCGCAGGATACTTCGAGCAAATGAGTACCCCTTTTCCGTCTATGTAAAGGGTTTTTGTACTTAATATCATGACCTCCTAAAGATACCCGATAATATAGACCGGTATCAAGGGAAAATCACCGGTTCTAATTGGTTTATTATTCTAACCACCGCTACTGTCTCTTCCTATTCATTTACTAAATAAAACACAAGGCGATTATCCGCCGGTAAAATCCGTAAACCTATACTATATATAACGTGATAAAGACTTTACATCTTCTAGCGTATCATCCTGAGCGTAGCACCAGCGT
>CAZDSH010000079.1:0-5348 GCA_964508195.1 uncultured Clostridiaceae bacterium
CCTGAGCGTAGCGAAGGATCTTATGTCTGCCTCCAAGAAGATTCTTCGGGCTTCATCCTCTTAAATGACAAGTAAAGTAATATTATTAACACTTTATATATAGTTCTTGTACGTCCTCCTCATTAAAAACACCCATCTTCTCCGCTACACCAACGAAAGTTCTTTCTCATACCCTTTATCAACTTTTCTTTTATCCCGTTAAATATAATCTCGCTTTACATTCTTCCTGGTTTTAAATATTCAAGACAGTATATAACCGGCATAGGCCAACATATACACGCAGGTCACGGGAAATAAAAATGTCCTTTGAAGCGGCTATATCGCCCTTCGCTATAACTAATGTCAGATATAGTATCATTTCATTTTTGAAAATCAATACATAAATCGGGCAACGGTGGTACAGCTATAAACCGGTGCCTTCATTTGTTTCGCCATGCTGGGTATTGCCCTGGACATTTCAGTATTGAAATCATTATATTGTAGAAGGAAAACAACTATAACTGTCTAAGTATAATCTAATACACATTAGGAGGTAACTGCATGAAATTATTTAACGTATTATTGTTGACTCTTGTACTAATACTTGGAATGACCACGCTAGCCAATGCGCAGGATATTAGCGTAATAATTAACGGCTTGCCCCAGGCTTTTGACCCGGCACCTGTTAACATTGACGGACGTATACTAGTACCTATGCGCGCCTTTTTTGAAGCCTTAGGCGCTGATGTTACCTGGGACAATGAAACTAGGACCGCTATAGGAAGGCATAACGGTATAGAGATTAGGATACCCATAGACAGTACAGAACCCACTATAAACGGTATCATAAATACCATAGATGTACCGGCCAAAATAATCGACGGTAGCACCTTCGTCCCTGCTAGGTTTATAGGTGAGGCCTTAGACGGCGATGTTGATTGGGATGACGAAACAAAAACCGTCATTGTCACAGGTAAAGACGGTAAAGAAATTGCCACGGAATATAGTACACCCGTTGCCTGCCTATACGTACAATCGCCGGAACAATTCTTAGTAATGTTCCATATATCTTTAGCCACGGATGCCGAACCGGTATTTATATTAAAAAATGTTCCATCAGTTGAAGGCGGAAAACACTGGATAGAACTGTCCCAGGATAATGGCGGGCTAAAGGTAGAGGAAGCCTTCGAGCAGATAATAAACCGCGATTATCTAATCGAATTAACCGAGGACTGGACAATGATTTATGATGCAGCGGTCACAGGCATTAACTATTGGGACGATAGCGTGAATAGCTATGAATTGATTATTTCAAATATTATAGACGATGAAGGAAATATACGGGAAGAAATAATAAGGTTTTCCCTAGGCCGAGACGTTACAGCACCGACGGTATACGCCGTCGAAGAGATATACGGTTTTAGTTACATCGCAGGCATAGATGATCCGTTAAACCAGGTATGGCTGGCATGTACCTCTGAACCCGTGCAAATCCCCAATGCCCTTAACCCGACGGATCCCTTAACCCCGAGTGCGGCACAGTTAGCTGATGGCGGCATCCCTGGGGCCGAGGTTAAATTTTCGAAAGGGAACACCAATATTGATGGCGAGATCCCCTTCGTGTATGAGGATGATCGCAGCTTTAGGATTCAACCGGTTAAACCCCTAGCCGAAGGCGAATGGACGGTAACGATCAAGAACCTGGCCGATGATGTTGGGAATGTTAACCCGATCCAGGAATTTAAAGTGCAGATATATCCTAATTAGCAGGACGACCCCACGAATTAGGACCCTTAATACTTATGTATACAATGAAAATGGTTATTGGAATAAATTCAACAGACATTATCACAGAATAAATTCAAGCAATAAAAATAATCCTTGACTTCCCCATAATGTAGGATATATAATCGTATCCAATAACCAAATTTGAGCTACAAATTATAAATTGCTATGCGTATACGGAAAGAGAAAGATATCAACTGCCTATCTCAGAGAGCCAACGCATTACGGTGTAAATTGGCATAGGTATGGTATATAATACTCGCTTTCTTGCATCTTCGCTGAGAAATCTAAACTTAGGTGAAGACGGACGCCCCCGTTATAGGGATACCGGATGATAGTCCGGGAATGAGGCAGTTTATTCTGCGAATTAGGGTGGTACCACGGATTAACCTTCGTCCCTGTAAGCTAAGGCTTATGGAGACGAAGGTTTTTTATTTTTTAAGCTAAGGAAACATAGTACCCATTGTAAAGCCAATGCAGAAACCGTAGTGAAAATATTGGGCCATTTCCATCAGATAAACCCTAATGACCTCATAATCCAGGGAAAAGAAACCCCATAGCGCCCTTTTTGTTTTAAAAAGATCAAGGGGGAAAAGATATTAAAATATCGGAACAGCAGCGCATGAATCAAAGCCGGGAAACAGTGGGCTATCCCCGTAATTTATTGGTTAAAAATCCTAGGATATATTGATCATTCTTTTGTTGGTGTCTAATATGTAGGTTTCTATAGTACCCCCGAGATGTTTTGAAATTAGCCGGGCCAGTTCATCTAAGGCTACAGTAAATTCCTTTACCCTTGTTTCGTCTACTAGCTCAACGCAAAGAAAGGCGTTTTTTGTGTCCTCCGTCAACATCGTTCTTTGTGCCTCTCTCCAGTTCCAGCATCTACATACGGCACCTGCATCATCCTTATATACTATTTCCCCCGGATAGGGCGGCTCGTCCTTATCCCTTCCTAGCGGTACAAACCGTTCGCCCCCTTCGGCCTTTGTGAGGTGCAAATTCCCGGCGAAAGCATCCATGTTTTCCCCGCCACAGGGTAGGGCGTACTTTAACGAAACCGAGTTGTATATATCCACGAGGGGATTTATTGTCCCGATATTGTCACCCCTTTGTATCCTTTTTAATAGGGCCTCTATGGAGGATCTCGCGCCTTTTTTAGTTTAAACTTTTTAAAAGCCTCCCGCCACACGGCGACCACCGGAATGTTGCTCAGTATTTCCTCATTCAAATATTTTGTGGCCTCCTTTGAAGCCTTTTGCACTTTCCTTTCTACAGAAGCGGAAACCATGTCATCACCATTCTGAGTAACTATAATCCGCACTGCGACAAGCATTGTAAATGATAATATTATCATAGTTAGAATAAAGGATAATGTTATAACCACTATCCTCCAAATGCGACGACTCCGTCTGTTACGTTCTGCTAACAGTACATTAAGCTGCTCCAGCTTCTCGGCCACAATATCTTTATCGTCGGGCAGTTCAACAGGCCCGCCAAGAAGCGTTCCCACAGAGGTTTCAAAAACCTCTGCAACTCGGATAAGCAGCCTGGCATCCGGCACCGAAAGGCCTTTTTCCCATTTAGAAACGGTTTGTCTTACCACATGCAGCCTTTCTGCCAGCTCCTCCTGGGTGAGCCCCTTTTGCTGACGAAATTCTTTTAAATTTTTACTGAACATGTTTTTACCTCCTCCCTTATATAAACCATACTCTAAAACTGGCCGTTGCAGCAAGCAATGTACAATAACGTTAGACATCACTTTGAATCCAATTACAATCCCCTCAAAATTTAAATCCTCAGTAATGATATTTTTTGTCCTATAACTAAAAAATACATCATCTGGCAGATCCCCCGGTACCTTTAAACTATCATATCCAACTTTTTTGTAAATACAGTCGGGAATTGGATCCGTCTACTAACCTTAATTTATAATCTGCGCTTATTATTAAAACCTCCGTTTATCCAGCATCGTATCTATAATATCTTTAAAAGAGCCAAGTGATACATCGTCGGAGTACACACTTTCCTTCCAGGAGCTATAAGTACCCCCAATTAGATCCACAACGGTCTCCTTCTGAAAATCAATTTTAGTTTCCCTTAGCAGTACTCTCCGCTATAGATATTTCGCCATTTATCCCTTTAGCGATCAAATATAGGGCTAATTGGTTTAAACTCATTCCTTCATCCTCCGCTTTTATAGCCATTTCCCTATGAAGAGATTTAGGTAGGCGAAGTGTAAACTTACCACTATAATCCATTTTATAAATATCACTTGGCTCGGGGATAATATCATCCTCTTCTAAGGCCGACTCAATCCATGCTTTTTTTTAGCATCCATTGCCATCGCTTCTTCCGCTGTATCCCCGGCCCCCATACAACCTGGTAGATCAGGAAATTCAGCGACCCATTCTATTTCACCATTCCACCAACAAATACTCAAAATTAGGGATATACTTTTGCACATTACTCAAACTGACGCCCCTATGTTAATTGGAGCATCCCATCTGTATGGTAGATTCGCTTTAGATCGCACGATATATATTGTAATCATCGTCCGCATTGGTTATAATATAGTTATCATAGTTCGTAGGAGGTGCAGAAATGTTTATTACTGCTACTGAATTAAAAAACAACCTGGGCAAGTATCTGGATCTTGCTATTAAAGGGGATATTATTATAACTAAAAACGGTAAACATATCGCCAAGCTCACCAGCGTTACCAAAGACAAACAAGCAATCGCGGAATCTTTAATCGGCATCCTTCCCACAGATGTAACATTAAAAGAAGCCAGGGAGGAGAGACTACAGCGCCATGAAAGTACTGATTGATACCAATGTCATACTCGATGTCCTGGCAAAACGTCCTCCTTTTTATAGTCATGCCGAGAAGATATTCTTTCTTGCCGCAGACGAAAAAATTGTAGCCTTTATTACTGCCAGCAGCATAACGGACATATATTATTTAATGCGTAAATACCTTAAAGATTCTAAGAAAGCAAAGCTAATCCTGCTTAAACTTTTTATCCTCTTTCAAATTATTGATGTTACTGGAGACGATTGCAAAAAAGCATTGAAACTAAATCTCACCGATTACGAAGATGCTTTACTCGCCATTTGCGCCCGAAGGGAGAAAGTAGAATATATCATAACCCGAAATATAAAGGATTTTACAAACTCCCCGATCCCAGCAATTTTGCCGGATCATTTTATTTCAACATACTCTTTTTAGCCCACTATCTATTCCCAAAACCACTACTTTCTAGGGTGGTCTTTTTGCTGTGGCAGCTTTTACAAAGGGCCCGCCAGTCGTTTCCGTCCCGGAAATGTTCTCCATTCCCGCTGCGGGAAATGATATGATCCACCTCCGTTGCAGGGGTAAACCTCCCTTCTCTCTCACAATGAGCGTATAGAGGATTCTCATTTAAAAAAACTTTACTAAGACAAAGACGCATCCTTATCCCTTCTGGCAAACCTACCTTTTTACCTTCATCAACGGTCAAAAATTTAATCAATGATGTCGGAAATATTAACCCGATCCAGGAATTTAAAGTGCAGATATATCCTAATTAGCAGGACGACCC
>CAZDSH010000080.1:0-5347 GCA_964508195.1 uncultured Clostridiaceae bacterium
GCGTAGCACCAGCGTGTCAGCCTGGGCGTAACACCAGCGTGTCAGCCTGGGCGTAGCACTAGCGTATCATCCTGGGCGTAGCACTAGCGTGTCATCCTGAGCGTAGCACCAGCGTGTCAGCCTGGGCGTAACACCAGCGTGTCAGCCTGGGCGTAACACCAGCGTGTCATCCTGAGCGTAGCACCAGCATGTCATCCTGGGCGTAACACCAGCGTGTCATCCTGAGCGTAGCGAAGGATCTTATGTCTGCCTCCAAGAAGATTCTTCGGGCTTCGCCCTCTTAAATGACAAGTAAAGTAATATTATTAACACTTTATATATACATGCGGACACAAAAGATTTATCCTTCCGACGTCATCCGTCGTTTGACGGTTTTCATTACAAAAAAATGAAAAGCCCAGGCCCTGCCCTAACCTGTAGCTCCGTCATTAGAAATCAATAAGCCCGAAGCTGATCTTTATAGCTTCGTTAACTTTACCCATTTTATCCTCATCAAAATGTCCTATTTTTTCGCGAAAACGTTTCTTGTCTATAGTTCTTACCTGCTCCAGAAGTACCACTGAATCCTTATTCAAACCGTAATCAATGGCTTTAATTTCTACATGAGTCGGAAGTTTAGCCTTATTTATCTGGGATGTAATAGCTGATACTATGGTAGTTGGACTATATTTGTTCCCAATATCGTTTTGTACGACTAGTACCGGCCGTACACCACCCTGCTCAGAGCCAACGACGGGACTTAAATCGGCATAATAGATATCTCCCCTTTTTATTTGCAAATTATTCTCCCTCCGCATGCCTACTTCCGTAGTGTCCAAAGGAAAGGGTGTCCTCGGTTAGGTCTTGCTCAGCCAGCGCAAGATTTAAAGCCGCCATCTCCACGTAGCCCTTTTTTAACTGTTCCCTTATCTCCATCTTCTGCCGCTCCCTGATATACAATCGCATCGCTTCCCTGATAAATTCGCTCCTGTTCTTCCTTTCAAGGTTGACTATATTATCCACCTCTTTTAAAAGACTGTCGGGAAGGCTGACTATTATCCTTTTCGATTCCGCCACCCTAGCACCTCCTAGATTTTGACCCCGTTCCATAGCAAAAATCAGCAGGACTATAATATTAAGCAAAATATATACACCATTATATACTATTCAATATAAGTGTGTCAATATTACCACTTTTTATACATTTACCTACCTACGCCCAATTTAATGTCCTGGATTTTGCCTTCCTTAATATATACCCTTGGAACCCTTCTGCCTATTGTGCTTATTATTTCGTAGCCAATAGTACCGAGCAGTTTCCCTAACTCGTCAGCGGTGATGCTATCCCCCCCTTGTCTTCCTATAAGGATCGCTTCATCCCCCGCCTTCACGCCATCAATACCTGTCACATCCGCCATACATTGGTCCATACATACATTCCCTGCCAAGGGTGCCCGTTTACCGTGTATGAGTACGCTAGCTTTACCGCTTAAAAGGCGCGTATACCCGTCGGCATACCCAATAGGAAGTGTGGCGATAACACGCTCACCCGTAGAAATGTATTTCCTGCCGTAGCCTACGCTGGTATCCGCCGGAATCGTCTTTACATGGGATACCTTCGCCTTTAACGTTGCCAATGGTTTTAATGAAACCCTTTCCTTTTTTACCTCATCGGAGGGATATATGCCGTATAATATAATCCCCGGCCGTACCAGGTCGAGATGCGTATCCGGTAGATCAATGCAGGCTGCACTGTTTCCCGCATGACAAATAGGGATGTTCGTACCCCTTTGGCGTAGGGCACTAACAAAGTCCGTAAACTTTTTATATTGTCCCTCGGTATAGGTTTTATCCCTTTCGTCTGCAACGGAGAAATGCGTAAATATCCCTTCGATAATTATACCCGGTAATTTATACATATTTGATACTATATCCAGGGATTTTTCGTCGGGGATCATACCAATACGTCCCATACCCGTATCCAGTTTAACATGGACCTTAGCACGCTTCCCCTTTTTCATAGCTAATTCCGATAGGGTTAACGCATCCCCATAACTATACAGAGTAGGTGTTATATCGAACTTTAATATTTTATCAAAGGATCCCACAGGCGTATAACCCATTACGAGTATTGGAACATCAATATCCCCTTTACGGAGCTCGACAGCCTCATCTAATATTGCGACCCCAAGGCGTTTTATACCCTGTTCTACGAGAGCTTTGGACATATAAAGGGCACCATGCCCATAGGCATCCGCCTTGACTATGCCCATTAATTCCGCAGGGGGTCTTATATTTTCTTTTATCTGGCTAAGGTTATACACAAGATTGTCAAGGTTAACCTCCATCCAAGTAGGCCTTATATCCCTTATCATACCTTAATAACACACCCCTTCCCCGATTAAGCTATTAGATTATATCTATTCGCCATGGGGTAGCGGTTCTCCTTTAAAAAAATCATTTTCTATGCCAGGATTAAACTGGAAGCTCAAAAATTCTACCCTCGTAGTTACAGCGCCATTAATATCGAACATTTCCAATACAAGGGGTTGCATTTTTTTACTATGTATCATAAGTTTCTGTGTTACACGATATTTACAACCACCGGGTACCGGTAATTCTATAACCATAACCGGCGCTTCCTCCCAATGATCTAAACAATAACTAAGTTTTTCGCCCTCGAGCATATCCCTCAAAAAAAATCCTAAGAACAAGTTCCCTTCCGCGGGAAATTCAGTGTCCTCCAGAAACAGCATCCTATCTATGTAAGGGTAATATATCCAAAACCTACTGCCATCATAAACCGTGGTTTTACCCTGCATAATCTGTGGCTCTATTACCTCTATTCGATATTTATCAGGCATACAAAACCATTGCTTTATTTTGAATTGTCCCGGGCCCTTGTTGCCCTTTACATAAACTTGCGCCTCACAGCTATACGTTTCAAGCCCGGCTAGCCTTTTATGGACTGCCTTGTAGACTTTCTCCTCTGAATAGCCGCTACAGCCGTACCCTACAAAAATTACAAAAAATATTACTACTAAAGTCCCCCATCTCATTAACATATCCTACCCCCCCAAAGCGAAGGGCCTACGGCTAAGGGCTATTAATAACGCGCTGTACTAGCCTTTTACCACGATTTTCTCGAACATCTTTAATAGCCCTGGGTATATAATCCGCTAAGTCCGTTGCACATATGCCGTGGATGCCCCTTTCCTCCGCTAGGATATCCCCCGCCCTACCGTGGACATATACCGCGGCGCAGGCAGCTTTAATCGGCGTAGCTCCCTGGGCTATAAAGGATGCAATTATCCCCGTTAATACATCCCCCATACCCCCCGACGCCATACCGGGATTCCCGCTGGTATTTATATATATGTTTCCTGCGGGGTGGGCTATTACACTGTTTGCACCTTTTAATATTGTAATCGCGCCCCACTCCTCTGCGAAGGCTTTAGCGATATTAATCCTATCCCTTTGGACCTCATCAGTTTTTATGCCGGTTAACCTTGCCATTTCACCGGGGTGCGGCGTCATTATCACGGGTACGGATATTCCGTCTAAGAGCTTTATATTGCGTGCAATACAATTAAGGGCGTCCGCATCAAGCACAAGGGGTACCCGCACTTCCGCTAATACATACTCTAAAAATTTCATAGCATCATCGTTAACGCCCATCCCCGGCCCTAGGGCTACTACATCGGCCCAGGCTAAAACTTCCGTTAATTTGTCCTTCACACCATCCGCCCGGAGGCTAAGGCCCATGCCTTTGCCCAGGGGTACCGATATCGCCTCTGTTACACGATTCTCTAAAACATAGTTCAATGCCCCGGGCAAGCCCGTCTTCACAAGACCGGCACCGGATTTAATACCCCCGAGGGAGCACAGTACCACTGCACCGCTCATACCCTCAGAACCGCCCATTACCACCATTTTGCCGCAGCTTCCCTTATGGGCATCGGGTTTTCTATCAGGTATAATCTCCGATAGGAACTCCCCGGTTAATAGAGTTATATCCAAGTCCGGCTCTATCACAATATTCCGGGGTATAGATATATCGGCTACTATAAGATGTCCTACATATCCCGCACCGGGATACTGTAAAAGTCCTACCTTCGGAAATCCGAACGTAACGGTTGCGGTAGCCTTTACACATGCGCCACAAACTTCGCCCGTTTCCCCGTCAATACCCGAGGGTATATCCGCTGATATTACTGGATGATCGCTTTCGTTTATAATCCCTATTGCTTCATGTATAATACCCGATGTTTTACCCCTAAAACCTGTGCCAAATATCCCGTCTATTATTACGCCGCCCCGGTTAAGGGCCGCTTTTAAAGGTGCTAGATCCGTTTCGGGGAATAGCTCCACAATGGGAATCCCCATTTTAATCAGTATATCGGCGTTTAATTTTGCATCGCCTTTCATGTCCGAAAGCCTATTTAAAAGGAATACATCCACAGGTAAGCCGTAGTTAAACAAATGTCTTGCGGCTACCATCACATCTCCTCCATTATTCCCTTTGCCCGCTACCAGTACTACAGGTTTCGGCCGATCACCCTCTATAAGCCTTATCGCCTCCTTTGCAAGTGCCCGGCCTGCGTTTTCCATCAGCACGGCCCCGGGTATGCCATACCTTTCCATCGCTATCCTATCGATGTCCCTCATGTGTTTCGGCGTTACAACCCTCATACTCATCACCTCCAACGGCTATTGCTTGGGCAGTTGCATATTCCTTACTATGGGATATGGAAACAAATATCCTTATTATGCCTAATTCAGTGCACGCTCCCCTAGCGGCACCCTCTATTTTGACCCATGGTTTGCCGTGCTTGTCCCTGAGAATCAATATATCCTTCCAGGGAAAACCGCTAAACCCGGTACCCATCGCTTTGACGACCGCTTCCTTTGCGGCAAATCCGCCGGCTATAGAAGGGGCACTCATGCGTCGTCCTCGGTAATAATCCAATTCCTCCGGGGCAAAAAACCTATGCATAAAACTACTACGCCTTTCTACCACTCTTTTAACTCTCTCAATCTCTATAATGTCCGTACCTATCCCTATTATCATAATACATACCTCCATTATGCACCCTTACAATATCATTTTCTACAGCGTATAAACAATCCCTTTAAATTTAACATTTGGTGGCAAGGGGACGTTTTGTTTGCCACATTCACGGATAATGTGGCAAGGGGACGTTTTGTTTGCCACATTCACGGATAATGCGAAGCTATGCTTGAAAGTAGGAAGTAGGAAGTGAGAGGTGGGAGGTGGGAAGTGGGAAGTGAGAAGTGAGAGGTGAGAAGTGGGAAGTGAGAAGTGAAAGGCATTAGGCTGTCCGTAGCTGAGCTTACACCCGCATAA
>CAZDSH010000081.1:0-5335 GCA_964508195.1 uncultured Clostridiaceae bacterium
CTACGCTCAGGATGACACGCTAGAAGATGTAAAGTCTTTATCACGTTATATATAGGTGGCTGTCGTAAAAAAATAATCGACGGTAGGTATTTTAAAATTTGGATCAAACATATTTAAATTAACATAGATATTTGTACTGTGTAAACCGGGTTGGTAGGGAGGGGGGAGGAAAAACAATACCGGGATTTATCATACTATGACGGGGGAGACGGGTATATAGGGGACATTTCTTGATAGCGCACATAATACGCATCTCCCAGGTGAACTGAATACTTATGAGGAAGGTGGTAGCTAAATGTCAGTTTTCAAAGGACACGCCCATATAGGTATCCATACCATGGATATGGAGAAAGCGAAGGCATTTTATGCGGAGAATCTGGGCTTTAAGGCGGAGCAGGAGATCAAACTTGAAAAGCCCGACGGACAATCCCTTAGGCTTTTATTTCTTCGTCTTGGGGATATGGTTATTGAACTGATAGAGCCTTCGGATAAATCGCAGGCAGGTACGGGTCAAGGCGGCAGCATAAACCATATAGCGATAGAAGTTAAAGGCATTTACAAAATAGCCCAGGAATTAAAACGGAAAGGGATTTCGTTAGAGACAGAAGAGCCAAATGAGGTTGCCGATATTGGTAACGGTGTTATTACATTGTTTTTAAAGGGGCCCTCAGGGGAAAGAATTGAGCTTATAGAGTATAAGGCACCTTAATATCGTAAAACAGATGCCCCCCGGCTGTGTTGGAGTTTAAAATAAGATCTTCTAACCCGGGGGGCAAAATATTTACATTTCATTGGTTAGATCGAAGGGGTACCTTTATAAAGTTAACAGGGCTAGACGGCGGCCTATATTTCTTTTTTTATAAAGCCCGTCATTTCCGCCGTAGTACAGACTTTATTTTTTTCAGTAGCGATATCCATGGTCCCGTACCCTTTATCCAACACATTTTTTATTGCAAGCTCCATAGCATCGGCCTCCCTCCCAAGGCCGAAGGAAAACTTAAGCATCATCGCCGCCGACAAAATTGCAGCTATTGGATTAGCAATGCCTTTACCCGCTATATCCGGGGCGGAACCATGTACCGGTTCAAATAGTCCAAACCCCGATGATCCTAGGCTCGCCGACGGCAACATACCTATTGAGCCTGTCAACATGCCCAGTTCGTCCGACAGTATATCTCCGAATAAATTTGTAGTAAGAATTACATCAAATTGTCCCGGGTTTTTAATAAGCTGCATTGCGGCATTATCCACGTATATATGATTTAGTTCTACCCCGGGGTATCCCCGGGATACTTTATTTACAATCCTACGCCATAATCTTGAACTTTCTAAAACATTCGCCTTATCCACGTTAGTAAGGCGTTTTTTTCTTTCCATAGCCATATCAAACCCGATTTTTGCGATTCTTTTCACTTCCATTTCGCTGTACATCTCTACGTCATAGGCCGCGGGGCCATAGGTTGTATTCTTTATACCCCTTTCTCCAAAATATATGCCCCCGGTCAGCTCCCTTACTACAATAATATCAAACCCTCCGCCGGTTATTTCAGTTTTTAAAGGGGAGGCGCTCTCCAGGGCTTTGAAAAACCTTCCGGGTCTTAAATTTGCAAAAAGGTCTAATTCCTTTCTTAATCCTAAAACGGCCCTTTCCGGTCTTTTGTCCCTGGGCAAATCGTCCCACTTATTCCCCCCGACGGAACCTAAAAGAACTGCGTGGCTATCCTTACAGAGCTTTACTGTTTCTATAGGCAAAGGCACGCCATATTTATCGTAGGCAGCACCCCCTGCAAGAGCCTCCTTAAATATAAATCTATGGCCAAACCTTTTCTCCACCCTTTTAAGTACATCAATGGCAGCATTGATTACTTCAGGGCCGATACCGTCCCCTTTTATCACGGCGATTTTATACTCCATGGTTCATCTCCTTAATCTTTGTCCTGACGTAGCCTATGAGACCTTCTTGTTCGATTATCTTTTTTATAAACTCCGGATATGCCCGCCCTTTATAAACTTCGTTTTTTGTGATATTCCTAACTTCGCCCCTTTCGAAATCCGCCTCTACCAGATCCCCCCATTCGATCCCCTTCGCTGCACCGGGGCTTTCAATAATCGGAAGTCCAATGTTCAACGAATTTCTATAAAATATCCTCGCAAAGCTTTCGGCTATAACACATGATACCCCCACAGCTTTGATAGCTATTGGGGCATGTTCCCTAGATGAACCGCATCCGAAGTTTTTTCGCCCTACTATAATATCTCCCCTTTGTACTTTAGATGCAAAATCCTTGTCTATGTCCTCCATACAGTGGACTTTAAGTACCTCCGGATCCGAGGTGTTCAGATATCTGGCAGGTATTATGGCATCCGTATCAATATTATTACCATATTTAAAAACCCTTCCCTTTACTTTCATCTCGATTCCCCCTTTGTTATGTTTTCCGGGTTATATATTTTCCCCATTATTGCAGACGCAGCCGCCACCGCCGGACTTGATAAGTATACTTCAGACGTCGGATGTCCCATTCTGCCGACAAAATTTCTATTAGTTGTAGCGATACACGTTTCCCCCTCGGCTAATATACCCATGTGACCGCCAAGGCATGGGCCGCATGTCGGTGTACTTACTGTAGCCCCAGCCTCAATAAATATGGTTATAAGGCCTTCTTTAACGGCCTGAAGATATATTTTAGGGGTCGCGGGGAATATTATCGTCTTTACACCTTTTTTAACCCTATGCCCTTTAAAAATCTCCGCTGCAGCCCTTAGATCGCTTATTCGGCCGTTTGTACAGGAACCGATAACCACTTGATCCACCTTTATTTCTCCCACTTCATCTATAGTCCTTGTGTTTTCCGGTATATGGGGAAAGGATACCGTAGGCCTAAGTTTTGCCAGATCTATAGTATATTCCTCGTCATAGGATGCATCCTTATCGGCTTTATAGGCCCTGAACTTTCTGTTGGAATGCTCCCTCATATACCCTATAGTCAATTCGTCTACGGGGAATATCCCGTTTTTTGCCCCGGCTTCAACGGCCATATTTGAAATAGTAAACCTATCGTCTATTGTTAGGTTTTTAACGCCTTCCCCCATAAACTCCATGGATTTGTACAACGCCCCGTCTACACCGATCTTGCCGATTATATGGAGGATTATATCCTTGCCGCTGACCCATTTAGAGGGTTTACCCCTAAGGTTAAATTTAATGGCAGAAGGTACCTTAAACCATGCCTTGCCAATAGCCATTCCTGCCGCCATGTCCGTACTCCCCACGCCTGTGGAAAAGGCCCCCAATGCACCGTAAGTGCACGTATGGGAATCAGCGCCTATTACAACATCCCCGGCCACAACTAACCCCTTTTCAGGCAGCAAAGCGTGTTCTATGCCCATTTCACCTATTTCAAAATAATTAGTTATCCCCTGCCTATGGGCAAATTCTTTCATATATTTACACTGTTCCGCTGATTTTATATCCTTGTTAGGTGCAAAATGATCGGGGACTAATGCGATTTTGTCCCTATGGAATATTTTATCTGCGCCCATTTTCCAAAATTCCTTTATTGCAACAGGGGCGGTTATATCGTTTCCTAAAACCATATCTAATCCCGCTTCGATAAACTGGTCTGCCCTTACCTCGTCAGCCCCCGCATGGGCTGCTAAAATTTTCTGCGTCATTGTCATACCCATTTTTCATGCCCCCCTATATTACTTTCTGTTGGTTTACTTTCATCCCCTGTGGAGCATCGTAAATACTGTTAAGGGCATCAATATATGCCCTGATACTCGCCTCTACTACATTGACGCTTGTGCCCCTTCCGATATAGAGATCCCCATCATAGCGCAGCTTCACTACGGAATACCCTAGGGCATCCGTTCCCTCTGTAACCGATTGTATTGAGTAATTCTCCAACTGTACATCTATTTCTAGGCATTTATCAATAGCGCTAAAGGCCGCGTCTACGGGCCCTACGGCATAGGATATGCCCTCTATATCCTTTTCCCCTCGGTTTAACACGACGGATGCTGTAGTTGTTATGGTATTGCCGCTATTAATAACGAATCTCACCAATTTGTAGGTATCCCTTAGGGTTGTCCCTCTATTTATAATGATCGCATCTATATCCTTATCGTAAATACGTTTCTTTTTGTCCGCCAATTTTTTAAATTCTACGAAGACCCTCTCTAATTCGTCCTGATCGAGTTCGTATCCCATCGATCTAATTTTTTCCCTGAAAGCATGCCTACCGGAATGTTTGCCTATTACCATACTACTTGCGGTAATCCCTATGGATCCCGGTTTCATTATTTCGTAAGTTTCAGGGTTATTAATTACCCCATGTTGATGTATCCCCGCTTCATGGGCGAAGGCATTGGTCCCTACTATAGCTTTATTAGGCTGAACCCCGACCCCCGTAATACCGGTTAAAAGGTTGCTGGTTTTCATAATCTCCCTAGTGTTTATATTGGATTTAAAACCATAATAGTCTTGTTTCACGTCCATGGCCATGACTAGTTCTTCTAAGGCCGCATTACCGGCCCTTTCGCCTATTCCGTTTATCGTACATTCAAATTGGGTCACACCGGCCTTCGCCGCGGCTAGAGTATTTGCAACGGCTAGACCTAAATCATTATGACAGTGAACGGAGAGCTCCGCTTTATCTAAACGTTTTGATCTGCCCTTTATATCCATTATAAAGTCATAGAATTCAACGGGGGTAATGTATCCAACGGTGTCCGGTATGTTTATTATCTTCGCCCCGGCTTCTATGGCTCTGTCAAATATTTCGGCTAAAAATTCAGGGCTACTTCGTGTAGCATCCTCCGCGGAGAATTCTATCTCAGGACACAGACCGTTTGCGTACCTTATCATATCCTCGGCCCTTTTTATAACCTCCTCCGGTTTCATGTTTAATTTATATTTCATATGGATATCCGAAGTGGCTATAAAAATATGTATCCTTGGTTTTATTGCCCCCTTCACCGCTTGCCAGGCCTTATCTATATCCCCTTTAGTTGCCCTTGCTAGAACCGCTATTGTAGAATTTTTAATTTCCTTTGCAACTGCCTGTACCGCCTGGAAATCACCCTCTGAGGACGCGGCAAAACCTGCTTCTATAATATCCGCCCCTAACTTTTCTAACTGTTTAGCTAACAATAATTTCTCCTTAATATTCATACTGCATCCCGGGGATTGTTCCCCATCCCTTAAAGTAGTGTCAAAAATTTTTATCCTCTTTGTCATGTTAATCCTCCCCATATGATATATTTGAGTTCCCCAACATTTTCACTACGGTTTCTGCATTGGCTTTACAATGGGTACTATGTTTCCTTAGCT
>CAZDSH010000082.1:0-5130 GCA_964508195.1 uncultured Clostridiaceae bacterium
TCAAGCTCATACAACTATTGCTGGCGGGTTCGCGAAGCGAGGATAGCCTAATGCCAACACCAACCTTTACGAACCGATGCCATAAATGTGGCAAACAAAAGATCCCCGTGACACATGCCCGTGTGACACTACCCCCGTCCCCGTGACACAGTTTTAATTGTCCAATATATAGACGAGTACATTGCGTCGCCCGTATTTCTTAACGTCCTCGGGCAGCTCAAAATACAGATCTATTTTATTGCCCTTTATGGCTCCGCCGGTATCCTCGGCACTAGCAAACCCATAATCGGGGGTATCATCGAGGGATTTAACGTAGAGCTTAGTACCTAAGGGTATGACCTTAGGATCTACGGCTACTACCCCCGGTTTTACCTTTGTGCCGCTCCGGGTTATCCCGTACTGTGGATGATCCGGGGTCTTGCCGGTACTTTCAAAGGTGGCATCGTAGGCGGTAGCACTCATCGTTAACGCCCTTTTAAAGCGTACCTCGCCCCTGGAGGTTTCTATAGCGTCTACCGTACCCTTTGCCACTACGCGGTTAACCGGTGCCCGTACTAGCTCCTCCCCCAGGCTGCAACGCTCTATTTCTTCTCCATCGTGATAACAGATCATTATCTCCTCTTGGAGTAAACCTTCGGCACCTTTTTCCAATACCTGTTCCATGCCCTTATACATGCTATCATCGTATCGGGTGTCCGTTTCGAAGGGAACAGATCTTTCCACAGTAACATTTTCCCTTGTTACCCTGATCACCTCTATATCCATATCTCTTTTTACGGGTTCCTCGGGCCCAGGTTTTACTATATCCTCCGCCATCGTTTTTATACCCGCATCGGCTAAGGCCCCGCGGACATTATCGGAAACGGTCTGTATGGACCGTCGGCCCCCGTCAGCGGATATCGAAACAGGGACCGCCCTTTTTATTTCTATATCAAGACCGTCCTTCACGGGTGTTCCCGGCTCCGGGATGACGTAGTCCTTATCCCCCAAGAATATCTCCTGTTTTCTTAAAACATCCTCCACGGTACCCATAAGGCATGTTACCTGCAACGTGTTCCCGTCGTCCTTTATGGTTACCTGTTTATTAAAGGACCCATAGGATACGGCCAGCACGATGGCAAGGCCTAGGGCAACCAGAATAACTGTATTTCTTTTCTTCATGGGTTTACCCCCTCTTTGTTATGTAATCCTTCGTATACTATTATGGACGCTATGACAGCTATTATATCAGAAATTCATGATCCTTGCTCTGGTATAACATTACATAGGCCTCTTTGGATCATACTTATACCCGGGGGGGATATTTTTAAAAAAATCCCGGCCATTATGACCCGGGATTTTTTTGTATTTGTTGTGCTTATGGGATAAAACGTTACAGTTAATTATGGAAGCCTATCATGTCCCCAACCGTATCCCGCTACGGGCCCTATTTCATACCCGCCTACGGGTCCAAAGTCCTTCACCGAATCTTCGCAGGGTTTATGTCCTGAATAGTTTTGCATACAGCGTTGGATACAGCGCAATATAGCACGACATTCCTTATCGTCCTTATCCTTTTTAGGCGGCATCCAGGGTCCATGCCCGTATCCGGGGTAGGGTCCGGAACCAAATCCGGGGCTCCAATGACCGTAACCATATATCCCCGGCCCTTGTGTGCCGCCGCCGTCACCCATCCCATAATGGGGCCGGCCTATCATATAGTTCCACATATTATCCAATTAGCAATCCCCCCAATCACCTTTACTTTATTACTATTATATGTTTTACGTTAAAGGTAGTGACGGGAATGTATTAATTAATTCCATATTAGCCATGTTCTATATGTCGATGCCGTATAAATTTTTTGTATTATCGCAAATAGCCCTAAGTAATTGTTCACGGTCCAGGTTTTTCAGCCGGCATATTTCCTCCGCCACGAACTCTACGTTACCGGGATAGTTTCTTTTACCTCGAAAAGGCACCGGCGTAAGGTATGGGCAATCCGTCTCGGTAAACAATCGGTCAACGGGTACATAACGGGCTACCTCTTTTAGCCTTTTCGCATTCTCAAAGGTAACGGGCCCCGCAAAGGATATATAAAAACCCATATCCATGCACTCCTTTGCCGTTTCCTTACTGCCGGAGAAGCAATGCATCATCCCGCCGACTTCCCCAGCCTTTTCTTCCTTCATGATCTTAAGTATATCACCGTGGGCATCCCTATCGTGTATAACTATGGGCAGCCCTAGCTCCCTGGCAAGGCCTATTTGCTGCCTAAAGACCTGCTGCTGTTTATCCCTGGGCGAAAGATCACGGTAATAATCCAAGCCTATCTCCCCTATAGCCACTACCTTATCCTTGTCGGCGAAGGAACGCAAAAGCTCTATTGTATTATCATCGGCGGCCTTGGCCTCATGGGGATGTATGCCTATCGTTGCGTATATAATAGGGTACTCCTTCGCTAGGGAAATTGATTTTATGCTGGTGGATATATTCGTACCACCGTTTATTATGCACACCATACCCTCATCTATGCACTTTTGTATTATGTGTCCCCGATCCCTGTCGAATCTGCTGTCATCCAGATGGGCATGGGCATCTATAAGCACAGTCATCACCTCCATTTATGCAACGGATTTTTAGAGTGCTATTCGGTTTTTGTTATACGCCACCGATATTTCCCGTTAGGTTATTTTGGAGCCATCGTCAATCCCTTCGAGTAGCGTCACAACGGTTAATTCCTCATCCCCGGGGGTTGACGCAGCGAGAATCATACCCTGGGATTCTATGCCCATCAACTTAACGGGTTTAAGATTAGTTACCATTACCAACTGCTTTCCTACTAAATCCCCGGGCTCATAGAATTCAGAAATACCTGATACTACCTGTCTTGTTTCGTTACCTACTTTTAGCTTGAATTTAAGCAATTTCTTTGATTTTTTTACCTTTTCACACTCCAATACCGTGGCTACCCTTAGATCTAATTTCGCAAAATCCTCAATGGATATTAGGTTATCGTCCACTTTATCCTCCCCCTGCTTCGTTGAAATTTGTCCCTTCTCCGCCCTATCCTGTTCTATCCTCGGGAATAATACTTCGCCTTTCCTTACTTTGATACCGGTGGGAAGTTTACCGAACTTTTTAGTATCCTCCCAACGGGTCCCCTGGCCATGGTCTACCCCCAATTGTTTCCATATCCTAGCCGGCGTATTGGGCATGAAAGGGCTAATGAGTACGGATATTATCCTTAAACAGTCCGACAGGTTGTAAAGTACTGTAGCTAGCCGTTCCTTGGCATCTTCGTCCCTTGCCAGAACCCAGGGCATAGTTAAATCGATGTATTTATTAGTACTGCCCACCAGTTTCCAAATCTCCGTCAGGGCGTTACTGAACTGTAGCCTATCCATATAATTTTCAACGGTACCGGCGACGGAGATCGCCTGCTTTTTAAGGTCGGCATCGGGCCCCTCTTCACCGCCGGGCTTTGGAATGATACCACTAAAATATTTGTCAACCATAGTTATGGTCCTGCTGAGGAGATTGCCAAGATCGTTAGCAAGGTCCGCATTTATCCGTGCCTCCAGGGCCTCGTTGGAAAACACGCCATCGGCACCGAAGGGTACTTCCCTTAATAAAAAGTATCTTATGGCGTCTACGCCATAGCGTTCCACTAACACTACAGGATCGACTACGTTACCCTTGGATTTGGACATCTTGCCCCCTTCGAGGATTAGCCAGCCATGGCCAAAAACCTTTTTAGGTAACGGCTCGCCAAGGGCCATAAGCATCGCAGGCCATATTATCGTATGGAACCGCACTATCTCTTTGCCCACTAGGTGTACATCAGCGGGCCAATATCTGTCGTATTTGTCCCTATCCCCCGTCGGGTATCCCAGGGCGGTTATATAGTTCGACAGTGCATCTACCCATACATATATCACATGACCCCCATCAAAGTCCACCGGTATCCCCCAATCAAAGGAGGTCCTAGATACGCAAAGGTCCTCTAGCCCGGGTTTTAGGAAATTATTTATCATCTCATTCTTTCTGGATTCCGGCTGTATAAAATCGCTTTCCTCTATAAACTTTAATAGCCTATCCTGATACTTGGAGAGCCGGAAAAAGTATGCCTCCTCATGGGTCAATTCCGCTTCCCGACCGCAATCAGGGCATTTACCGTCTATTAGCTGGTGGTCCGTCCAAAAAGCTTCACAGGGGGTACAATACCAACCCTTATAATGGTCCTTATAAATATCGCCATTTTCGTACAGCTTTTTGAATATTCTCTGTACCGCCTTTACGTGCCTTGTCTCGGTGGTCCTGATAAAATCGTCATTGGATATATCCAACGTGTTCCAGAGCTTTAATATTCCCTTTACTATTTTATCCACGTATTGTTGCGGCGCCTTGCCCTCGGCCTCGGCCACCCTTTGAATCTTCTGACCATGCTCATCGGTACCTGTAAGGAACATCACATCATATCCCGTAAGCCTTTTAAACCGCGCCATGGCATCGGCGGCCACCGTAGTATAGGAATGTCCTATATGTAGCTTATCGCTAGGATAATATATAGGCGTTGTGATATAAAAAGTATCTTTACTCATTTTGATTCCTCCTGACTTAAATAAAAATAAACCGTCCCTACCCTTCTGATAGGGGCGGTTAATAGCCACGTTACCACCCTACTTTACCGCCTGAAATCGGCAGTCTTTTACAGCGATCCTTTAATCGCCTGCCCTTCTAACGGGGGCTACCGTCACCGCCTACTTTATGCCTTCAGCGGCGAAGCTCAGGGGCCATCTTCAGGACATCCTCTAGCACCGGCTTTCACCCCACCCGGCTCTCTAGGGCTATAGATATGTCCTTACTCTTCCCTTCATCGCCTTTTTTAAATTTTACTAAAACGTTAAACACGGGGACGTTTTGTTTGCCTTATTTGTGGGTAATGCGAAACTTATGCCTTTACCCCGCAGGCATTAGGCCGTCCGGAGCCGAGCTTATACCCGTGGCTCCACATCGTTTGCTCCGTGGGGTGTGAAGCTATACTTTTACCCCGCAGGCATTAGGCTGTCCGTAGCTGAGCTTACACCCGCATGATAGAAAGAGCGCAGAGGGCGAAGGATCAGAATTTTCGCTGTATATTTTTCCTTA
>CAZDSH010000083.1:0-4868 GCA_964508195.1 uncultured Clostridiaceae bacterium
TAAAAATGTGGCAAACAAAACGTCCCCCTGCCACATACACCTAAACCGTGGCCATGCCCCGCACCGACCCCGCGGCCTCCATAACCCATACCAAACCCAACACCGCATCCGGCACCGCGGGCACCCGGTCCGCCTTCGCCGTCACAGAAAGAGCCCATACGCTCTTCAATCTCCTTCGCCCTTTCGCGGGTAATGTAACCCTCTTTTACTCTTTCATCCAGTATAGCCTTCTTTTGCTCTAGCATCCGCTCTCTGAATTCTTCTAACTTCCCATAGTCCTCGGCTATTGAGCCGAAGGTTTTGCCTTCCTGTCTCTCCCTTTGAAGTTCCTCTACCGACCGGCCGGACAGCCCGGACAATATCTCCGCGGGACTTCTAAGATCCGACGCTAGGGCCACCCCTGTTGTCATAACCGCCATCAGCGTTACGCCTAAAATTGTAACTCTAATAAGGTTTTTCATGATTTAACACCTTCCCTCCGTTAATTGTAATTCAAATTATATATAACAAATGTGATAGAACTGTGATTAAATGATGAAAATCCTTAAAAACTTTAAACCGCAGCCTGTTTCAAATCCAAGGCGGCTTTTCCAAACTCGAAAACCCACCTCAATTCCAAGGTAGCCTATTTCATACCTAAGGGCCCATCCCTAATCCCGGGGTAGTTTTTTCAAATCCGTAGCATCTATTTCAAACCAGAATGTGGTACCATTACCCTTCGCGCTTTCAACGCCATACTTCGCCTCGTGTTCCTCCAATATATTCTTTACTATTGCCAGCCCAAGACCCGTACCGAATATTCTTTTTTTGCTCCTTTTACTCCCTTTATAGTACCTGTCCCAGATATTCTCTAAATCCTCCGGGGGGATCCCCTTGCCGATATCGGAAACCTCGATCCGGGCTACATCACCCTTGGATTCGGCACTAACTGTTATATAATTCCCCGGCGTGCTATAATTGAAAGCATTATTTATTAGATTAAAAAGAACCTGCTCAATCCTCGCCTCATCCGCCCAAACAAACAGCTCTTCCCCGACGGCATCCCCGAGGATTCCCTTTAGGATAATATCCACGTCGGTTTTATCGCTTATTAAACTATACTTTTTTATGATGCTCTGAAGGGTCTTTATTATATCAAAGGATGTTTTCTCAAGGGTAACGTTACCCGATTGCAACCGCGAAAATATCAATATATCGTTAACAATATTACTTAGCCTGTTGGATTCTTCTATTATTATACCTAGTTGCCTATCCCGCTTATCTATGTTATCGCCGGTAATATCCCTTATTGTCTCCGCATAGCCCCTTATAAGGCTCAAGGGTGTGCGTAGCTCATGGGATACGTTGGCGATCAAATCTTTACGAAGCTGTTCCGTCTTAGCCAGCTCACTGCCCAGATGGTTTATGGCATTGCTTAGGGCGCCTATTTCGTCCTTGGATGTCACATTTAGCCTTACATCGAAGTCCCCCGACGCCATCCTGCCGGTAGCCGCCTTTATTTCCAATATTGGCCTTATAAAGGATTTAGACAGCAAAAACGATAGGCCTAGGGATGCGCTAAGGAGTATTAACGAGATATATATGAGCTGTTTTTTAAGTATTGCCGCGGTGTCCTGTACCGGCGCAAGGGGCATATTTATCATAAGCGCCCCGGTTATTTCGTCGCCCTTCTCCACGGGCATACCTATTATGCTATAGCTGCTCCCGGAACGGGGATGCGTAGTAGACACATTTATATCCCTTCCCGATAGGACCTCCCTTAAGAGGCCGCCCCGTTGGTGATTGTATCTCATCATCGACATGGGCCTATTGGCTTCGCTACTGTATATAACATTGCCCCGCTGGTCCGTAAACTCTATGCTACAGTTATAATCGTATACAAAACTGTCTAAACCCTCGCGTAGCCCCTCGTCGTCCAATTCATCTATAACCCGCATAAAAGCCTTTGCCTTCGTTTTTACCTCCCCTACCCTCCCCTTTATGTAAAAATCCTCTAAAAACACTATCTGAAAAAACCAAAGCAGTACAAGCATCACCACCACAAGTAACATCATGCCGGCCCATAATTTTTGGGCAATGCCCTTCATTTTTTATCACCAACTTCAAATTTATAGCCCGTGCCCCATACGGTTACTATAAAATTTCTGTATTTGCCGAGACTTTCCCTTAACATTTTTATATGGGTATCCACGGTCCTCGTATCGCCATAAAAATCGTACCCCCATACTTCGTTCAGAAGTTGTTGCCTGGAAAATACCCTGTTAGGATTTTGTGCGAAAAAGCTTAAAACCTCGTATTCCTTAGGCGTTAACGCAACGGACTTGCCATCGACGGTTACATCCCTTGCTAGGAGATCTATTTCAAGGCCTTCAAAGGCGAGCCTACCCTCCCTGGTACCCTCTCCGCCGGGGCTTTGGCTGCGTCGGATTATTGCTTTGCTCCTCGCCAAGAGCTCCTTGGGGCTGAAGGGCTTTACCATATAATCATCTACACCTAGCTCAAAACCGAATAGCTTGTCGTATTCTTCGCCCCGGGCTGAAAGCATTATAATGGGTACCTGGGACATCCCTCGTATCTGTCTGCATAGCGTCCAGCCGTCTATTTTTGGCATCATAATATCAAGGATCACGAGGGAAAATTCATTTCCTGCAAACATTTCTAATGCCTCGGCACCGTCGGCGGCCTCTTTTACGATGTACCCCTCCGATGTGAAGTATTCCCTTATCATTTCACGTATCCCCGCTTCATCGTCCACTACAAGGATTTGCTCCCCTGCCATAGATCTTCACCATCCAAACTGTTCCTCAGAACGGTTTTTTACGCATGTCACCTAGTTTTATTTGAGATAGTTCTATGATAACATAAGCTAAAAGAATTATTAAGAAGGCCGGTGTAATTTCCCGGGAAACTATATACAACATAATTAGGATGCTTTAGGGCTTTGCCCTATGCGGCGGGATTTCCATTTATAAAAACGCAGGGCTCCCAAAACGGCAAATAGAGGGGCTTTGGCCCTAGGGCAGCGAATAAAGGGGTATATATCCATCCATATAGAACAATCCCTTCGATAAAGGGCTTAAATGCGCTGTTTGTTTAATGTTTATAAGGAGGCGATAAATTATGAATACAAAACGATTAGTAGTAATAGGCGGCGATGCCGCGGGTATGAGCGGTGCCAGTCAGGTTAAAAGGCTTAAACCTGCGTGGGAGGTTATCGTTTTTGAAAAGACCGATTTTATTTCCTATGCCGCCTGCGGTATGCCCTATTATATTGGCGGCCTTATACCGGACAAAGAACAGCTCATTGAACTTACGCCGGAAAGGGCTGTTTCGGAAAGAAAGATTGATGTAAGGCTTAGGCATGAAGTTGTAAAAATAATCCCCCGGGCTAAAAAGGTAATAGTTAAAAATGAACAGGGTACGCAGGAGGAAAGGTTTGATTTTTTACTTATCGCCACAGGTTCGCTGCCGCAAACCTCAGGCATTAAATACTATCGGTCGGATAGGGTTTTCCTATTAAAGGATATGCACGATATGGAAAAGGTCGAAACATTTATTCAAAAAAATGCTCCGCGCAAATGTGCCGTAATAGGCGGCGGATACATAGGGCTGGAGATGGCGGAGGCCTTTAAAATGCGTGGCCTGGAAACGCACCTCATTCATCGAAGGGCGGACCTTTCCAGGGCCTTCGAGGTAGAGATCTCTGACCTTATTAAAAAGGAAATGTCGGAAAAAGGCATTATTCTAAACCTAGAAACGTCTATAGAAGAAATAAAAGATGTGGGCGAAAATGTCGTAGTGGTTACGGATAAGGGCAACTTGGAATACGACTTTGTGTTTTTAGGATTGGGGACCATCCCGGCCAGCGCATTGGCCGCTAAGTGCGGTATTGAACTTGGCGCAAAGGGAGCCATTAAGGTAAACGAGTATTTGCAGACTAATTTTGAGCATATTTACGCCGCGGGGGATTGCGTCCAGGGGACAAACATGCTAAGTAAAGAGCCCGTGTATATGCCCTTGGCACTGAAGGCCAATAAAGAGGGCATGATAGCGGGAATGAATATCGCCGGCATAAAAACGCCCTTCCGCGGCGTTTTAGGCACGGCTATAACGAAATGTTTCTCCCTCGGGGTTGCCAGGACCGGTCTGACCTACGATGAGGCCCTTGGAAATAACTTTGACCCCGTAAAGATTACCCTTAATTCCCGGGATAGGGCCCGGTATTATCCCGGCGCGGAGAACATTTTTTCTATGGTAATAGCAGAAAAGGGTACGGGGCTTATCCTCGGTGCCCAACTAGCCGGCGCTATTGATGCGGTAAAAAGAATAGACGTATACGCGACGGCCATTTATAATAAGATGACCCTGGAAGATGTGTTTAATTTGGACCTTGCATACGCACCGCCCTTCGCCCCGGTCTACGATCCGGTACTCCTAGCGGCCAGGGTAGGTAGGAAATATGTGTAAATAGGAAGGCGGAAGGTGTAGCAGGGGTTGGCGCGGTGGCGCGGGGGCGGGGTGGCGTGGGGGCGCGCGTGGCAGGGGTTGGCGCGGTGGCGCGGGGATGTGTGACGCGGTGGCGTGGCAGGGGGCGTGGGGCGTGGGGGCGCGGGGGCGTGGCGCGGGGGCGTGTGTGGCAGGGGTTGGCACGGTGGCGTGTGGCGCGGTGGCGTGGCAGGGGGACGGAGGTGGCAAGGGGACGTTTTGTTTGCCACATTCCGCTTGCTCCATGGGATGCGAAGCTATGCTTAGAAGTGGGAAGTGGGATGTGGGATGTGGGATGTGGGAAATGAAAGGCATTAGGCTATCCGTGGCTGAGCTTACACCCGCATAATAGAAAGAGCGCAGAGGGCGTAGGATCAGAATTT
>CAZDSH010000084.1:0-4683 GCA_964508195.1 uncultured Clostridiaceae bacterium
GAACCGATGCCACAAATGTGGCAAACAAAACGTCCCCCTGCCACATTCGCGAAGCGAGGACAGCCTAATGCCGACGCGCAGGACGCCAAATCTTATCTTTCGCGCCATGGGGCGCATGACAAAGTTTAAAGTTGAAAGTGGAAAAAAGAAATAAGGGGTGAAAGGTGATAAATTGGGATAATGTAGGAAATGGGGGGGTAGGGTGTGGTGGAAAAAGAGAAATGGGGAAAAGGTGGGAAATGGGAGGATATGATATGGCGACGGTTTATGGATCAATACTTAAAAATGCGGCAAACAAAACGTCCCCTTGCCACACCCGTGACACATGCCCGTGTGACACTACCCCCGTCCCCGTGACACACATCCCAGGGTAAGGCTCTGCAGTATGAGAAATGTGGCAAACAAAACGTCCCCTTGCCACATTTCCCGTCCCCTTGCCACATCACCATTCTTTAAGCACTATATCTTTAATCTCAAAATACCCGTCATCCTTACCCTGGTGGTCTATCCTTATGTATTGTCCGCCGGGCTCTATATCCTTATGGGTCAAAAGCTCCAACTCAAACTCTTGCCATTCTCCGGTTACCTTCACGGAGCTGATAGAACCCTGGGTACTCTTTTCGCCGCTTCTGCTAAGTACATGGACTCTAAAATTCGACGGCTTAATATCGCCCCTTGCTTTAAAGGTCAAAAGGTACCAATCATCGGGCCTAAGGGCAAAATTCTCCGTGTAGATATAACCACGCCCGTCACCGGCATTTTCGAGCCGTAATATCCGTGTACCATCGTCCTCATTTTCAATTCGAACAGAAATGTCGCCGCCACTGCTGTTACCGGTCTTCCAAAGATCCGGCACATTATCATCAATAGTACTAATCATCTGCGTCGCCGCAAATACAATCCTATTTGCATACCTGGGAATACGCCTATTATCCGCTTCATTTCCCATAAAGGCGAGCTTTTCAAGATCGGTAATAAGACGCAGGCTAGTTTTAATGGGCTTTGTATTGCCCCTATTAAGGGATGCGATATCATCGGCTATACCCAGCGTACTTTCTATGTACTCTATGGCATCATCGGGGTTGTTATTTTCTATCATGTATTCAACGAGGCTCTTATAGGCATAGGCCTTCTCCTCGTAATAGTCTATAAGGTAAGGGTTAAACTTTATCGCCTTTTCTATGTGTTCAAAACCCTTCTCCGCCTGGCCTATTGTAAGATAATAAAAGCCTGCCACGGAGTTTATCTTAGCGCTGTGTCCGTCGTGTTTAAGGGCCTTTTTATATTCTACACCGGCCTTTTGCAGGTATGAAGCATCCTCCGTATGGTGGGCGATAAATTCCAAAAGCTGTGCCTTTTCCGCCCGGTACTGGGATTCAAAGGGGTCAAACCGCGTCGCCCTATCAAAGGCATCAACGGCCTCAGTTAGAAAACCTTCCTCTAAATAACCCCCCGCCTTCACAGCGGCCATTTCGCCGACAAACAGGCTCAGGGAAAGAATCATAACAAAACCCGCCGGTAATATAGCCAAGGCATATTCCCCCGCACCTATGGAATCCCTTGCCCCTTTGGGCCTTTTATCCACTTCCCCTTTTTCTTCATCGCAGGTCATGCCCCCATGGGCTATACCAACGAGGGACCACAACAAAAGTGCTACCGCCCCAAGGGATAGATTAAAATCAATAGCACTATGGGCACCTAGGGCGAAGGCACCGATAAAGGCTGCCCATACATAGTTTTTGATCCTATTATCCACGGCCTTGTTTATTAATAATTTAAACACGTTATAGGCAAAGGTGATGCCTACGGCACAAAGTACGATAAACCCTAGGGTACCGGTTTCTATCCAAAGCTGTAACGGGAAACTGTGTACCTCGGTGGTCCAGTAAAGTCGCGACTGATAGGCTCGGTAGAGGGATTCCCAGCCGCCGCCCCCGGCGCCGAATATAGGATAATCCTTTATTATCTTTAACGCATCGCCGTAGAACTCCAGTCTGCCGCCGGCGCTACTTTGTTTAAGGTTGATGCTGCCAAGCCTTTCCACTAAATTCTCCGGTATATATTTAAAGGATGTGGTCACGGGTATCGGCTCTGACTGACCTTTCGTATTGAGAATATTTATATTATCATAGAGGGCGTATGTGTTCGTGTACCGATTATAAAAATTGATCCTCAGCCTATCCGTATCCTGCACCGTTGAAAAGGGTAGCACTATAGCTTCTTTTCCATCGGTATTTTCGCCGGTTTCCGTCATTATGCTCGTAGCTTCATCCCTATCGTTTATGCTCTGGATTACAATTCGCCAGGAATACTGCTTTTCTTCGAGGTTTTCCGCTTCTATATCAAGGGCAAGCTCATAATCGGTATTTGGCTCAATACCGCCTACTTCCCTCCTTACGGTTTTCCAACTATCCTCTTCTTCATCCGAATGGGCTAGGATGATGGGCTCCCTTGCACTGAGTACAACACCGGCTAATATCGCCAATACAACAAAGACCGTCGCTGCTGCATAGGCCGCCCTTTTTTTATTTGCTCCGGATATATACTTCGCCGCGATATAATTAAGCTGGGAAAGACAGACTGTCAATAGGGCACCGGATATATACCAAAGCCATGCCTTTGACTGGGCCCCGATGGATATACTTGAATTAAACCCCTGCATACACAAAAAAACCGGAATAAGCATCAGAACAAAAAGGATGACCGCCCCGGGCCTTTTAGCCCTTGCAAGACCGATCAAGTACAGGATTAAGACGAGGGGAAAGGCAAGCCATGCACCCCTTGAGTATGTAAATATGAATACAAAAAACAGCGTAAAATTCACCGCGGGATAGAGAAACCTTCCCCATCGGTTTTCACATTCTAAAAGCAATGTCATGGACAGGAAAAATCCTGCCGTAAGGTATGTCGCCAAAGTATTGGGGTATTGGAGGGATGAATAAATCCTGCCCCCGGAAAAGGCCCCGGGATAATCAAAGGTGCCCGCGGCGGCACCCAGGCCTAAAAGGGCTACTAGTGTAATATTTATAAGCAATACGTTTAATAAAAACTGTGGCTTTTTTAACTCCCTTGTAATCTCCGCCGCCATGTAGAAGGCAAAAAAGTAATTAATGTTTTTCAAAAGCTCCCCTAAAGCGGTCCTTGTGTTAACCGCCGGTATAAGGGATATGGCGTAGGCAATGGAAATGGCTAGAACCGCATGATCCAAAGGATATTTTAAAAACTTCGTATCCTTTTTTACTGAAAACCTATACATCCACCATAGACCGAACAATAATGCGGAATATGCGTGGGTGGGCAAAAGTTCCCTTGTAAAGAATAAGCCCCTAAAAAAGGGCGGATACAACATAAGTGCGCAAAACCCTATAAGGATGATCCAAAATAGACTGCCCCTAGTATTTATTTTATCTGCGGTCGCTGCAACGGCAGCGGCTTTTCTCTCTTGTCTTAGCTTTTGTTTTCTACCCATCAATAGACTCCTCCCGGCAAAATCTCGTACTAACTATGAGTATTTCTACAAAAGAACAGAAAACCCTTCCCTTAACAAAATATTGATGCCCCATTCTTTAAGGAAACCCATCGAAGGTCCCTAAAAATGTGGCAAGGGGTGTGTGGCAAGGGGACGTTTTGTTTGCCACATTTGTATGTGGCGCGGGGACGGTGGCGCGGGGACGTTTTGTTTGCCACATAATAAATAGAGCGCAGAGGGCGAAGGATCAGAATTTTCGCTGTATATTTTCCCTCACCCTCATGCTTGCTTCATGGGATGCGAAGCTATGCTTATAAATGGTTTAGCGAAGGAAACTTGCCAAAGGTCCGCAGAAAACCCGTAGATTTGGCAGGAGGCCAAATCAGGCTTTTCGCGCCATGGAGGGCGCATAAAATGCGTTAGGGTTTTCAAGGGCCGAGGCTTTAGTTTCCTCTAAAGCATTTTTGCATTAGCGAGTACCCATGGAGCAAGAATCCTCGAAGCCGATAGGCTAGTTTGCGGAAATTCCCGTAGCCCTCGAGCTCATTCATATATTGCCGGCGGGTTCGTGAAGCGAGGATAGTCTGATGCCGACTCGCTGAAAATGTGGCAAACAAAACGTCCCCTTGCCACATTCGCGAAGCGAGGATGGCCTACTCGCACTATAAGCATCGTCATTGCCGAATATGTTCCTTTACATCCTCTAGGCTTTTATAGTCCATAATCCCATCAAGGATTGCATCCAATGTCGGTGTATCTAGTCCAGCTATATGCTCCTCAAAATCCTCCGGTACGAGGCCAAACCTTCTAGTAAGAAGTTTTACTACAGTCCTTGCAAGAGCCACCGTTTTGCCTCTTTCCATACCTTCTTCCAAGCCCCTTTTCCTACCTTTCTCCATACCTTCTGCTAGGCCCTTCTCCATACCTTCTTCCAAACCCTTCATAATGCCTTCTTTCCTACCCTCTTCCCTGAACATTTCCTCCAAAGTCATTACCACTTCACTCCCCTCTGGATAATTAGATACGATCCCTTTAACAAGGTCATCAAAGTCGCTGCGGGTCAAATCACTCCGGGCACTATAAGGTAAGGGGACACATCTCTACCCCAGGGTAAGGCTCTGCAGTATGAGAAATGTCCCCTATTTATCGGCACTATATACCCCTTTTAATTTATGTCCTATGGGCATCGTCATTGCCGAATATGTTCCTTTACA
>CAZDSH010000085.1:0-4543 GCA_964508195.1 uncultured Clostridiaceae bacterium
CTTCGCCCTCTTAAATGACAAGTAAAGTAATATTATTAACACTTTATATATAATAATTATGATATCACAAACTTAAAAATTTGGAAGTACTAGGGTACAATACAAAAAGTCCTTAGGCTTTTTTAGCGCCGCAGATGTACTAAATACACGTAACATAGCTTCGATACCCGTGATACCCTTGATATTAGTATACTAAATATGCTAATATATAACCAATTAAAAAATATTCCGAGCTATGAAGGAGGCTAGTAGCGCCCCGTGGTTACAACTGAGAAAGCCGTCCGGTCGATGAAAGGGCGGTAGTACGCGGGGAACGTGCGAATTACAACTCCGGAGCCCCTGCTTTTAAGCGGTCTGTCGTCCGTTATAGCGGCATTTAAAGGCATACACTATGCAAAGTAAGGTGGTACCACGGGTTTTCTCGTCCTTAGAACGGAAAACCTTTTTTTATTCCCCATTATTAAGGTTACAGGGGTTTACAAAATAGTACGGGAGGTTTAAAAGATGAAAAATGTATACGATACGCTTACTGAAAGAGGGTTTATAGAGCAAGCAACCCACCCTGAAGAAATCCGGGATATGCTGGGTAAAGAATCCGTTACTTTTTATATCGGGTTCGATCCCACCGCCGATAGCCTACATGTTGGGCACTTCTTACAGATGATAACCATGGCCCACATGCAACAGGCGGGGCATAGGCCGATAGTGCTCCTAGGCGGTGGCACTACCATGGTTGGGGATCCCTCGGGTAAAAGCGATATGCGTAAAATGTTATCCCAGGAACAAATACAGCACAACGCTGAACGATTTAAAACTCAATTTTCACGGTTAATTAATTTTGATGACGGCAAAGCTTTGATGCTGAACAACGCCGATTGGTTGCTTAACCTTAACTACGTTAATTTCCTACGGGAAATAGGGCGGCATTTTTCGATCAATAGGATGCTTTCAGCGGAATGTTATAAGGAAAGGTTGGAAACGGGGCTCACTTTTTTAGAATTTAATTACATGATAATGCAGTCCTACGACTTTCTGGAGCTTTATAGAAGACATAACTGCAAGATGCAAATGGGCGGAAATGATCAATGGTCGAATATAATCGGTGGCGTAGATCTAATACGCAGAGTAGAAAGTACCCAGGTCTACGGCCTTACATTTACATTGCTAACTACCAGCGAGGGCATTAAAATGGGTAAAACGGAATCCGGGGCAATATGGCTTGATCCGGAAAAAACGCCACCCTACGATTTCTACCAATACTGGCGCAACATAGACGATCGGGATGTGGAGAAATGTCTGGCCCTTTTAACCTTCCTGCCGATGGAAGAAGTAAAATCCCTCGGCGCCCTTAAAGGAGCCGGGATCAATAAGGCAAAGGAAGTATTAGCCTTTGAGCTCACTAAAACCGTACACGGTGAGGAGGAGGCAATAAAGGCCCGGGCCGCGGCCAGGGCATTGTTTGCAAAGGGTACTAACCTTGAGGCAGCGCCCACTACGGAAATATCCCGGACTAGGCTAGCGGAGGGTATAAATGTTTTGGATCTTCTCCTCGAAACGGGCCTTACATCCTCGAGGGGGGAAGGAAGGCGCTTAGTACAACAGGGTGGGCTTTATATAGAGGAAGACCGCGTTGATACTATTGATCTCATTTTAAATGAAAAGGATTTTGCCGATGATGCGCTGATGCTGCGGAAGGGAAAAAAAGTATACCATCTCGTAAAACTTGTTTAAATCAATCATTAAGCCCAACAATATCGTTGGGCTTAACTTTTTCACAAATTTGTCACATACATTCCAGTTCTTTTAAAATTTTCCCGAACCGGGAAAGCTGATTATAGACCTCACCCGCTACCACAGGCCGGGCCACGGGATCTATTCCATGCGCTGCTATCCTTTACATTGACATCGCCGCCGATCCCAAATACCGAGAACAATCTTTTGGTCTTATAGGCACCACATTTTGGACATTTTATTTCTCTGTCGCTATCGGAGAGTCTTACGAGCTTTTCGAAGATTTCGCCACACTCTTTGCAACTGTATTCATACATAGGCATTTTTATCGCTCCTTTCAACGGTACAACCGATCGTCCCCAGTGAACCCAATATAGGGTACGGGGGTATATTTGTATTATAACACCCTTTCCATTGGTTGTACAGTCGGAGCAAAACCTGTATAGGTTTATTTCTTTATGTCGGCATACGCGATGCACCCTTGCTCGGAGATCCCTCCGTTAAAATTTATTGTACTTCAAAATCCTCTTTAAAACCCTATCCCTTAATTCGTCTACGGCGGCAAAATTCATATTGTCGATGTAATATCCTTCTAGCACATCCTGGGCAGTTTTAGCCCCGCGGATAGAAAATATCCCCACGGCTATGAGCCGTTCATATAAATCCTTATTCGTCTCAATGAGTTGTTTATTACGTTCTAATTCTGTATCATCTAAAAATTTATTTAAATCTATACTTTCTATAGCCCTTTCCGTAGCCCCATCTTTACAGGAGATCGCTACGTCTAAGCCCTCTAATACTAGAATACGGATTTTATCAGGTTTTAGCGGTGAATGAAAGTATTCCACATTTATACCCCTTACAACGGCTTCCCTGGCCACCCTTTTTAAAAGACGCGTCTTACCAGTCCCGGGGTACCCCTGTATATGGTACAACTTCTGTACCTTTGCAATGATAGTATGGGAATGATCTATAAACCCCTTCGGCGTATAGGCACTGTTAAACAGATGACGTTCCTTCCCCGGCATCGGTGCTACCGGCAACCGGTTTAATATCCTGTTAGTTAACTCCATCGTTGCTAGATTCGCTCCACTATAATCCATACAGCCCTTATATATTTCCTCTATATCATCCATCACAAGCTTTGCCGCCCCCAGAAATCTATAGGCCCTAGCAAAATGTTCGCTCTTTTTTTTGCCCCATTCCATAATGTTTTCCCTTTGCTTTTCCAGGGCACCGGTATTCCAAAAATCCCCTAAATTTATTATCTCTTCGATAGCCCCGGGGTATTTGGGATCCGTCCTATGGGGGAAAGTGCCGTCAAGGAGTGCAACCCCTAAATCCTTGATCACGATAGCGTCAAGGGAATCATTGTCCGAAGAACAATAATGGAGCTCGATTTCGAAACCTGACTTTGCTATTTCCCGGGCAACACCCTTCATAAAATACGATTTGCCTACTCCGGGGCCACCCTTTAAAATAAAAATGCGGTTAGCATCCTCCTTAGGGATTATATACCGGTAAAAGGAATAAAACCCCTGGGATGTATTCCCTCCGGGGAACATCTTCCGTGCCCCTTCTAACATGATCAATCACCCTTTCAATGTAACAGTAAACCCCCTTACCTTCAATTTATTGTTAAACACGGTATACTGTGAATAATTGTGCCCCGTATACGCACAAAAATTCTTTTAATGAACAACGAAACTTTTTGAATATTTTGGTTCGTATCCCACATACAAATATAAGGGTGATGTGCATGACCCCCTTTGTTACAAATATAGTTTTAAATTTTTTTATCGCCCTTGGCGTTATAATGGGAGGCTCCCTTTTTGGTGCCCTAGCCGCGGCATTGACGGGCCAGCCCCCCTTTAAGACTATGGTAACCATAGCCGATAGTATAAAGATTTGGGCTATTGCCGTGGCCCTAGGCGGGACATTTTCTTCCTTTAGAGTCCTCGAGCAGGGCCTCTTTAAAGGTGAAATAAAATCCTTAGCCAAACAACTTCTATACGTGTTCTTCGCTATGGGCGGTGCACAGTTAGGATATTTCCTACTCTATATGCTTAAATGATTGGAGAGTGGAGGCCATCACGCATAACAGGGGAGAAAGGTCGCACAAATTAAAGGATTCAGCTAAAAAAACTGCCCGGTGTATAGGCCTCCTGTTTTTCGGTGCCCTAATCGGAGCAGTCTTTATAACCCTCATATACGGTTATAGGCTTGACATGGCCTATAAGGATATAACGGATTTAGGGTCACAGCTTAGCTATGCACAAAACAAGCTGAAACAGTTGGAAAGCAAAGAGCCCCCGCAGAAAAACCTTACGGTGGACAATATAAACCCTATTTTGAGATATGACGGGCACAAAATTGAACTGTTATCCATCGAGGAGTATGTGCTAAAAGCCCTAGGCCACCTTATCGGTTCCCCCGTTGAAATTATAGATCTGGAATTAGTAGCCCGGGTTTTTGATGGCCGGATTCTTACTTTCAAATCTAACAGGTGCCAGCTAAAGGTCAAATACATCCTCCTCGCTGAAACTATGGATATATACATAGACGTAACGGATTTGCCCTCGACCTGATATGTGGCAAGGGGACGTTTTGTTTGCCACATCTGCTTAGAAGTGGGATGTGGGAAATGAAAGGCATTAGGCTGTCCGGAGCTGAGCTTACACCCGCGGCTCCTCACGCTTGCTTCATGGGATACGAAGCTATGCTTAGAAGTGGGAGGTGGGATGTGGGAGGTGGGATGTGGGATGTGGGAGGTGAAGGGCATTAGGCTGTCCGGAGCTGAGCTTACACCCGC
>CAZDSH010000086.1:0-3654 GCA_964508195.1 uncultured Clostridiaceae bacterium
TGCTATGCTCAGGATGACACGCTGGTGCTATGCTCAGGATGACACGCTGGTGCTACGCTCAGGATGACACGCTGGTGCTACGCTCAGGATGACACGCTAGTGCTACGCTCAGGATGACACGCTAGTACTACGCCCAGGATGACACGCTGGTGCTACGCTCAGGATGACACGCTGGTACTACGCTCAGGATGACATGCTGGTGCTACGCTCAGGATGACACGCCGGTGCTACGCTCAGGATGACACGCCAGAAGATGTTATGTTTATGCATCGTAGGCTTTCCTGAAAAGCTGCAAATACCCCCGTTCGTCGATACTTCGTGGGTTACTCCCCGTGGATATGTTCCCGGCGGATATTTTCGAAAGTTTTTCTAAATCCTCTTCCCTTATATTGAGACTCCTTAGACCGGGAAGCCCTATTTCCTTTGATATTTCTCTTATTTTTTCAATCCCAAGGACCGCCGCCTGTCCATCGTCCCTATGGTCTATACCCATGGCCCGGGCTATCCTTGCGTATTTGTACTCTACTGCCGGGAGGTTGTACTCCATCACATAGGGCAACAGTATAGCATTACAAAGGCCATGGGGCGCATCGTACATACCGCCTAGAGCCTCGGCCATACAATGTACCGATGCCACATCGGAATGGCTGAAAGAAAGCCCCGCCAAAAGGCTGCCCAGCATCATACCCGTCCTAGCCTTTATATTGCCGCCGTTATGCACGGCTTCCTTTATATTGGTAGCTATAAGCTCCGTAGCATAAAGCCCCAGAGCCTCGGCTATGGGCTCCGTTACCGTCGCTGTGTAGCCCTCTATGGCATGGGTAAGGGCGTCAATGCCCGTAGCGGCGGTAACCGCCGGCGGCACCGTTAACGTTAGCTCCGGATCTATAAGTGCCACTTTTGCGGCTATAGCGGGATCCTTTATAGTGAACTTGTTATCCTCGTCAGTATCCGTTATAACCGAAGAAAATGTAACCTCGCTACCCGTACCCGATGTCGTAGGTATTGTTATAAGGGGCAGGCATTTAGCCTTTATCTTGCCCTTACCCCTATAATCCTTCGCCTTTCCCCCTTGCAATGCCAGTACGGAGGCGGCCTTAGCCGCGTCTATAGGGCTACCGCCCCCCAAAGCAACTATACAGTCTACGCCCTCGGCCCGGGCAAGGTCCGCGGCATCCCTTACGTTATAATCCTTAGGGTTAGCCTCAACCTCGTCATAGACATTGTACTCCAGGCCTTTTCCAAGTCTATCCGTAACTTTATCCAATAAACCCGCCCTTAGGATGCCCTTATCCGTTACTATTAGCACCTTTTTTGCACCGAGCCGCCCCAATTCGTCTTTGATATCGCCGACGATACCCGGCCCGAACTTTATCCTCGTTGGAAGTATAAATTCAAAACTCTTTAAAAGATCCATGTTGATTCCCTCCTTAATATAATGGAAAGCGGACTACCTGCCACTTGTATCCCTATCATGTTAGCGATGATTTATGTATGATATATTCGTTATAGTAGTTTAAACTCCTTTATAAATCCGCGCTTTTCCCGGTACCCTTCTTTTTCTACAAAAATATTCATAATAACACCCTTTCTTCTATGGTATAATGGTAACAAACATCAACGGAGGGTTACCTAATTATGGAGCAATTAATATACGTAATAATCGTAGCAATCGTGGCAGTAGCAGTATTACTCCTAACCGGGAATTTAAAGAAACAAGTTGACGAAAATCTAAACATGATAGATGAGATAGAACACAAGTACAGGAACAAAACCTTTAAATAAACTTTGTATTTAAAGGGCCCGCCGTCTAAAAAACGGTAGGCCTTTTCCTTTATGTTAAGGCGCCCTAGGCCCCGGATAGTCCTGTTTTCCTTTATATCCCTTTGTTTTTGTCCCTCGCCTTGACTCTTTGGCCCAGGTTAATTAGAATATTGTATTAATGAGGAGGTAATTCTATGAGTACTATAACACCCACTAGGGAAGAAGCCTATAAACTGCTGACGGAGTTTAACAAAAGTCAAAACTTAATATACCATGCACTGACCGTAGAGGCCGTTATGCGTCATTTCGCAGAGCTCTTCGATGAGGACGTGGAAAAATGGGGCATAATAGGCCTTATACACGACCTTGATTATGAACTATACCCCGAGGAACACTGTATAAAGGTAAGGGAGATGCTCGCTGAAAGGAATTGGCCCGAGGAATACATAAAGGCTGTCCAAAGCCACGGTTGGGAGATATGCTGTGACGTAGAGCCGACGGAGCGCATGGAGAAGGTCCTCTATGCCATCGACGAGCTGACGGGTCTTATAAGTGCTACGGCCCTTGTACGCCCGAGTAAAAGTGTGCTGGATCTAAAACCTAAATCCGTAAGGAAGAAATGGAAGGACAATCGGTTTGCCGCAGGCGTCGACCGCAGCATAATCCAAAAAGGCGTTGATATGCTGGGGATGGAGCTAAACGAGGTCATAGCCGAAACTATAAAGGGTATGCAAAAAGCGGCGGAGGATATAGGCTTAAAGGGCAATCTATAACGCGTACGCGTAAATATTATCCCAATAGAGCCGGGGTGCTAAGGCCCCGGCTTTAATATTGCCCTTTTTAGGCGTAGATCCTATAGCCTCAGGATCCTTTTTATATCCGGTAGCCGTGACTTAACGGTGATATAACCCCTTTCGATGCATTGGTGCATCTTTTTTATTTCAAAGGGTGATACGTCGTATATATGGGGGTTAATGACTACGGTCTCCCTGTTTATGTTAAATGAATACACCATAGAAGGCCTGTTATACTTAAGTTCTATTACATTTTCCCCCTTGTTCCTTAGCTTTGTGATATGGTACATCATTATATCTATGGTCTGGCTCCCGATCTCTATTATATTGTCCACCTCATCCTGCCTTTGGCCGCTATAGCCTAAGTTTATGCCTATTATCCTATCGGCACCCATATCCTGTAATACGCTCACCGGCAGGTTGTTCACCACGCCGCCGTCCACTAACCTTCGCTTTTTGCCCCTTACATTTATCACCCTAGGTTTAAACACTATAGGTATCGCTATGCTACTTCGTACTGCTTCGCTTATAAGGGTATCGCTACAGCATACCATACCCCTTTTGCCTTTGCCCCGGAGCCCCTCCGGAGTGAACGCTACCGCCGTACCGTCGTTTATATCCGTAGCCGTTATACCTAGGGGTATATCCGTCTGGGATATAACCCTTCCCCGGGTAAGTTCGTGTACTATTTTTTCTATTTTGTTTCCCTTTATGAAACCATCGAACACAGGCTTACCCCTAAAAAGCGCACAAAGCCGAAATAGTGCCCCTAGGATACCAAAAAAATCAATGTCCAGTACATAGGATATATTTTTAACAAAGGCCCTTTCTATATCGTCTACGGTAACGCCCGTAGCGTACAATGCAGCCACTATGCTGCCTACGCTAGAGCCCGCTACCATATCCGGTTTTAATCCCGCCTCCTCCAGTGCCCTTAGTGCGCCTATATGGGATGCACCCCTTATGCCGCCGCCGGATAGTGCCAGCCCAAGTACCATAGATACTCCCTCCCTTTAGATCCCCCTTAGGGCTATATATAACGTGTTAATAATATTACTTTACTTGTCATTTAAGTGGGCGAAGCCCGAAGAATCTT
>CAZDSH010000087.1:0-3316 GCA_964508195.1 uncultured Clostridiaceae bacterium
GCTTCGCCCTCTTAAATGACAAGTAAAGTAATATTATTAACACTTTATATATAGAAAATATTATTTACAACCTATGCCCATAAGCCCCTCTCGTAACAACCCTTCCGGTATAATGGCATCTATATCAATATCCCCTATGCCCTTTGGCATAACAAAGGTGGTTTTGCCGCGCATCCTTTTTTTATCCCGGTCTAAATATCTAAAAATCTCCTCGAGATCAAAACTTCCTTCCTTCGGAAAATCATAAGTATCAAGAATATTAACAATCCGTCTATAGTCGTTATCGGCAATAACACCAGTTATATGCCCTATATAGGCTTTGGCCCTTATTCCAAGGGCTACGGCATCGCCATGCCCCAAGGAACCATAACCCGATGCGGCTTCTAGGGCATGGCCTATAGTATGCCCGAGATTAAGTATTTTTCTTAATCCTTCCTCTTTTTCGTCCATTCTTACGATATCGGCCTTTATACGATAGCATATCTCTACCATTTCGTTTAGAACCCTTAACTCCCTATTATTGATGGCCTTAATTTTTTGTTCTAGTATATCAAAAACCGTCCCACCCTTGATCAGTGCATACTTTATGCACTCTGCAAGGCCCTGCCGAAACTGGTATCCAGAAAGGTGCCTTAGCAACGTAATATCCATTATTGTGAGGTCAGGTTGATAAAACGTCCCTACTAAATTCTTGCCCTCGGGCAAGTTTATCGCCGTTTTACCGCCTATGCTACTATCTACTTGAGCAAGAAGCGTTGTGGGCATCTGCACTAACCCGAGGCCGCGCATATAGGTAGCCGCGGCAAAGCCGGCTAAATCCCCGGTAACGCCGCCCCCCAGAGCGATGATTATATCACCCCTATCAAAGGCCCCTTTAAGCAGGGCCGAATAAACCCTTTTCAACTGTTCCATGGTTTTGTTCTCCTCGCCATCGGGCATAATATGTACCTTTACGTTAAACCCGTCCTCGATTAATCCCTCTTTAACCTTTTCACCGCATAGGGCAAAAACTATAGGGTTAGTCACAATAAGCGATTTTGGCATATCCTTATTAGAACCAAATTCCCCTTTTAGAATGGGACCTATGTCCTTTAATATATTATTACCGGTTATAACATCACAATATCTTCCCCGTTCAAAGGATAACCTTTGTTTATGCGTAATAACCCCTTGAATATTATCATTATCCTCAAAGGCTACCCGTTTTAAAAGCTGTTCCGTAGCCACTGGGGCGATTTCATCAATAATATCGTGCACAATATCGGCGATCATATACGTACTATGGCGCCTATTATACAGGTCCTTTAGAGCAGAGGCCCCTCCCCTTAACAGCGGCCGCACCGTTTCGTCAGCCTTAATTCTCTCCCGTAGTATATCCGGCGAAGCATTAAGGTAAATAACCGTACCATGCCGTGATAACGCTATTCGGTTTGTCCTCGTCATCCATGCGCCACCGCCGGTAGCTATTACCACACCCTGTATCGAAGCTACTGTTTCGATTATTCTCCGCTCAACGTCACGGAACCTATTTTCACCATAGCATGCAAATATCCTATGGATAGGCTCACCTAGGGTTTGTTCTATCAGCAGATCTGTATCAATAAAGGGCATACCTAGTTTTTCCGCTAATGACGCCCCTATAGTGGTCTTCCCGGAACCGGGCATGCCTATAAGCACTATATTTTTTATGCTCATCCTTTTTTTTTGATCCTCCTAGACACTTTTTATAGCGCATATTTCTGTAAACCCGTAAAAGCCGCCTATTCAGCGGTATTATCATATATAATATCCAATATATCCCTAAGCCGCCATACCGATATCTGCCCCGACGCTGTAGCTACGGTTCCAGAGGCATATATTATATCTGATCCAAAGAATCCGGTAGCTATACGAGCAAAGGTCCCTAACCTACCCATCGCCATAATGGTTATTGGAATGTTCAGCCCTTCGTTTTTTATCCTGTAGGTAAACGCCAATAATTTTAATACATCCCCGGGATCCCTAGCGGTAACAGCTATCTTTATCATATCGGCACCCAGCTCCCGAGCCCTCCGCACTTTCGCGGATAGCGCCTCCTCCGTAGGCGTTTTATCGAAATCATGGTAAGATAGCATCAGTTGTGCCCCGGTTTTAACTGCTGTTTCCCTTATGTCCCTTATGTTCTCTGGACAGGTAGAGAGCTCAAGGTCTAAATAATCCACATCGTAGGTTAATAGGGCATCCTTTATAATGCGTAATCGCAAATCCTCGGTTATGTTCCCAAGTCCGCCCTCTTCCCTTCGCCTTAGCGTAAATATGAGGGGGATCCGGTTTATAATCTCCTTTATGCCCTTTATAATTTCAAATACACTTATTGTATTGTGCCTCCAACCAAACCCGTCAGCGCGCCACTCTATAAGGTCTGGCCGATGGTCCATAACGTAGAGGACCTGTTTTAATAAATCGTCGATCCCTTCTGCTAAAACAGGCACACATATAAGGGGCGGTTTTATCGTCGTAAAAGCATCCTTCGTCCTATCGTACATCGCCACTTTGAAAACGTCCTTCCGTGAATAAAATGAATTTTAACTTAATCGTGGAACGGCTAAAAACCCACAACCGCTGCGAATGGGTCAATCCTACCAAAATCCATATGCGCTGATCCATGGCTATCTATGCCCTTTATACTGTTCGCTGTTTCATACAACGCGTAGGTCCGTAGCTTTATAACTAAATTTAGATCCTTTGATCTTCCCGTATCCGGGTTAAATATATATAATTCGCTAACATTATACATTCTATGTGCATTTTCAAGTTCCTCTAAAAAATACAATATACATTTAAAATTTCCGATCACATGCACTTGTATAGGCATTTCCAAACAGTTCGCAACCCCTTGGGCAGCCGCCTCGGATACGGGTTTTATATCAATATCTATGCCTAAAAGTTCTACACCGACAGTCTCGGAAAATATCTCCATGTCGGCGATGATCCCGGGTATCCCCGGAACAGACGGTATTATAGCTTCTAATTCCTCCAACCTCGATTCAAGGGTCCTAACATGGGACGTAATGAAAACACTTTCGTTATCAGCATCCTTAAGACCTATAAGCCTTTCCTCATTGGCCCTAAGCTCCTTGCCGATCTCCTTTACTTCCTGAAATAACGGTTTTAAAAAGTACTTATAATAAACTGTTAAAAGACCTAATAGAACAACCGATGAAATTAAAAACTTTTTTCTTATGATGATTCTATTTACCATCCTCCGTTACCCCTTCGCTGAGCTATATATAAAGTGTTAATAATATTACTTTACTTGTCATTTAAGAGGGCGAAG
>CAZDSH010000088.1:0-3160 GCA_964508195.1 uncultured Clostridiaceae bacterium
CCCAGGATGATACGCTAGAAGATGTAAAGTCTTTATCACGTTATATATAATACCTAAAAATGTGGCAAACAAAACGTCCCCTTGCCACAAACGTCCCCTTGCCACAAAGTTAGAATCATTCTAAAAATGTGGCAAACAAAACGTCCCCCTGCCACATTTGCCCTATTCCACCCTTTGTACCTTCGCCTCCAGGCCCCGGAATTTTTCATCCAAATGCTGATAGCCCCTATCCAGGTGATGGATTCCATAAATCTCTGTTTGCCCCCGAGCTACAAGACCTGCCAATACTAACGCGGCCCCTGCCCTTAGGTCCGTAGCCTTTACCCTTGCACCGGTTAGCCCCGGAACACCCTGTACAATAGCGCTCCTTCCATCTATTTTGATGCTGGCACCCATACGCCTCAGTTCATTAACATGCATATAGCGATTATCGAACACTGTTTCCGTTATTATACCGGTACCTTTAGCTATGCTCAAAAGTACCATCATCTGCGCCTGCATATCCGTTGGGAAACCCGGGTAGGGCAATGTCTTAATATCCACTGCATCTAGCCTTCCCGTGCCACGCACTCTCACACCGTTACTTTGTTCCTCAACTATTGCACCGGCTTCCTTCAGCTTTGCAATTATCGGTATAAGGTGGCACAGTACGATATTCTCTACTAGGACATCCCCCCCGGTTATAGCACCGGCAATCATAAAAGTGCCCGCTTCAATCCTATCAGGTATCACCGTATGCACCGCGGAGCCTAGCTCTTTAACACCCTCTATCCTTATAATATCAGTACCTGCACCCTTTACCCTTGCCCCCATTTTATTAAGGAAATTTGCAAGATCGACTATTTCCGGTTCCTCAGCGGCATTTTCTATAACCGTCGTTCCCTTTGCCAATGTAGCGGCCATCATAATATTTTCAGTAGCCCCTACGCTGGGGAAATCAAGGTAGATCCTTTCGCCCTTAAGCTCCCCCGCCCTAGCCTCCACATAGCCATAGCCTGAAACTATCCGGGCACCCATTGCTTTAAAACCTTTTAAATGAAGGTCTATAGGTCTCGTGCCGATGGCGCATCCTCCAGGTAGGGAAATCCTGGCCTTTCCCATCCTAGCTAACATGGGTCCCATTACCAAAAAAGACGCTCTCATGCGCCGTACCAATTCATAGGGGGCCTCATAATTGTCTATTCCCCCCGCATTTATCTTTATTTCACCCCCGGCGGTTCGTTTCAAATCCGCCCCTAGAGATACCAGTACCTCGCACATTATATCTACATCGTCTAATCTTGGCGTATCCTCTAGCAAGCACCGGCCCCCCGATAGAAGACTTGCGGCTATTATAGGCAGTACCGCGTTTTTTGCACCGCTTATTCTCACGGTACCCTTCAAAAAAGGGCTGGCCTCTACTATAATCTTCGGCAATTAAAATCCTCCCGTTCCTTGTTAGCACTGCTTAATATTCCAGGGCTATAACTGGCGTGCCTAACCATATATAGGTCTTTTCCTCGTATGAATTATATCTTAGTGCTATGTTTAAATTTATCCTATCTGTTCTCATATCAATATAGTCGTCAATATGGGGCGTATAAGCCGATACACTCAGGAAATTATCACCCTTTGCCCGCTCTATTTCCCTTGCATCAGCATACTCTAGTATGGAGGCGATGATGTTTTCCATATCATCCGAGGAATATTTTTTTTCGAAATTACCGACGATACAGGATGTTATGCGGGTTCCCTTTATACGCTCTCCGATTAATGCTTCTATATCATCCTTCATATCCGATATTTTTTCAATACTCCCATTTAATGAAATATCAATCACAATATTCGTCTCATAGCCCCCGGGCCCTTCGTCAATATTTTCAAAATCCATTGAATGTACAATTATCGCCATTCTGTGACCTTCGATGCTTTTACCGATTAAAGAAAGTTGATTATAATCATCACCGAAATTTTCTATGCGTTGGGCGCTATCTAAATCCAATTTCATGCCCTTTGCCAAATATGCTGCGGTATACATAATTTCTTCCCTGTCTAAAAATTCGTCTCTGTTAGAAGCATAGGCATTAATATTTGTCTCTACTACGAAGGCACCTGAGGAATCAAAAGTTTTAACTAGAAAGTCCCTATCCCCGATTCCTTTATCGTTATTCCTATGATAAAAAACATTCATTCCCTGAAAAAATCCGAACCCTATACTCGCTGCAACCAGCAGGAACGCCATCAGCCATACCTTTTTCTTCAATTGTATTGCACCTCCCGGCTCATTTTAGCTGTTTTGATTATTACCTTAAACTGGTTAAATATACTGCCTCGTTGATATAGTCCCCGGGATAAAATAACAACGGAAGAGGTGCAATAAACTTTATTTTATAATTCTTACATATAGTATTTCTAAATTAATTATGACGATATACCCTTTTTGTCAATGTAATACTTACCTTTTTGTAAGTCCCCAATGATAGATAGATTATCATAAGATATGAAACGTGGCATCTCCCAACGTCTGTACTATAAAAAAACCGGCTATCCTTTGCCGGTTATTTTCTTTGCATAGCGATATAAATTTTTAAAGGATATAACTACGCCGATGATTATAGACACCACAAGGAACACGTTACCGGTGCCCAACCGTTCGTCTAGATATTTGCCAGTTATCACGCCAATAATAACGGGCAGCGCCATTGACATTCCAAGCTGGATTATTAGACCTATATATTTTAACGGTGTTATATCCTTTCTTGCCATAGTCTCACCCTATCTTTTTGACGCTTATCAAAAAACAGTATACGCATTAGGCCGGCCGTATCTGAGCTTACACCCGCAAGCCCCTACGCTTGCTCCATGGGATGCGAAGCTATGCTTATAAATGGTTTAGCAAAGGAGACTTGCTGAGGCTTTAGTTTCCTCTAAAGCATTTTTGCATAAGCGAGTACCCATGGAGCAAAGATATCCGAAGGCGGGCTTTACGAACCGATGCCATAAAATGTGGCAAACAAAACGTCCCCCTGCCACATTAAACTCGCCGAAGGCCCGCACGCATACGCATTAGGCTATCCGGAGCTGAGCTTACACCCGCATAATAGAAAGAGCGCAGAGGGCGAAGGGTCAGAATTTCCGCTGTATATTTTCCCTTATCCTCACGCTTGCTCCATGGGATGCG
>CAZDSH010000089.1:0-2933 GCA_964508195.1 uncultured Clostridiaceae bacterium
ACCTGAAGGCGGCCTATGGATCAATGCCTAAAAATGTGGCAAACAAAACGTCCCCCTGCCACATTCGCGAAGCGAGGATAGCCTATTGCCGGGGCGTATCTTTACAACTATGAGAAGTATTCCTGCAGTTTATGTTCTATTACGCGAATATAGAAATAAACTGTAAGGAAACAGGGACGCCCTCTATGGGCGTATTCTCCACATCCAATGTAAGGCTGCCTTCTTCTACAGTATATGTAGTGCTCGGTTGCAACACTCCATTTATAAACAGGTCTTGATATGACGTATCCCTGGGATTGAGTATTCCCCCATCCCCATACATTTCTATTTCATCAGCGTTTGTATATACCTTCCCCTCCTTTGCGTAGGCGTTGTATTCGTAAGTCCTAGCCTTTAATAAGGGGCCGTTTCTATATTTTATTATAAAATATTCAAGGATAATAAGTGCATCCTTAATAGGTATATTATCCGCCGTTAAAGTTAAAAGGCCCGGCTCTACGCTGTAATTAGTTTTAGGTTGCAACACGCCATTTATAAAGAGTCTAAAGAAGGACACTTCCTCCGGGTCCGGGATACCACGGTCTCCATACATAAATAGTTCGTCATCCTTTGTAAATTCGCGTTTAACCCCATCGGAGATCGTGTTATATTGATAATTCTCCGCTAGGATAATCCTTTCGTCCGGTTCCTCAAATTTAATACATTCAGGGGGCTTCGGATAAGTATCAAAGGCGGATACCAGAAGCGAAACCCTGCCTACCGCTTTTATGATAACTAATACGCCAACTGAAATACAGGATTCGTTTGCCGACCTTATCGGGGGTTGCAATATCTTTGTACGTGTGTCCACCATGATATCAAGGGTGAATTCGTCCTGGGCCTCGGGCATAAACATAACAATGTCCGTATCAATGTCCGGTAGGTATCCACAGTTTTCATGGGGGAATTTGTTTGTATCGTATATGTTATCTTTTTTAGCATAATTGTGCCGGTGCAATAAATCCTGTGCAAATTCTGTATTTTGCAGTAACAGCGGTGACATTTGTTGAACAAAAGGAATCCTAAGTGAGAACCTGACCCGTTTGAAATCCGGCCTATCAGGTAATGCGTCGATGGACAAAGTGTTTTCGACAATAAAGCCCCTCTTAAACGTAATGTCTTCTCCATAACCGCTATCAACATCTATATTAATGTTCTTAAAGCAATGCCTTTGTTTATATGAAGAAAAAACTTTGTCAGAAAGGATACAGGTGCCTATTATATTATCGGATTTTAGGCCAACATGTTCCCCGGAGGCCGGGCTGCACCATAACCTACCGAGTGTATATGGCTCTACATTTAAAGTAACAAAGGAAATAGTGATCACGGAATTTTTGATAGGGATATTATCAGTTCGAAGTAACAAAAAGTTTTTTCGGACTTCATAATTAATCCTTGGCTGAAGGATACCATTAACAAATACGTCAAAATACGAAACCTTCTCGGGGTCAAGAATGCCCCTATTGCCATATTCCAACAACTCATCATCATCGGTATAGATTTTCTTTACGCCGTCGGATAGGGCATTATATTGATAAACATCCGCAGATACTAATTCTCCGTTAGCGTTAGAATTTTGGATATGGGTAGACGGTTTGCCTTTGGGGATATTGCTAAACATAATTATTTCACCGCGTTTCCTCTTGTTTTATGCGGATAATAAAAAAATGTGTTAGGGTGGGATGTGCAAAAGGTTTTGCACATCCACTGAATATGGTGATCAGGTTAACATGACGGTATCGGAATCCGACACCGGAACAAAATTATTTACAACTAATACAATAGGTGAACCCAGTGGTATATCCTCTGCATCGGATATCTCAACCTGGGAACCATCACCACTAACGGTGAACAGGTCAGATTGCTGCAGTACGCCGTTTATGAATAACAGATAGTATCCATTGTCTTCGATTATAGTCGTAAGTTCTTCTTCTACAGCTTCATTCTCATCGTCTACAAATTGTTCCGCCGGAATGGTTACTATATCTTCATCCCTTTCATCTTCCCTGAGCTCGTAAAAATATTTTTTGATGTCCGGGTTAAGGGTAGTATCCGTTGTGGTTCTAGCGTCTACAACAATTTTGAATAGTTGAGCGGCCATTTTATCCCTCCCTGGCTATTATTTTTTTACCTACCTACCTACCTACCTACCTACCTACCTACCTACCTACTTGCCCACAGCTACCTACATTTTTAGTGTATTAGATAAGTTTATAATATGTTACCGTGGAACAAGGGGGGCAATACATATCCAAACGTGGGGGCGGTTTTCCCTGTTTGGATGTCCCCCGGAATGTGGTATAATGGGGGATAAAATTGTTGGACACGAAAGGATAGTTGACTACGGAACAAATAGTCGCTGCTATTATTGGTGTAATTACAGTATTATTGGTGTAATTACAGTATTATTGGCTAATTTAATCAATTGGCAAAGGGCGAAAGATAAATTAGGGAAGAATAAAACTTCATCTTTAGAAGGACAACATGATAATTTAAGTAGCGAATATGATAATTTAAGTAGCGGACATAGTAAAATAGAGCATAATCTTAAAGGACTAATTACCTACCCCTTTTGGGATGCACAAAAATCAATAATTAAACAGTCTTATGCAGTGATATAAAAAAATAAGCGCGTCCGAAACCCCAAAACCGTTGAAACGCCTAACCGCCTCTCTTTAAATGCATGTTTGCCCTTGCTTCGTGGTCCGCACGCATAGGCATTAGGCTATCCGTAGCTGAGCTTACACCCGCATAATAAAAAGAGCGCAGAGGGCGAAGGATTAGAATTTTCGCTGTTCGAAGCCGATAGGCTAGTTTGCGGAAATTCCCGTAGCCCTCAAGCTCATACAACTATTGCTGGCGGGTTCGCGAAGCGAGGACAGCCTAATGCCGAC
>CAZDSH010000090.1:0-2479 GCA_964508195.1 uncultured Clostridiaceae bacterium
ATCATATTTAGTGAAATTATGGAATCGTTTTCCGAGTTTTCACACAGTCTGACGTTTTGTTTGCCACATTACCTACCCATGAGGCAAACAAAACGTCCCCGTGCATCACCTATGCCTTAATCCGCCATATTCTATTTCTTACTCTATACCTTTCGCCTTACACTTTATGGGTGGTAAACGAAGAACTATCTCCATGTTTGTCCATAAAATGTAAGATTTAACTCGTAGAAGAATGGATAAAGGGATATAATATTGGTAACTATGATATACAGTTCGTAGAAGGAAGAGGGAGGTTAATAATATTTTGCAATTTAGAGAAGAAATCTTAAAATTTATGAAAAAGAAAGCCTATAACCCCATGACAAAGAAAGAATTAGCCCGTCGGCTAAGGATTGGGAAACAGGATATATCTAAATTTTCAAATGCCCTAAAGGTTTTAGAACAAGAAGGGGAAATAATAAGGACTCGGAGGAAAAACTACGGGATACCCGAAAGGATGGACCTTGTATCTGGTACGCTACAGTGCAACCCTAGGGGTTTCGCTTTTCTATTGCCAAAGAATAGGGATTATAAGGATGTGTATATACCCGCCGCCGGGTTAAAAGGTGCAATGCATAACGATAGGGTTATTGCTAAAATAGTAAAGGGTAATATAAATGGCACAAAGGCCGAGGGAGAAATAGTAAGGATATTGGAAAGGGCAAACAATCAGGTGGTAGGCACCTTTGAAAAAAACAGACGCTTTGGGTTTGTTATACCCGATGATCCTAGGATACTTGACGATATATTCGTCGATAGTGAATACTCCCAAGGTGCTAAAGAAGGGGATAAAGTAGTAGCGGAAATAAAGCGCTGGCCCGGTAGACGAAGGAATCCCGAAGGGAGAATCATCGAAATACTAGGGCGAAGGGGCGATGCAGGGGTTGATGTATTGTCCGTTATTCGATCCTACGGCATCCGCGAAAAATTTCCGGCATCGGTACTAAAGGAAGCGGAACAATTGCCGACGATGGTGCGGAAAAACCAATTAGGCGGCAGGGTGGATTTACGGGACAAAAATATTGTAACTATAGACGGGGCCGATGCAAAGGATTTAGATGATGCAATATCGGCGGAACCATTAGAAAATGGCGGTTACCTATTAGGGGTTCATATAGCCGATGTAACGCATTACGTAACCGAAGGATCCAGGCTCGACGAAGAAGCATACACCCGGGGTACAAGCGTATATTTCCTTGATCGAGTAATACCTATGCTGCCTAAGAAATTATCCAACGGTATATGCAGTTTAAATCCCGGGGCGGATAGGTTGACCCTATCGGTTTTTATGGAAATTGACCATAAAGGTAATGTTAATGATTATAATATATGCGAAAGTGTAATAAAAAGCAGCGAGAGGATGACCTATAGCGATTTATCAGATATATTAGAAAGAAAGGACCCCGCCCTTATAAGGAGATACGAATATTTGATGAAGGATTTTAGGATTATGGGGGAATTGTATCATATTTTGAAGGATAGGAGGACTGAGCGGGGAAGTATTGACTTTGAATTCGACGAAATAAAAGTCCTATTGGGCAGCGATGGTAAACCAAGGGATATAGTAAAAGTCGAAAGAAGGATTGCAGACAGAATCATCGAAGAATTTATGTTAATTTGTAATGAAACCGTAGCGGAGCATATGTACTGGCTTAAAGTGCCCTGTATGTATAGGGTACATGAGGAGCCGGATCCGGGGAAGCTCGAGGATTTTAATAAATTTATATACAATTTCGGTTATTCTATAAAGGGTCTTAAAAAAGTTCACCCGAAAACCCTCCAGGAGCTTATCACAAAGGTGAAGGGCAAAAAGGAAGAAAGGGTGATAAACACCCTCATGCTTAGATCGCTGAAAAGGGCAAAATATTCCCATCAGAGCCTTGGGCATTATGGCCTTTCCCTTAAATATTATTGTCATTTTACTGCACCTATCAGAAGGTATCCTGATCTTGTGGTGCATAGAATCTTAAAGGAAACGATAAAGGGTAAGATGAAGAAAGGCAGAAACACTTATTTAAAGGACTTCGTTGAAAGGGCCGCATTGCATTCATCGGACAGGGAAAGGGCTGCTGAGGAGGCTGAAAGGGATGTAGAGGACATGAAAAAGGTTGAATATATGGCGGATAGGGTTGGAGAAGAATTCGAAGGGATAGTATCTGGCGTTACGGCCTTTGGATTATTTGTGGAACTGGATAACGGAATAGAAGGCATGGTACGGGTTAGCTATATGGAGGATGACTTTTATCATTTTAACGAAAAAAATTACATGCTATTAGGCGAAAGAACGAGGAAAGCTTATAGGATCGGGGATGCGGTCAAGGTACAGGTGCTTAGGGCGAACCTCAATGAAAAAACACTGGATCTTGCACTGGTTGGTTAACATAAGAGCTAATTGCTATGTCTTCAAAGCAAGCAAGGGCAACAGTCGTAGGCCATGGGT
>CAZDSH010000091.1:0-2348 GCA_964508195.1 uncultured Clostridiaceae bacterium
ATATTTTGTGAGGAGTGAGCTAATTGAAGAAGCTTCTATCAGGCAATGAAGCCATTGCCAGGGGTGCCTATGAAGCGGGTATAACGGTGGCGGCCGCCTACCCGGGGACGCCTAGTACCGAGATACTCGAGAATATAGCACCCTATGACGAAATATATGCGGAGTGGGCGCCGAATGAGAAGGTAGCGTTAGAGGTAGCCCTCGGTGCTTCCATCTCCGGTGCAAGGTCAATATCCGCGATGAAACACGTAGGCGTTAATGTGGCTGCGGATCCGTTATTTACTATGACCTATACCGGCGTAAACGGCGGCTTAATACTGGTATCCGCTGACGATCCGGGTATGCACAGTTCGCAGAACGAACAGGATAACAGGTATTATGCAAGGGCCGCGAAGATCGCGATGCTAGAGCCCAGTGATAGCCAGGAGGCAAAGGATTTTGTTGTAGAGGGAATAAAGATAAGCGAAGAATACGATATACCGTTACTTTTAAGGGTAACAACGAGGATATGTCACAGTAAAGGTTTAGTGGAGTTTAAAGAAAGGCAGGAAGTAGATATTAAGCCCTATGAACGGGATATGGGTAAGTATATCGTGGTACCGGCCCATGCACGGAAATTACACGTAACCTTAGAGGAGCGTCTTAAGAAACTAGAGGAGCTAAGCAATAATACGCCCCTTAACTTTATCGAATGGAACGATAAAAAGATAGGCATTATAACGAGCGGTATAAGCTATCAGTATGCGAAGGAAGTGTTTGGAGACAGTGCCTCCTATTTAAAACTTGGCATGACCTTCCCCCTTCCCAAGGGGAAAATAGCCGAGTTCGCAAAACAGGTGGATACCCTTTATGTGATAGAGGAAAACGAACCCTACATCGAGGATACCGTAAAGATGTTAGGCTTTAGTTGTATAGGTAAGGATAAGATCCCCGGCGTATTCGAGCTTAATCCGGACATCATAGAAAGAAGCCTTTTAGGTACGAAAAAAGAACTATTAAAGCCCGACAAACAAATGCCCGGCCGACCGCCGGTACTATGCCCCGGCTGTCCCCATAGGGGTTTATACTTTGCACTAAGTAAAAAGGATGCCGTTATAACGAGCGATATCGGTTGTTATACGTTAGGCGCAATGCCGCCGCTAAACGCCGCGGATACCTGTATCTGTATGGGTGCTAGCATAAGTGCGGGCCATGGTTTCAAAAAGGCTATGGACAAGAACGAAAGGGATGGCAAAGTATTCGCTGTAATAGGTGATTCTACGTTCTTCCATTCGGGTCTAACGGGCCTTATGGACGTTGCTTACAATAAGAGCAATATTACAGTGATAATAGCCGATAACAGGATAACCGGCATGACGGGTCACCAGGATAACCCCGGCACAGGTAAGACGTTAAAGGGTGACGATACGGTGGCCCTGGACATACCGGATATCTGTCGTGCCCTTGGTATAAAGGACGTGAAGGTTGTTAATCCTTTAAACCTTAAGGAAATGCGCTCTGCGGTTAACGAGGCGATGAAAAAGGAAGAGCCTAATGTTATAGTGACAAAGTGGCCCTGTGCCCTTATAAAGACGGAGCCGCAGCCGACGGGTTATTGCAGGGTAGACCAGGATAAGTGCACCCAGTGCTATGCCTGTATGCAAATAGGCTGCCCCGCTATATCAAAACAGGATGGCAAAGTAATAATAGACGATACTATGTGTAACGGTTGCGAGCTGTGCACACAGCTATGCGCCTTTGATGCCATAGAAAAGGTGGGTGAATAATCAATGGCCGATGTAAAGAATATTTTGTTCGTAGGCGTAGGTGGCCAAGGTATAATACTAACGAGTAAGGTACTATCCGCGGCCCTTGTAAACGCGGGCTATGACGTTAAGATGTCCGAGGTACACGGTATGGCGCAAAGGGGCGGTAGCGTCACTACCCAGGTAAGGTATGGCGATAAAGTATATTCGCCCTTAATAGGTAAAGGCCAGGCGGATATAATAGTATCCTTTGAACAGATGGAAGCTATGCGTATGTTGGAGTACCTGAAAAAGGACGGCGTTATGGTAGTAAACGATCATACCATACCCTCTATGCCGATACTAATAGGTGCTGCGGAGTACCCCGAGGGCATAATAGAGGAGCTAAAAAGTAAAGCAAAGACGATAGTGTTTAAGGCCGCGGACGTTGCCCGGGAGCTAGGCAACCCGAGGACACAAAACATAGTGCTCCTTGGCGCGCTTATAAAGGCTATCGGCCTTGAGGACCTAGACTGGAATAGGGCTATAGAGGAAGAAGTAAAATCACAGTTTGTGGATATAAATAAAAAGGCCCTTAAAAAGGGTATGGAACTAGCGGGCTAA
>CAZDSH010000092.1:0-2202 GCA_964508195.1 uncultured Clostridiaceae bacterium
GGGGTTTTGTCCTTTCAAATTTCGCCTTTCCCATCCTTCATTCCTCCTCTTTAATGGTATTAACCAGGAAACTGGCCCCGGCGTTCCGCACTAAAATAAATATGGAGCCCACGGCCGGATTTGAACCGGTGACCTCCGCCTTACCAAGGCGACGCTCTACCTTCTGAGCTACATGGGCAAAATCCATTGTTAATACTCCGACTATGGAACCTGACAGTAAACAATTTTACTATATAGTACCCTATGGAGTCAAGAAGTATTAGTGACTTTATTCTAGCCTATTCCCTAGTATTCAAATATCTCTCCAGTTTCCTTTTAACCCTCTGCAGGGCATTGTCTATTGATTTAACATGGCGATCGAGGTCACAGGCTATTTCCTGGTACGATTTACCCTGGAGGTATGACATAAGCACCTCCCATTCGAGATCGCTTAATATTTCGCCTATTTTACTCTCTATATGCACAAACTCTTCGCGGCTTATCATCAATTCTTCGGGGTCTGTCATACGGCCGCCGGACAGTATGTCCAACAAAGTTCTATCGGATTCCTCGTCATATAATGGTTTGTTCAAGGATATATACGAATTTAAAGGAATATGTTTTTGCCTCGTAGCAGTTTTAATCGCCGTAATGATTTGCCGTGTGATACACAGCTCGGCAAAGGCCCTAAAGGATGAAAGCTTGTCCTGCCGGAAATCCCTTATGGCCTTATATAGACCTATCATTCCTTCTTGGACGATGTCTTCACGGTCGGCTCCTATGAGAAAGTACGAACGCGCCTTCGCTCGGACGAAGTTCCTGTATTTAATGATAAGGTATTCGGCGGCTTTACAACTGCCTTCCTTTGCCTGTTGTACGATCTCTTCGTCGAGCATCATTTCGTAATGCTCATAAGCTGTTTTGCCCCGAACTTCAGCTTCCATCAGCATCGCCTCCATCCTAGCCTAAGAACCTCGTTAACCCGCTAGTAAGCCATATAAACATTATATATATGTGCCTTTTATTAGTCAAGCCGCTCCCGGGGCGCTTTTATTATTTTAAAAGTCCCCCCCGCATCAATATTGTCTTTGCCTTAATACCTCGTATAATAACACCCCTACGGCTACCGATACGTTTAATGACGTTATAGTACCTTTCATTGGCACCTTTACAAGGAAATCACACCTATCCCGCACTAGCCGACTTAAGCCTTTGCCCTCGCTGCCAGCCACAAGCGCGATCGGCCCGTTAAAATCAGCGTTATACATTATATCCCCATCCATATCCGCGCCGGCTACCCAAAGCCCTAGAACCTTCATCTTCTCTATAGTGCGCACTATATTAGTAACCCGGGCTATTGGAATATGCTCCGTAGCCCCCGCCGCCGATTTTATAACCGTTGGGGTTACCTTAGCTGCATTCCTTTTAGGAATTATTACGCCGTGGGCGCCGCTGCAATGGGCCGTCCTTATTACAGCGCCGAGGTTATGGGGATCTTTAACCTTATCAAGTACAACTATAAGGGGTTCTTGGCCCTTTGCACGAACTTCTTCTATAATAGCCTTCGGCCCCTCCGCGTACCTGAACTTTTCGGTTAAGGCTATGAGCCCTTGATGGTTCCCCTTTTCGGAAAGGTTGTCTAATCGTTGTCGTGGTACATATTCCACCCTAATGCCCTTTCGTTTTGCCCCCTCGACTATTTTATAGCCCGCGGGGTTAAGCCCCTTTGCCACTATCAGCCTTTCGATTTTTCTTTGGCTGTTTAATAATTCTAAAACCGGGTTTCTCCCTTCTACTTTATCAAAACCCTTTATAGAATCGTTTTTATCCATAGGATAACCTCCTATTTACCATTGCACCAACCAGTCGCTAACTTTAAAAAACTATCCAGGAAAGCCCCTACTTAACCTATATATAACGTGTTAATAATATTACTTTACTTGTCATTTAAGAGGGCGAAGCCCGAAGAATCTTCTTGGAGGCAGACATAAGATCCTTCGCTACGCTCAGGATGACACGCTGGTGCTATGCTCAGGATGACACGCTAGTACTACGCCCAGGATGACACGCTGGTGCTATGCTCACAGGATGACACGCTGGTGCTACGCTCAGGATGACACGCTGGTGCTATGCTCACAGGCTGACACGCTGGTGCTATGCTCACAGGCTGACACGCTGGTGCTATGCTCACAGGATGACACGCTGGTACTACGCCCAGGATGA
>CAZDSH010000093.1:0-2139 GCA_964508195.1 uncultured Clostridiaceae bacterium
TGTCATCCTGAGCGTAGCATCAGCGTGTCATCCTGAGCGTAGCACTAGCGTATCAGCCTGAGCGTAGCATCAGCGTGTCATCCTGAGCGTAGCATCAGCGTGTCATCCTGAGCGTAGCATCAGCGTGTCATCCTGAGCGTAGCACTAGCGTATCATCCTGAGCGTAGCGAAGGATCTTATGTCTGCCTCCAAGAAGATTCTTCGGGCTTCACCCTCTTAAATGACAAGTAAAGTAATATTATTAACACTTTATATATATTTTATGGATCGGATAATGTCCGACGTCTAATATCTAAATCTTTATTCGCAATCCGGTCACATTTGTCTGCAAACCGTACACATCGGGCCGCCCGCGTCGCCTTTTATTCAGTAACCAACTACCGGGCGGAAAGTTCTTTTATAGACATAACTGTCCTTATATATATTATCGGTATTGTTCTTTACTAAGTTTATATCGTTAAAAAAAAACGGCGACCTAAATCGCCGAATAAAATAAACCTTTGTCAACCAAAATGGTTCCCTTTGGACCATTTTACGACACTATTATACATTCCTTTGTTATAAATATCAAGGAAATGTTGTCTTATCCCTGAATTTATTCTGTGATAATGTCATGTTAGCCTATCGGCGGCTTTTCCGTTCCAAGTTCTCTGGCTCCAAGGCTATGTCGTTCCCCTGTAACAGCTTTATTACGCCTGTGTCACGCCTCTTGGCCCTGCAATCGGGGCAATCACATCGTTCCGGCATGTATTGGGGCTCTGAATAAGTAGCTATTACGCCCTCGTAGTTTCTTAGCACTACCTTTTTGTCCGACATGGAGATAAGGTATTGCGGCATAACGGGTATTTTGCCGCCGCCGCCGGGGGCATCTACTACGAAGGTAGGTACCGCAAAGCCGGAGGTATGGCCCCTTAAGCCTTCTATTATCTCTATCCCCTTTGATACCTTCGTCCTGAAATGTTCTATGCCCATGGAAAGGTCGCATTGATAAATATAATAGGGCCGAACCCGTATCTTCACCAAAAGATGCACAAGACGTTTCATTATGTGTACGCAGTCGTTTACGCCCCTGAGGAGTACCGACTGATTGCCCAGGGGCACTCCCGCATCGGCAAGGAGCGCGCAGGCCTTTGCTGAAGCCGGCGTTATTTCCTTCGGATGGTTGAAATGCATGTTAAGCCATAGCGGGTGATATTTTTTCAGCATACTTACGAGTTCATCGGTTATGCGCTGGGGCATAACCACCGGGGTGCGGCTGCCTATTCTTATTATGTCCACATGGGGTATGTCCCTTAGCTTTTTTAAAATAAATTCGAGCCTATCATCGGCGATAACGAGGCCGTCGCCGCCGGATATGAGTACGTCCCTTACCTTCGGCGTGTTGGCTATATATTCTATCGCCTTTTCTATTTTGTCCATTGGCATCGCCTCGTCGGTTTGGCCGGCGAACCTCCTGCGGGTACAATGCCTGCAATACATAGAGCATTGGTCCGTTATCAAAAACAATACCCTGTCGGGGTAACGATGAGTCAGGCCCTCTACAGGGGAGTCCGTATCCTCTAGAAGGGGATCCTCCATGTCCCCTTCACCTTTATGCAGTTCAAAGGTTGTGGGCACCGCCTGCTTTCTTATGGGACAGTTCGGGTCATCGGGATCCATAAGGGAAGCGTAGTAGGGAGTTATGCCCATCCTGAGCAGAACTAGGCTTTCGTCTATAGCCTTTTCCTCTTCGGCGGTAAGGTTGATAATTTCCCTAAGCTGCTTTACCGTCGTTACCCGGTTTTTTATCTGCCAATGCCAGTCGTTCCACTGTTCTTCGGTTACGTCCTTATAAAGGCTAATATTTTTATAGTTTCTCATCAACATTCCTCCTCTTTTTTTTTGTAAAGCGTCAGGGGCTAGGGTTGAATAATCAGTCGATTAGAAGTCAGATGATCGGTTAGTAAACGCAGAGGGGGCGGGGATGCGAAGCTATGCTTATAAATGGGAAGTGGGAAGTGGGAAGTGGGAAGTAGGAAGTGGGAGGCATTAGGCTGTCCGTAGCTGAGCTTACACCCGCATAATAGAAAGAGCGCAGAGGGCGAAGGATCAGAATTTTCGCTGTTCGAAGCCGGTAGGCTAGTTTGCGGAAATTCCCGT
>CAZDSH010000094.1:0-1881 GCA_964508195.1 uncultured Clostridiaceae bacterium
CAAAATCCCTTGGTCGTTGACCTTAAAGCTTCCATCCCTAGTATATAATGGTCCTTCCTCTCCTTGAACTACAAAGAAACCACCGCCTTGTAGGGCTAAATCCGTCATAACATCCGTGTGCTCTAGTGGGCCATCTTGATAAAAGGTTGATACCCTTTCGGCATAAACGCCATGGTTAAGGGGCCCTAATCCCATTGCACCTGTGGTATTTTGTCCTACCCTAAGTAATAGTTCATCCTTAAAGGACCGGCTAACTATATCATCTTTTTTATAACCCTTGGTATTGATGTTAGATAGGTTATTGGCTATTGTATCCAATCTATATCGCTGATGAATCATCCCTGTAGCCGCTGTGTATAAACCCCTTAGCATCTTGTTACATCCTTTCTTTCCGTTTAAGATTCCTACAAAGGAAATTTATTTTCGTAATATCCCCGTTTTAATAGGCAGAGGATTTTCTTCTATGATCAAATACCGAAGTTTCTGCATATAGATCTATGTCCTCTAAAGCCTTGCCTGTCCCTATGGCAACACAGGATAAGGGATCCTCGGCTACATTTACATCGATCTTTAATTTTTCCTCAAGTAGTTTGTCCATATTATATAAGAGGGAGCCACCACCGGTCATAATTATACCATTTTCACTAATATCAGAGGCTAGTTCTGGCGGGGTTTTTTCAAGGACTCCATGGATTGTATCGGCTAAGGTCTCCAAGGGTTCGCCCATGGCCTCTATCATTTCTTCTGAACTTACACTTATAGTCTTAGGAAGCCCAGATATTAGATTCCTACCCGTTATATCCATAGAAACCTCTTCCTCACGGGGAGATGCCGAGCCAATATTTATTTTCATCTGCTCAGCCGTTCGTTCGCCTATCAATATATTATAACGCTTCCTCATATAACGAATAATGGACTCATCAAACATATCTCCAGCAAATTTAATGGAATTTGTGACTACAGACCCTCCTAGGGATATAACAGCAATATCTGTAGTTCCGCCTCCAATATCCACTATCATATTACCATAGGGTTTACTTATGTCTATTCCTGCACCAATAGCAGCTGCGATGGGCTCTTCTATAAGATAGGTACGTCTTGAGCCGGCTTCATAGGAGGCATCTATAACGGCACGCTTTTCTACCTCCGTAACCCCACTAGGTACACAGACTACAACCCTAGGCTTACGGCCAAATCCCTTTACTATAGCCTTTTTGAAAAAATACCTAAGCATTCTCTCTGTAAGTTCATAGTCAGAGATTACCCCGTCCTGTAGTGGCCTTAGGGCTACTATATTCCCCGGGGTCCTTCCCAGCATTTTACTAGCCTCTGAGCCTACAGCTAATATTTTCCCGCCCCTTATATCAATAGCTACAACGGAGGGTTCCCTTAGCACTATACCCTTTCCTCGCATATATATTAAAACGCTTGAAGTCCCTAAATCTATACCGATGTCCCTTCTTCCAAACACATTTATCGGTCCTTTCTTTTGCTTTTTAACAACTAATATCTATTTATGTATTTCCACAGATTACCTCTGATTTATACTAATTCTATGTTTTATGTCAAAATCCTCTTTTATGGACGGAATTTCCTGTTAAATTTTTATCTAGATCCCATTCAGGCCCCCTTTGCCCAAATCCCTTTGGTCTTTGGATCTATATTTTATTTGGGTAGCCCTTCCACCCCTTATATGACGCTCTGCCTTATTTTTTTCTAGTACCTTTTTTACCTCTCCGAAAATTACAGGATTTATTTTAGGTAGTCTTTCGGATACATCTTTGTGTACCGTGCTTTTGCTCACCTTAAATATCTTGGCCGTCTCCCTTACCGTGGCCTTTGATTCAATTATATAGTTGGCCACCTCTATAACCCTCTCCG
>CAZDSH010000095.1:0-1841 GCA_964508195.1 uncultured Clostridiaceae bacterium
CTCAGGATGACACGCTGGTGCTACGCTCAGGATGACACGCTGGGTGCTACGCTCACAGGATGATACGCTGGTGCTACGCTCACAGGATGATACGCTGGTGCTACGCCCAGGATGACACGCTAGAAGATGTAAAGTCTTTATCACGTTATATATAGCCTTGAAAACATTTACAAATATTAAACTTGGGCTAGGGAGTATAATTATTCCAAATCATATATTATAAGCTCCCTGTCCCCTAACCTTTCCCCGTCTACCCCGCTCTCCATACCCCGGGGTATGACAACGGTATTAGGATCGCCGTCACTTATATATCTTTCATGGGGATTTTTATCGAAATAATCCAACCAATCGTACATTCCGGTACTTATAGCGGGATCATCGGTAGCCCTTACCCTGGGCACCCTCCGAAGATCAAGTTTCTTGTCAACCGGCGAGGGGGCCGGGTTTGAACCTACTAACAGTACAATATCGTTTTGATATTCAAAGCCTTCATATTCGCCCCTTTGCACGTATTCCCTATACTGTTCCTTCGCATTGGCGCCATAGGGCAATGCCAGGGTATTTACGTTGTACCCGGGCAAATATTTTTCTGTCTCCAGGGCCATCCTGCCTAGCTGTTCTTGGATACCCGCAGCATCGAGCTGACCTAGGTTCGCATGGCCGTAGGTATGGTTGCCTATATCCATACCCCTTTCAACGAGGTATTTGAACTTATATTCCACTAAATCTTTTTGTCTAAAGGGTACAGGATAATATACAAAAAAAGTGGCCTTAAGCCCAAAATCCGGCCTTTTTTTATAAAAATCCTCTAATATGCCCACGGCACATTTCGGGTCTATTGTATTATTACCATTATTTTGGATAATATTAAACTGCCCCTGGGTACCGTCATCGAAGGTAATAACTACCGGCGTACAACCGGCCTCAATATCAATATTATTGGAGATATAATCCCTAAGGCTTATTAAACGATAGCCCTTTTCGTATAATACCTCTAAATCCCTTTTAAAATTGTTCCGTTTCCGTGACCATTCCCCTTCGCTATCCCCTATTACATGGTACATAAGTATCATGATCTTGCCCATTTCATTAGGCCTTATAGACAGGTAATCTATTTCTTCCCGCAGATCATCTTCGCTACTTATATCAGGGTCATCGCCCTGAATATCCACCCCATCAACGGCTCCTTGCTCCTCCCCGTTCCCGGGCTGGCCATGGGCTGGCTGCTGCCCGGGCACCGAACAGGCGACCGTCGTTATGACAACGGACAATGCAACGATTACGAAGACCAATACCGAATATTTTTTCATCGAACCACTCCAATATGTATAATATGTACCCAAAACAAATTATACATTATAGTGCTGTCTATAACCAACTGTAAAAAATGGTGTCGCCAACGTTCAGCTTAGCTATCCGCCGAAATTAATATTACATATATACTTTTAGGAAATCCTACCTTTTGGTATAATACCTTTGGAGGCGATGGTATTGATTTATAACGACACCGAGGAGCTTGCGGAAAACAAGTTAATCCTTTTATACATACTTTCAAAGGTAGATGCGCCCCTTTCGAGGAATCAAATAGTTCAGATAGTCCTGGAAAATGAACTTATGAATTATTTTTCTATACAACAATACTTGACGGAGCTGGTACAAAAAAGTTTAATTACACATTACGAGGACATGGGCAAACATTTATACAGTATAAAACAAAAAGGCCTTGAAACCCTTAGATTGTTTCCTTCTAGGATACCTCTAAAAGTTAAAACCCTTTTAAGGGATTATTTCAGAGAGAATAAGGTACCCCTTAGTAAACAGTTCCGGGCTAAGAGCAATTT
>CAZDSH010000096.1:0-1680 GCA_964508195.1 uncultured Clostridiaceae bacterium
CAGCCTACCGAGTATCATGCATAGGGAAAGGAGTATCTTAGAAAACCCGGAAAGTCCCGCGAAGGTCGTCGATGGGCCTACGATACCAAACCCCGGCCCAACATTGCCTATAGTAGTAGCTACGGCGGAGGCGGAACTTATTAGGTCATAACCTTGGACCGTCATCAAAAGCGTCGCACATACAAAGGCAATTATATAAAATGCGATAAAAGCCATAACCTCGGAAAGCACCCCTTCCTTTACCGGTACGTCCCCAATCTTTATAGCCTTTACCACCCGTGGGTGTATGAGTCTGCTAACCTCACGCTTTAGATATTTGAACACTAATTGAATCCTTACTACCTTCATGGCTCCGCTTGTGGACCCGGCACAACCGCCAACGAACATAAGCACAAATAATATCGCTTTACTAAAATCCGGCCATAGATCAAAATCCGTAGTGGCAAACCCCGTAGTCGTTATTACAGATACAACCTGGAAGGAGGAATGTCTGAAACTTTCGAATATATTGCCAAAGGATTCGCCGGCTAAGTTGAATGTAATAACGCCTATAGCCGCCGCTATTATGAATAGGTACGTCCTAAACTCAGAATCCTTAAACAACGCGCCGGGGCTTTTGTTTCTAAAGGCCATGTAATGCAAAGAAAAATTGGCCCCGGATATAATCATAAACAGGGTAATAACCCCTTCGAAATAGGCGTTGTTGTAGCCACCGATGCTCGTATTTTTTAGAGAAAAGCCACCGGTACCCAGGGTGGAAAACGTATGAACGAAGCTGTCCAATAGGGGCATGCCCCCTAGGGCCAATAGGACTATTTGTGCTAGCGTGATCACGATATACGTATTGTACAACAGTTTAGCGGTATTGCTTACCCGGGGCGTCAGTTTTGTGGCCATAGGCCCGGGGCTTTCGGCTTTTAATATCTGAAATGTACCCACCCCAAGGGCCGGTGCTAGGGCCAGAGTCAGTACCAATATGCCCATACCCCCTAACCAATTAGTAAAGGAGCGCCAAAAAAGCAGGCTATTAGGAAAGGATTCAATATCCTGTACTACTGTAGCGCCGGTAGTTGTAAACCCGGAAACAGTTTCAAAAAATGCGTCAACGACCGAGGGCAGGGCTCCGGTAAGTAAAAAGGGTAGAGCCCCGAGTACAGAAACGATGAGCCATCCAAAGGTCACTATGGCAAAACCCTCTTTGTATCTTATTATCTTGTCCTTCACCTTTATAGAATAAAGAAGCAAGCCCGCTGCCACAGTGATAATAATGGATAGGGCAAAGGCGATAACGGTGTCCTCCCCGTATATAAAGGCGACTAAAATAGGGGGTACCATAGTAAAAGCTTCACATAAAAGTAACATCCCCAGCGTCTTTAGGACCATCATCGAATTCATGTAGACCTAAAACCCCCTTCCTACTGCCAAAAAGCCGTACAACCCGCTCCACATGCGAATCCAACGTAAACACTATAACCCTATCGGATTTTTTTATGGCGGTATTACCGTCGGGTATTATTACATGCCCATCCCTTAAAATAGCGCCAAAGATTATACCCTTTGGCATACCGAGTTGTTTTAAGGGTTTATTTAATATAGGGATGTCCTCCTGGGGAATGATCTCCAACACCTCGGCCCGGCCGCCTATGAGCAATGAGATGGACACTATCCTGCCCCCTCGAA
>CAZDSH010000097.1:0-1680 GCA_964508195.1 uncultured Clostridiaceae bacterium
CAGCCTACCGAGTATCATGCATAGGGAAAGGAGTATCTTAGAAAACCCGGAAAGTGAAGCGAAGGTCGTCGCAGGGCCTACGATACCAAAACCCGGCCCAACATTGCCTATAGTCGTAGCTACGGCGGAAGCCGAGCTTATGAGGTCATAGCCCTGAACCGTCATCAGAAGCGTCGCCCCCATAAAAGCGATTATATAAAATGCAGTAAAGGCCATAACCTCCGAAAGTACACCTTCCTTTACCGGCGTATCCCCAATCTTTACAGCCTTTACTACCCGTGGGTGTATAAGCCTGCTAACCTCGCGCTTTAGATATTTGAACACTAATTGAATCCTTACTACCTTCATGGCTCCGCTTGTGGACCCGGCACAACCGCCAACGAACATAAGCACAAATAATATCGCTTTACTAAAATCCGGCCATAGATCAAAATCCGTAGTGGCAAACCCCGTAGTCGTTATTACAGATACAACCTGGAAGGAGGAATGTCTGAAACTTTCGAATATATTGCCAAAGGATTCGCCGGCTAAGTTGAATGTAATAACGCCTATAGCCGCCGCTATTATGAATAGGTACGTCCTAAACTCAGAATCCTTAAACAACGCGCCGGGGCTTTTGTTTCTAAAGGCCATGTAATGCAAAGAAAAATTGGCCCCGGATATAATCATAAACAGGGTAATAACCCCTTCGAAATAGGCGTTGTTGTAGCCACCGATGCTCGTATTTTTTAGAGAAAAGCCACCGGTACCCAGGGTGGAAAACGTATGAACGAAGCTGTCCAATAGGGGCATGCCCCCTAAAACCAGCAGGATTACTTGTGCTAGCGTGATCACGATATACGTATTGTATAACAGTTTAGCGGTATTGCTTACCCGGGGCGTCAGCTTCGTGGATATAGGTCCGGGGCTTTCGGCTTTTAATATCTGAAATGTACCCACTCCAAGGGCCGGTGCAAGGGCCAGAGTCAGTACCAATATGCCCATACCCCCTAGCCAGTTAGTAAAGGAGCGCCAAAAAAGCAGGCTATTAGGAAGGGCTTCAATATTCCGTACCACCGTAGCACCGGTAGTTGTAAACCCGGATACGGTTTCAAAAAATGCGTCAACTATTGAAGGCAGGGCTCCGGTAAGTAAAAAGGGTAGAGCCCCGAGTACAGAAACGATGAGCCATCCAAAGGTCACTATGGCAAAACCCTCTTTGTATCTTATTATCTTGTCCTTCACCTTTATAGAATAAAGAAGCAAGCCCGCTGCCACAGTGATAATAATGGATAGGGCAAAGGCGATAACGGTGTCCTCCCCGTATATAAAGGCGACTAAAATAGGGGGTACCATAGTAAAAGCTTCACATAAAAGTAACATCCCCAGCGTCTTTAACACCATCATCGAATTCATGTAAACCCAAGACCCCCTTCCTACTGCCAAAAAGCCGTACAACCCGCTCCACATGCGAATCCAGCGTAAACACTATAACCCTGTCGGATTTCTCTATAGCGGTATTACCGTCAGGTATTATTACATGTCCATCCCTTAAAATAGCGCCAAATATTATGCCCTTTGGCATGCCAAGTTGTTTTAAGGGTTTATTTAATATAGGGATGTCCTCCTGGGGAATGATTTCCAAAACCTCGGCCCGGCCGCCTATGAGCAATGAGATGGACACTATCCTGCCCCCTCGAA